>NZ_CP029008.1:3287500-3945000 GCF_024585165.1 Bradyrhizobium sp. WBOS07
ACGTGCTCGATTACGACGACCTGCTGCTGTACTGGTCGCAGATGATGAGCGATGCGCTGATCGCCGAGGAGATCGGCGGCCGCTTCGACCATGTGCTGGTCGACGAATACCAGGACACCAACCGCCTGCAATCCTCGATCCTCCTGGCGCTGAAGCCCGACGGACGCGGACTGACCGTGGTCGGCGACGATGCGCAGTCGATCTACTCGTTCCGTGCTGCCACCGTGCGCAACATCCTGGACTTCCCGCAAAGCTTCTCGCCGCGCGCGGAGATGATCACGCTCGACCGCAATTACCGCTCGACTCAGGCCGTGCTGGCCGCGGCCAACGGCGTGATCGGCCTCGCCCGCGAGCGCTTCACCAAGAACCTGTGGACCGACCGCAGCTCGGGGCAGAAGCCGCAGCTCGTCACCGTGCACGACGAGGCCGACCAGGCACGCTACATCGTCGAGGAGGTGCTGGCGAACCGCGAGCAAGGCGCGCTGCTCAAGCACCAGGCCGTGCTGTTCCGGACGTCCTCACATTCCGGTCCGCTGGAGATCGAGCTGACCCGCCGCAACATTCCCTTCGTCAAGTTCGGCGGGCTGAAATTCCTCGACGCAGCGCACGTCAAGGACGTGCTGGCGCTGCTGCGCTTTGCCGAAAATCCGCGCGACCGCGTCGCCGGTTTCCGCATCCTGCATCTGCTGCCTGGCATCGGGCCTGCGACTGCGCAGCGCGTGCTCGACCAGATGGCGGAGAGCACCGATCCGCTTCAAACGCTTGGCCAGCTGCCGGTGCCGGCGCGCACCGGCGCGGACTGGACCGACTTCGTCCGCACGACCCAGAACCTGCGCTATTCGGAATGGCCCGTCGATCTCGAGCGTGTGCGGCTCTGGTACGAGCCGCATCTCGATCGCATACACGAGGATTCGGAGACGCGCCGCGCCGACCTGATGCAGCTCGAGCAGATCGCGAGCGGCTATTCCAGCCGCGAGAAATTCCTGACCGAGCTCACGCTCGATCCGCCGGATGCGACCAGCGACAAATCAGGTCCGCCCTTGCGCGACGAGGATTATCTGATCCTCTCCACCATCCATTCCGCCAAGGGCCAGGAGTGGAAATCGGTGTTCGTGCTCAACGTCGTCGACGGCTGCATGCCGTCAGATCTCGGCGCCGGCACCAGTGCCGAACTGGAAGAGGAGCGCCGCCTGCTCTATGTCGCGATGACGCGCGCCAAGGACGATCTCCACCTCGTCGTTCCCCAGCGCTTCTTCACCCACGGCCAGGCCGCCAAGGGCGACCGCCACGTCTACGCCTCGCGCACCCGCTTCATCCCGGAGCAGCTGGTCTACCTGTTCGAGCGCACCGCCTGGCCGAAGGCAGCCGCGGGTGGCGCGCGTACCGCGGCGCAGGGGCCGAAGATCGACATCGGGGCGCGGATGCGGGGCATGTGGCGGTAGACGCGAACGGAAACTGAGCATTTCCGACCTCCAACGGCCCTTGTGGTGTCCGTCGCGGGGCATGTAAACAGCATGTGGATCAATACAATCGAGGCGCGAATGCACGGGCCAGCAATACTCGTACGAACGCTATCGAAGACGAATATCAGCGATCGCTATCAGAATTCGTGGCAATACCACTCAAGGAGTGATCGCCATTCGAAGATCGGCTGCTGGGGAGTGATTTTCGATTTATTGGCGACAACCCCACTTCTGAAGCGACATGTGGAGGCCGGAACAGTTTGCTTCGGCATCAACCACGAAATGCGAGACTTCGTCCATGATAGAAAGAAGAATCTGGATCTCGTGCTCTGTACGCCGGGTGGACCTGCGACCTCAGAGACTTTAGCCAGCATCGCCGAGGAATACGGCATCGACCTGACTCCGGAGGAGCGAACGACATTCGAAAAGCTTCCACAGCTTGCGCGCGCCCCGGTCGGCTCCGTTCTGATGGCTCTCGAAGCCAAGGCCTGTATGACGGCTCATCAGCGAGCTCTCCCCCGTCTGTACGATGAGCTAAACTCGTCGCACCTCACCGTACACGGAGCAAGCGACGAGGCCATAGCGGTCGCCTTCACCATGGTGAACGTCGCGGAAACCTATCTGAGCCCGGATCTGAACAAGAAGAACAGACCGTCCGATCCAGAATGGAGTCGACACAAGCAACCTAGAGATGCTCAGCTTGCAATCGACAAGATAAAGCAGCTGCCCCGTCGCTCGCGAGTGGGCGATGTCGGCTATGATGCGATATCCATCGTCGTGATCGATATGGCCAACGATGGCAGGCCAGTTCTATTCGTCGAGTCTCCTCCCGCTCCGCCGAAAGATGACATCTACAACTACGGAGGCATGATCGCGCGCCTCTCAGGAATTTATGCGACTCGGTTCAAGGATCTTGGTTAGCTTGTCTCGGATGCGGCGCTCCTGACATTCCCAGATTACGAGGACACGGTATCCCTCCCTTCGAAGTAGCCGCGCGCTTCGAGCATCCCTGCGCTTGTTATCGCGGAACTTCTCGAGCCAAAACCTGCGGTTGGACTTCGGTATCGTCGCCTTGTAGCAGCCCGTGTGATGATGCCAAAAACAACCATGCACGAATACTGCCCATCGCTTCGATCGATTGGCAAAGTCCGGACTACCGGGCAGCTTTCTGACGTTCTTGCGATAGTGCAGCCCCAGATCACGCAACGCGGACGCAACCGCCGCTTCGATCTTCGTGCCCTTTTGCCTTATCCGCGCCATCCGTGCGGACGTTTCTGCGTCGGTGCGAACAATCCTCATTCCGCGGCGACGGCATAGTTCGAATTGCTCGACGCAACATGAAGCTCCATTCGAGCAAGATGCTGACGGAGTCGATCTTGAAAACCATCCGCGAATCGAAGCTTCGCTCTTTCGGTTCTCGAAAGGAAGCCACGCGTTGCTCGTGCTGAAAGGAGCTTTCCGTCATATCGCAGAAAAGCCGTCAGAGACGAGCGCCGCTCCCACTTCGGATAAGCATTGATGTGAACGGCGTGCCGTCGTCTGCCGTCAAAACGTGCGGCCTTGGGCCATCGGCCATTCGCCGGCAATTCGCAGTCGCGGCTGAACTCATATGCGCCTGGACGAGCCAGGCGCGAGCCCACCCATTTGGCCACAGGGACCGTAACTGCGTTTCCGACGAGAGACCAACGAATGGACGTCCGTGAAACTTCCTCAGCTGGACGGGTCCAGTTTTCCGGAAAACCTTGAAGGCGCTCCGCGTCTCGGACGTCTGGTGTGATCACGTCACCCGAGGGAAGCAGGATAGCGGGGGGCGACGCGATCCCCACTGTAGAACCGTTCTTCAACGTAGGAATGGAATCCGGCGCCCAGCCAAGCCCACGAACCCCCTCGGTCCAATAAAATCCGTGTGCATGAGCGCTGAGGTCAGTCGAAGCCAATGCTGGCTCTGCTTCGTCCGTAAGAACTACCGACGCGGGATCAACCTCGGTGGTGGTCGCAACGAAAAGCACGCGCTCTCGGCGTTGGGGTAAGAACGAGAGACTATTCACCACTCGATAAGCCCAGCGATAGCCAAGCTCTTCGAAAGCCTCGACAAGGGTACGCATGCCACTTCCCTTGTCGAGTTGCAGCATGAACGACACGTTCTCCAGAATCACCCAGGGCACTCGCCGTCGATCGAGCAACCGAAAGATCTCCCCGACTAGTCCCGAGCGGGCGCCGCCAATACCTGCAGTTCGACCAGCTTGGCTCAGGTCTTGGCAGGGGAAACCACCTGCTATCAGATCAGTGTCGCCTGGAAGCGACTTGAGCTCCCGAACATCGCGTTTACACGGAACGTCCGGCATTCTGGCAGCAAGCACCGCGCGAGCGGGTTCCCAGATTTCGCAGAGCAGGCTCGGCTCATGTCCAGAGGCAGCCAGACCCCGCTCCAGTCCGCCGATGCCAGCGAATAAGCCTGCAACCTTCACTTCCAACCCCAACCGATTCGGAACACTGCTTCTATGCAACGATAGCATGTTCTTATTTTGTTCTCAACCACATTCATGCTTAGCTCACAGGAAATGCCCTAGTTGCCCTTGGGCTCGATTCACCCACGGCCAGGCCGCCAAGGGCGACCGCCACGTCTACGCCTCGCGCACCCGCTTCATCCCGGAGCAGCTGGTCTACCTGTTCGAGCGCACCGCATGGCCGAAGGCCGCCGCAGGCGCTGCGCGCAGCGCGGCGCTGGGCCGAAGATCGACATCGGCGCGCGGATGCGGGGGATGTGGCGGTAGACGCAAGAGGCCGGTCGTGGGACCTGTCAGGACAACTGGAACAGCAGAGGTCGGGACATGAAAGCCGTTGTCGTCGAGCAATACGCCCCAATCGATCAGATCGAGCTCAAGGACGTCCCGCCTCCATCCATGGACCCGGGCCAGTTGCGCGTCCGCGTCGAAGCCGCGGGGATCGGCTTTGTCGACGGCTTGAAGATCGAAGGGCGCTACCAGACCAAGGATCCCCTTCCCTTCATTCCCGGGACGGAGTTCGCAGGCGTGGTGACGGACGCGCCCGGGGCACCCGGCGGCTATCAGCCCGGCATGCGCGTGATGGGGATGACGCGCTCCGGCGCACTTGCCGAGGAGATCGTCGTCAGCCCCGCAGCGCTCCATCCGCTGCCGGACGGCGTTGCGGCCGAGGTCGCCGCCTCGTTTCGCGCCAATTATCTGACCGCGCTCTATGCGCTCAGTGCACGCGCCTCGCTCGGCGCAGGCGAACAGCTTCTGGTGCTGGGCGCGGCCGGCGGCACGGGGATCGCAGCCGTCCAGATCGGCAAGCTGCTCGGCGCGCGCGTGATCGCGGCAGCGTCGACGCCGGACAAGCGCCAATTCGCGCAGGCGCACGGCGCCGACACCGTGATCGATTATACGCAGCCCGGCTGGCGCGACACGCTGAAGGAGTTGACCGGAGGACACGGCGCCGACGTCATCTTCGATCCCGTCGGCGGCGAGATCTCGGTGCAGGCCTTTCGATCCATCGCCTGGCGCGGACGCCATCTCGTGGTCGGCTTTGCGGCCGGTGCCATCCCCGCTCTGCCGTTCAATCTCCCGCTGCTGAAAGGCGGCGCCCTGCTCGGCGTCGACCTCGCTCAGATCCCGCTGCGTGAGCCCGAGCTGCAGAAGCGCCTGATGTCGCAATTGACCGGCTGGCTCGCCGACGGCCAGCTCAAGCCCGTGGTCGGCCGCGTCTTCGCGCTCGAGGATTTCCGCGACGCGTTCAGAGCCATGCAGACGCGCGCGGCGCTCGGCAAGATGGTGGTGCGGATCGCGCGATAGAACGCCACCGACGCAAGGTGGTGCCGATGGTCAGGGAGATGATGGGGGAATAGTCTCAGCCCGACTTCACTCACCAGAGTCTCTTTTTCGCGAAGGCGTGGCCCGAACCGGATTTCAAGTAACGTTCAAACTCACGTGCCTTCGCAATGTCCGAGAAGGCCACGTAAGTCACCAGTCGCCAGGGCATGTACTTCGAGGTGTGCGGTGACTTGCCTGCATTGTGGTCTGCCAGGCGCTGCTTGAGATCCATAGTCAGGCCGATATAACGCTGACCTCCGAACTTTTCGCTCTCCAGAAGATAGACATAGTGCATCGCCGCCGCCCTCCTTCGCCAAGGCTTCGGAGGGCATCCTGCTTCGCGCAGTGAAGGGCTGCAATCCTGCGAAGCGCGTCAGCGCGAAGCAGGATGGTGGGGGAGGCAGGACTCGAACCTGCGAAGCCATGAGGCGGCTGATTTACAGTCAGCTCCCTTTGCCACTCGGGACACTCCCCCGCTCGACGGCAGCACAATCGGGCCGGACCTTGCCGGCGGACCGAAGACGGCCATGGAACGTGAAGGCCGCGACAGCCCGGATGGGGGCGCGACCGGGCGCGGTTATGGGCGAAGCGGTGGGGTAAAGTCAACCGAGGCGAACAGCTAAAATCGCCCTCGCGGGCGCTCAAATTGCCATATTCCGGGACCCGTGACACAAGCGAGCCCATGAAGGATCGAAAATTCGCACCAAAGGGTTCCCGCGGCGGAGCTAAGCCCTTCAACAGGCCAGGGAAATCGGCCGGCCGGCGGGCCTGGCGGGACCGCGATTCGCACCCCGACGGACCGGCCATCCTCTACGGCTGGCACACGGTCACCATGGCGCTGGCCAATCCGGCGCGGCGGATCCGCAAGCTGACGCTGACCGAGAACGCAGCGAAGCGGCTCGCGGACGAGAACATCGCGACCCCGGTCACGCCCGAGATCGTTCGGCCTCAGGAGATCGACCGTCTGCTGTCGCCCGACGCCGTGCACCAGGGCCTGCTCGCCGAAGCCGATCCCCTGCCCTCGCCCGATATCGAGACCCTGAAGCAGGAGGGCATGGTGCTGGTGCTCGACCAGATCACCGATCCCCACAATGTCGGCGCCATCCTGCGCTCGGCCGCAGCGTTCGCGGTCAAGGCCATCGTCACCACCGCGCGCCACAGTCCGGAAGCGACCGGCGTGCTGGCGAAGGCCGCTTCAGGCGCGCTCGAACTGGTGCCTGTCGTCACCGTGCAAAACCTCGCTCGTGCGCTCACCGAACTGAACGAGCGCGGCTTCCAGACCGTCGGGCTCGACAGCGAAGGCAGCGAGGACCTCTCGGACGTCGCGCTGCGCGAGCCGCTCGCGCTGGTGCTGGGGGCCGAAGGAAAAGGTCTGCGGCAATTGACCCGCGAGACCTGCAGCGTCGTGGCGCGGCTCGACATGCCCGGCGAGATCAAGAGCCTCAACGTGTCGAATGCCGCCGTGCTCGCGCTCTATGTCGGCGCGAGCCGGCTGGGACTGATGAAGCGCTAGCTCCTTCGCCTCGCATCGAAAAGCAAACGCCCGTCCGCAATGCGCGGACGGCCGTTTCGTCACTCGGTCCGATCAGAGATCAGTAGTAGCGGCGCAGCACGCGGTGGCCACCGTAGTACGGCGCCGGCGCGTAGCGGTGAGCGTAGCCGTAGCGCGGAGCGTGGCGGTGGGCGTAGCCGTAGTTCACGCGCGGCAGATAGCCGTAGCGCGGACCGTAGCCATAGCGGTACGGACGGTAGTACGGGCGGTGATGCGGAGCCACTGCGGCGCGATAGCCATATCCGTAATTGCCATAGCCGTAGTTGGCGGGCGCGACGACCGCGTCCTCACGGTAGGTCGGATACGGCGCGAAGGCGCCCGGGCCGGTGTAGGTCGGGCCCTGGTTGACGTAGTAATATTGCGTGGTCGGCTCGGCGAGACGCTCGTAGGCGCCGTAGCCGTAGCCATAGCCGTACCCGTAGCCGCCGCAGCCGGTGTTGCAGCCGGAATAGACCGGCGCGACGGGCTGGCACGGATTGAAACCGCAGGCCGCGGCCGGCGCGGTGGCGGCGAACATCACGGCAGCCGCCGCGACCAGTCCCGAAATCATCTGACGCATTACTCTCTCCTGTTGATTTCCGTGTTGTTGGATTTTGACGTTTCTTAACCCGGCGGCCTACCGGGGACCTCGACATGCGGCCGCGGTCGCGGTGGCCGCGGACGATTGTTGATCTCGGGCGCGTAGATCACTGGCGGCGGATCGACGGGCGGATCCATCTGCGCCGGCAACGGCGCCGATTGCGCGCCCCAACTCTGGTGATAGCTCTCGGCCGGCTTCGGCAATTTGCGGTTCGCGGGCGGCTCAACCTCGAGCCGGCCGTAACCGGGCCGCAGGCCCAGCGTCGGATAATAGTGGCCGACATTGTCGGGCTGACGCTCGGCGATATAGCGTCCGCCATAGATCGTGGGCTGCACCTGCTGGTTCTTGCCCAGGCCCCAGACACCCTCGACCACCGCATAGGACGCGTCGATATTGTTGATGATGATCGGCACGCCGGGACGGCCGGGAATGACGATATCGAAGCCCTCGCCGGCAAACGCGGTCGCAGGCAATCCGATCAGAAAGGCGGCGAGCGCTACAGCGCGCATGAGGAGACCCCGGTTATGCGGCTGCAACCTAGCCGATCACGACGTAGAGAGAGTTAAGGCGCGCTCACCAACTTCCGGTAAGCCTAATGCGTAAGGATTGCGCCGCGCTCAAATGCAGGGAAGCGGGCTAGTGAAGCGTTAACGGCACAGGGCGCGCCGCACGGAACCGCGCCGCGCGCTCACCTCGGTTTGAGCGTTTAGCGTTCGAAATTCCCCAGTTCAGCGGAACGTCCGGCGCCGTGAGTGTTTAGCTCTCGTCAACAAAATGGGAGCCAACAACCATGACGATTAGACTTCTCGGAGCGACGGCGATTGCGGCGACCATGCTGGCGGGCTCTGCCATGGCGCAGTCTGTGGTCAACGAACCCGGCCGCTGCTCGGCGCAATTCCCCAACGCCAACTGCCAGAACCTCGGCCCCGGCACCCCTTACACCGATCGTGGCAACCGCCAGCGCCGCGTGTCCCACCGGCAGACCAATGCCGATTGGAATAACGACTGGAACAGGAGCCGCACCGGCTTCTGGCCGACCGACGTCGCGGCCGGCGTAGCCGGCGCCGCGATCGGCACCGCCGGCGCGATCGCGACCGCACCGTTCCGCGGCTGGGACAATTCCTATGCCTACGACAATCGCTGGAATAATTCCTGGGACAATCGCAGCTGGGACACCCGCTCCTATGCCGAGCGTAACGGCTTCGTCTGCACGCCAGGCACCTGGTTCAAGGGACAAGACGGCCGCCGGCACATCTGCCAGTAAGGCGATCTGAATCGATGTGAGAGATCAGGCGGCCCCGAGGGCCGCCTGATTCATGCTGGTGCCACGACCTCCCGGGTTCTGGCACTTTTCGATCAAGTCTGGTATTGCGGCGCGCACGGGCGGACAGCCCCGGCGCCTGCCGGCCCTGCCCGTGTCTTTCAGGCGTCGCCGGCTTAGCTCAGCGGTAGAGCAGCGGTTTTGTAAACCGAAGGTCGGGGGTTCAATCCCCTCAGCCGGCACCATCAAAGACCCAGGATTCCGCGAACCACCGGGACGAAGAAAAACGCGGCAAGCCCGAGAAGCATGCCGATGACGAGCTTCACGTATCGCCCGGCTACATTTGCATCCAGCCAGTTTCCCACCTTTGTAAACAAGGCAAGCGACCAGGCCTCGACAACGGACCTCGCAATCGGAAGCAGCAATTCTCTGATGATGCCGGTCATGCCACTTTGTGGCGCCAGGCTCCGAAGCGGTTCAATGCCGCAGCGTCCGAGGCGCGAATCTCACGTCGCGGCCGTCACACATCCGTGGCCATGCGGTCGCGATCCGGCAACTCGTCCAGCCGCCATAGCCCGAGGCTCTTGTCGCGCCAGCCGCCGTCGCCCTCCTCGCAGCGTTCGTCGATCAACGCGCGCGGCGCGGGCCAGTCGAACGGTGCCTTCGTCATGTTGAGCGCTCGCCAGTCGCCGTCCTCGCAATCGCGATTGTGCTCGACTTCCGGAAACGTCGTGACGAGCAGGAATTGCGCCCCGGTCTCCCGAAAGCGCGCGACGGCGCGGGCGATGTTCTCAAAACTCAGATGCACCAGGCAGTCGCGGCACAGGATCAGGTCGGCACGCGGCAGGGCATCGCGCGTGATATCGGCAACGAGGAAGCGGCCGGCCAGCTCGCCGTCCGCCACGCGCCGGTTGTTGGCGGCGATCAGCGAGGGCACGATGTCGATGCCGATGTAGTCGAGCTCGAGCTTGATGCGGCCAATCCAGCCCGCATCGCCGCAGGGCGCATCAAGCAGCGAGCGCGCGCCGAGCCGTTGCAGCAATGACGGAAGCGCCTCCCGGATGGCGGCGGTGGCGGTGTCCTCCGAGCCGAGGCCCGACACCGAGCTGGCCGCGCCCCAGAGGTTGGTCTGCTCGATCCGCTCGAACCGCGCGGCGAGATCGAGGCCCACGAAATTATCGCGGTCGGCGACGAAGCGTTCGTGAGCCAGCACGGGGGGACGATTGGCGATCATCTGACGGGCGCGAGTCGAAATTGCGATGCGGGACATCATACAGCGAACGCCGCCGATGTGGTCAGGTTGTGATGACGGCCGTGCGGTTCGTCATCGTCTCGGGATTTCTGCTGGCGCTGTCGATGGCATTCGCGTCCCGAACAGAGGGACTCGCGGAACCAACGACGCACGTCGTTCGTTCTCGACCCATGCGAATTCGCGAAGAAAACCGGAATATGTTTCTGCTGGCGACGGTGACACTATTCTGTGGCGCCGTGGCCGGGACGTTGACGCTGCTTGAGCCGGTGTTTCAGCCGGCCCCCGAGAGGCAGGTCGCCGAGCGGACTGTGGCCGAGCGGACTCTGATCGACGTGACCAGGATCTCGGATCAGAGGCCGGTTCGGGTGGTGGGCGCGCCGTTCGAGCCCAACGTCAACCCGCGCGAGCGATAGCTCATCTCGGCGATGCCTTGGTGCCTTCCTCGGGCCGGCCATGGGCACGCGCCAATTCCTCCACGAACGCGATCACCTCCGCCCGCCTGTCGGGCGGAAGCGACAGGAACGCGCGGATCAGCCTCAAGCCATCCACTTCGGCCGAACGTTCTTTCCCGGACTCCATCCGTCCACTTTCGGGCGACCGGGAAAAATATGCAACCCTTGTCAACCGTCTTGATTCGGCGCAGCCGCTTTGCTGGAATGGCGGCGGCTGAGGTGGATCATGAAATGGATCAGGGAACGCGACGCGCTGATCGCGCAGACACTGGCCTTCGTCCAATCGGTGACCGGCAGGACGGATGAGCTCCTGCGGCCGGGCGCGCCGCCGGAGGCTTCGGCGGCGACCATCGAGGCCGTCGCGGTCGAGACCGTCATGGTCGAGGTCGAGGCACCCCCGGCCCCTCCGCAGCCTCAGCCCATCCAGCTTTCGCCGCCGCGGACAACCGGCGATTTCCGCACCGAGATGCAGGCCCGCATCGCCAATTTCCGCAAGCATCAGGAACGGTTCGAGCGCGAGCGCGAGGAATATTGTGCGCAAACCCTGACCAGATTGCGCGCCGCCCTCCGCGACGCCCCTGGCCCGCTGGCCAAAAAGTAAAGTTGGCCCCGTCAGAGGGCCGACAGCCAGATCCCACAGCCAAGACTTATAGCCAAGACCACACCAGCCAAAGATTGGCAGCGCAGGCGCCGAGGAGCGCCAGCGTCAGCGGCAGGAGCATGTGCCCGCAGGAGGTGTTCAGGTGGCTCGTCATGGCGGAAAACATCCGCTGATTCCGCCAAATGAGTCCCGGGGATTCTTTTTTTCGCGATTCAGGACTCGTTAAGGACTCAAGGCCCGGCGCGCCCGATCACGGGCCCGTGATCGACCGCCACCTGGAACGCCCGGGCACGTGGGGCCGTTAACGGGCTTTCCGGAGCGGAAAGCAATGCCCTACGCCCTGTTCTGCAACGACGCCCAGATCAGCAAGGCCTATCCGAGCGAGTCCGACGTCTGGAAGCTCGCGCAGCGGAGTGGCCTGGTCTTGGATGTCAACGCCGACGAGGACCGTCCGGGGCCGCGCCGGGTGCTCGACAATGACTACGAGATCAAACCCTGCCGGGCTGCCCCGGGCGAGGACCCCGCCAGGAACAAGGCCGAGGCCGAGCGCCAGTCCAGGATGGAGCTTGAGCTGAATTCGTGAGGGGCTGCCGGCGGAAGCCGCAGGGGGGATCAGGGCGTCGCGGTCGCCAGCGAGGCCTGCTCACCAGGCATAGCCACGCAGGCCTTGCGGCGGTGCAACCCGCGGATCGCGCCGGTGACTTTCATCACCTTGCCCGACGGACACGAGGCGTCCTTGACGAAAGCCACCTCGTAAGGTGCCAACATCAGAGGCTCGGATTTGAGGATTGTCTGTGCAGAGCACGGCAGGCCCAAGAAGCACGAGAGCACCACCGCCGACACCAAGATACGCATGTCCGTCGTCCCACCAGCCCGGTAATTGTCATATAACGCGTTCCGGAGCGCGAGTTCCGTAAGCGGCAAAAATTATTTTTGCTTTACCCGAGATCCATGACGCGCGTGAGAAAGCGCGCGCCGGAATGTTCGTCTGCAAATGACGCGCCAGATGGTTCACGCATTGCAAATGCAGGGCCGGCCGACGGGCGGACGGCGGACAGACGAAAGGCCGGCGGAGCCGGCCTTTGTCAGAGCGTGGTCGTAGTCGTGGGTCAGTAGCGCGAAGCTGCCGGACCGCCCCAGCCGAAACGGTAGTTCACACCGACCTTGACGGTATGCTCGTCCTCCCGGCCGCGGACCCCGACGATTTCGGCCGGACCCGAGGTGAAGGTGGTGCTGCCGAAATTATAGTACTGGTACTCGGCCTTGGCGGACCAGCTCGGCGCGAACATGTACTCGAGACCGGCGCCGACCGTGTAGCCGTCCTTGCTGTTGCCGGTCGTGGTGAAGGCCTGCGGCACGCCGGCGATGTTGACGCCAAGATTGTTGTTACGCCAGGCGTAACCGCCCTTGGCGTAGAGCAGCGTCGGTCCCCAGGTGTAGCCGATACGGCCGGTCACCGACCCGATCTGGTCGGTGTTGGACGTCACCTGCGTGCCCAGCGGGAACGTGACGCCGTTGTTGTTGGTCGGCAGCCACGAGTACTGAGCCTCGATACCCATCACCCAATTGGGGGCGAACTGGTAGTCGAAGCCGCCCTGCACGCCGCCCATGAACCGGGCGTCGCTGGACTGGAAGCTGTTGTCGCCGGCAAACGCGCCGCCGACATGACCGCCGATATAGAAACCGGTCCAATTATAGATCACCTGCGGCGGCGTATAGGCCGGCGCCTTGGCATAGGTGCGCGGCTGCATGTCCGCCGCTGCGGCCGGCGCGGCCAGCGCAAGCAGAGCAACAACTGCACCCAGCAAAATCGATTTCATGATCATCCCCGTTCTTTCATTTACGACACTCAGGAAACAACGTGGCGTGAATTGGGTTGCTTCACGGCAATGCCGGAACGTTGATCGTTCGTTACTGTGACGGGTCGGCAACAACGCGAGTTTGTTCCATCCCGCCGACTATTTTTGTCGTCTCGCAAGACCTGCCGTCCCAATTTGTCGCAACGCCAACCGCCCCGTTCAAAGCTCGCCGAAATGTGATCCGGCGGCTCCGGCGATCTCGTTCTAGCACTAGGCCATGAAGGCCGGCTTTGCGCTACCGCGTCATCTTTTCGAGTTCCGGAAAGGGTGCGTAAACCGCACCGGCACAGAGCTCACTGGTCCGGTCGACGACACGATCCGCTCGTCCGTTGACGAAGATCACCGCGCGTTCCCGCATGGCCTTGTAGCTGCCGTCGGTCTCGCGCGGGGTGAAGTGCAGACAGCTCACATAGAACTGCCGGCCGCCGACCTCGCGCTGGACCGGCTCGGCCATGCTGGCCTCGCGCACGCCGACCGGGTTGTTCAGATAGGTGCGCATCAGCGCCAGCGTGTCGCTGCGGAAATTGTCGGGAAACGGCTGCGGCCCTCCGGCCTGGGTCCCGCCCATGAAGGTCGGACGGTCGCCATCGCCGCTGAAACAGGCCGCAAGCGCCAGCGGCAAGGTCAGGATCAACGCCAGGCGCGCAGTACGTTTCGCCAATCGCCCCACAGCTCGCGCTCTCCACGTGCACAGACTCCTCGCATGTTCTAGCCCCAAGGCCGCGCAAAGGGAACGCACCGCCGCCGGCGCCTGCGCTTTCGCACAGGCGCCGGGACGGGGCCTGAAGTCCGTACGCGGCGGCGGGCAATGCAAGGTGCCGCCGCGCGGGATCAGACGTCAGCTGCGCTTGTCGCTGGTGGCCGGCTTGGCCAGGTCCGGCTGCGCCTTCTGCGACTTCTTGGCCGACAGATGCTTGTCGTTGTGGCTAAGCGTGGGCGCCGACTTGTGCTCGTCCGGCGTGGCCGCCGCGTTGGCATTCATCGCCTTCGACTTGGAATCCGCCTTAACGTCCGCCTTGGAATCCGCCTTGACGTCGGCGGGCTTGATGTCAGCAGCCTTGGCATCGGCTTTGGCGTCGGCCTTGACAGTGGCGTCCGGCTTTGCGGCGGTGGTGGACGCCTTGGTCTGGGCCTGGTCCGCCTTGATCACCGGGGCGGTCGTGGTGGTCTTGCCGGCCTCGGCGGCAAAGGCCGGGGCTGCGATCACGGAAGTCGCGAGCAAGGCGGCGGAAATGGTCTTCAGCATGGTGGTCTCCTCTTGGAAGGATCTCGAGGCGGCACCCTCTCGCCTACCCTTCGATCGTAGGCCAGAACCTAGGGGCGAGGCACTGAACCCAGTCTGAAGCCCCTTGCAGGCTCCCGTTCATCTCGATGACGAGCTTGTCATCTGCATCCGGGCGAGCAGATGGTGCGAAGCGGGAATGTTTCTGCGGGACGGGTGTTTCGGTCTTCGGGCAATCGTGTAGGATCGCCAAGTTCCATACGGGAGAATTTTAGATGCGCAGACTCTCAATGCTTGTCATGCCGGGACTGGTCGCCATGTCGCTGGCGGCCGCACCGGTGCTGTCCAGCGCCTATGCCGCGGGCGGCGACTCCCCTTCGCCGCCGCCGAGCTCGGACTCATCGACCAAGAAGGGCAAGAAGAAGAGCTCTTCCGTCAACGACCCCAAATTCCTCGCCGCCTATCGCACCGCCTACACCGCGATCTACGACAACCACGACTACACCGGCGCGATCGGCCAGCTGAAGTCGTTGAAGCGCGACGACGTCGCCGACGTCGCCAATCTGATCGGCTACTCCTATCGCAAGCTCGGCGACTACCAGTCGTCGAAGCTCTATTACGAGCTGGCGCTGAAGGACGATCCGAACCACGTCCGCACCTGGCAATATTACGGCCTCTGGCAGCTCGAACAGGGCAACCGCGAACAGGCGCAGTATCACCTGAACAAAATCGCCTCGCTCGCCGGCACCGACAGCTCCGAATATCGCTCGCTTGCGGCTGCGCTCGACAAGCCGACCGGCGCGACGCTCGTGTACTGACGACATCGCAACTTCATGAGGCGAACGGGCACAACCTTCCGGGTTGTGCCCGTTCCGCTTTCTCGGCTAGCCTCTCGCACCAATCCCCGCAAACCGGTAGCGCAATGGACAAGTGGCTGCGATCCGCGATCGACTACGTCGGCTCCTGGATCGAATTCCAACTGACGACAATCCAGCAGCCAGGCGTCATGGTCGCATTCGCCCATCGCGGCGAGATCGTCGCCGAGCATGCATTCGGCCTTTCCAACCTCGACACCGGCGAGAAGCTCACCCCGCGCCACCGCTTCCGCATCGCCTCCCATTCCAAGAGCTTCACCGCGGCCGGCATCATGAAGCTGCGCGAGCAGCGCAAGCTCCGGCTCGACGATACGATCGGCCAGTATGTCGGCGGCCTGCATCCGCGCGTTGCCGAGACGACGATCGCGCAGGTGCTGTCGCACAGCGCGGGGCTGACGCGCGACGGCGTCGATTCCGGCCAGTTCATCGATCGTCGCCCCTACCTCGACGCGAACGAGCTGCTCGCGGAATTGAAGCTACCGACCGCGATCGAGGCCGGCACCCGCTTCAAATATTCCAATCATGGCTTTGGCCTGCTCGGCCTCGTCATCGAAGCGGTGACGGAGCAGCCCTACTCGGTCTGGATCAAGCGCGAGATCATCGGGCCCGCGGGCCTGCGCGAGACCGAGCCGGACGCGCCGCTTCCCAAGGGCGCCTCCTTCGCGCGCGGCCACACACGAAAGGTTCCGCTGGGCGAACGCTGCGTGATCCCCGGAGACAATCCGGCGCAGGCGATGGCTTCGGCCGCCGGCTTCGTTGCCACCGCCGGCGACACCGCGCGCTTCTTCGCGCAGCTTGCGCCCAATGCGAGGAAGAGCGTGCTCTCCGTCGCTAGCCGCCGCGAGATGACGCGGCATCACTGGCGCATCCCGCAGAGCTTCGAGGGCTATTACGGCCTCGGCGTCAATGCCGGCAAGACCGACGGCTGGGACTGGTTCGGCCATAGCGGCGGCTTTCAGGGCTACATCTCGCGGACCTGCGCGATCCCGGCTTGCGAGCTTTCGATCAGCATCCTGAGCAACTCCATCGACGGCGCGGCGCCGTTCTGGATGGACGGCGCCATGCAGATCCTGCGCGTCTTCAAGACCCGCGGCGCACCCGACCGCCGCCTGCGCGACTGGACCGGCCGCTGGTGGACGATCTGGGGCGCGACCGACCTCGTTGCCGCGGGCAACCGCGTGCTGGTCGCCAATCCGCAGTTCAACAATCCGTTCATGGATGCCGCCGAGATCGAGGTCACCGGCCGCGACACCGGCAAGCTCGCCTGGGCTGCCGGCTATTCCAGCCATGGCGAGCCGGTGCGCCGGATCCGCGACAGGCGCGGCAAGGTCAGTGACATCTGGATCGCCGGTGCGAATGTGAAGCCGGAGCGCGTCGTGGCAAAGGAGATTGCGCGCCGCTATCCGCCGCGCAAGCGACGGCCTACTCCCTGATCAATCGCTCGACCTCGCTGCGCAACGCCTGCCGCGAGCCGCCCTGCGAATAGAACATATGGCCGCCGGGATAGACCACGAACTTGACGCGCTGCGTCACGAAGGCGGGCAGTTGATCGATCACCCGCTTGGTTCCGAAATAGGGCGTGGCAAGATCGAACAGGCCGTGCGTGACCAGCACGTTCAGCTTGGCATCGGTGGCAAGGATCTGGCGCAGCTCGGACACCGATTGCGGCGGGTTGATGCCGCGGCCGAAATCCCAGTGACCTTCCACACTGCCGTTCAGGACCTCATAGGAGCCGTCGGGCCGCCAGTTGAGCTTGCGCGTGAGCACGTCGACCGCAGCGCTCGTCAGCGGCGCCTGGAGCGCATCGCCCGAGGGGTCGCCGAAGCGCGAGCTGCTGGAATCCGGATAGGGATCGAAGCCGCGCACGGAGCCGTCGTAGCGTCCCGTCACCTTGCCGTTCTTGCGGTCGAACTCGCGGCGGAATTCGCCGACGTCGAAGCGCCCGGCGAGGCGGCGGCTCACCGCCTGGTCGATGCCGGTGAGCTCGGCGACCTTGTCGGCCAGACGATTGGTGGCCTCCTTGTCAGCCTCGCCCTTGACGAGGTCGGCCAGGAATTCGCCGCGCGCGTAGGCCTCGACGTCGGCGAGATCGGCACGCTTGACCGGCCCTTTGGCTTCGCGCGCCACCGCGACATAGCTCGGCAGCGTCGCGACATATTGCAGAAGGCTGGTGCCGGTGAACTCGCGGAAATCCAGGAGCGGCGACACCAGGATCAAGCCGCGCACGCCGATGCCGTGCTGGAGCTGCAACTGGCGCACGACCTTCGGGCCGCGGATGCCGCCATAGCTCTCGCCGGCGACGTATTTCGGCGACGTCAGCCGCTCGTGCTTTTCGAGCCAGCGCCGGATCACCAGCGCGATCGAATTGGCATCGCCATCCACGGAGTAGAAGGATTTTCGCGCGTCTTCGCCGCTCGCAATGAAGCGGCTGTAGCCGGTGCTGACGGGATCGATGAAGACGAGGTCGGTGAAGTCGAGCCAGGTCTCCGCGTTCGGCTTCACCTCGGGCGAGGCCGACGGCGACAGCGCATCGCCATCGAACGGCAGCCGCCAAGGACCGGCCGCGCCGAACTGGAGCCATGCCGAGGACGCCCCGGGTCCGCCGTTGAACAGGAACGTGACCGGGCGCGTGGCGCGGTCGGCGCCGTCGAGCTGGTAGGACGTATAGGCGATGTCGGCCAGCGGCTCGCCCTTGCCGTCGAACACGCGAATGGAGCCGGCGGTCGCCGCGAAGCTGAGGGTGCGGCCGGGCAGCTCCAGCGTCTGCTTCGTGGTCGAATCCGGCGGGAGACGGTGCGTCTCGGCCGGGGACGAACTCTGCGGCCCGCTTTGCGCAGCGCTGCCGCGCCCGCCCTTCTGTCCGGCCGGCGCGGTCATCTCGGCGCGCGGCTGCGGCGGATCCTCCGCGCGCACAACACTTGCGCATGCGACTACCGCAACAGCCAGTACGAGCCCGCTTCGTCGCAGCCTCGGCAAGATCGTGGGCATGATCGTTCTCCCTGCCCGGCTGTCATCGCCGGGCCGCATTGAAGCTAGCAAGAAATTGCGACCGTTTGCGGATCACGGCCGATGGCGCATTCCCACCGGGCTCAAATCAACCCGTTTTGTTCTCTGGACCGACAATCGCTCGTTTGCCTTGAAGGACGGTCATCCTCGACAATGTAGCCAAACCTCGTATAGACGAGCCCGGCGGAACTTCCTCCAGCCAGCGGCCGTGTCCGACAAGCCAATGACCAAGCCCCAGCGATACGACCGGATCGCCTTCGTCGCCAGCTCGAGCAACGAGGCGCAGGCCGCCTTCGGCCAACTCACCAGGGACTATGGCAATTGCGACCCCAAGGACGCCGATGTCGTGGTCGCGCTCGGCGGCGACGGGCTGATGCTGCAGACGCTGCACCAGAACATGCGCACGGGAAAGCCGATCTACGGGATGCATCGCGGCACCGTCGGCTTCCTGATGAACGAATATTCGACCCACGATTTGCGCGCGCGGCTCGAGGCTGCGCATGAATCCGAGATCAATCCGCTTCTGATGCGCGCGACCGACGTCAACGACCGCGTCCACCTGCACCACGCCATCAACGAGGTCGCCCTGTTCCGGCAGACCTACCAGGCCGCACGCCTGCGGATCATGATCGACGAGCGCGAGCGCATGCCCGAGCTGATCGCCGACGGCATCATGGTGGCAACGCCGGCGGGCTCCACCGCCTATAATCTGTCCGCTCAGGGTCCGATCCTGCCGATCAACGCGGCGCTGCTGGCACTGACGCCGATCAGCGCCTTTCGTCCGCGGCGCTGGCGCGGCGCCCTGCTGCCCAACACGGCCTATGTCGTCATCGAGGTGCTGGAGGGCGACAAGCGACCGGTGGCCGCGGTCGCCGACCACGACGAAGTGCGCGACGTCCGCCGGGTCGAGGTCCTGTCCGACAAGACGATCTCGATGCGCATGCTGTTCGACCCCGGCCACAGCCTGGAAGAGCGCATCCTGCGCGAGCAGTTCGGCTACTAGAACCACCTCGCGGGCCGCCGCCGCAGCCGCGGCCGCAACCCTTCGTTAACCTCCGGCGCGATATGGTTAACGAAGGTTGACCGCTTTTGGCCCGGGCGTCATGTTTCGTATCGACTTCAACAAGCTGCGCTTCCTCGTCTGCGACGACAATCCGCACATGCGCCGCATCCTGCGGACGCTGCTGCATTCCTTCGGCGCGCGCGAAGTCTATGAGGCCGAGGACGGCGCCACGGCGCTGGAGATGTACAGCCATTACGTGCCCGACATCGTCATCACCGACTGGGCGATGCCGATCTTCGACGGGCTCGAGCTCGCGCAGATGATCCGGCAGCCGGAATCCAAGGGCAACCCTTACGCGCCGATCATCATGCTGACCGGCCATTCCGAGAAACGTCGCGTCACCGTGGCGCGCGATGCCGGCGTCACCGAATTCCTGGCCAAGCCGATCTCGGCCAAGGGGCTCTATCAGCGCATCCTCAACGTGGTCGCCAATCCCCGCCCCTTCATCAAGACCAAGACCTATTTCGGGCCGGACCGGCGCCGCAACACCAATTCCGCCTATATGGGTCCCGAGCGCCGCGTCGGCGAAAAGCACGAGGTGCTGCAGCAGCCCTCGCTGCTCGACAAGGCCCGCTCCAGCATCTAGCGCAGGCGTCTTCAGGCGAGGCAGAAATCATGGCGAAGAACAGCGCAAAGGATATCGAGGTCAAGGCCTTCGCCACACACCAGATCATCACGCAGCCCAACCCGCTGCGCAAGGTTCTGCGCCGCGTCGACGAGAAGGACCTGGACGATCCGGTCGGCCGCGCCGAGCAGGCGCTCGCGGGTCTTTCCGGCGAGTTCAAGGACTGGATGACGACCGAGGTCAACCGTCTGTCGGCCGCCTATGTCGCCATCCGCAATGACGCCTTCACCAAGGAAAGGCGCGACGAGCTGTTTCACGCCGCTCACGACATCAAGGGTGACGCCGTGACGTTCGGCTATCCGGCCGCGGCGGGAATCGCCGAGAGCCTGTGCCGCGTCATCGAGCACGCGCCTGACCTGGCAAAGGTCCCGGCCGAGCTGTTCACGCACCACATCAACGCCATCCTCGCCATCGTGCACGAGAGCACCAGGCTCGACAGCATCAGCGTCTCCTCCGAGCTCAGCCGCCGCCTGCGCAAGATCGCCGACGACTATCTCGCGCACGTCAACCGCGACCGCCCCGAGCATCTCGAGGTGATCCTGGCGCCGAGCATCGTGCCGGGAGAGTAAGGCCTCCCGCTCTCTCCCCGTCATTACGAGCAGCACTTGCGACGAAGCAATGACGGTGGCTGGAGGCCCGGCTCCATCATTGCGATCAGTTTCGTAGGGTGGGCAAAGCGAAGCGTGCCCACGATTCATCCCGGATCAAACTGAGAGGCGGTGGGCACGGCGCTTTGCGCCTTTGCCCACCCTGTACCCTTCTGGCGTTCGGAGGCCAGTCAGTTGGTGTAGGCTGGTCGGCCGGGCCGATCCGCCGGGAGCCGCCTTGCCCACCTGTGCCTTGAGCACCGACGTAGGACCCGCGCCCCAGCCGCTGTCCAGGATGCCATCGGCACCGGCGTAGCCGGCGCGAAGCGTCCTGGACTGCGGTGAGCACCGCGCTACCCTGGTTCACCAAGGCACGAAAGCTCTTGACCAAGGCTAGGAGGTCCTACGGCATCGCGCTATGCCGCGATCAGATCGTCGTAGGCGTCCTCGTCCGCGATCAGCTCGTCGCAGAACAGCCGCGCCTCTTCGCGGGCCGATTCCGTGGCGAAGCGGCGCAGCAGGACCATCAGCGGCTCGGTGGCGCCGCGGTCGGTCTCGCAATGGGTGAGCACGCGCTCGACCATGCGGCGGCGCAGCCGTGCCGCGCCGTCGTCGCTGTCGACAAAGCCCTGCTCGTGGCAGGCATCGAGCGCGACCTGGAACGCCGCAAACGTCGTCTCGGGCAGCCCGGCGCGCCTAAGCAGCGCATGCAGGCTGTTGCCGCCGCGGTCGTGCAGCAGCGCGGTAACACGCGCCAGCGGCAGATCGGCAAGCTCGGCCAGCGCCGCGTCGAACAGACCGAGATTGCTCGACAACAGCGCGCGCAGGATCAGGCCGGCGGTCAGCTGGCCCGTGACGCGCAGATGATGCACAAGGCCCTGCATGTCCTCGCCGCGCGAGCGCGCCGCGATGTTGATGGTGGAGCGGTCGCGCGCCTCGATCGTGATGCGATCGGCACGGTCGGCGCTCAGCCAGTTCCGCGCCACGACGAATTGTGCCAGCGTCTCGGAGAGTTTGGCCACCAGCGCGGCGCGGGTTGCGGACGGCAGGTCATCCAGCACCAGCATCGCCTCGCGGATCGCCGCGAGATGGCCGTGGCGCTCGACGATGCGATTCCAGGAGAACGGCGCAAGCTCGGCATGGGGATTTTCGATCAGCTCCAGCGCGGCCGCCGCACAGCCGACTTCGGCGATGGCGGCGCAGACCGAGACCGGCAGCGCGATGCGGCGCGCGACCGCGCATTGCACCTCGTCATTGCCGGTTGCGACGATGTCGACGAGATCGGCGTCGATCAGCAGCGGGGAATGTTCGAGCACCGGCAGTGCGACGCTCGGCTGGTCCGCCGACAGCGCCCGCACGATCGATGCCGGCGCGTCCGGACTGCGCGCAAAGGCCTCGGCCATCGCCTGCCGCACCAAGGGCGAGGCATCGTCGAGCTGCATCAACAGCGCGCCTTCGGCGGCGATGCGGTCCTCTGTCGAAAGGTCTGAGATCAGCCAGGCCCGGGCCAACGCCCGCGTTGCCTCGGCCCGCTCGCCGGCGGACGCCGTCCTGATCCAATTAATGAACTGCCGAACAATCATGCTGCTTCCGGCTTACACAACAAACGAAAAGGGTGACGGCTCGTCACCTGCAACACAAAATAAACCACGACGCTTAACAAAGCGTTCACCATAACTGGCTGGTTTTATTGAGGATTTGTTAAGGGAGAGAATGGCCACGCTCTCGTGCCCCGGACGCAGCGCATCACGTCAGTGATGCGCTGCTGAGCCGGGGCCCAGAATCTTCGACAGCAATGTGTGCGGCAGCATGGGTCCCGGCTCTGCGGCGCATCGCTCACGCGCTGCGCCTTGTCCGGGACACGAGACCAGGTTTCTAGCTTGAGAACGTGCCGCTGCGATCGCTGAAGAGATCGAGCGGTTGCGGCGGACGCACGTCGGGCGCAGCTGAGGCGATTGACGTCAGCGAGGCGTTGTTGCCCCACAATTTCTGCACCGTGGTCGAGACCGGCTGCGTGTCGCCGGGCTGGTAGATCGAGCGGAAGGCCGGTGTGGTCGACGCACTGTCCGCGACCGTCGTGGGCGATATCGCACCGACGGGCGTCGCCGCACGTGTATTCGGGAAGGTCTGGAGATAGGCGGCATTGTCGACGATCGGCGCGGTCGGCTGCACACCGTTCGCGCTCGCGACCTCGGTGGTCGACGGCGTGCCGCCATACATCGCCATCGCGCTGCGGGTCACTTTCGAATTCGCCGCGCTGGCATAGCGCGCGTCCAGCACCGAATAGACCTCCGAGACGCTGCGGGCGCGGCCGTCCCTGGCGTAGAAGATCGAACGGTTGGCGGACGCTGCGTTCGGAAACAGCCGCGCGCCGACCGCTTGCGGATTGTCCTCGGCATTGGCGATTAGCCTGGCCGCGCCGCCGACGCCCATGAAATGCGCCATGTAGAGCTCGCTGTCGCTCGGCCTGCGCCCGAGCAGGCCGGTCAGCTTGAAGCCGTTCGACTGCGTCAGCGCCGCCGCCATGCTGGAAGCGGCTTGCGGGTCGTCGCGCAGCTTCATGATCGACCGCTTCATCGCGGGATCATCGACGGTGTAGCTGCCCGACGACGTCCTGGTGATGGCGTCGGAATAATTGCCGTAGCCGAGCTGCGTGCCGGCCTCCTTCACGGTGCCGAGCCAGGTCTGGTCGATGAACTGGTAGAGCCCATGCGCAGACGAGGTGGTGGCGCCTGCCGTGGGATTGAAATCCGATTCCATCTTGGCGGTGGTCAGCATGTACTGGAAGCTGACGCCGGAGATGTTCGAGGCCTGTTTGATCGCACCGGCGACGCGCGCCCGCGCCGGATCGAGACCGGCGGTCTGCGTGGCGCTGGAAGTGTCGACCGACATGATGAAGTGCCCGCCCCGCGCGGCGTTGAGCGGCGCCGGCAATTCGGACGCCCGTCGCCTCACCCTCGGACAGGTATGGTTAATGCGGGGTTAATCCTGGTATCGCCGCCCCACTTCAAGTCATTCCTGGGCGCACAGCAGGTGCGAACCCGGAATGACAGTTACTTCCTGTAGACCGCGTCCGGATCGAACAGCCGCTCCGCATCGGCGAAGACCAGCTTGGCTCCTCCGTCCTCACCCTCGACCTTGCGATAGAAGCACGACCGCCGCCCGGTGTGGCAGGCAGCCCCGATCTGCTCGACGCGGATCCAGACCGCGTCCTGGTCGCAATCGGTGCGCATTTCGACCACGCGCTGGGTCTGACCCGACGTCTCACCTTTTCGCCACAAGGCCTTGCGCGAGCGGCTGAAGTACCAGGCCTCGCCGGTCGCGATGGTCTTGCGCAGCGCCTCCTCGTTCATGTGCGCGACCATGAGCACGTCGCCGGTGGCAACATCGGTGGCGACGACCGTCACCAGCCCGCTGGCATCGAAGCGGGGCCGGAAGGACAGGCCTTCCTCGATCTCATGGGAGTGAGCGGACACGACCTTGCCGATCCATTCGCGAGGTCAGCGCGTGCCTCGCACCAGGGACAGGAAACGGGCCTGCTCCGCGGGATTGTCGCGGAACATGCCGGTGAAGCGGCTGGTGAAGGTGGAGGCGCCGTGCTTGGCGACGCCCCGCACCGACATGCAGGTATGCTCGGCCTCGATCAGCACCGCAACGCCGCGCGGCTTGAGCACCTCGTCGATTGCAGCCGCGATCTGCGCCGTCAGGTGCTCCTGGGTCTGGAGCCTGCGGGCGAAGATGTCGGTGAGGCGGGCGAGCTTGGACAGGCCGACGACCCGCTCCACCGGCGTATAGGCGATATGGGCCTTGCCGTAGAACGGCATCATGTGATGCTCGCACTGCGAGGTGAACTCGATGTCGCGCACCAGCACGAAATCGTCATAGCCGGCAGTTTCGCCGAAGGTGCGGTCGAGCACCTCGGCCGGACATTGGTGATAGCCCTGATACAGCTCGTCGAAGGCCTCGACGACACGGCGCGGCGTGTCGAGCAGGCCCTCGCGCTCGGTGTTCTCGCCGATATAGGCGAGCAGCGTCTTCACCGCCGCTTCCGCCTCGGCGCGCGCCGGGCGCGGCTGGTCGGCGCGGACGGCGGCCGCGAGGAATTCAGCGGGATCAAGCTCGGCCGGACGACTCTCGGGCTGCCGGTCAGAGGGCTTGCCCGGGCGGATGGATTTGATTGCAGCGTCCATATCGACTCCGTTCGACGGCCTTGACGGCCGGAGTGTCACCGGCAGACGGGGCGGCCAAGCCGCCGGACGCCTGAAGAGAACAGTTTCGGCGGAAAGGGTCCTGGGCTCAAAACGCCGACGGCATGGATCCGGATCACCGCCTCGTACCGCCGGACTGTATTTCCACCAGTTCCGTCCCTATATAGGACCCTGGACGACGCCCGCCAAGGCCGACAGGTTGCCGAAGTGGGCATGGACGCGCTGGACTCCATCACATGCTGAACGACATTTATAACAAGCGGATCATCGAGTTGGCCGGCAATATTCCGCGCCTCGGACGGCTGCCGGACCCCGATGCCTCCGCCACGGCCCACTCCAAGCTGTGCGGCTCGACCGTCAAAGTCGATCTCAAGATGACCGGGGACACCGTCACCGACTTCGCCCATGACGTGAAGGCGTGCGCACTCGGACAAGCCTCTTCATCCATCATGGCAAGTCGGGTTGTCGGCTCGACTGCGAGCGAACTCCGTGAGTTACGCGAGACTGTTCGCAAGATGCTGAAGGAGAACGGTGCGCCTCCTGAAGGCAAATGGGAGGAGATCAAGCTCCTCGAGCCCGTCCGCGACTACAAGGCGCGCCATGCCTCGACGCTGCTGACCTTCGATGCCGTGGTTGACGCGATCGGTCAGATCGAGGCCAAAGCCAAGCAGCCGGCTGCGGCACAGGGCTGAGCCCATCGATGTCATTCCGGGGCGCGCGTCAGCGCGAACCCGGAAATCTTGCGCTTTGACGTCTGGAGTCCGGGTCCGTCGCTTTGCGACGCCCCGGAATGACGGCGAAGAATCTTACTTCGGCGTCGGCGCAGCCGGCGCGGCCACACCGCCCGTCGGCACCACGGCTTCCGCCGTCTTGGTCGACTTGGAAGGCTGCTCCGGCTCCTCGCCGAACCTTGCCTGCGTCTTCGGGGCAAGCCCCGCCATCGCCGGTGCGGAGATGTCCACATGCGGCAGCACGTCGGCGACGAGATCGGTCGTCACGAGATTGGTGACCTTGAGCTCGCCGGCATCCAGCTTGTGCAGATCTTCCCAGGGCGGAACGCTGAGCGCGAGCGACAGCAGATCGCCGGTGCCACCCATATCGAAGGTGTATTTCGCGAGCCGGCCGATGTCGCGCTCCACGATCATCAGGTCCTGGGCGCTGTAGCTCGCCGCCTTGGCATCGTCGGCACGGTCGCCCATCCAGATCTGATGCACGCGGACATGAGCCGCTTCCGGCACGTAGCGCTTCTTGCCGGCCAGCAGCAGGAACACGCACATGGATTCGCAATAGGCCTCAGGCGCGACCGCCGGGCGGGCCGACTGCCCGCCGCGCAGGCTGACGCCGACCGTGGTCAGCAGGCCGAGATTGCGAAACCGCCGGCCAAGCGTGATCGCGTCGTTGACGGAACCGCCGCTGGAATCGAGCACCACGGTGGCGCCGCCGAGCTGGCGTCCGCGAGAAAATTCTTCGAAAGCCTTGGGTGTGTCGGCGGTGATGATACCGACCGCGCTGACCCAGCCGCGGCAGTTCGGCTCGCAGGCGACCCAGCTGAACTTCATCGGCAGCTTGCGCTCTTCGAGCGCGCTACCCGCTCGGGCCGACGACCCGAGTGTCGCGACGGCGCCAGCCAGCACGACTCCACACACGGCGGTTCCCACCAGCAACCAGCCGCGAAGATTGAGCGACTTCAGAACTTTCAAACTGGTCCCTTCCCCAAGCCCCAGAGGCGATTCAGGCAAGCCCCGTTTTGCGTGCGATGAGTCTACACACGAACGTCACAAAAATGGTATCCGGGGGAATACAGATCGTCCATAGGTACTTGCTGCACTGCTCCCAGAAAGCATGCAAAATATGGCGCGCAAACAACAGCTTACAGTTCCCCGCATTGGAACCGTGCAACACCTCGCTTAACATCGCAGCACCGCGCACATGAAGCAATCAGCCTGCGGGCATTGTTCCAGCTCAGTCGAAGGGGCGCTTCGGCTGCCACGCAGATTCGGCCGTGCGCTGATCTGGCTGTACCGCCACACGCTGTCGCCCCTGGTCGGCTACAATTGCCGGCATCTGCCGACTTGCTCGGTCTACGGCGACGAAGCGATCGAACGGTTCGGGCTGTGGGCCGGCGGCTGGATGACGCTGGCGCGGCTGCTGCGTTGCCATCCCTTCGGCACATCAGGCATCGACAACGTGCCGCTGACCGCACCGCAAGGCGCGCGCTGGTACCTGCCATGGCGCTATGGCCGATGGCGCGGCGTCAATGCGCCCTGAGCTTGCGATTGCGTTGCCGTGCGCCTGACTGGAACCTTGGACTTTGCTCCCGCGTTGTTTTGACGCTCCCTTGGGGAGGAAACAACAATGCGCTGGAAAATCAGCCCTCACCTTCACGCCATGCTTGGACTTGGGCATTGGCTTGGGCTTTGGCCCGCCCGCGGCTCCAGGCGGCACCACGACCCCCGCACCATCGACCTGCTCGCAATCGTCGCCTTGCTGGCGCTCGTGCTCGGCTCGGGCTGGTACCTGGCATCGAGCCTTGCGACGCCGCCAAGCTCGACGGCGTTCATCGTACCGAGCCAGAGCGTGCACTGGTAATCATCGGAACCAGTAGAAGCGCCCGGACTGCGGCGGGATCGACTCGGGCGGTCGCAGCCGTTTCGGACGCGGCGGCTTCGGCGCCGGCTCGGCCGACGAGGTCGCCTCCCCGCTTGGCGGCGTTTCGCTGCCCGGCACTTTCACCGCCAGCAATAAATTCGACTCGTGCATGCGCCAGCGGTAGCCGACGCCGAAATCGATCGGCTGGGCGCGCCTGAACAGCTCGGCGTAACGGTCCTGGTAGCGACCGGGAAATTCGTCGATGGGGCCGAGATAGCGCCCGAACGGAAAGAACCGCCATTGCCGTGCGCCGTAATTCGCTAGCGGAATGCCGGAATCGTCCTGGATGATGGTGGCGCTGTTGGCGAGCAGCCAGTCGCGGACGACGGTGAAGTTTCCGGAGTGCAGGAGATAGGACGCGCTCTTGAGCAGGCTGTTGCCCGGCCCCAGCGTCTCGCAGAATTTCAGGAATCCGGTGTTGCGCGCGCCTGAATTGGAAAGGTCGGTGGAGAAATAATACAGCGTGCGTGCCTCGCCGTCGCTGCCGGCGAAGGTGATCCGCACGCCATGGGCGGCGTTCGGTCCCGGATTGTCTCCAGCGGCATGCATACCCCCCTTGGCGTCGAGCGCGACCATCTCGACGTTGCGGATGGTCTTGCCGGAGCGCGCCAGGAAGACATAGAGGATCGGCAAGGTGCCGTTGACCTGATTGGCGTGCAGGTCGACCTTCATCTGCTTGGTGATGAAGAACGAGAAGCTCAGGATCGAGCCGAGCGAACGTTCGACATTGTAGAGCGCGGCACTGATCGAACCGCGCGGCAGCCGCGTCAAATCGGGCACGGCACCGACCGGCTCCAGCGCGCCGAGCACGTAGGTGCTGGCCTTGGCATAGAAGGCGTTGGCGTAGAGGAAATCCGGGCCGCTGAACATGTAGAACATGGTCGGCCGGGGCGCGGCGAGATTGACGTCGGCCCAATCGCGGATCTTCGAGAGCTGGCGCTGTTCGAGCTGGGCGAAGGCGCCGTCGAAGAACTTGGCATGGCGCTGCCACCCCGGCTCCTTTGTCAGCGGCAGCAGCGGCGAGTCCGCCGAAGGCTGCATGCCCGCGAGGAAGCGCGCGGTATCATCGAAGGTGATGTCGGCGGCGCGGGCGGAGGAGACGGCCGCAGCCAGCAGGGCAAGAGCGGCGGCGGCAATTCTGAGGGATCGAAACATGTCTATTCGCGATTGTGGGAATTGCCAGCGGCGACCGGCCGCCTGCGGAAAACGGCATAAATCAACAGGCCCGACAGCATGACGAGCATCCCCGAGAGCGACTGCACCGGCCGCTCGGTCAAGAGGTAGTACATCATGAACGCGGTCACGAGCAGGAAAACCAGGGGCGTGAACGGGTATCCCCAGGCGCGATAGGGCCTGGGCAGATCGGGGGCGGTGATGCGCAGCTTGATGACGCCGGCGACCGTGAAAAAAGAGCAGAACAACAGTGCGAACTGGATGAAGTCGAGCACCGCCTCGAAGCTGCGCGTGAACAGCAGCAGCGTCGCGACCGCGAGCTGGAACAGGATGGCATAGGCCGGCGCGCCGCTCGTCGATCGCTTCGAGAACACGCGCAGGGCCGGAATGTCCTCCCCCATCGTCATCATCACGCGCGGACCGATCCACATCATCGCGGAGATCGAGGAGACCAGGCCGACGCAGATCATCGCGCCGACGATGCGGCCGCCGAGACTGCCGAAGATCGCGGTGCCGGCGACACTGGCCACATCGAGCTGGCCGGCGAGCGCACCGACCGGCGTGGAATAGAGGAACACCGCGTTCAGCGCGACATACAGCACGAGCACGATCAGCGTCCCCGCCAGCATCGCGCGCGGCAGATTCCGCTGCGGCATGTTCATCTCGCCAATGATGTAAGTCGCGGCATTCCAGCCGGAGAACGAATACATCACGAAGACGAGGCCGATCGCGAACGGTGCGCTGACGATGTGGGCGAGATCGCCCGGCTGCGGCGTGAAGGTGATCGGCTGCGGCACGCCGATGACGAAGCCGGCAACCAGGAATGCGACGATCAGCACGACCTTGATGATCGTCGCTATCAGCTGGAAGGTCGAGGAGTGCCTCACGCCGGTCAGCTGCACGAGCGAGACCAGCCACACCACGGCGATGGCGAGCGGGATCGGCGGCAGATCGGGCACGACCGATTTGGCGTATTCGCCGAACGCCATCGCGGCAAGCGCGACCGGCGCTGCGAAGCCCACCGTCGCCGACACCCAGCCGGCGAGAAAGCCGAACGCCGGATGATAGGCACGGCCGAGGAAATTGTATTCGCCGCTCGAGCGCGGAAACATCGCCCCGAGCTCGCTGTAGGCGAACACCCCGCATAGCGCGACGATGCCGCCGACGGTCCACAGCAGCAGGATCGAGAAGCCGGACGGGATGTCCTTGACCTGGAAGCCCAGACTGGTGAAGACGCCGACCCCGATCATGTCAGCCACGACGATGGCGGTCGCGACCAGAACCGAGACCCCTGTCCCGCTTCCGGTCAGCCGGCCAGTCCAGGGTTCGGTTCCCGCATCTGATGCCGTCATCGGGGTCCTTAACCTGAGGCATGGTGCCTCGCGGGCGCATCGTGCAGTTTGGCCCAGTCAATTCAAGCAGGGTTAACAAGGGTTAAATGAGGCAGCGGAAACGGGGTACTTGAGCACCGCTATTGCCGCTAACGCGAGAAAAAGCGGCATAAGCCCCGGAAAACCCCGTCCTCCCTCCCCACAATCAGGACACGATTGCATGGTCCTTTTGAGCGTTCCGGATGTGGGGAAGTTTCTCCGGACGCTTAACGTCGCCTAAACGCCGGTCGGCTCAATTGTCTCGAGATTGCCGAGTGGACGTGACTTTGGGGTCATGGGTGGATGGTCGGGGCCGTTCCGAAACCGAGAGCTGATATGCCTGCCGATCGGATCCCCTCCGCTGCGCGCGGTCGCGCGCTCCGGCTCGGCCTAATCTCAGCCTTGGTGCCGCTGTCGCTGACGCTGGTTCAATGCGGCAAGGCGCCGAACCCGGCCGCGCTCGCGGCGAACTCGCAGGCGAACGTCCAGGTCGTTGCGAAGACGAACCAGAAGGTGGCGAGCGGCGACACGTTCGAGGATCGCTTCCCGGCCCCACAGTTCAGTGAGCGCTTTCCGTCCGCAAGCGAGAGTCTTCTGCAGCGGCAGATGTGGGATTTCTCGCCCAAGCACGCTTTGCAGCAGCAGCCGCCGGAGCAGGCACCTTACAAGGTCGCCTCGCTGGAGCCGCAGGTCCCCTACAAGCGCCCCGCCCGCGAGGGCCTGACGACCCTGGTCAGCATGAAGTCGTCGGCCTTTCCCTATTTCGGCAACAACCCCGCCTCCGACGCCCCGTTCCTCAACATTGCCAAGGGCGACCGCCGCGGCCATCGCAGCTATTCCGGTCGCGTGTTCTGGCAGGACGAGACCTATAATGACAGCCGCGTGCTGGTGCACGTGCCCGAGCATTTCGACGCGCGCAAGCCGGGCGTGATCGTGGTGTTCTTCCACGGCAACGGCGCAACGCTCGAACGCGACGTGCGCGATCGCCAGCTGGTGCCCAAGCAGATCACCGATTCCGGCGCCAACGCCGTGCTGCTCGCCCCGCAGATGGCGGTCGATGCCGCCGATTCCAGCGCCGGCAAGTTCTGGCAACCGGGCGGCTTCAAGCGCTTCATGGCTGAATCGGCCGAGCATCTCGCCCGTGTCACCGGCGATCCCAACGGCGCGCGCGCCTTCGCCAGCATGCCGATCGTAATCGTCGGCTATAGCGGCGGCTTCCTGCCGACGGCCTGGAGTCTGGAGGTCGGCGGCATCAGCGAGCGCGTCCGCGGCGTCGTGCTGCTCGATGCCGTCTATGGCGAACTGGACAAGTTCGCGTCCTGGATCGAAAGCCACCGCTCCGGCTTCTTCGTCAGCGCCTACACCCGCCACACCGCGCGGCGCGACCGCGAGCTGATGAGCATGCTCCGCCAGAAGGGCATCAGCGTCGCCGAGGACATGGATCAGCCGCTCCGTCCAGGCAGCGTGGTGTTCGTCGAGACCGCCGACGGCATCACCCATCGCGACTATGTCACCCGCGCCTGGACGCAGGATCCGCTCAAGGACGTGCTGGTGAAGATGGCGGCGACGCCGTCGCTGGCGCTGACGCGCGTGGCATCCAGCCGCTAAAGCGCGATGCGATTGGGCTGAATCGTCATCGCGCTTTAGGTTGTTGCTTTAAGCATGATCTATTCGGAAAACCGCTTCGCACTTTTCCGGATCATGCTTTAGCCTTACGGCTGCTCAGCCGGATCGGGCATGTCCGCAGCATCAGTTCTTGACATCAGTTCTTGGGCAGCTTCGGGATGCTCTCGGCAAAACCGTTGAAGCAGGTCAGCCGCTCGTCCTCTTCCTTGAAGAACCGGCAATCGGCGTAGCCCTTGGCCTTCGCAGGCTTCGGCTTCGGGGCCGGCGGCATCACGGCGTCGTAGCAATTGAGGCGGTCCTTGGTGCCGTCGTCGATCTCGAGACAGGCCTGGAGCCGCACGGCGATCGATTGCGGCTTGCCCTTCGGCGCCGTTGCCGTCGCCTCCTTGGTCCCTTTGGGCTTGACCTGCACCAAGGGCTTGTCCCCGACCATCGGTGGCTTGTCGGCTTGCGCGAACGCGGAGGCTGAATAGAGCACCGCGGCAACCGCCAGAATCATCCTCATTTCAGTCAACTCTCTTTGGTCCCCATGACCGGCGTTCTAGCCCTCTCGCGCGCTGTTTGCCAAGCACCTTGCGCACGCCAGGCGAGAAAGTCAGGCCGTGACAGCGGCCTGATTGGGCCGGGTCAGGACCACCAGGATCAGCGCCAGCGCGACGAAACCGACGGCGACGAAGCCGAGCGTGTGCAGGAGTCCGCGGGCGAACAACAATCCGCCGATGGCGGAGCCGACCGCCTGGCCGATATAGAGGACGGAGGTGTTGAGCGCGACGGTCGCCGATGCCAGCGACGGCGCGGCGGCGACCAGCCGGACCTGCTGCATCGAATTGGTCGAGGCAAAGCCGAGGCCCCAGATCGCAACCCCGCACGTCATGAAGGCAAGCGTCCCGGCGCCGATCGCCCAGCCCGTGACCCCCGCCAGCAGCAGGCTGGTGAACAGCAGCGAGGTCCGATAGGGCCCCCAGGTGTCGACGATGCGGGTGGCGATGACGACGCCGAGGAAACCGCAGATGCCGTAGAGCGCGAACACCGTGCCGATCGCATCGGGGCCGGCGCCGGTGAGCTTGTTGAGCAGCGGGCCCATGTAGGTGAAGATAACGAACTGGCCGGACATATGCAGCATGGTGATCGCAAGCAGCAGCAGAATCGTCGTGTCGCGGCCGACGTCACGCCAGGTCTTTAGATCCACCGGCACTCCCTGCAGGCCCGCCGGCAATCGCAGCAGCAACAGCACGAAGCTGAGACAACCGAGCACGCCGATCTCGCCATAGGCTGCCCGCCAGCCATAGCGGCTGGCGACGAAGGTGATCAGCGGAAGACCGACGGCGGCAGCCAGCGACCAGCCGAGAAAGACATAGGCGATGGTGCTGCCGCGCCGCTCGGCCGGGACGATCAGCGCCGCCGTGCCGGCGGCCTGCGGCGTGTAGAGCGCACCGACCGCGAGCATGACGAGGCGGATGACGAGGAGGCTGGTGTAATCGGGGGCAAAGGCCGAGGCGAGATTGCCCAAAGCGAGCACGGCGAGCGTCGCGCTGAGCAGCGTCCGCCGTTCGATGCGGCTGGTGAGCCAGGCCGTCAGCGGCGAGCCGATGCACAGCGTCACCGCGCCGAAGGTGATCAGCAGCCCGGCGGCATGAATGCTGACATCGAGTCCTCCAGCCAATTCCGGCAGCATGCCCGCGGGGGCAAGCACGGAGCAGCCGGTGACCAGATTGCCGAGCATCAGGGCGGTCGGCGCGAAACGGCCGGCAACGGGAGGATTTTTCATGCAACTGCATGTAGAGCAGCCCCGCGGCAAGTCAAAGGGCACGCGGCCAAATAGTTGAAGCGCCGTCTCGGCTTTTGCGCGCCACTTTCTTGGAATTGCCGGATTGCGCAGGCCGAATCGCCTGATATATCGCTCGTTCCCGCTTACCTGCGCTCGTTCGCAGGAGTGAGCCTCAGGAGAAAAGCAATGACCGATCAGCCCAAATCCGAGTCCGGCTTCCAGTACAGCCTGTCCAATCTCAAGCCCGTGACCCCCGCCGCCAAGGTCACCCTCACCTTCCCCGACGGCGCCCGGCGCGAATACGACAAGAGCATCACCGGCCTCGACATCGCCAAGGGCATCTCGCCGTCGCTGGCCAAGCGCACGGTCGCGATGGCGCTCGACGGCGTGCTCACCGACCTCAACGATCCCATCGAGGACGACGCCAGGATCGAGCTCGTTGGTCGCGACGATCCGCGCGCGCTCGAATTGATCCGCCACGATTGCGCCCACGTGCTGGCCGAAGCCGTGCAGACGCTGTGGCCGGGCACGCAGGTCACCATCGGCCCCGTGATCGAGAACGGCTTCTACTACGACTTCTTCCGCAACGAGCCGTTCACGCCGGAAGACTTTGCCGCGATCGAGAAGAAGATGCGCGAGATCATCGCGCGCGACAAACCCTTCACGAAGGAAGTCTGGGACCGCGAAAAGACCAAGCAGGTGTTTCGCGACAAGGGTGAGGCGTTCAAGGTCGAGCTGGTCGACGCCATTCCCGGCACCGAGCCGATCAAGATCTATTACCAGGGCGACTGGTTCGATCTCTGCCGCGGCCCGCACATGACCTCGACCGGCAAGGTCGGCAACGCCTTCAAATTGATGAAGGTGGCCGGCGCCTATTGGCGCGGCGACAGCAACAACCCGATGCTGACCCGCATCTACGGCACCGCCTTCGCCAAGCAGGAGGATCTCGACGCCTACCTCAAGCAGATCGAGGAGGCCGAAAAGCGCGACCACCGCAAGCTCGGGCGCGAGCTCGACCTCTTCCATTTCCAGGAGGAAGGCCCGGGCGTCGTGTTCTGGCACCCGAAGGGCTGGACCATTTTCCAGCAGCTGATCGCCTATATGCGCCGCCGCCTGACTGGCGATTACAGCGAGGTCAACGCGCCGCAGATCCTCGACAAGGTGCTGTGGGAGACCTCGGGCCATTGGGGCTGGTATCGCGAGAACATGTTCGCGGCGCAATCGGCCGGCGACGAGGCCGAGGACAAGCGCTGGTTCGCGCTGAAGCCGATGAACTGCCCGGGCCACGTGCAGATCTTCAAGCACGGCCTGAAGAGCTACCGCGACCTCCCCCTGCGCCTCGCCGAGTTCGGCGTGGTGCATCGCTACGAGCCGTCGGGCGCCATGCACGGGTTGATGCGCGTGCGCGGCTTTACCCAGGACGACGCGCACATCTTCTGTACCGAGGACCAACTCGCCGAGGAATGCCTGAAGATCAACGACCTGATCCTGTCGACCTATGCCGATTTCGGCTTCACCGGCGATCTCACCGTGAAGCTGTCGACCCGGCCGGAAAAGCGGGTCGGCACGGACGAGATGTGGGATCACGCCGAACGCGTGATGGCCACCGTGCTGCGCGAGATCCAGTCGCAGAGCAATCACATCAAAACCGAGATCAATCCGGGCGAAGGCGCCTTCTACGGGCCGAAGTTCGAATACGTGCTGCGCGACGCCATCGGCCGAGACTGGCAGTGCGGCACCACGCAGGTCGACTTCAACCTGCCGGAGCGGTTCGGCGCGTTCTACATCGACCATGACGGCGGCAAGAAGCCGCCCGTGATGGTGCACCGCGCGATCTGCGGCTCGATGGAGCGCTATATCGGCATCCTGATCGAGCACTATGCCGGCAACTTCCCGCTCTGGCTGGCTCCGGTGCAGGCGCTGGTCACCACCATCACCTCGGAAGGCGACGAATACGCCAAGGTGGTATTGGAGCAGGCGCGGCGCGCCGGGCTGCGGGTCGAGATCGACCTGCGCAACGAAAAGATCAACTACAAGGTCCGCGAGCACTCGCTGGCCAAGATCCCGGCGCTGCTCGTGGTCGGCAAGAAGGAGGCCGAGACGCATTCGGTCTCGGTCCGCCGGCTCGGCAGCGACGGTCAAAAGGTGATGACGACCGCCGAGGCGATCGCCGCGCTGGTCGACGAGGCAACCCCGCCGGATGTCCGGCGGGCGCGTGGCGCCTTCTGATCCCTGAAATCGCTCTAAATTCACTTCCGGTTGCGGGCGTGCATGCTTATCTCGGCACGGCACGCCCGCAGACCCGTTGATGAGGATATCGCATTGCCCGACGCCATCGAACTCCTGAAGACGCGCCGCTCGGTCAAGCCGCGCGAGATGAGCGGGCCCGGCCCCTCCCCGGCCGAGCTCGAGACGATCCTCACCATCGGGGCGCGCGTGCCCGACCACGGCAAGCTGGCCCCCTGGCGCTTCATCGTGTTCGAGGGCGAGGCCCGCCAGCGCGCCGGCGAGGTGATCGCAAAAGTCTTTGCGCGGAAGAATCCCGGCGCGCCGGCGGCCGATGTCGAGACCGAACGAAAGCGCCTGATGGATGCACCGCTGGTGATCGCCATCGTCAGCTTCACGAGGCCGCACCCGAAGGTGCCGGCGTTCGAGCAGGAATTGTCGGCGGGCGCCAGCGCCATGAACATCGTCACCGCTGCGACCGCGCTCGGCTACGGCGCCTGCTGGCTGACCAGCTGGTTCGCGTTCGATCGCGACGTGCTCGACGGCCTCGGCCTCAAGCCGGATGAGAAGCTCGCCGGCTTCATCCATATCGGCACGCCGACCAAGCCGAGCGAAGACCGTCCGCGACCGTTCCTTTCGGAAATCGTGACGCGTTTTTAGTCGATGGCGTGTTGACCCTTCCGGCATCTTGCGGCTTTGATCCCGCCGAGGGAGGAAGGCCCGATGAGACGCCGTGAATTTCTGGTCGGGGCCGCGATGCTCGCCGGCACGGCGGCGCAAGGCCGCTCCGCCGACATCCCCGCCCCGTCGCCGGGCGGGCTCGACCGCATCACGGCATTCTTCGACAACGAGGTGGCGAGCGGCCGCCTGCCGGGCGCCGTGATCCTGGTGCAGCAGCACGGCAAGCCGGTCTACCTCAAGACCTTCGGCGTGCGCGACACCAGGACGGGCCTCGCCATGACGCCCGATACGATCTTCGCCATCCATTCCATGACCAAGCCGATCACGTGCCTCGGCGCGATGATGCTGATCGACGAGGGCAAGCTCGCGCTCACCGACCCCGTGTCGGCTTACGTCCCGCTGTTCGCCGGGACCAAGGTGGGCCGCGAGGTGACCCTGCCCGGCGGCATGGTCGAGCTGGACCTCGACCCACCGGACCGCCCCGTCAACATCGAGGATCTGCTGCGGCATACTTCGGGCATCAGCTACGATTACATCGGCAGCCAGTGGGTCGAGCACGCCTACAAGATGGCCAACATTTTCAGGGGTCACTTCAACAACAGGGAATTCGCCGATCGCATCGCCGAACTGCCGCTGGCCCGGCAACCTGGAACGCTGTGGCGCTACGGCCATTCCACCGACGTGCTCGGCGCTGTCATCGAGATCGTCTCGGGCCAGACGCTGTACGAATTCCTGAAAGCACGCATCTTCGATCCGCTCGGCATGACCAGCACCAGGTTCGCGCTGGCGACGGAGGCCGAGCTGGCGCGGATGGCGCGGCCGCTGCCGAACGATTTCATCCTGCTCGCCGGCGAGCGCGAGCGTCTCGACCATCCCGAGTGGCAGTCCGGCGGCGGCGGCCTGCTCTCGACCATCACCGACTATCAGCGCTTCGCGCAGATGCTGCTCAACGGCGGCGAATTCGACGGCAAGCGCTATCTGAGCCCGGCCGCCTTCAAGGCGATGACGACGGATCACATCGGACCCGGCTCCGGCGTCGGACGCGATTACTTCTATTTTCCGGGCGACGGCTTCGGCTATGGCTATGGCCTTGCGGTACGGACCGATCCCGGCAACGCAAAACCGCCGCCGCCGGGCTCGCTCGGCGAGTTGAAATGGGACAGTGGCAGCGGCACCTATTTCGGCGTCGATCCCAAGCTCGACATGGTCTACGTCATGATGCAGCAGACCCAGACCGAGCGGGGCCGCATCACGCCCGCGTTCAAGGCGCTGGTCTACGATTGCTATCCCGAGGCGCTACGCCGCCCGTGAGGCGCGCCGACCGAAATCGGCGAGCAGCCGTGCGATCTCGGCCGCAGGCCGCGCCGCGCTGAACAGAAACCCCTGCACCTCGTTGCAGCCCTCGGCGCGCAGCCAATCGAGCTGGTCCTCGGTCTCGACGCCCTCCGCAGTCGTGGTGATGTTGAGGCTGCGGCCGAGGCCGGAGATCGCGCGCACGATCGCGCCACAATCGGGCCGCTCCGCCAGATCCTTCACGAAGGAACGGTCGATCTTGATCTTGTCGAACGGAAAGCTGCGCAAATAGCTCAGGCTGGAATAGCCGGTGCCGAAATCGTCCATGGAAATGCCGACGCCGAGCTCGCGCAGCTGATGCAGGATGGCGAGATTGGCATCGGTCTCGGCCAGGAAGATCGACTCGGTGATTTCGAGCTCCAGCCGTCGCGGCGACAGGCCGGACTGCGCCAGCGCCGAGATCACGACCTGCACCAGGTTGCGGCTGCGGAATTGCGCCGGCGACAGATTGACCGCGACCTTGATGTCGCCAGGCCATTTGACCGCCTCTGCGCAGGCTTCGCGCAGCACCCACTCCCCCAACTGGGTGATGAGGCCGATGTCCTCGGCGACAGGAATGAACTCCGCCGGCGAGATCATGCCCTTGTCCGGATGACGCCAGCGCAAGAGCGATTCGAAGCCGGAAATGCGGTCGGATGCGATCGTCACCAGCGGCTGGTAGTGCAGCTCGAACTCGCCATTGGCGAACGCACGACGCAGGTCGAGCTCCATGTCGCGGCGCTTCTGCGCCTGCAGATCCATCTCGCGCTCGAAGAAATGGTGCACGCCGCCGCCGTCGGACTTCGCCCGGTACAGCGCCATGTCGGCATTTCGCATCAGCTCCTCGGGCGTGGTGCCGTCACCGGGCGACAGCGCGATGCCGATGCTGGCGCCGATCACCATCTCCTGACCGTCGATGGCATAAGGCGCCTTCAGCATGTCGATCAACAGGCCGGCGCAGGCGCTGGCCTCGTTCGGCGAGACGTCGGCGCCGAGGATCACCGCGAACTCGTCGCCGCCGAGCCGGGCCGCCAGATTGGGGCCGCGGACCGCCTTGGTCAGGCGTCCGGCGACCTCCTTGAGCAGGCGGTCGCCCACGGGATGGCCGAAGGAATCGTTGATGTTCTTGAACAGGTCGAGATCGATGTAGAGCACGCCGACGCGCTTGTCCCCGGCCTGATCCAGGGCCTGCTTCAGCCGCTCCCGGAAATATTCGCGGTTCGGCAGGTCGGTGAGGCCGTCATGGTGGGCCATGTGCGCGATGCGCGCCTCGGCCTTGCGCCGTTCGGTGATGTCGACCACCGCGACCAGATAACCGTCGCGATCGTCGAAGGCGACGCGGCGGCCGAAGGTGAGCACCTCGATCTCGCTACCGTCGGCGCGCAGGTGCCGCCAGTTGCGCGAGGAATGATAGGCTTCGCCGAGGCGTTCGAGCGCCTCGGCGTGGCTGTCCCACTCGTCCTCCGGCCAGATCTCGTGCAGCTTCATGCGCAGGAAGGTGGCGCGGCTGTAGCCGTAATGCTGGACCGCGGCGTCGTTGACGCCGAGGAATTGCCTGGTCTCGGCATCGAACACCCACATCGGCATCGGGTTGTTGTCGAACAGCAGGCGGAAGGAGGCGTCGCGCCGCTTCAGCGCGGTGACATCGGAGATCGTCAGCGAAACCACGTCGGCGAAGGCGGTGGCACCGAGACGGAGGTGCCGGCCCTCGCTCTCGATCTCGAGCTGCTCGCCGCGGCCGCCGGCGAGGGTCTTGAGCAGAAAGTCCATGATCTCGGGCAGGGCCAGCAGCGTCGCCCCCTCGCCGATACGCCGCCACAACAGGCTGCCGGTCGCGACTTTCAGCAGCGTGCTCGCGCTGTTGTTGTGATGCACGACCTGGAGATCGAACGGCTTGCCGCCGGCATCGCGCAAGGTGGCCAGCGAGATCACCGCGTCGTCGGTCGAGGCGAAGATCGCGTCCAGCAGATTGTACTGCGCGCCGCGCTCGTTGACATAGGCGCCGACCAGCGTGGCGCCCCAGCGCGAGGCCGTCGGCAGCGCCAGCACGTCGTAGGTCCGCACCATGCCGTCGCGCACGCAATGCGCGCTGGCCCGGTGCGGCCGCCCGTTGGCAAGCGCGCTGGTCGCTGCTTCCGACAGCGCCGTGGCGCAATCCGGCGACAATTCGGCGACGGCAATGTCCCAGCGCTCATCGCCGAGCCATTTCTGCACGTAACGTCCACTCCGCGACAGTTCGAGCGCGCCGTCGTTCTTCAAGATCGCGATGTGATCGGCGAGCCGGCCAAGACTGCCGAGCATGACGTCCTCGTAGCGCGGCAGCCGGTCGCCCGGCTTCAACGCGGCATGCCATTTGCGCTGAAGCACCGGGATGTCGTCGAACATTTCGGCGGCCGGTTTTCCCGGCACTTTCCTCGCAGCATCCATGGCAGTCCCCAACGCACTTTGCCGGCGCATCCAATGCAGGCGCACTTAACGACATGTAAAGAGCGCGCAAGCGCGGGTTCCGTTCGGCGATTATGACAGTTTTAAGTCGGGTGTTGGTTAGTGCGCTTTAGCGACTGTGACGGTGGTGCGAAGGCGATGCGTCGTATCCCGGACGCGCTGCAACGCTCTTCGCGTTGCTGCGCAGAGCCGGGACCCAGCAGGCCACGGCATTCGCTGCTGCATGGGCCCCGGCCCAGCAGCGCATCACTTCGTGCTGCGCCGCGTCCGGGGCACGAGAGCGGTGAATGATTGACATGGGATCGCATCCTCGCGGCTTGTTCGCCCGAGCTTTGCGTGTTGCTTCGCCCTCTGAATTGAAAGAAGGCGCAGGGAAGGCCGGGAGCCGGTGGCTCCCATGGACCGCCATGCCAAGGGCAGACTGCGTGTGCTGCTGCATAGCGGAGAACAGGGCAACCGGGACATCCCGGCCTTCCCTGCGCAGTGGTTTGACGGCTTATGTCGTGCTCTCCCCGGGGAGCGTTGCACTATTGCCCCCGTCGCCTTGCGGCTGATCGATGCGCGGGCCCGGTCGGGCCGCCACATCACCGCAACACTTGGCGCACAGACCCCGGGCGCCAGGACCACACGATTTTGCCGTACGCCGATTGCACCGGTCGTATGCGCGACGGCCTTGCTCACGGTTGACCGCCCTGCAAGACCCGTCGCGCCGATGCCATCGGCGTCCACCGCCGCCCGGCCCGCGTTCGTGACGATCGCGATACGCCCCTCTTCCTTGGGCCGGGTTGCGCGACACATACGTCATTTCCGAAATTCGGTAAAGCGGAATATTTTCGGCGACGCGGATTGACCGATCAGTTGTGTGTTTCGCCCGCCGGGCACCGCAAGGTCTTGTAGTCCTGATGGGGCGGCTACGACGGCGGTCCTGCCAGCCGCTCGATCACGAGATCGAGCAGCGCACGCAGACGAGCGAGGCGCTTGAGGTCGCGATGATAGCCGACATAGGTGTCGCGGCCGGGCGGGGGCGTGCCGATGTCGAGCGCGACCAGACGGCGATCGCTGTCGCCGAGCGGCCGCGGCAGCACGGCAAGGCCGCCACCCCTCGCGCAAAGCTCGGCCTGCACCTGCCTGTTGTTGCTGCGCGAGGCGACGTCCGCATTCGGCAGCATGCGCCTCAGCCAGACCGCGTCCGGCATCTCCGCGAATTCGGCATTCATGGTCACGACGCGAATACCGCTGCCGCCCCCCGCCCGCGGCGGTTTGCTGCCCTTCTTGCCATAGAGCGCGTAGGGAATGTGCAGCAGCTTTCTGGAGATCACCTCGGGCTCGCTGAACGGCTTGATGCGGAAGACCAGATCGGCCTCGCGCCGCGGCAGGCTGTAGAGCCGCGCATCGGTCAGCAGCTCCACGGTCACGGCGGGGTGACGCTTGCCGAACGCGGCGATCACCGGCGACAGCATCACCGTGCCGAACCAGTCCGACGAAGACACGCGCAACAGCCCGTCGAGCTGCGTCGTCGCACCGGACGCTTGACGCTCCAGCGCAAGCGCCTCGTCCTCGATCCGCTCGGCGTGACGCAGCACGGCCGTGCCCTCGTCGGTCAGCACGAAGCCGTCCGCCGTGCGCTGGAACAGCGTCTGACCCAGCGACGTTTCGAGCGCGCGAAGCCGCCGCCCCATCGTCGGCTGGGTCTGGCCGATCTTCCGCGCGGCGGCGCCGAGCGTGCCTTCGCGGGCAATTGCCAGGAAAATACGCAGATCGCTCCAGTCCACCACACCACTAGCCATACAAGAATGTATGAGGATCGTACAGCATCGTTCCTTTTCATGCAAAAATTCATGATCATATTGGCGCCGACAACTGGAGCAAGACGGTCATGATGACGCGATCGACGATGCGTGCCGGCGTGCTGGAGGCCCACAACGGCCCCTTACGCCTCTCGACGATTTCCCGACCCGAGATCGGACCGCGCCAGGTGCTGGTGCGGGTGCGGGCGAGCGGGGTCAATCCGCTCGACACCAAGATTCATGCCGGTACGGCCGCGCATGCGCGCCATCCGCTGCCGGCAATTCCCGGGATTGATCTGGCCGGAATCGTCGAGCGCAGCGGGAGCGAGGTGACGCGGTTCAAGGCGGGCGACGAGGTCTACGGCATGACCGGAGGGGTCGGCGGCGTACCGGGATCGCTGGCCGAATTCGCCGCGGTCGATGCCGATCTTCTCGCCTTGAAGCCCGCCAATCTCAGCATGCGGGAGGCTGCCGCCCTGCCCCTGATCGTCATCACGGCCTGGGAGGGCCTGATCGACCGCGCCGGCCTGAAGGCGGGCCAGAAGGTGTTGATCCACGGCGGCGCGGGCGGCGTTGGTCATGTCGCGATTCAGATCGCGCGCGCTTTCGGGGCGGACGTGTTCGCCACGGGCTCGGCGTCGCAGCGTGGCACCATCGAAGCCTTTGGCGCGGTGTTCATCGACCGCGACAGCCCGATCGAAGCCTACGTTGCGCAGCATGCCGGCGGCCGCGGCTTCGATATCGTCTACGACACCGTCGGCGGCAAGGTGCTCGACGCCTCCTTTCAAGCGGTGCGCCGCTTCGGTCATGTGGTGAGTGCCTTGGGCTGGGGCACGCACGCGCTTGCCCCGCTGTCGTTCCGCGCCGCCACCTATTCCGGCGTGTTCACGCTGCTGCCGCTGCTGTCGGGCGAAGGCCGCGCGCACCACGGAAACATCATGACGGAGGCCACTCGCCTCGTCGAAGCCGGCAAGCTCGTGCCGCTGCTCGATCCCAGGCGCTTTACGATGGAGAGCGTCGGCGATGCCTATGAGCTGATCCGCGATCACGCGGCGAACGGCAAGCTGGTCGTCGACATCTGAGGTGAAGCCGGTCGTCGGCAGCTGCGCCCCGGCTGTCAATCCTCGCTGGAGGCCGCCGAGCGGTTGCGCAGATAGGCCTGCGACAACAGGAAGAACAACGCGCGCTCGCCATGGTATTTCGCCGACGGCCGAGTGCGCTCGAAACCATCGGCAAAAATCTTGCCGGACTGGTCGCACACACGCCATCGCCAGCCGAACCGCTTGCGCCTGGTCAGGATCACTTCGAACATGCCGACGAGCTTGGTCCCCTGCTCCCCTGCCGGTCTCGCAGATTCACAAATCTGCGCCGGCCTTCCCCGTTGGACGGAAGGCCCGACATATAACCCAGCGGGATGGAAAGAGAACAAGATTGATGATCGGAAATCGGTATCTTCCACCGGCTGTGGCGAATCCGCGAGGCGTCAGGAATAAGCCGGCGGTGCCGGTGTTTATGAACTCCCGGCGAAGCCTGGAGCGCTGAGAATCATTCAAAACAGAATTGCTGGATTTGCTGCCGACGAGCCTCCTTGCACCAGCGCGCCGGACGAGCGGTAACAGGAGACGGATCGATGGTGCACGGAATGAGAAGCGCCGTGCGAGGGGAATCGGTTCAGCGTCCGGCCGGGCGGCATCGCCGCCCAGACCCTACCGCGCGACCACCTCGACCTCGCCGTCGACGCCGTTCACGACGTTGAAGCCGCGCTCGTAGACCTTGCCCTCGTTCTTGGCGATGGCGCGGTATTCGCCTTCGGAGAGCACCACGCGCGGAAAGGCGCCGATCGATTCCTTGATGACGTCGCCGCCCGGGGTCAGCACCGACCAGGCGGTGTTGGCGAGCGCCTCGCCGCCCCTGTCGCTGACCAGCTTGAGCGTGATCACGGCGGCGCGGTGGGTGATGGTGACGTCGGTGAGCTTGCCGGCCTGGACGCGAATGTCCGAGCGCACCACCGAGTTGGCGTCACCGTAATTGGAGACGATGTAATAGGTGCCTTCCGGGATCAGCACGACGTCGCCGGCGGCGACGTTCGGCACCAGCGAGGCGCGCTCGCCGGATTCGAACTGGCTGCCCTTGTAGATCGCGAACGAGATCTGGTTCTGCGGAATCCGGCTGGTGCCGACCCGGCCCTCGATGCGCAGGCCGCCGGCCGGCAGCACGAAGGATTCGCGGTCGGTCTCGGCCTTCAGGCTGACGGTGCGCACCGCGCTGACCAGGCCAAAGGCGACGTGCACGACGTAATTGCCCGGCGGCAGCACGATGTTGGGCGAGGCGTTGCGGTCCTCGCGGATCAGCTTGAAGGTGCCGTTCTCGTCGGGACGGTCGGCAAACACACGCCAGACCAGGCCGCTGGTGATCGCCGGGGTGTCCTTGCCGTATTTCGCGCTCAGCGACAGCACGCCTTGTCCGGGCACGGCCGCATTGAGCGGCGCGGCCGGCGGCACGGTGGTGAGGGCGGGCGGCGGCATGCTCGGCGTGGCCGGCTGCATCAGGCTCGGCGGCAGGCTCGCAGGACCGGCGCCTGGCCCGGAGGGCGGCGCCAGGCTGACGGCGCCGCCGGGGTCGGGCACCGAAGCCGGCGGGACCGGCGGCGGACGATCGGAGAAAAGCTGCGCCTGCGCAGTGTCTTGGCCTGAGGTAACGAGGGCCGCGACGAGCATCAGCGCCGGCAGCAGCCTGATGCTGCGCCGCCATCCGATGATGCCGTCACCCCCGCGTGTCATGCCACCTGCTTTTCACCGAAAACGCGGCAAATTCAAGCCTGTGAAACCCCAGGAAATACGGTGCCGGTTCGGTCTGTGGAACCCGGTTGACGCCTGCGTGATTAGTCCTGAGGCAACGCCCCTCGCCTTACTCCTGCCCGGTGCCCTGTCCAAAGCGGCATAAACCATGCTTCGCGCCCGGGATGGCGGAGTGCGAGTGCGGTGCCTAGTCTGGCGATACGGGCCTGGCCGCAGCTTTGGCCCCGGCGTAGGAGAGTTTCGGTGCTGGACATCTTGAAGGGGCGCGGCGCAAACGGCTCGAACGGTGAGAAGATTGGCCTTGGCCCCACCCGCCGTCCCATCATCGGCCTTGCCCTCGGCGGCGGAGCGGCGCGCGGCTTTGCCCATATCGGCATCCTCCGGACCCTGCTTGCCAACGGCATCGTGCCCGATGTCGTGGTCGGCACTTCCATCGGCGCCGTCGCCGGTGGTCTCCACGCGGCCGGCCGGCTTGATACGTTCGAAGACTGGGGGCGCAGCCTGCAGGGCATGCGCAACATCCTCGGCTATCTCGACATTCGTCTCAACGGCTCCGGCCTGCTCGGCGGCGAGAAGCTGGCAAGCCGACTCGAGGACGCGATCGGACAGATCCTGATCGAGGACCTCCCGATCAAGTTCGCGAGCGTCGCGACCGAAGTGCGCACCGGCCACGAGATCTGGCTGACGCGTGGCCGCGTGGTCGATGCGATGCGCGCGTCCTACGCCCTGCCCGGGATCTTCCAGCCCATGCTGATTGGCGACCGCTGGCTGGTCGACGGCGCGCTGGTCAATCCCGTGCCGGTGTCCGCCGCCCGCGCGCTCGGCGCCGAAATCGTCATCGCCGCAAATCTTTCCAGCGACATCTTCACCCATTCCACGACCATTCATGCGCATGGCGCCGTGCCGGCTCAGGTCGCGCCGGAGGTTGAGGAGCCGACGACCAAGCGGCGATTCCCGCGGCTGTTCTCGCCCGAGAAGACCATGAAGCGAGAATTTTTCGGCGGCAACGGCCGGCCCGGCATCTCCTCGGTGATGGTCGACGCCTTCAACATCATGCAGGACCGTATCACGCGCGCCCGCCTCGCCGGCGATCCCCCGGATCTCTTGATCTCGCCGCGGATCGGCCAGTTCGGCTGGTTCGACTTCCATCGCTCCGAGGAGCTGATCGCCCACGGTGCGCGCGCCGCCGAGCGCGCGCTGGAGTCGATCCAGGAGGCGATCGATGTGCTGGCGCCGGCGCCCGCGGGGCACGCGCCGAAAGCGGACGAGCAGGCCTGATCAGGCGGTCTTGATGTAGTCGCGCAGGGCTTCCTGCTCGGACTCGTATTCCTGAACGCGGCGCTTGACGATGTCGCCGATCGAGATCAGGCCGACCACCTTGCCGTTGTCGATCACGGGCAGGTGGCGGAACTTGCCCGACGTCATCATCTCCATGAGCTCGGCGACGGTGTCGGTCTCCTTGCAGGTGACGACCTTGCGGGTCATGACCTGAGCCACCGGCTCTTCCAACGCGCCGGCGCCGCGCTCGCCGAGCACGCGGACGATGTCGCGCTCCGACAGGATGCCTTCGAGCCGGCTCTGGTTCATCACCAGCACCGCGCCGATCTTCTTCTCACCGAGCAGCCTGACCGCGGCGGCCAGCTTGACGTCGGGCTCGACGCTTACGATCTGGTGGCCCTTGGTGTTGAGAATGGAACGTACCGTCATTGTCGCCTCCCTGAATCCGAGCCGCCCGCCTTCTCGGCGGTCCGAACTTGGTCTTCGAGTCTTCAACTAACAGTTTTGTTTGGCGCCGGTTTCACGCTCGGGCGCTTTGCGAAGCATCGCCGCCAGCGGCTCGCAGCTTCGGAACATTCTTCCCGCAAATGATGGATGAATTCGGGCCGCGCCGCAAGCGCCGCTTCAAATACGGTCTGAAACGTCCTGTGATGACGCATCCGCAGCATCGTTTCGCACGCGCGGCACCGGATCGAACAGGGCGAACAGCAACAGGCCGGCGAAGAAGCCGCCGATATGCGCCTGCCAGGCGACGCTGGTGGTTTCGGCATCGATGCCGATCGCGCCGACGCCGAAGATGATGTTGACGCCGAACCACACCGCCAGGAAGCCGATCACCCGCCCGTCGCGCAGCGCCCGCAACAGCGGCAGCGCCGGGACCCTTGCCGCGGTATCGGCGTCCGAGCGGTTGAACGACAGGAAGCTGCCGCGGACGAACGCGAAGCGGATCGCGGCTGCCATCGCGCCCGACACCGAGGCGGAGGCGCCGATCATCGGCGCCACCGCGTGCTCATGGGTGAGGAGGTGGGCGAGCGCGCCGGCTGCCGCCGTCACCGCCAGAAACAGGAAGAACCTGACGGCGCCAAAGCGCCGTGCCAGCGCGCTGCCGAACGGCAGCAGCCACAGCACGTTGAAGCCGAGATGGGTCAGATTGGCGTGCAGCAGCGAATAGGTGACGAAGGTCCAGACCTTGGCCCCGGTCCCGCCGGGGATCTCCAGATTGAGCAGGGAGGAATCGTAGCGCTTCGGGATGAAGCCGAAGACGTCGATGGTCCAGTTCTCGAATTCCGGCGGCAGCAGCACCCGCAGATGGATCACCGCCAGCAGGACGATATAGGCGGTCAGCGCCGGTGGCAGCGTCAGCACCGGCTCGTGCGGAGCCTCCTCATGGGCGGCTGGCAGGTCGAGCGGAGGATCTTGCGACGAATCGTGCGGGGAATCCAAGGCAGCTTCGCTTTCAGGCGATTGGAGCGATCCACCTGCAGATAGTCGCCTTTCCCGGCCTTGCGCAAGTGCACAAAAGGAAAAGGCAGGGCCCTGGGAAAGCCCTGCCTGTCCATGTCGGCCTTCCGATCCCGGAATGAAGGTGTATCCCCACCCCTCCCCGGCCCGTGGCCAAACTGTTTGACGCCCTGTGTACAGACCTCGCCGAGAACCTGGAGAAAAGCGGCGGGGCTTGCGACTGGGATCACCATAGCAGGGCAGCGGCCGACGCAAAGCGCATAGTTAATTTAACGTTAACGACGCAAAGGCGGGCTTAAGGGAGGCGAAAACGCGCGTGCGGCATGGACGCTGCAAATCCCCTCCTGCACAACAACACAAGGGATCGCGGGTGCACTGAAGCGGGACAGGTCTGTCCCTTCGAGGTTGCACCCCGGGGTAAGCGTTCAGACATGAAACATCCGTCGAGCCGCGCGTTCTTCGCCTATTGGGACGACAAGCGTGGCGCCGCTCGGGCCCCTGACCGGGCCGACATCGATCCGGCCGCGGTCCGCGGCCTGCTCGGCGACATCTTCGTGCTCTCCTGCGAGCCGAACCTCGGCTTCCCGTTCCGCGTCGCCGGCACGCGCGTCTGCGCGCTGGCGGGGCGCGACCTCAAGGACACGGGCTTTGCAGCGCTGTTCGACGATGCGAGCCGCAGCGAGATCGAGGAGATCACGACCATCGTCGCCGACGAGGCGTTGGGCGCGATCGCCGGCGTGACGGCTGCGCGCGAGGACGGCAGCAAGGCCGCTCTCGAGCTGTTGCTGCTGCCCTTCAACGCCCGCCCGCATACGCCGGTGAGCGTGACCGGCGTGCTCGCGCCGTTCGACGACGAATGCGGCGCGCTTTCAGCCTTCACCCTCACCTCCTGGCGCTACCTGCACCAGCCGGAGAAACTCCTGCCGCGGGCGATCCGGAAACTGCAGATCGCGCGCGGGCTGATGGTGTATGAGGGGCTGAGATAGTTCCCACTCCGTCACAATGACCGCGCCGGCGCATGCGACCGTTTTTGCGGGATCTGCGTCATTCCTGATCGTGCCGCGAAGGGATAGTTTCCGCATCGCGTGAGCTAACGACGGTCGGGTGACATCATGAGCTGGCGAATTCTGGCATGGAGCGCTCTCGGCTGCGTGGTGTTGCTGGCGGTGATCGGCGGGACCTGGCTGTTGCTGCTGCCCGGCACGCCGGCTCCGGAAGCCGCGCCTGCGATATCCAAGGAGGAGACAGAGGCGACGCTTGCGGCATTGAAGCCGCCGAAGCGCAAGCGCCCGCTGATCGCCATCGTCGGCATCAACGACATGACCGAGACGACCGACTATCTGATGCCATACGGCATTCTCGCGCGCGCCGACGTCGCCGACGTGCTCACCTTGGCGACCCAGCCCGGGCCCGTTGCGCTCTATCCCGCGCTGAAAGTGCAGCCGCATGCGACCATCGCCGCGTTCGATGCTGCGCATCCCGACGGCGCCGACTACGTCATCGTGCCCGCGATGAGCCGCGAAGACGATGCCGTAGCCTTGCAATGGATCAGAAGCCAGGCCGGCAAGGGCGCGACAATCATCGGCGTCTGCGTCGGCGCCAAGGTCGTCGCCAACACCGGGCTGCTCGACGGCCGCAAGGCCACCACGCACTGGTATTCCGTGCGCGACCTGCAAAAGCATGCCGCGATCCGCTACGTCGCGGACCGCAGGCTGGTGGTCGACCGCGGCGTTGCGACGACGACCGGCATCACCGCATCCATGCCGATGGCCCTGACCCTCGTCGAGGCCATCGCCGGCCGCGCCAAGGCGGAGGCGGTCGCCCGCGAGGTCGGACTTGCCGCGTGGGATGCGCGTCACCGCAGCGAGGCGTTCCAATTCACCCGCCCGTTCGCGCTGACGGCGATCGCCAACACGCTCGCATTCTGGAACCGCGAGCAACTCGGAATCGCCCTGACGCCTGCTATCGACGAGGTCTCGCTCGCGCTGGTCGCCGATGCGTGGTCGCGCACCTATCGCTCGCGTGCCCTCACCTTCGCGGCGACCACAGAGGCGCAGTCGAGTCGCGGCGGTCTTCGCATCCTGCCCGACGCGGCCGTCGCCGACTGGCCGGCACAGCAGACGGTGCCGGCCGCCGTCGACCTGCCGCCGGCGCGGGCACTGGACCAGACCTTGCGCGCCATCGACGCCCGCTACGGGCCGCGCACGGCCGACTTCGTCGCGATGCAGCTGGAATATCCGAGATAATTGCAGCGCGCCGGCTGCCGCGTGGAGCAGCCGACGCTCGTGTCTGCGTACCCCGCCGTTACGGCATCGCCAGGTGCCAGGCGCCGTTCAGGAAGCCGTCGCCGGTGATGTCGCCGGGCTTCTGGTCCTTGGCGAAGGTGTAGAGCGGCTTGCCCTTGTAGGCCCACTGCTTGGAGCCATCGTCGCGGGTGATGATGGTGTAGCCGTCGCCGGCTTTGTCGCTGGCCTCGGCCTTCAGCACCGGCCAGTTCGTCGCACATGGACCGTTGCAGGCCGACTTGCCGTCGGTATCCTTGTCGAAAGTGTAGAGCGTCATGCCCTTGGCATCGGTCAGCACATTGCCCTTGTCGGTCTTGCCGGTCTTGGTCGGCGGTGCGGCGAAGGCGGCGGGAACGATCGCGAGCGATAGAGCCAGCGCGAGCGCGAGGCGGATCGAGGACGTCATGATGTCTCCTGTCATGCAATTGGCTTGCATGGGTAGGACGCCGGGCGCGGCCTCGTATTCCTCGGGCGGCAGCAAAGAAATTTTTCGCTGCGCGCCGCCGCGCGGTGGAATAAACTGGATGATGTGAGACGGAACCACGGATCGAGATGAGCAAGCCGTACTGGCGCCCAGCGCGCATATCCGATCTCGCGGCGATCGTCGCCATCGCGGCGCGGATACATCCCGATCTTCCCGAAAGAGCCGAGGTGTTCGCGGAGAAGATGCAGCTCTGTCCCGACGGATGCCGCATGCTCGTTGCGGACGATACGATCGCCGGCTACGGCCTCGCGCATCCCTGGAAGCTGCATCAGATCCCGCCGCTCGACCGCTTGCTCGAACGGCTCCCCCAAGACGCGGACTGCCTCTACGTGCACGATGTCGCCGTGCTGCCGGACCGGCGCGGCGGCGTGGCGCGCGAATATGTCGCCGGCATCGCGAAGCTCGCGCGCGCATCCGGCATCACGGCGCTCGCATTGGTCTCGGTCTACGCCACGCGGCCGCTGTGGCAACATCTCGGCTTTCGCCCGGTGACGGCGGACGCGGCACTGCGCGCGAAGCTCGCTTCCTACGGGGAAGGCGCGACCTATATGCGGCGCGACCTCACCGCGGCGTAGCGCCCCTGCCCGACTGCGCCGATGCAGATGACGTCGCCGCCGCCATCCGGCGGCGGCTCAGCCGCGATGCTTTTTCTTCTTCGGCTTCTTTCCCGGTGCACCCTTCACCGGCCAGGGCGTCACCGAGGGCTCCGCGCGGGCCTGCTTGTCGCGATGCTTCTTCTTTCCAAAGGGCGGCGCGTCGTCGAATCGCGGCGCGCGATCGCCGGGCGGTTTGCCGCGCGGCTTGAATTCACGCGTCTCGCGCGGGCGTTCGTCGCGGCGTTCGCGATGATCGCGATCGGCTCGCTCGCGAGCCGGCGCGTGCGACCGTTGCTCCGGCGGCGCCTGTCGCTGCGGCGCGTCCGCCATCGGCTCGATACGGATGCTGTCTTCCTTGTCCGGTCGCTTGATCTTTGCGGCGAACGATTCCGCGGCCTGCGCGGAGATCTCGAACTCGGTCGTGGTGTCCATGATCTTGATGGCGCCGATGTCGCGCTTGTCGATGCCGCCGCGGCGGCAGATCATCGGCAGCAGCCAGCGCGCTTCCGCATTCTTGCGCCGCCCGATCGCGGCGCGGAACCAGACGCTGCCGTCGGCCATGCCGTGCTTCGACGAGGCTTTTCCGGACTTCGCTCGCGGCCTGGCGGCACGATCGTCGCCACTTTCGCCTTGAAATCTGTCGCGCCCGCGCTCCTCGCGCGGACGGCCGCTCCGCTCGCCGGGATCGATGATGTCCTCGGGCGACGGCAGCCGCGCGCGATAGAGCCGCGCCAGTGCGGCGGCGATATCCTCGGCCGACCGCTCGGCGAGCAGCGCCTGCGCGAGCACGAGATCGTCGGCGGTCGTTTCCTCAGTGAACAACACGTCCTTCATGCGCGCGTGGTCGAGCTTGCGGATCTCGTCCGCCTGCGGCGCCGTGCCCCAGACCGCGTCCACCCCAGCGAGATTGAGCAGCAGCTCCGCGCGCCGCCGGCGGGCGGGCGGCACCAGCAGGACGCTCGTGCCCTTGCGGCCCGCGCGCCCGGTGCGGCCCGAGCGGTGCTGCATCACCTCGGCATCGTTGGGCAGGTCCGCATGAATGACGAGGTCGAGGCTCGGCAGATCGATGCCGCGGGCGGCGACGTCGGTCGCGACGCAAACGCGGGCGCGTCCGTCGCGCAGAGATTGCAGCGCCAGGGTTCGCTCGTTCTGCGTCAGCTCGCCGGAGAGAGCGACGACGGCAAAGCCGCGCTCCAGCAGCGCCGCCTGCAAGTGCCTGACCGCATCGCGCGTGCTGCAAAACACCAGCGCGCTCGGCGCCTCGAAGAAGCGCAGCACGTTGACGACGGCATGCTCGACGTCGGCGGGCGCGATCCGGATCGCGCGGTACTCGATGTCGGCGTGGCCGCCTTCGTCACCGGCGACCTCGATCCGAAACGCCTGGTTCTGGTATTGCTTGGCCAGCGCGACGATGCCGCGCGGGAACGTCGCCGAGAACATCAGCGTGCGGCGCGTATCCGGCGTGGTCTCGAGGATGAATTCCATGTCCTCGCGAAAGCCGAGATTGAGCATCTCGTCGGCCTCGTCGAGGACGACCGCCTTCAATTCGGAGATATCGAGACGGCCGCGGCGCAAATGGTCGCAGAGCCGGCCCGGCGTGCCGACGACGATATGAGCGCCGGCCGCAAGCTCGCGCTGCTCGCGGCGCGGATCCATGCCGCCGACGCAGGAGACCACGCGCCCGCCCGTATGCCCATAGAGCCAGGCGAGTTCGCGCTGGACCTGCATCGCGAGTTCGCGGGTCGGCGCCACGATCAGGGCGAGCGGAGCGGCCGCGGATCCGAACTGCTCGGCATCGCCGAGCAGGCCCCTGGCCATGGCGAGACCATAAGCGAGGGTCTTGCCGGAGCCGGTCTGGGCCGAAACCAGGAGGTCGCGATCGGCGGCTTCGTCCGCGAGCACGGCGAGCTGGACGGGGGTCGGAGAATCATAATTCCGCTCGGCCAAAGCGCGGGCGAGCGGCGGGGTCAGGGCCGGAAAAGACACGGGATGGAGAACCTTGGTTAATTCAGGCGCGGCACAGCGAGCCGAGAGGCCTGAGGCTGACGTGCGCGGCAATCGGCCCGGCCGCACGCTGGCGATTTGATCTGGCCGCTCTTTACGCCAAGCGCGCGGGAATCACCATGCCTATGTTGCATGGCTTGGCGGAGAGCCGCGCCTTGGAGGTTGCAGCGGATTTTTGCCGCGACCTTGACTATCGTCGGCGCAACCGGATCTGGCCGCGACTGAGCCGAGATCCGGACCCGAAAGAGATGGAGACCACAACGATGCGATTGGCGGTCATTTCCGACATCCATGGCAATCTTGCTGCGTTGGAGGCCGTGCTGGCCGACATCAAGACGCGTGGCGTCGATCGTATCGTGAACCTCGGCGATTGCGTCACCAGCCCGTTGTGGCCGAAAGAGACGTTCGAGGTCCTGCAAGCGCTGTCGTTGCCGACCGTGCGCGGCAACCATGACCGCTGGATCGAGGAATTTCCGGACGACAAGCTCTCGCCGGCAGGCCTGTTTGCCCGCAACGCATTGACCGCGGAGCAGCGCCGGGCACTGCTGTGCGGTCATAGCCACCGCCAGGCGGTCGTTCAGGGTCCCGGCAACCGTCTGGTCCTCAATCCGGGAAGCGTTGGCTGCCCGGTCTTCGCGGACCCTTCCCATCGCCGTTAAACTCGAACACCGCTCGCCTCACGCCCGCTACGCGATCCTCACGAACAGAAACAAGCGCTGGCAGGCCGAGCTGCTGGCCCTCGAATATGATTGGGACGCCGCATCGGCGCGCGCTCTCGCCAACAATCGCCCGGAATGGGCGCATGCGATGTTGACGGGAGCGTCACATAGCCGGCTGCGCCGAGCGCGCAGCGCTCAGATCTCCGCATAGATCTCCAGCAGATTGCCGTCGGGATCGCGGAAGAACAGCGTGCGGTGGCCGAAGGGCTGGTTCGTCGGCGGCGATACCAGCGCAACGCCCTGCCGCACCAGCTCCTCGGCACACGCATCGACCTCGGCTGCCGAGACCCTGAACGCCAGTTGCAGCGCGGCGCTGCCGGTCGGCATCGGCGCATCAGCGGCCGTGCGGCTCGGCCGCGCCAACGCCAGCGTGTTGGGGCCGAGGCCGTACTCGATCCAGTTCGGCGACAGCTCGCGCAGCAGCGGGAAGGCAAGAACGTCCTCGTAGAAGCGCCGCATCGCCGCCATGTCGCGCACGAAGATGACGGTGTAGTCGATCGCGCGGATGGCATGGAAGGGCGATCGAGCCTTCGGGTTGGATGCGTCTGTCATCGTGGCTCTCGTTGGTATGCCGGCACGTAGCCTGCGGATCACTTACCGCAAGCCATCACTCCACCAGCTCCGGCCACGGCACGATGGTCGACTTCACCGTCTTCATCGCCATCGCGTCCTTCACGGCCTGCGCAACGCCGTCCTCCGTGAACGGATAGATCGTCTGCATCTTCAGCCAGGGATATTTGTCGGCGGTGCGGTACAGCATGTCGACGCCGAGCGGCAGGTCGTTGCCGGTGAAGCCCCAGGAGCCCAGCACGTTGAGGTCCTTGGTGCAGATGCGGTGCCAGGACGTCTCGATCGAGCCGGCGTCGGTGAACTGGCCCATCTCGACATAGGTGCCGCCGTCGCGCAGCATCTCGATGCCTTCGGGGCCCGCGGTCGGATGGCCCGAGCAGTCCATCACGAGATCGGCGCCGAAGCCGCCGACGATATTCCGCACGCGATCGATGCGCTCGAGCGGCGACGTCAGCTCCTCGATGTTCACGGTCGCCTCCGCGCCGAACTCGCGGGCGAGCTTGAGCCGCGGCTCCTCCGGCGCGCCGACGCAGATGACGCGCCCTGCCCCCATCTCCCTGGCGGCTGCGACCGCCAGAATGCCGATCGGGCCCGAGCCCTGGATCACCACCGTGTCGCCCCAGGAAAAGCCGCCGGCGCGGGCCGCGCGGTTGAAGGCGCGGATGCAGGAGGTCAGCGGCTCGGACAGCGCGCCGAGGCGCAGCGACATGTCGTCGGGCAGCTTGTAGATCTTGGTGCCCGGCAGCATGTCGAGGTCGACATAGACGTATTCGGCCCAGCCGCCCCACATGTGCGGCGCCTTGTCGAAGCCGAGATAGCGGCCGTAATAGACCGGCGTCAGGCACTTGTTCGCGGTCTGCGGGTAGTGGATGCAGTAGTAGCAATGGCCGCAGGGCATCAAGGGCGGGATCATCACCTTCGAGCCGACGGTCAGCGGCTTGCTCATGAAGTCCTCGGTGAACTCCTCACCGCATTCGACGATCACACCGCCGAGCTCATGCCCGAGCGTGAACGGCCACGGCAGCGGCTTCGGCCAATGTCCTTTCAGGATATGCAGATCTGTGCCGCAGACGCCGCAAGCGCCGACCTTGATCAGCGCCGCCTTCCTGCCGACCTTCGGCCACGGCACGGTGCGGATGACGGGCTCCGAGCCGGGACCTGAATGGGTGCAGACGCGGATCTGTTGCATGGCTGTTTCCTCGCTGCCCGTCTGTTATGGTTGGTTGGTGCGGGCCTAAGGCGAAGCGTATGTGAGATGGGCGGTCGTGCCAAGCCGAAGTCGTAGCCCGCATGGAGCAACGCGGAATGCGGGACCGGCGGTCCCGGATTGCGCCACGCTCCATCCGGGCTCCGGTGCTGCTACAAACTCCGCCGCCATCCTGAGGGGCGAGACGTGCGGCGCGCAGAGTCGAGCGTGGAGCCTCGAAGGATGACGGCGGAGTGTGTAGCCACAGTGCATGGCAGATGGTCATGCACCCAATTGTCTTGAGCGCCGATTAGCGAACGTGTAAGGCGCCGATAGTCTCACCCCAGGTATTCCCTTGAATCCCCTGCCCCAAAATCCCGTGGCCACGTCCGGCTCGTTCGCGGCCATGAAATCGGCGCCCTACCGTCTCCAGTTCGGCTCTTACGTGCTGGCGATGATGGCCGACAATATCGAGCACGTGATCAGCTATTGGGTGGTATTCCAGAAATTCCATTCACCGGCGCTGGCCGGTTTTGCGGTGCTGTCGCACTGGCTGCCCTTCCTGCTGTTCTCGGTCGCGGTCGGCGGGCTCGCCGACCGGTTCGATCCGCGCCGCATCATCCAGTGCGGCATGCTGCTGTTCATCGTCGCGTCGAGCGGATGGGGCTTCTTCTTCCTCACCGACACGATCCAGATGTGGCATGCGATGCTGCTGCTGGTGATCCATGGCTGCGCCGGCGTGCTCTGGCAGACGCCGAACCAGCTCTTGCTCTACGACCTCGTGGCGCCTGCGGATCTACCGAGCGCGGTGCGGCTGAACGCGATGGCGCGCTATCTCGGCATCCTGGTCGGGCCGGCGGTGGGCGGGATCATCATGCTGACGCTCGGCACCTCCTACGGCATCATCTTCAACACGCTGTTCTACCTGCCGATGCTGTTCTGGCTGTTCTGGGCGCCCGTGCGCGACAAGAGCGTCGCGGCGCGGCGCTTTGCCGTGCGCGGCCTTGCCGACATCGTGCTGACCGTCCGCGCCATCGGCACCCAGCCGGTGCTGACGGCGATGACGTGGCTGGCCGGCCTCACCTCCTTCATGATCGGCAATGCCTACCACGCCCAGATGCCGGGCTTTGCCGGCGATCTCGGCCATGGCGATCCCGGCGTCTCCTACAGCGTGCTGCTCGCGGCCGACGCCGCTGGTGCGGTGCTCGCCGCTATCGCGCTGGAATCCTGGGGACGCCTCAAGGGCACGCCGCGCACGGCGATCATGCTCGCGATGCTCTGGAGCCTGGCGCTGCTCGGCTTCGCACTGGTGCCGGTCTATCCGGTCGCGATCGCGCTCTTGTTCTGCGCCGGGTTCTTCGAGCTGTCGTTCAACACCATGGCGCAGGCGCTGGTGCAGTTGAATGCGCCGCACGACATTCGCGGCCGGGTCGTCGGCCTTTATAATATGGCCGGCCTCGGCATGCGCGCCTTCAGCGGCATCACGGTCGGGCTGTTTGGCGCGGCGATCGGTATCCACTGGTCGCTCGGCCTGTCGGCCACGCTGCTGCTGGCAATGCTGGTCGTGCTGCAATTACGGGCGACGAAGCCGGCGTGAGCGGGCTTTGGGTGTGGCTTTTCGGGCGCATTGTGTCTGTCCGTGACCGCCGCGGCCGATCCTAACGCGGCATTAACCCTATGCACCTTAGGGTCGTCCCGGACTCCGCCCGGGCGGGGGGTCGGGTGTTGAAAATGGCGTTGGCGAACAAGAAATTTCTACCGGCCGCCGAGGAGCGTCGGCGCTTCCAGCGGGTGAAAGTGCACCTGCTCGGCCGCTACATGCTGCCGGACCGCCGCGAATTCCCCTGCCAGGTGATCAACATGTCGCCGGGCGGCCTTGCGCTGCTCGCCCCCGGCATCGGCAATGTCGGCGACCGCGTGGTCGCCTATCTCGACCATATCGGCCGCGTCGAGGGCAAGATCACCCGCATCATCGACAACGGCTTCGCCATGACGATCGGGGCGACGCCGAGGAAGCGCGACAAGCTCGCGGCCCAGCTGACCTGGCTCGCCAACCGCGACATCCTCAACCTGCCGGAGGACCGCCGTCACGACCGTATCGTGCCGCGCAACCCGATCGCGGTGCTGACGCTCGAGGACGGCACCAAGATGACCTGCCGTATCATCGACCTCTCGCTGTCGGGCGCCGCCATCGCCGCGGAGAACCGGCCGCCGCTGAAATCGACGGTCCTGCTCGGCCGGGTCCAGGGCCGCGTGGTCCGAAACCTCGAAGACGGCTTCGCGCTGGAGTTCCTGCACGAGCAGCCGATCGAGACACTCGAAGAGAGCGTTACCGCGCGGTAAAGCGCCAGCGCGGCAAAACCCCGTAATTTCCAGCCCTGAAGGCGGCCTCCGCGATGCGGACGCCGCCTTTTTCATGCGTCGTGACGGCGCCAGGGCCGGTTAACGCGCGGCCCGTTCGCAGAGGGAAATGGCGGTTCCGGCAGCGTTTGCGCGTTAATCGATAAAATTTGAATCAATTTCAGTTGTTTCAAATTTTATGAGAATTCGATTCAAGTATAGATCGAATTCGCCGCAGGTTTTACTTGCATTCGTCTCGACTTGACTTGGTCGACTTAGCGGCAACGCAAAAGCTCCGTGCGAAATGTGGTCCCAACAAGAAACGGGGGCCGCAATGTTTGACTTCAGGGGACAGGGGAAAGGGCTGGCGCTGGCCGCCATGCTCTTCGGGATCAGCGCGGCAGCGCAGGCCGGCGAAGGCCGTCTGCTCTACGCGAGCCTCGGTGACACCACGCGTGCACCGATCGGCTGGGTCGAATTCTGTGCGGACAACACCGCCCAGTGCCAGGGCGCACCGGCGCAGCCGCGCGACATCGTGATGTCGCAGGGCGCATGGCGCGACCTCGTCAAGGTCAATCGCTGGGTCAACGAGACCGTCAAGCCTTTGACCGACCAGGAGCACTGGGGCGTGATCGAGAAATGGTCGCTGCCGTCAGACGGTTACGGCGACTGTGAAGACTACGTGCTGTTGAAGCGCAAGATGCTGATCGATGCCGGATGGCCGCGCCAGGCCCTGCTCATCACCGTCGTGCGCGACAAGAAAGGCGAAGGACACGCGGTGCTGACGGTGAAGACCGACAAGGGCGAGTTCGTTCTCGACAATCAGAACGAGAGCGTCGTTGCCTGGACCGAGACCGGCTACCGCTTCGTCAAGCGCCAGTCGCAGAGCGATCCCAACGTCTGGGTCTCGCTCGGCGATACCAAGCCGGCGGTTTCGACCGCCAGCGCAAGAGACTGAGCAAGAGATCAGGAACGAGACAACAGGTTACGCGACCCGGTCACATCCCCACCCCTCCCCGTCCCAGACCGGTTCGCGCGCGGCCAGCCATCCCCCAATGGCTGGCCGCAACTTTTTTGGAGCCCAGCCTGTCCCCGGAAGCGTGGTGCAGCGTGTAACGCTGCGTCGCTGAATCGGAACCCGGTTTCCCGGGGCGTGGCAATCACCCCAGCACGTCCGCAAGCCGCAGCTCGTCGGCCGCGGGGTCTTTCAGGAACAGCTCGGCTTCGATCTCGTCCAGGTGCGACAGCATCTGCGCGCGCGCGGCCTGCTTGTCGCGCTTGCGAATGGCGGCAACGATGCCGGCGTGGTGCTCGGTGCCACAGGCCGGCGTGTCGTGGCGGCGATAGAGCAGAATGATGAGCGAGGAGCGCGCGATCAGCTCCTTCAGGAAGCCGAGATAGATGCTGTGTCCGCTCATCTCGGCGACGAGACGGTGAAACTCCCCGGAGAGCCGGACCGAGGCGCGGGCATCGCCGCGCAGCTCGGCTTCGCGTTCCTCTGCAAGATGCCGCTGGAGGCGATCGATCCAATCCGGCGTCACCGCATCGACGGCATGATCGACGATGGTGGGCTCGATCAGACGGCGCGCCTCGAACACTTCGCGGGCATCGGCCGGCGTCGGCCGCGCGACGAAGGCGCCGCGGTTCTTCTCGATGTTGACGATGCCCTCATGCGCGAGCTGCTGAAGCGCGGTGCGGACCAGCGTGCGGCTTGCGCCGTAGATCTCGCCGATCTCGTCTTCGCCGAGCTTGGTGCCCGGCAGCAGGCGGTGCTCGAGGATCGCAGCGGTCACACCCTCCCGGATGCGGCTGACGCGATCGTTCGCATCGGGCGCGTCGGATTTGGGACGGGGCTTGGCGGCCATGAGTTCGAGGTTGGGCTTGAGGGCTCGATCGACGACGTTCGCTCTCGAATGTTAGTCGACGAGCTGTATGCAATCACAGGCGAAAGTTTATACAATCCGCGCTCATTTCGTGTGCAGGTGATTGCGCACAGGGCGGACGGGACAGCGGGCCCGGATTCGATCTAACGATCTGACTCCGCTGCACAGTTTCGCAATTCGGCCGGCCAGGCGGCGGTTGGCACGGACCTTGCGGAGAGAGCAGCAAGCACCGCCCCTCCTTGGACACGCCATGGCCACTCCCGCCGCCCTCGAACTGGTCGCCGTCACCAAGCGCTATGACACGACGCTGGCGGTCGACACCGTCAATCTGAAGATCCCGGCCGGCACCTATTGCTGCCTGCTCGGTCCGTCCGGCTGCGGCAAAACCTCGACCTTGCGCATGATCGCGGGCCACGAGGCCGTCAGCGAGGGCGACATCATCCTGGGTAGCCAGAACGTCACCGACCTGCCGCCGGCCGATCGCGGCACCGCGATGATGTTCCAGTCCTACGCGCTGTTTCCGCATCTTACCGTGCTCGACAACGTCGCCTTCGCCCTGAAGATGCGCGGCATCGACAAGGCGACGCGCCACAAGCGCGCCGGCGAGCTGCTGGAGCTGGTGGCAATGAGCCAATATGCCGGCCGGCTGCCGGCGCAGCTCTCCGGCGGCCAGCAGCAGCGCGTCGCGCTGGCCCGCGCGCTGATCACCGAGCCGCAGATTCTCCTGCTCGACGAGCCGCTGTCCGCGCTCGATCCGTTCCTGAGGGTGAGGATGCGCGGCGAGCTGAAGCGATTGCAGCGCGAGCTCGGCATCAGCTTCATCCAGGTCACCCACGGCCAGGAAGAGGCGATGGCGCTCGCCGACCACATCGTGGTGATGAACCACGGCCGGATCGAGCAGCAGGGCACGGCCCGCGACATCTTCCACCATCCCCGCACCGAATTCGTGGCGCGCTTCATCGGCGGCCACAACGTGCTCAGCGACGCCGGCAAGCTCATCGCGGTGCGCGCCGACCAGCTCGGCATCGCGCCGTTTGCTGACGGCGCGTTCGGCGCGCCGGCGCTGCTGACCCAGACCGAGTACCAGGGCTCCTACATCGCCGTCTCGCTCACGCTCGACGACGGCACCGCCCTGTTCTCCCACGTTCCCGAAGCCACTTTCGACGTCCACCCGTTCCGTCCGGGCGATCGCGTGCTGGCCACCTGGGACCCCGCCAAGGCGCAACGCCTGCAATAGCGCCCTTGATCTTGGAAAAATGCGCAACACTAGAGGAGTGAGGGAAATGACCGAGACGACCAGGACAACCGGCCTCAGCCGCCGCACGCTGCTCAAGGGCACCGCAAGTCTTGCCGGCCTCGCCGCCGGCTCCGGCGCCATCACCGGCTTTCCCTATGTGAAGTCGGCCGATGCCAAGGTGCTGCGCTATCTCGGCACCGCCGTGAACGAAGGCGACGACATCTCCAGGCAGTGTCTGAAGGACACCGGCATCAAGATCGAATACATCACCGCGACCACCGACGACGTCACCAAGCGCGTGATGACCCAGCCGAACTCCTTCGACGTGCTCGACACCGAATATTTCTCGCTGAAGAAGATCGTGCCGTCGGGCAACATCCTCGCGCTCGATGCCCGCAAGATCAAGGAATTCGGCAACATCACGCCTGTCTTCACCAAGGGCGAGACGCCCGGCGGCAAGAAGATCGGCGGCCAGGGCACCGCGCCCTGGAAGGTGCTCTATCTCGAGGGCAAGGATTCCAAGAAATTCGCGACGTCGGCGACCGAATTCGTCACGCTGATCCCGACCGTCTACAATGCCGACACGCTCGGCATCCGGCCCGACCTGATCAAGCGGCCGATCAGCTCCTGGTCCGAGCTGCTCAACCCCGAGTTCAAGGGCAAGGCCTCGATCCTCAACATCCCCTCGATCGGCATCATGGATGCCGCGATGGTGGTGGAAGCCTCCGGCAAGTACAAATATGCCGACAAGGGCAACATGACCAAGGAGGAGATCGATCTCACCATGAAGGTGATGACCGAAGCCAAGAAGGCCGGCCAGTTCCGCGCCTTCTGGAAAGACTTCAACGAAAGCGTCAACCTGATGGCCTCGGGCGAGACCGTGATCCAGTCGATGTGGTCGCCGGCGGTGACGAAAGTGCGCTCGATGGGCATCCCCTGCACGTTCCAGCCGCTCAAGGAAGGCTACCGGTCCTGGGCCTCCGGCTTCTGCGTCTCCAAGGGAGTGTCGGGCGCGAAGCTCGAATGGGCCTATGAGTTCGTGAACTGGTTTCTATCCGGCTATGCCGGCGCCTATCTCAATCGCCAGGGCTATTACTCCGCCGTGCTCTCCACCGCGAAGGCGCATATGGAGCCCTACGAGTGGGCCTATTGGATGGAAGGCAAGCCGGCCGAGAAGGACATCAAGGCGCCCGACGGCTCGCTGCTCGAAAAGGCCGGCGCGGTGCGCGACGGCGGCTCCTACGAGGACCGCATGGGCGGCGTCGCCTGCTGGAACGCGGTGATGGACGAGAACGACTACATGGTCCGCAAGTGGAATGAGTTCATCGCGGCGTAGCGCACATGTCCGAAGAAGTCCTGCAACAGGCAGCCCCGGGCCTGATCCCGGGGTCGGGCACGATGCGCGCCGCCAAGCCGACGCGCCTATCGCCATCCTTCATTTCCTGGCTTCAGGCCGGGCCGATGATGCTAGTGTTTCTCGCCTTCTTCCTCATTCCGCTCGCCTTCGTCGTCATCGTCTCGTTCTGGGATTACAACGAATACCAGCTGCTGCCGGCCTTCTCCGGCCGCGGCTACACCGACACGTTCGAGGGCTGCCTTGCGCAGCTGCCCGAGCTCTGCACGATAGGCAAGACCTATCTGAAGACGCTGAAGCTCTGCTTCATGGTGTGGGCGATCACGCTGTTCATCGGCTTCTGGGTGGCCTACTTCCTCGCCTTCCACGTCAGGTCCAAGACCTGGCAGATGGGATTGTCGCTGCTGTGCACGATCCCGTTCTGGACCTCCAACGTGATCCGCATGATCGCCTGGATTCCGCTGCTCGGGCGCAATGGCCTCGTGAACTCGGGCCTGATGAAGACGGGGCTGATCAACCACCCGATCGAATGGCTGCTGTTCTCCGAATTCTCGGTGGTGCTGGCGCTCGTGCACCTGTTCACCTTCTTCATGGTGGTGCCGATCTTCAACTCGATGGTGCGCATCGACAAGTCGCTGATCGAGGCCGCCTATGATGCCGGCGCCAGCGGCTTCCAGACCCTCGTCAACGTCATCATTCCGCTGTCCAAGCCCGGCATCGTGATCGGCTCGATCTTCGTCATCACCATCGTGATGGGCGATTTCATCACCATCGGCGTGATGGGCGGCCAGCAGATCGCCGCCGCCGGCAAGATCATCGAGACGCGGGTGAATGCGCTGCAATTCCCAGCCGCCGCCGCCAACGCCGTGATCCTGCTCGTCATCACATTCCTGATCATCACCATGATGTCGCGCATCGTCGACATCAAGAAGGAGCTCTAGGGCATGACGGAAGGACGCCCGCGCTCGTTCTACGTGCTCGCGATCTTCTTCGCGGTCTATGTGCTGTTCCTCTACGGGCCGATGATCGCGATCTACGTGCTGTCGTTCCAGGGGCCGCAGGGCGGCCTCACCTTCCCAATGAACGGCGTCTCGACCTTCTGGATCGCAAAGCTGTTCCAGGGCACCGGCATCGTCGATCTCGGCGCGGCCTTCCGCCGCTCGCTGCTGCTCGGCATCATCGTGATGATCGTCACCGTCGTGCTGTCGGTCGCGGCCGGCATGGCCTTCCGCCGCAAGTTTAGGGCGCAAAGCATCCTGTTCTACTCGGCGATCGCCAGCCTGATCGTTCCCTCGATCATCACCTCGCTCGGCATCTCGCTCGAGTTCCGTATCATCGACGACCTGATCAAGGCGCATTGGAACGAGAATTTCGAGACCTCGATGGGCCTGCTCACCTCCGGGCTCGGCGCGCACCTGACCTGGACGCTGCCGTTCGGCCTGCTCATCATGTTCGCGATCTTCAATCGCTTCGACCCGCGCCTCGAGGAAGCCGCGCGCGATCTCGGCGCCACGCCGTGGCAGACGTTCCGCCATGTCGTGCTGCCGATCATCCTGCCGTCGGTGATCGGCATCGGCCTGTTCGGCTTCACGCTGTCTTGGGACGAGCTTGCGCGCTCCAGCCAGGCGATCGGCGCGGTGAACACGTTGCCGCTCGATCTCCAGGGCCTCACCACCACGGTGACGAACCCCGACATCTATGCGCTCGGCACCGTGATTTCGGCCGTCTCCTTCACGGTGATCGCCCTTGCGCTCGGCACCATCCACGTGCTCAACAAGCGGCAGGCGGCCAAGGGCTCGGACGCCGGCCAGGGACTCGTCTAACAACGCACTCGTCTGACAAGGGCTTGCCTGATCCGATGCGGCTGCACGTCGTCAATCCCAATACCACCGCGTCGATGACGGCGAAGATCGCCGCTGCGGCGCGCAGCGTCGCCCTGCCCGGTACGGAGATCGACGCGCGGCAGCCGACGATGGGCCCGGTCTCGATCGAGGGATTTTACGACGAGGCCTTCGCCGTCCCCGGCATGCTCGGCTGCATCCGCGAGGCCGACCGCGACGGTGCGGACGCGCACATCATCGCCTGCTTCGACGACACCGGCCTCGATGCCGCCCGTGCCGTCGCCAAAGCGCCGGTGATCGGCATCGGCGAGGCGGGCTTCCACATGGCGAGCCTGATCGCGGCGCGCTTTGCCGTGGTGACGACGCTCAGTGTCTCGATCGTGCCGATCGAGCATAATTTGCGGAAGTACGGCCTCGCCGATCGCTGCGCCCGCGTCCGCGCCGCCGAGGTGCCCGTGCTGGCTCTGGAAGAGCGCAATAGCGATGCGCTGGCGAAGATCTCCGCGGAGATCGAGGCCGCGATCCGTGACGACCGCGCGGAGGCCATCGTGCTCGGCTGCGCCGGCATGGCCGATCTCGCCGCCGAGCTCGCCGCCACGCACGGCCTGCCCGTGATTGACGGCGTCGCAGCGGCGGTGACACTGGCGGAATCACTGGTGCGGCTCGGCCTGAAGACCTCCCGACTCGGCCCCTACGCGGCGCCGCGCGCGAAGACCTATTCCGGACCGTTTTCGCCGTTTCAGCCGTAAGCTCGGTTCGACACCAACAGGCTCAGACTTATCCAAAGAGACGACGTCTTATCGCAATTTTGTTGATACTATTTTTGGTAGAGTGTATTTTCCTTCACATATTTTGGCGACATTGCTGCACCCACTAAGGCGTGCGAGAAATCATGATCGCGGATCACGAATTTGGTGGACAACATACCGAACTCAAACTGTCGATTATTGAGGGGTATCTAAAGGCCTTCACCACGGCGCTTCGTCCTCACTTCAAGAACCTTTGGTACATTGATGCGTTTGCCGGAAGTGGTACTCGGACGGTTCGAACTGAGCGACAAGGCGCTACGCTGGTCGAAAAACCCATCGAAGAGGTCGTCGAGCGAAGGCGCGGATCAGCTCAAATCGCGCTGGACGTAAGACCCGAGTTTGATTTTGTGGTCTTCATCGAAAAGAATCCCAATTATGTGTCGGCACTGGAAGATTTGCGTGCCAAAAATCTCCGACGCAACATCGTTGTCGCAGAGGAAGACGCAAATTCAGCTCTGAAACAACTAGTTGCAAATAATAGCTGGGACGACAAACGAGCCGTCGTCTTCCTTGACCCATATGGAATGGAGGTCGAGTGGACCACTCTTCAAGCGCTTGCCGCAACGCAAGCAATCGACGTCTGGTTTCTATTTCCGTTGGCGGGATTATTTCGACAGGCTACGAGGAAGCTGACTGATATTGATGAGCATAAGCGCGCCGCGCTGACGCGAATGTTTGGCTCAGAATCTTGGGAAGAAGAGCTTTATCCTGAGGCCGGCAACCCCGACATGTTCGGCATATTACCGGAGCGACGAAGAGACCTCAACCCGGCGGGTCTGGAACGCTATGTGCGAAGTCGGCTTAGCGAAATCTTCGGTGCAGTATTGAAACCCCTTGCGCTACCAATCGACCGCGGGCCGCAGATGTTTTCATTGTTCTTATGCATTTCCAATCCTGCGCCAGAGGCGATCGGTCTTGCCTCGCGGATCGGAGATCACCTGTTAAACCCTAAGCGGCATCTCATCGTACGTACGCCCACGAAGTAGTCTCCCGGACGCTTTCTTGTTTCTACCGCCCCATTGCTTGAAGAAGAACGCCGTGCCGTGACGACGGCAAGCACTCTGGATTTCATCCACCCATTTGGGGTCCATCGAGCGGGCTCCGGGACCGCTCTCACCACCAACGATCGCCCAATGGATGCCGGAGAGATCGGCGGTTGCGACAGATCCGAGCAGCGGCTCGAACGAAATGAAACGAACCACTGCGCGCACCCGGCGCAAATCCTCGACGCGATCCAAGTAATCTGCGTTCTCGACGCTGGTACCAAGCCAGACATTCTTCAGTGTTGGCATAGCCTGTGTGACCTGAGCCATCCGGTCGGGGCGCTTGGTTAAGATCTGATAGGTGTGCTGAGGCGTCGCCTGCATCGTCGTCCAGACTTCGCGGACAAAACTATCCGGCACATTCGCGTGGAATAGATCGGACATTGAGTTCACAAAAATTTGGCGCGGTTTGCGCCAGGCCTTTGGTGCTTCAAGTGCACGCCGATCGAGGAATAGCTTGCCAGTCCAAACTGACCTTTCTCCGCTCTTTCTCGTTAGGCCGCGGTATTTCTCGGCTCCCATGGCCTCAAGACGCGCAGCCATGCGCATCGCGTAGCAGTTGGTGCAGCCAGGCGAGAGCACAGTGCAACCCGCGACCGGATTCCAGGTTGCGTCAGTCCACTCGATCGAGGTCTCGGCCATCGTCCATTCTCCGAGCGTTTAGGCCTGACAGAGTGAAGTAAATTATCCCTAAGGGCTTGTGATTGCACTAGCCGCCGCCGCGCACGGCCTGCCCGTGATCGACGGCGTCGCGGCGGCAGTGACACTGGCGGAATCACTGGTGCGGCTGGGCCTGAAGACCTCCCGGCTCGGCCCCTACGCGGCGCCGCGCGCGAAGACCTATTCCGGACCGCTTTCGCCGTTTCAGCCTTGATTCCCAAGCCGGGGCGAAGCATCGGCGGCGCCAAGGCCCGCTGATTGCTGGTTTTTTGGCCTTTGGCCTCTTTTTGGTCCCATTCCTTGCCGACACGTAACGCTTTCGGGACGCCCCGGCCGCCTCAGGGCTGCCGGTCTTCGCACTCACCAAGTTTCAATTTTGGGTTTTGTCAGCGATGATCGATCTCGCCCAGGACACACCGTCCAACCCGCTTCTTCGCCTCGGCGCCCAGCCCATCGCGCTGACCGCCGCAGCGCTCCTGCTCCTTATCGCCGGCGTCACCTCGATCGCGATCTGGCGTGCCTATACCGGCGCCGCACCCGAGACCGACCGGGTGGTGGCATCGCGGCAGCTCCAGGCGCGGACCGCGCAGGCCTCCGAGCAGCTGGTCGAGAAGACCAAGGGGCTGGAGGCGACCCAGCAGGAATCGATCGACCAGCTCCAGGTGGTGCAGGATCAGCTCCAGACCATGAAGCGGCTGATGGCGGCGCAGCAGGCCGACACCAAGCGTCTGTCCGAGCAGGTGGCATCGCTGAACGAGTCCATCGACGGCCTGCGGCAGTCGTTCGCCAGCGCACGAGCCACCGACGTCGAAGCGCCCGCGGTTACCCGCAGGAAACCAGTGCGGCACCGCGCCCAGGCCAGCGCGCGCAAGCGCTCGCGCGGCTAAGCAACTCTCGGCACGCCACTAATTTTCTCGACTTGTGAACTGGATCACATTCGCCCGTGTGATTCCGCGCGATGCTTCGGGTTACCGGATGGCGTGAGCCGATTTCAATGTCCGGGGCTGGCAAGGTCGTTGACGGTATACTGCGTCAACGGCCTTGTTTTTTAGTCGGCCATCCCTGTCGAGGGCGCTACTCGCAGACATCCACGCGGCGGATACGCCAGCCCGCGGGCGTCATGACGCGCTTCCGCGCGACGTAGCAGCCGCCATAACCGTCGTTGTAGCCGTAGCCGGTACCATAATAGTAGGGGTCGCCATAATAGGGGTAGCCGTAGCCGTAATAGCCGCCGTAGAGACCGGCACCGGCGATACCCGCCCCGATTGCCAGTCCAGGCCAGAAGCCTCCGCCGCGCCAGTGGCCGCCATGGTGCCAACCGCCGCCATGACCCCAACCGCCATGGCCCCAGCCGCCATGTCGGAACCCACGTGCCTCGGCCGCCTGCGGCACTGACAGCCCGACCATTGCTACGGTCAGCGCCGCCATCATCATCCTGCGTAACATCACTCGATCCTCCGCGTGGACACGCTCCACGCTTCAAAGCCGGATCAAGCTAACGCCATCAGGGCATTCCGGACAGGCACACTGCCTCACTTCCGCGCGAGCATTCAGCAGCCGCGGCAGATGCTCTTGAGCTTCTTGTCGAGCATGCGATTCTCGGCATTGACGGCGGCGTCCGTCCCGCCGCCAGTGGCGGCAGCGCCTCCGCCGCCGGGGCCGGACGATTGAGCCGTGCCGAGGCTGTTGGTGCCGGGCGGCGGCGCCGGCGAATTGGCGACACCTCCGGTCGACCCTGCGGCGCCACCGCTCGTTCCGCCTGAGCCGCCAGCCGCCTGCGCGAAGACGACGGCCGGCATCGCCGCAAGCGCGAGGATCAGGATCAAGGTTCTTGTCGAGACGGCGACAGGCGATGCGGCCATGGAGAATTCTCCTTTACCGGTCAACCGCCGCGGCGAAATCCAGTTCCGGAACAAACGCCGTCACCTCAGCTTGAAAGCTAAGGAGAAAAATCCCGATGACCGATCGCGATCCTTTTGCAGAAGGCGAACGCGCAGCGCGCGAAAACATTCCGGCTGAGGCAAACCCTTATTCGGACGGCAGCGACGATCACGCCTTGTGGTCGGCGGGCCACGAGAAGATCGCAAGCGCCAGGGAAGCCCGCGAGTCCGAAGGCACTTAGCCGATCCGCTTCAAGCCCTGCTTGAAGCGCGGACCGTTGGCCGCGTAGAACTTCGCCGCGCTGCCCATCTTCTGCACCTGGGCGTCGTCGAGCGTGCGGAGCACGCGGGCCGGCGAGCCGATAATCAGGGAACGTTCGGGAAATTCCTTGCCCTCGGTGATGACGGAACCGGCCCCGACGATGCTGTTGCGGCCGATCCTGGCGCCGTTCATCACGATCGAGCCCATGCCGATGAGCGCGCCCTCCTCGATGCTGCAGCCATGCAGGATGACGTTGTGGCCGACCGTGCAATTCCGGCCGACGACAAGCGGAAAGCCGAGATCGGTGTGGCAGGTCGAGCCGTCCTGCACATTGGCGCCCTCGCCGATCTCGATCCACTCATTGTCGCCGCGCAGCACGGCGCCGAACCAGACGCTCGCGCCCGGCTTCAGGCGCACCCGGCCGATCACGGTCGCCGTGTCCGCGATGAAATAATTGCCGTCGGCGGGAAGGTCGGGCGCCTGCCCGTCGAGCTCGTAGATCGCCATGGAGGTCTCCTGTCACGTCGCCCCAGCCATAGCGAAACGGCGGCGAGGAGGCAAAGGAACCGACGCGCCGGGTGAACCGGCCGGGCGTCAGCCCAGAACGCCGGCCGCGCGCAGCGTCATCAGGAAGAAGGTGCCGCTCATCATGCTCCAGAACCCGGCGATGACGGTTGCCATCATCACGAACTCGGCGCGGCGGCTCTCCAGCCGCCTGCCGCGCAGCGTGTTGCGCATGATGATGAAGGGCGCGGCGAACACCAGGAACGGCACCGCCGCGAAGGTCTTCGGCGCCACGCCGTCCTGCAACAGGCCGAAGCCGGCGGGGCGCTGCGCCAGCGCCTGGTATCCGTTCACGAGCGCGCCCGCGAGCGCGAAGCCAATGCAGATCGCAAAAAACGTATTGAGAGCTTCAGGTGTCATCGGAACGGTCCGCCCTTACGCAACGCCACCGCCTTCCTGTGACAAAGAGTGCGGGTTAACGCTACATTATCCTTAAGCGAAGGTTAACGCCGCCGTCTGTTCCGCGCAGGGCCGTCCCCGCCCGCCGCAGGTGCGGAACGCTGCGCGAAATCGCTGCCGCGTGGCATATTCGCCGCTGATTCGCCGGCCAGCGGCCGGCGTCTGGATCTCTTGCGCCAGCTCATGACGGTGTTTTCGGAAGCTCCCTTCAGGTCCCCCCGCACGCGCACCCGGGCGCATGTCGTCCCGATCGTGCTCGGCGGCCTCGCCGCAGCCGGCGCGGTCGCGCTCGTCGCCTATCTGCTGTGGCCGACCTGGGGCCCGCGCGGCGCGAACGCCCCGGACAAGCTGCCGGTGAGCGTCGGCGGCACGCTGTTCAACCTGCCCGTGAACGCAATCCGGATGAAGATCCAGCGGCACTCCGGACCGCAGGAGCGCATCGATCTCGACTTCCTCTATCCCTCGCTGGAGCCGCCGGGCCCGCCCAAGCACGTCACCGCAGACACGGTGGAAGCGGCCGTGCGATCGATCGACCGCATCTTCCTGTCGATCGCGGCCCATCACGATGCGCTCTCGCCCGAGCAGCGCTCGGCCACGATCTATCCGCGCTATCTCGACCCGGCCGCGGCAAGCCCAGCGGACGGCCTGACCATGCGGATGTTCCGCAGCGACACGCCCTACGGCAGCGAGGATCTCTATTCCGCGGCAAGCCCGGCGCTGACCGCCCGCTGCACGCGCGATGGGGCGACGCCGGGCATGTGCCTGTCCGAGCGCCGCGTCGGCGGCGCCGACCTCACCTTCCGCTTCCCGCGCAGCTGGCTGTCGCACTGGCACGACGTGGCGGACGCGATGGACCGGCTGACCGCGCAGCTGCGCGGGCCGAAGGGGTGAGCGGAGCCGCCCTGCTCTGCCGTGAGATCGGCAGGGCTGATGCCCCCAAAACAAAAACTGCGAAAACAACCCCATGCACAGTAGCCAAGCATTGGTGACATTAAGCATTTTCGTATTTTTCGAACGGCCGTTGACCTGTCGGGCAAAACAGGGCCAAAATGACATCCTGATGAGTTCGTTTGAATGATGCGGTTGCGCATCCTCCGCCGGCACCGGAATTGCCCGGGTCGCCGCACCAATGTGTGACTGGTGTCACTGATCATGGATTGCACTGGGGCATTGTGCGAATAATCTGACGCTATTGCATTCGGGGGCTGGAATGCGGTTTCGGCTGTTGGTTTTATTGATTGTTGCGAGCTGGCTCGGGACCGGCGCGGCGCACGCCGAGAAGCGCGTCGCGCTCGTCATGGGCAACTCGGCCTACAAGAACGTGGCGAGGCTGGCGAACCCCGCGAACGATGCCGCGCTGGTCGGCGGCATGTTCAGGAAGGCCGGGTTCGATATTGTCGATATCAAGCTCGACCTCACTGGTTCGGAGATGCGCAAGGCGCTGCGCGAGTTCGGCGGCAAGGTGCGGGATGCCGGGGTCGCGGTGGTCTACTACGCCGGGCATGGCATCGAGCTGGACGGCGTCAACTATTTGATCCCGACGGATGCGACGCTGGAGACCGACAGCGACGTGCTGGACGAAACGATAGCGCTGGACCGCGCGCTGTTCGCCGTCGAGCCCGCCAAGCAGTTGCGCCTGATCATCCTCGATGCGTGTCGCGACAACCCGTTTGCCAAGACGATGAAGCGTACCATCGCCTCCCGCGCCATCGGCCGCGGCCTTGCCAAGGTCGAGCCGACCAGCCCGAACACGATGATCGCCTTCGCCGCGAAAGCGGGCTCGACTGCTTCGGATGGCGATACGAAGAACAGCCCGTTTGCCACCGCTCTGGTGGAACGCCTGCCCACGCCGGGACTCGACCTCGGCAAGGCCTTTCGATTCGTTCGCGATGATGTGCTCAAGAGCACCGGCAACAAGCAGGAGCCGTTTGTCTACGGCTCGCTTGGCGGCGATGACGTGGCGCTCGTCCCTGCCAAACCGGCGGCAGCGCCAGGCCCGCAAGCCGATGCGCGAGACGGCGTACGCCGGGACTATGAACTGGCGCTCCAGGCCGGGAACCGCGACGCATGGGAAGCGTTTCTGCAGGCTTATCCCGATGGGTTCTATGCGGGCCTCGCCCGCGCGCAGCTGAAGAACGTCGCGGCCGAGGAGGCGCGCGCAGCCGCGGCCGCGAAGGCACGCCAAGCCGAAGATGAAAAGGCACGGCTCGCAGCCGAGCGCGCGAACAAGGCCGAGCAGGAGAAGGCCGCGGCTGCCGCCAAGGCCGCCGAGAATGCCCGCCTTGCCGCCGAAAAAGCCAAGCAAATCGAAGAGGCCAAGGCGGCGGCCGCCGAGCAGCGCAGGAAGGACGCAGAAGCAGCCGCCAAGGCGCTGGCCGACAAGCATGCTACCGAAAAGGCGCTCGCCGAGAAGATTGCGAACGACAAGGCGGCTGCCGAGCTCGCCGCAAAGCAGGCAAACGACAACGCGCAGGGCGAGCAGAAGGTCGCGGCAATTACCCCAACTCAATCCTCGCCCAGCCTCTCGCCGCAGGAGACCGCAAAGCTGGTTCAGTCCGAGCTGCGCCGCGTGGGTTGTCTGGCGGCATCGGCAGACGGCGACTGGAATGCGTCATCACAACGCTCGCTGACGCTGTTCAACAAATATGCCGGGACGAAGCTCGACGCCAAGCTGGCGAGCTTCGAGGCGCTCGACGCCATCAAGGCCAAGCCGGGCCGGGTCTGCCCACTGGTGTGCGATCACGGCTTCAAGGCCGATGGCGACACTTGCGTCAAGATCGCCTGCCGCGCCGGGTATCGCGTCAACGACGACAATGAATGCGAGAAGGTGCCGGACAAGAAGCCGGTCGCGACCCGCGAGGATTCCAGAAGGCGAGACACGGAGCGCAAGCAAACAGAAGCTACACCCGCGAAGCCGCAATCGTCTGGTCAAATGGTCTGTGCCAGTGGAATCTGTCGTCCAGTTCGGTCAGGCTGTCGCCTTGAAACAACAAGCTCTGGCAGCGGCTTCAGAAATGTCGAAATCTGCAATTGAAGACGCGCGCCAGGCGAGTCCTGCTCTGGGTTGCTTCACTGCGCTCGCAATGACGGCGTGGTATTCGTGCTGCGTGCCCCGGACGCAGCGCAGCGTCGCTTCGACGGTGCGCTGCTGAGCCGGGGCCCATGGTGCAGAGATGCGTCGTGGGGCTTCTGGGTCCCGGCTCTGCACTGCAACGCTAAGGGCGTTGCAGTGCGTCCGGGACACGAGTGAACTCTACACGCGAGCCAAGGATGGTCTTCGCTCGCGACGGCGGCGCAACAACAACTATTCCTGATCGACCAGATCGTCCTCGAGGATCGCCATCTGGAACTGGAACGAACGATCATCGTCCTCATCATCGACGAACAGCACGCCGATGAATTCCTCGCCGATATAAACTTCGGCGGAATCGTCCTTCTTCGGCCGCGGCACGACGCGGATCTTGGGATTGCCGAATACGCGCTTCAGATACGCATCTAACTTTCTGACTTCTTTGACGTCCACGGCAAGTCTCCGATCGAAATTGGCTGGCCGCGTTTTAGGACGGGACGCGACGGACCGCCAGCATGAATTGTCAAAGAATTTGGGGACGGAAAGGGCCGGAAAATCCGGCCCTTCGCAACGTCGAGGGCCTGCTCAAAGGCCCATGGCGTTGATCATCTGATCCATGGTGCGCGACGGCTCGGCGCAGCCGGCTTCGCCGACGATCTTGGCCGGCACGCCCGCGACCGTGACGTTGTGCGGCACCGGCTTGACCACCACTGAGCCCGCGGCGATACGCGCGCAATGGCCGATCTCGATGTTGCCGAGGATCTTTGCGCCGGCGCCGATCAGGACGCCGTGGCGAATCTTGGGATGCCGGTCCTCGTTCTCCTTGCCGGTGCCGCCGAGCGTGACGCCGTGCAGGATCGAGACGTCGTCCTCGATCACCGCCGTCTCGCCGCAGACGAAGCCGGTGGCGTGGTCGAGGAAGATGCCGCGGCCGATGCGCGCGGCGGGATTGATGTCGGTCTGGAACACCGCAGAGGCGCGGCTCTGCAGATAATACGCGAAATCCTTGCGGCCCCTCAGATAGAGCCAGTGCGCCAGGCGATGGGTCTGGATCGCGTGAAAGCCCTTGAAGTAGAGCAAGGGATCGATGAAGCGCGAGGTCGCGGGATCGCGGTCATAGACGGCGACGAGATCGGCGCGGAAGGCGTTGCCGAGATCGGGTTCGTCGCGCAGCGCCTCGCCATAGGCCTGGCGCACCAGCTCGCCGGACAATGCCGAGTGATCGAGCCGCTCGGCGACGCGGTGAACCACCGAGTCCTCCAGACGGCTGTGATGCAGCACCGACGAATAGATGAAGGTCGCAAGCTCCGGCTCGCGTCGGACGATGTCCTCCGCTTCGCCCCGGATCCGGTCCCAGATCGGATCGAGCGATGCGAGCTTTCCCCCCGGATTGACCTGATGCACTGCCATTGATTTTCTCTTTGGATTTACTCTTCGAATTTGCTCGTCGAGTGGGCTCGTTTGACCGGTTCTATAGCATAGTCTAGGCGGCAAAGTCCTGACCGGCTTGCCTGAGAGTGAACAGCACCTTGCCCCGCGAAGCACACCAAGACATTGAAACACAACGGTTTCTTCTGACGCCCGGGAGCCGCGAGGTCGGCTCAAGGTGGTCAGAGTTTTGCCAAATTCAAGCCGGGCGGCGTCAAACTCTTGGTGAATCCTCTGCGAGCCGCTATTGCGGGCATGGTCCGAAGCGGGGACGGGAGCGGATTTGAGCATCACCACCGATCAATTGCGCGCGCGCGCCGCGGGTGCGCTTTGGCTGCGGCTGGCCGCAATGGCCCTGCCCCTCCTGATGATCGCGCCGGCGTTCTGGAACGGCTATCCGCTGCTGCAATGGGATACCGGCGGCTATCTGGCACGCTGGTACGAGGGTTATCTCGTTCCCAGCCGCTCCACGGTGTTCGGGCTCTATCTGCATTATGGCGAGAGTTTTGGTTTCTGGACCAACCTCGCGGTCCAGTCGCTGGCGACGCTGTGGCTGCTGCAGCTCACGCTGCGCGTGCTCTCGACGATGCAGACCTTCCGCTTCGTCGCGATCAGCCTGTGCCTGATCGTTGCGACCGCGCTGCCCTGGCTTGCGAGCATGCTGCTCACCGACATCTTCGCCGGGCTCTCGATCCTGTCGCTGTTCCTGCTGGTGGTCGGCGCAGGCCGCACCTCGACACTCGAGAAGATCTCGCTGTTCGTCTTCACCGCCTTTGCCGCGGCGACCCACAGCGCCACGCTCGGCGTGCTGCTCGGCCTCTGCATTGCGGGCTGGATGGCGCGGCCGTTCCTCAAGCAGCGCCTGCCGCTGGCCGGATTGGCGCAGGCGAGCCTCACCATCGTCGCGGGCAGCCTGATGCTGGTCTCGGCGAATTACGCGCTGTCCGGGAAGCTGGCCTGGACGCCCGGCGGCTACGGCGTCGCCTTCGGCCGCATGATGCAGGACGGCATCGTCGCGCGCTATCTGAGCGATCGTTGCCCGCGCGAGCGCTACAAGCTCTGTCCCTATCGCAACGAGCTGCCGGCGACTGCCGACGAATTCCTGTGGGGCAAGAGCATGTTCAACACGCTCGGCCGCTTCGAAGGGCTGAACGACGAGATGGGTTACATCGTCGTGCAGTCGATCAAGGACTATCCGGCCTGGCAGGCCGCCGCGGCACTGCGCGCCATGGGCCAGCAATTGCTGCATGTCGCGACCGGCGAAGGCACCGATGGCTGGATCCCGCACACCCGCGGCATCATCGAGCGCTATATCCCCGCCCAGGCCGTGCCGATGCGCGCGGCGCGGCAGCAGAATTGGCAGCTCGACTTCACCGCGATCAACTGGCTGCACGTGCCGGTGGCGCTGGCCTCGATGCTTGGGTTGCTCGCACTGCTGGCGCATGCGCTGGCGAACCGCCGGCTCGACGATTTGACGCTGCTGGCGGCGACCGTGACGCTGGCGCTGCTCGGCAACGCCTTCATCTGCGCCGTGATCTCGGGGCCTCACGACCGCTACGGCGCACGTATGGTGTGGGTTGCGACGTTCGTGGTGTTGATGGCGGTGGGGCGGCGGTTTGGGGAGAACGGGAAGGTGCGATGAGATGGGGATGAAACGTCATCGCGTTTCTGTTTCAGGCTATCTCCGGGTCTGGAACCCGGGCCGCATCTAGATTATGACGCAACGCCCGGCCGCGTCGCGCTCGCCTGGCTGCTCCAGATCGGACCATGTCGTTCCGATTCCCCGGGACCAAGCGGAGAAGTCTACCTCGAGGAGACTCTCGGGACGGACAAATTGACGCTCTCTGCCGATGACGTGAGGCGGCCAAATGGCGCGCTCGTTGCTTTCTCGGTTTCCGGCGAACGCTATGGGGCTGCTGCCTTGGCCATGGTGTATCGCTGAATCGCTGCCCGTTTCCATATGGCGAAGTGACTGATCTCGTAGACAGCAGTCGCTGCGTCCGAAGGCAGGAAGAAAAGGTTAGATCATCGTGTTCGACGGCAGGATCATCGGTGGCATCACCGTCTTCGTCGCGGTCGCCAAAGCGGGAAGCTATGCCCGCGCCGCCGATCAGGTGGGACTCTCGCGTTCCGGCGTCGGCAAGGCCATCGCGCGCCTGGAAGAGCGGACCGGCATGCGCCTGTTCGACCGGAATAGTCGTGCGCTCAAGCTGACCGATCAGGGCCGCGGCTTCCTGGAGGAAGTGGCGCCCTTGATGGAGCGGCTCGGCGCGATCGCCACGCCCGATTCGCTGACCGAGGTGCGGGGTCGCTTGCGGGTTTCGACGGATGCCGCGTTCGGCCCCTTCCTGCTGATGCCCGCCCTGCCCGAACTTCTGACGGCCCATCCTCGATTGCGGATCGATGTGCTGGTTCGCGATCGAATCGACAATCTTCTGGCTGAGGGGGTCGATGTGGCGATCCGGTTTGGAGACCCCGATGCGCGGGGACTGGACAAGAAGGCAATTCTGCAGAGCCGCGTGATGACTTGCGCGACGCCCGCCTATCTAGCGGCACACGGGACACCCAAGGCTCCGGAGGATATCGCCGACCATAGCTGCGTCCGGCTGATCGACGATGTCACAGGCAAGCCGCACAGCTGGGATTTCCTGAACGATGCCGGCGAGACCCGATCGATCGCGCCGGATTGCAGCCTCGTCGTCAACGACGCGCCGCTGCTGGTGGCAGCCGCGCTGAATCATGTCGGTCTCGTCCGGCTTCTCGACTTCATAGCCGAGGAGCATCTGCGTGCCGGGCGGCTAGTCGAGGTGTTGCCGACGTGGAATCGGCTGATGTGGCCTGCCTATCTCTACACGCCCGAAACCGCGCACCCCTCTCCGGCCATCCAGGCGTTCAAACGCTTCGTCTTCGAGCGCGATTTCGCGAGGCGCGCGCTGCTGGACCGTTGACCCACGGTCCCCGCTGACGCGACATTTCGGAGACGAACCAGAGAGGGGGTCACGCTATTCCCAATGGGAAGTTCAACCCGAGGGATCGGAGACGCACCAGCATGCCCCCCAAAACTGCGATGCTCCTCGCGGGCACGCTCCTCCTCGCCACGCAAAATTTCGGCCGAGCACAGGAAAGCGCCCGCATGAGCCCCGCCGAGGGACAGAACCGGGCCTTCATCACCGCCGCATTCGAACGCTGGGCTCGCGGAGAGGGAGATATTTTCGCTGTTCTCGCCGACGACGCCAAATGGGAGATCGCCGGCGTTGATCCCGAAGTCGCCAAGACCTATCATGGCCGGGAAGCATTGTTGGCGGCGGCGGCGCGCCCGCTCGCCGCGCGGCTGAAGACACCGCTCAAGCCCGATGTCCGCAAGGTCTGGGCGGATGGCGACGATGTGCTGGTCCATTGGGATGGAAGCGCCGAGCTCATCAACGGCAGCTTCTACCGGAACAGCTATCTGTGGATCATGACGGTCAAAGACCAGAAGATCGTCGCGGTCACCGCGTTCCTCGACATCCCCGCATTCAAGGCCGCGCTCGCGTTGCCCGCGCGATCTGATTGAGCCTGCCTGCTCTTTTCATTTTATTCTCAAGAGGAAAATCAGTGCCCTGGATCGAAGCGAACGCCGGCGTCCCATTGACGCTGACGGTGAATGGCGTCTCCCACCACCTGGAGGTGGACGCACGCGTGACTCTGCTCGACGCCTTGCGCGAGCATCTGCGACTGACCGGTACCAAGAAAGGCTGCGACCACGGTCAATGCGGTGCCTGCACCGTGCTGGTGAATGGCCGCCGCATCAACAGCTGCCTTTCGCTCGCCGCGATGCATGGCGCGGACGCCATCACCACGATCGAAGGCCTCGGCACCACGGAGGCTCTGCACCCGCTGCAATCCGCGTTCGTGGCCGCCGACGGATTGCAATGCGGCTATTGCACCTCTGGCCAGATCTGCTCCGCAATCGGAATGCTCGAGGAATGGCGCGCCGGCTGGCCGAGCCACGTCGGCGAACATGCCGCCGCCGAGCCGATCGACGCAGCCGAGATCCGCGAGCGGATGAGCGGAAATCTCTGTCGCTGCGCAGCCTATCCGCGGATCGTCGAGGCCATCCAAAGTTATGCCGCCGACGAAGGAGCCTCCGCATGATGCCCTTCGACTATCTCCGTGCCGGCAATGAAGCGGAGGCGCTTCAGGCAGCCGCGGATCGCCCCGGCGCGCGCTTCATCGCCGGCGGCACCAACCTGCTGGATCTCATGAAGCTCGGCGTCGAGCGGCCACCGCATCTGATCGACATAGGCGGGCTCGATATGCGCGCCGTGACGAAGACGTCAGAGGATGGCGTGCGTATCGGGGCGCTGGTGACGAACGCCGAGCTGGCGGCGCACCCGCTGGTGCGGGAGCGCTATCCGTTGCTGTCGCAGGCGCTCCTCGCGGGTGCATCAGGCCAACTGCGCAACAAGGCGACGACCGCCGGCAACCTGCTTCAGCGGACCCGCTGCTACTACTTCTACGACCCTGCTTCACCCTGCAACAAGCGCGACCCGGGGACCGGCTGCGCGGCGATCGGCGGGGTTAACCGGATCATGGCGATCCTCGGCACCTCCGCGCATTGCATCGCGACTCATCCGTCCGATATGGCGGTGGCGATGCGTGCCCTGGATGCGCAAGTCGAGACGCGGCGACGGGATGGTCAAGTCGAGCGCCGTACGCTCGACGAGCTGTATCGCCTGCCGGGTGAAACGCCGCATATCGAGCACACGCTCGCGATGGGTGAACTGATCACCGCCGTCGTGCTTCCGCCGCTGCCCAAAGGCCGCCAGCGCTACCGCAAGGTGCGCGATCGTGCATCCTATGCCTTCGCACTCGTATCTGTCGCCGCGAGGATTGCTGTCGAAGACGGCAAGATCGCGCAAGCAGCCATGGCCTTTGGCGGGGTCGCTCCCATGCCATGGCGAGACCGTGCAGCGGAAGCACTCCTGATCGGCCAAACGCCGAGCCAGGCCCTGTTCGACCGCGTTGCGGAGGCCGTAACTTCCGAGGCGCAGGGCCATGGCGGAAACGACTTCAAGATAACGCTGCTGCGGCGGACACTTGCTGCCTGCCTCATGGACCTGACGGGGAATGCGCAATGACCGAGGCACTCCTGAAGATGGACGCGCCCTTCACGGATAGCCTGCTCGACCGCGTGCCGGCCGCGATCGTCGGCACCGCGCTGCCGCGGATCGACGGACCGCGTAAGGTGACGGGCACCGCGCGCTACGCCGCCGAGCATTTTCCGGAGGGCATGGTGCATGGCGTCCTCCTGCGCGCACCGCTCGGATGTGGCCGGATCACCGAGGTGGGCACTGCGGAGGCCTTGGCGATGCCCGGCGTGCTCGCGGTGATCCGGGACGAACGGCTGGTCCGCAATGGCGGCAGCTTTGCCGGAGCGGCGGCGCCGGTGCAGGGAGTGAAGGACGTCGCCTATTTCGGCCAGCCGATTGGCCTCGTGGTCGCGGACAGTCTCGAGCGCGCCCGCGCGGCAGCGTTGTGCGTGCGCGTGGAATTCGATACGGCGCCCGGAGTGTTCGACATGGTGGCGGCGCGCGATACCGCGCTGCCGCCGACAGACGATATCTTCGGGCTCTTTCTTATCCATACCGAACAGGGCGATGTCGCACGTGCCGCAAGCGAGGCGGCGGCTGTGATTGACGCGGTCTGGCAGACTCCGAGCCAGAGTCATGCGGCGATGGAGCCGCACGCCTCCGTGGCAATTTGGCAGGACGGACGACTGACCTTGCATGGATCCTATCAGTCGCCGGTCGTGACGAGGGATCAGCTGGCGACAGTGATGGGAGTGAAGCCCTCCATAGTTCGGGTCCTGTCATCCTTCGTGGGCGGCGGATTTGGCGGCAAGCTTGGAGTGATGCCCGAGGCCGTAGCGGCAGCGATCGCCGCGCAGCAGCTGGGCCGTCCCGTGAAGGTCGTGATGACCCGTCAGCAGGTGTTCGAGATCACCGGCCGGCGGCCGATGACCTACCAGCGTGTGCGGCTTGGCGCGGATGCGGGCGGACGGCTCACAATCGTCCAGCATGAAACGATCAGCGATCAACTGGCGGGTGAGGTCTTTTTCGAACCCGCAGGCCTCGCCACGCACCTGCTTTATGCCGGCGCGAACCGACTGGTCGACCACAAGGTCGTGCGCACCAACAAGCTACTCGGCGTTTCGATGCGCGCACCCGGCGAAGCGGTCGGACAACTCGCGCTCGAATGCGCCATGGACGAACTGGCAGAGACGTTGAAGCTCGATCCGATCGAGCTCCGCCTCCGCAACGAGCCCGAGCGGCATCCCGAAACCGGCGCCCCGTTCTCCAGCCGCGCGCTCGTGGCGTGCCTCAAACAAGGCGCAGAGCGCTTCGGCTGGTCCGCGCGCAATCGTGATCCGGGCGGGCTCCGGGACGGCGAATGGCTGGTCGGCCACGGGGTCTCGGCTGCGGCGCGCGGCAATCTGTTCGGGCCAAGCCGCGCCCGGGTGCGGATCGAAGGCGACGGGCGGGTGACCGTCGAAACCGAGATGACCGATATCGGCACCGGCACCTACACCATCCTCGCGCAGATCGTGGCGGACTTGCTCGGCGTGGAGCTCGCTCAGGTGGACGTGCGGCTGGGCGATACCGATGATCCAGCGAGCGCCGGTTCGGGCGGCAGCTGGGGCGCGACGACGAGCGGCTCGGCGGTCTATGCTGCGTGCGCCGAACTGCGCGCCCGGCTTGCCGCTGCGGCCGGTGCGCCGGCCGATGCGATCACGCTGGCGGGCGGCGTGCTGACGGCGCCGGGAATCCGGCGGGCGATCGCCGAGCTGGTCGGCAATGGATTGGCTGTCGAAGGTGTCGTCGAGCCGGGCGAGAACAACAATCGCTTCAACCAGACGTCCTATGGCGCGCATTTCTGCGAAGTCAGGGTGCATGCGGTGACCGGCGAGGTGCGAGTCGCGCGATGGAATAGCGTGTTTGCAGCCGGCCGAATCCTCAACCTGCAAACCGCGACGTCGCAGGCGATCGGCGGCATCGTGCTCGGAATTGGCGGTGCGCTGAGCGAAGAGCTCATCCATGATCCCCGCTCCGGCAAGGTCGTCAATCGCGACCTCGGCGAGTATCACGTGGCGGTGCATGCCGACATCCCCGCTATCGACGTCCATTTCCTCGAGGAGCGGGATCCGCTGGCCAATCCCCTGTTCGCGAAAGGCGTGGGCGAACTGAGCGTGTGCGGTGCCGGCGCGGCGGTCGCCAACGCGGTCTACAACGCCGCCGGCGTCCGCGTGCGTGAGTTTCCGATTACCCTCGACAAGCTTCTGCCTGGCTTGCCGCCGCTATCGAGCACCCTCGCGCGGACGTGACGTCCGCGGCCGCTCTCTCGCCAACCCGGTTGCCCCACGTTTTGCGTAGTCCTTTCCCGCGCGGACGCTGCTTCGCACATCAGCATGCGGGCGCAACAAGACTGCACGACCCGCCACCCTCAGCCGGCATCCGATCAAGAAGGAGTCTATCGTGAAGCACTATCTTCTCTTCTTGGAGTTTGGAAAGTCGTACGAGGCCCGCAGGCCGGAGTTTCGCAATGCTCACCTCGCGAAGGCCTGGGCCGCGGCCGAGCGCGGCGAGCTCGTCCTTGCCGGTGCGCTCACCAATCCGCTCGATACCGGCGTCATTCTCTTCAAAGGGGAGAGCGAGGAGGTCGTCGAGAGATTCGTGAAGGAAGACCCCTATGTGAACAACGGGCTCATCCAAAGCTGGCGCATTCGCGAATGGACGACGGTCGTCGGGCAAGATGCGTCGGCGCAATTATGGCCGGAGCGATGACAGTGCACCAATGTCATCTCTGACAGCGCTGGTCAGGGCAAACGATCGTGCATTGTCACCGTTCTCTCGCAATTTTTCACCCGACCTTGGCGAGCGCGATCAGCCGGAAATCCTCCAGCGCCGCGTGCCGATGCGGAGCGACGTCGCGCTGGTAGGTCTCGGTGTCGACGATCGCGCGGAAGGTGGCGAAGTCGCCGTATTCATTGAGCGCCGCTTCGTCCCAGCGTTCGCCCGGCGAGCCGACGATGGGCGCCAGGACCGGGACGGAGAATACCCGCACGAGCGGCTTACCGGCCGCCAGACGCCGGAATGCCGGCCTGTAGCGTTCATTGAAGGCTTCGCGGCCTGAGCAGGGCGCGGCGTCGAAGCCATCCTCGTAACGCGCCTGCGCGCGGTATCGCAGAAGATTGAGCATGTAGACCGGCTGGCCGGATGGGATCGCGCGCTCGGCGGCGTCGAGGGCTTGCAGGGTGATTTCGATCGGGTTCATCGGTCTTCCCATGTTTCGAGCGCCGCAGAATGCGCGCTGACGCTCTCCAATTAGGGGGTTCGGAAAACCTCTTGTAGTGACCGGTCAGCCATGATTGTGTGGACTTCATGTCCACAACGACCTTGCCTCCCGATCTCTCCCGTCTGCTCGCCTTCGTCCGCGTGGTCGAGGCGGGCTCGTTCGCCGAAGCGGCGCGGCGTGCGGGGACGACCACCTCGGCGATGTCCAAGGCGGTTGCCCGCTTGGAACAGGCTCGCGGGGTGCGGCTCTTGCATCGTTCAACGCACTCGTTGGCGCTGACCGACGAGGGCGACAGGCTGATGACGGCGGGACGCGCCTTGGTCGAAAGTCTCGCCCGTGTGCAATCCGCGCTCGGCGAAGTCGCACGCGACGATGGCGGACGGGTGCGCGTGACTGCCCCCGCCTCGTTCGCGCGCGCCTGCATCCTGCCGCGGCTGCCCGCGTTCCTGCGGGAACGGCCGGAAATCGAGATCGAGGTCAAATTCCGCAACGAGATTCTCGATCTCGCCGCGGAAGGCGTCGACGTCGCGATCCGCTCAGGGCCCCTCGACCGCACGCCCGGCCATCAGGCGCGACGGCTTTGCACGTTCTCCTGGATCGCCTGCGCCGCGCCCGCCTATCTGAAGGCGCGCGGCGCGCCGGCCACTCCCTTTGAGCTTTCCGCGCACGACCACGTCGGCTTCCGCAATCCCGCGAGCGGTCAGATCCTGACCTGGCGCTTCGCCGACCCGCGCGGCAAAGCACCCATTCGCCTCACGCCCAAGCCCAAGCACATTTGCGACGACGCGCATGCCTCGCTCGCATTGATCGCGAATGGGTTCGGGATCGGCTGGGGGCCGGCATGGCTGGTCCACGAAGATCTTCGCGCCGGCCGGCTGGTCGAGGTGCTGGCGCCCTGGCGCGCGCCTGGGGAACCCCTGTGGATGCTGCGCACCTCGGGTCGCCGCCCACCCCTGCGCACACAGCGCGTCATGTCGTTCCTCAACACGCTTCCCGCCGCGTTCAGCGACAAGGCAGCGTGAGGCATCGGCCGTCAGCGAAATCTGGGCACCAAGAACGGCTCCAGCTCGTGGGAATTGGGCCTCGCTATGCTGGAAGCCGCGACCGATAGGGCGCAGTCAGCAGCAGCATGAAAAACGCTCTTTCCGCCTGGTACTTGGCGGCGGGTCGACTTGCTTCCCGGCCCTGCGCCGCGACGGCTCCCTGGCTGGTGCAGACACTCCAGGCCCATCTTTTTCGCCTGCGCTGCACCAGGACCACCTCGAATATCGGAAACTCCGGACTGACCATTGCTGCCGCTTCTCGCCCAATATCCAACCAATTAGACTTCAACCCGGAGGATTGACTTGTGTCTTCACCCATTTGGGTGAAGAGGGAGTCTGCGCATTCCGGAGCAAAGTCTGGTCCAGACCGTCGCGTGTCGGATCAGGACGGGCGATGAGGGGATATGTCCGCGGATGGAAAAACCGTCTAGCCGCCGCGCAATGCCTTGCCGGCAAGCAGGCTGACGAGCTCCTGCTGACGGGAAAGACCGGTCTTTGAAAGCACGGCTTTGAGCTGCGTGCGCACGGTCTCTCGCGCAACGCCGAATGTCGCTGCGAGCGCATCGATCGATGCGGCCTGTGCAACGCCACGTGCGACCTGGGCCTCTGCCGGCGTCAGGTCGAAAAGCCCTTGCAGGACTTCCGCACTCGGTACCGCGCCGCGGTCGACCGGGGTCACGACGAGCATGAAGGTGGCTCGCGTGAAGATATCGCGTGCCGATCCGCGCACCGGGATGACATGCAGGACCATCGGTACGCGATCCATCGCCGCTGCGACGGCAACGGACTTGACGATCCCATTGTTGCCGACCAACGGCGTCCCCACTGCTGCCAGGAACAATTCGTCCGCGGCAGCATCGGTCAAGGTCAACCGCTCGGCGCGGTCGTGGAACAGCGACGGCATCAGCGCTTCGAACAAGCCGTTTGCCGCGAGCAACCGGCCGCGTTCGCGCAATATCGCTCCGGGCAGCCCGATCGCCTGCAACGCATCGGCTTGGGCGCGCGCGTGCTCGAAACCGAGTCGGCTCGCGGTCAGCGACGCCCGAGCCAGATGCGGCCTCAAGTCATCGAGGAACGAGACGACGTCGCGCGGCACCGGTCCGTTGTCCTGGTGTCGCGGCATGACGATCGCGATCGAATCGCCGCTCGGTATCGGGATGATCGTCCCGGCTCGGTAGCCGAGCCCGTGCTGACGGTAGAAATCGCGGTACACGTCATTGGTCGCGATCTCCTCCTCCGACAGCAGGTCTCCGTCATTGAGGAAGCCGGCGTAATTGAGCGCGGCGGCACGCGGCAGCAACGGATCGCGCTCGCTCCATCCCTCGTTCAGGAAAACGGGCATGGTCTGGTCGAAATTATGGGAGTTGACCGCGCTGAGGTAGCCGTCGCGGACGGCGAAAAGCAGGCCGCCATTCCCGCCGATCGCGATACCGATTTCACTGAGGACCTCGGGCCACAATGACGGTATCAGCCCGGCCTCGTAGATGCGATCAATCAGATGATCGAGATGCCCAGATCCACTCATGCGCTGCGCGAAGGAGCCAATGACGCAAATTATAGCGGGATGATCAAGCGACGCAATCAGCCACAAGGAGGGGGGCCCGGATCCTGCCGTGGAACCAGCTGGCTCCTCACCCGCGGCGTGACAAGAAATCCAGCACGCCGGTCTTGTAGACCTTGTCGCCGACCGCGCGCATGTGGTCGCGATTGGGAATGTCGAGCACTTCGGAGCCCGGGATGATCGCACCCAGCGCGCTGGCGGAGCCGGCGACGTCGTCGGTCGAGCCGACCGCGATCAGTACCGGCACGTCGATGCGCGCGGCTTGCTCCCGGGTCATGAGGTCGCGCGTGCCGCGCAGGCAGGCGGCGAGCGCACGATGATCGGAGCGGGTCTGGTCGGCGAAGGCACGGAAAGTACGCCCCACGGGATCGGTGACCTCGTCCAGCGAGGGCGCCTCCAGCGCTTTCGCCACGGTCTCGCCGGGCCCGGTGCCTTCGATCAGCCCGCCGATGCCGATGCCGCCGAGGATCGCCGAGCGCAGCCGCTGCGGCTCGTTGAGGGAGAGCCACGCCGCCATCCGTCCGCCCATCGAATAGCCCATGATGTCGGCCTGCGGGATGGCGAGATGATCCATCAGCGCCAGCACGTCGCCGGCCATGGTCGGAATCGAATATTGCGCGGGCTCGTACAGCTTGGCGCTGTCGCCGTGGCCGCGATTGTCGAGCGCGATGACGCGGCGGCCGTTCTTGCGCAGCTCCGAGACCCAGGTCGGATAGACCCAGTTCACGTTCTTGCTGGAGGCAAAGCCGTGCACCAGGATGATCGGATCGCCCTCGCCTTCGTCGAGATAGGCAATTTCAACAGCGCCGTTGTGAAAGCTCGGCATCTTCAGTTCCGTGAGGATGTTGAGGGAATGGATTGATCTTAGACCACGATCCGGAAAAGTGTGCAGCGGTTTTCCGGCAACATCGTGCTCAAACAATAGCCCGAAGCGGCTCGCGCCTCAGGCCGTCGCGACCGCGTTGGCGAGTGCGGCCTCGGTTGCGATCCGCGCCTTGCGCAGCCGGCGCGCCCGCCTGCGGTCGCACCAGGCCTGGGTCAGGCGCTCGGTGGTCGCCTTGATGGAGGACAGAAGACCGAACAACGTCAGCACCGCGCCGAACAGCCACATCGCCAGATCGAACGCGCCGCCGATCAATAGCAGCGCGCCGCGGCCGAGCAGCTTGATGATCGCACGCGTCTTGCTGCCTTGCGCTTCGGCAAGCCGCGCCGCGTGCGCGACGTCCTTCGGGCCTTCGGCGATGCGCAAGGTATCCATCGCCCCGCGCGTGCCGGTCTTGCCGGCGACGCGGGTGACGTCCTTGCCCAGCCGCACCAGCGCGCCGGCCTTCTCGGCCCGGAACGCAGCCTTGATCGCGCTCACCGTCTCGCCCGGACGGAGCACCGAGCCTTTGGCGACCGCATTGCGGAGCATCGGCGTATCGACGACCTCGCGCGCGGAGCGGCCCGCCCATGTGGCGAGCCCCTCGCCGAGCCGCCCGACCTTGCGCGCATCCTTCACCAGCGTCAGTCCGGCGCGCACCGGCGCCGCACCACCGGCGGACACGTAGGTTGCCGCCGTCACCGCAAGGCCGGCGGCCGCGAGCCCGAGCACGAGGCGATCGGTGTCCTCGCCCATGGCGAGGTGCTTGCCCTCGCGGACGATGTCCCTGATGTCGCCAAACACGAAGAGATCGCCGGCGACCGTTCCCGACAGGCTCGCGACATCGTCGGCATTGCCGGTGACGAGGCCGGTGGCAAATCGCTTGGCCAATTGCGAAGTGGAATTCTCGGCCTTGACCGCATCGCTGACGCGGCTCAGGAGATCGTCCGGCAGCGCGATGTTGCGGTCGCGCGCGAGCGCGACGAAACTGTCGGCGAGATCGGCGTCTCCGGCCGCGAGCGCGGCCTCGATGTTGTCCTGAACCACCCGCTCGTTCTGCCGCAGCAGCGCATCGAGCTTCAGCTCGGACAGCACGGCGGGATCGTCCTGGGCGGCAAGGATCGCACCGGCCTCACGGGCATGCGGCGCCACCTGCGCGAGCAGGAAGCTGCACGCGGCAATACCCGCCAACGCCGTACTGATTCGCAGCCACTTCATGTGGAACAGCCCGGATGCCCCTGGGATCGCTCGCGCCGACAATTCGTCTTTCGTCTCGAATGCACGTGCCCACAGAGATAGTATGCCAAAATTGCGACACAACGTCCCCGACGAAAGAAGGGCTTCTCTCAGGCCGCAAGATTGTGTCGAATTTGCATGAGCAAATGAGCATGGGGCAATTGCGGAGCTTTCGGTTCCGCCGGACTAGCAATCAGCTGCACCCGCCAGTATGGTCCGCGGCGCCTTAAAGATGCCGCGTCAGTTCTTGATTGTGTCTGCCGCCATTGCCACTCCAGGATGAGTTACGATGTCCGACCATGTCGTCCCGCACTTCCACAACGATGCCGGTGTCCCCGTCATCGAGATCGGCTCGCAAGAGTTCATGTGCGTGGGCGCCAACCCTCCGTTCGACCATCCGCACGTCTTCCTCGACCTCGGCAACGACAACGAGATCATCTGCCCCTATTGCTCGACGCTGTACCGCTTCGCGGCCGACCTGAAGGCGGGCGAAGCCCGCCCGCCGGAATGCGTCCTGAAGGACAAGGTGGCCTGACCGTATCCGTCGGTCAGGGGTGGCGCTCTCCCGCACGATCGTCATCGCCGGTGCCGGCATCGGTGGACTGACGGCTGCGCTGGCGCTCGCGGCGCGCGGGTTCCGCATCGTCGTGCTGGAAAAGGCCGAGCGCCTCGAGGAAGTCGGCGCCGGCCTGCAGCTCTCCCCCAATGCCAGCCGCGTGCTGGTCGAGCTCGGCCTCACCGAGCGCCTCGCGCTGCGCACCGTCGTCCCGGAAGCGGTCTCGATCATGAGCGCGCGGGCCGGCGGCGAGCTGCTGCGCATGCCGCTCGGCGAAGCCGCCTCGCTGCGGGCCGGCGCCCCCTATTGGGTGGTGCATCGCGCCGACCTGCAATCGGCGCTATCAGGCGCCGTTGCCGATCATCCCGATATCGACCTGAAGCTGGGCGCGACCTTCGAGGACGTCGCGCCGCATGCCAAGGGACTGACGGTGGTCCATCGCAGCGGCACGATCCGCCGCAGCGATCTCGCCAGCGCCCTGATCGGCGCCGACGGCATCTGGTCGACGGTCCGCCAGCATCTGTTTCCCGAAGTGCAGCCGCGCTTCTCCGGGCTGATCGCCTGGCGCGGCACGTTAGACGCCACCCAACTGCCGAAGGACTACACCGCGCGCCGGGTGCAGCTCTGGATGGGACCGAATGCCCATCTGGTCGCCTATCCGATCGCCGGCGGACGCCAGATCAACGTGGTCGCGGTGCTGCCGGGCACCTGGAACATTCCGGGCTGGAGCACGCCCGGCGATTTTCGCGAGGTGATGAACGCTTTCGCCGCCCCGCGCTGGCCGCCGTCGGCGCGGATGCTGCTCGCCCCGGTCGAGAGCTGGCGGAAATGGGCGCTGTTCGGCGTGCCCGACGGCTGTCCCTGGAGCAAAGGGCCGGTGGCACTGCTTGGCGATGCCGTGCATGCGATGCTGCCCTTTGCAGCGCAAGGAGCGGGCATGGCGATCGAGGATGCCGCGGTGCTCGCCCGTCATCTCAGCTATGAAGCCACCGAAAGCAGCGCTGATATCGCTGCAGCGCTGAAGCAATACGGCCGGGCGCGCGAGGCGCGGGTGCGGCGGGTGCAGCGAACCGCGCGGCAGCAGGGCCGCATCTATCATCTCGGCGGGGCGCTGGCGATCGCGCGCGATGTTGCGATCCGCGCGCTCGGTCCCGACCGCATGTTGGCGCGGCAGGACTGGATCTACGGCTGGCGGCCGTGAACCGGCGCAGCCGCGGTCTCAGCGTGCCGTTCGGCCGGATTTCGGAGCAGGCTTGACCGCTGCGGCCGGCGCAGCCGCCGGCTCGGCGGGCGGTGTTGCCGCCTCCATGTCGCTCTCGCGGCACCTGTTCCTGCGCCAGGTCTCTTCGAGCAGCTTCTGCTGGCCCCGCGCGGCGACGTAATCGTTGCGATAGGCGAGCTCTGCGACGACGACGCCCCCCGTCCCGGTCTCGGCCTTCGCCATCAGCCGCTCGAGCTCCTGGATGCGGATGACGAGATTTTTGCGTTCGGGAGCAAGCTGCTTGCAATCCCAGAGGTCGTAGCGGGCCGGGTCCACGAAGGCCGGGCTGATGGTGTCGCTGACGCTCGCGCAGCCGGCGAGCGTCGCGCCGAGCAGGCCCAGCGCAAGCAGTCCGCGCCCGGAGCGACAGCGGGAGAGAAACGAAACAGGCATGTCGGATGAACAGTCCCCGTGGATGAGAATGCCTAAAGCAATAACACATGTCCGGATTGAGGCTTTGCCTTGTGCCGCCGGCTCGCTTAAGGAAGAAACGTCCCACCGGTGACGCAAGGCGCCAATTCCAGACCGCCGGCGATGGACTTAAGTGTTTGATCTCGTTGGATCAAAGCGGGCATGGCGGAATTGGTAGACGCAAGGGACTTAAAATCCCTCGGTGCGCAAGCGCTGTGCCGGTTCGACCCCGGCTGCCCGCACCACGAGATCTGACGTTTGCCCAGCCGCTCCGCAAGCGGGCTCGCAGCCCATGATGCGCGCCGGGCACGCAACCGTTCGTTTACCAAGCCGCCCTTCCGCGTGCCGAATCCGGGCGGCGCGGCCGGCCTTTACTCCACCTTAGATCGTCCTCGCCTAAAGCGAGCGATGTCTGCCCCGTCGATGCAGACCCAGGGAACGCAGGGCCTGGAGCGGCTGGCTTCGATGGTGAGAGCTCCGATGGACGCGCGCGAGGATTGGTCCCGGTCCAGGATTGGCGGAAGAGGCGCGGCGTCCGCATCTCAGCTGCATGGGGTCGAAGTCTACGTCTTCCTGATCGCTTTCCTCGCCGTGTTCTACCTGTCGAACGGACCGCTTCTGCTCGGCCATTACGATCTGGGCTGGCACCTCGCCGCCGGAGACCTGATCAGACAGCGGGGCGAAGTGCCCTTGCAGGATCCGTGGGCGTTCACCGTCGGCGACAAGCGATGGTACAATCTGTCCTGGCTCTGGGACGTGATGGCCAGCGCGCTGTATCAGCAGGCCGGCTTTGCCGGGATCGTGCTCATGGTCGTCGCCTCCGGCGCGATCATCGCCGGCTATCTCGCCTTCTGCGGCTTGAGCAGCGGCGCTTCGGCCCCCGCGGTCTGCATTGCGGTGTTCGCCGCGTGCCTGCTCTATCCCTGCTACGAAGCCTCACCCAACATGTATCTGGCGGCATCGCCGAACATCGCGACGATGTTGTTCGCGGTGCTGTTTTACGCGGAATGCCTGCGGCGGGGGCGATGGTTCCTGCTGCCGCCGATGATGATCGTCTGGGTCAATCTGCATGGCGGCTTCATGCTCGCCTTTCCGATTCTCGGCGTCTTCGCCGGCGTCGCGTTGCTGCGGCGGGACTGGACAGGCTTTCGCAATCACTGCCTGGCGGGCGTCGGGTGCTTCATCGCGATCTTCGTCAATCCGCTGGGATGGCACATCTATGACGGCGTGACGGCGACACTGGGTCATTTCGTGCAGGCCGACATCAGTGAATGGCGGTCCTATTTTCACAACGTGGAACTGCCGGGGAGCCTTCCCGGCATCGCCTATGCGCTGACATTCGCGGCCCTGGAGCTGCGCTACCGAAACTCCACGCGCGTGCCGCTCGAAGCGCGCGTGCTGGCGTGGCTCTTCCTTTTTCTGGGCCTCTACCAGTTCAGATACACCGCATTCTTCTTCATTTTCTCGAGCGTCCCGATGGCGCTGCACATCGACCGGCTGCTGCCGAAGCTCCGGAGCCTCGAGCTCCGGCGCGCGATGCTGGCGGCAGGTGTCGTCGGGCTCTTGTTGCTGCCCGTCACGTTCATGCAGGTGAGACCGGCGCTGGCATTGCCCGACATGCTCTCCGAAGCAGATGCCCGCTACCTCGAGGCGCACAGCCCGCGCGGGCACCTGCTCAACCATTGGAACGTCGGCGGGCTCCTGATCTTCAGAACCCAGGGATCGGTGCCCCTCTTCGTCGACGGCCGGGCTGCGACCGCCTACCCCGACGCGTTGCTTCGGGATTATCTCGCGCTGGTCCGGTGGGACATCGACGCGGCGACCTGGGACAAGGTGATCGCCAAGTACAAGATCGATGCGGTGCTCTGGATCAGAGCACATGACCAGCTGCGGCATTTCCTGGTCGGCGAGAGGGGCTGGAAAGAGGAATATACCGGCGCGTATGTCAGCCTCTACACACGGCAAGAGGCCGCTTCCAGGTAAGGCCCGCCCGCGACCGATGCCAGGGTCGTCCCCCGCCCAGGGCTGACCGCTCACCAAGTCTTGTCCGCACCTGCTCTGCCTGCCAGCCATCCCGAAACGTGGGTTGTGCAGCGCAGCATCCACGGCGGATAAAGCCCCTGAAATTGCGAGGTGAGCTTCTTGTCTGACGTCAATGCCGACGACTGGGTGTCCGCGGGACACCGCCCGATGCGCTTTCCGGAATTCGTCATCGTGATCGCGTCCATCATGGCGCTGAATCCGCTTGCAATGGACATGATGTTGCCGGCGCTGCCCAATATCGGGGCAGCCTTCAGGATCCCCGTCGCCAATCACCTCCAATTGGTGCTGTCGACCTTCCTGATCGGCTTTGGTGTCGGTCAGTTCGTCATGGGCCCGCTGTCGGACCGTTTCGGCCGCCGGCCGGTGCTGCTCGGCGGCATGGCGGTCTATGCGGTGGCGAGCGTGCTGGCAGTCGCAGCGCCCTCGTTCGAGACGCTGCTGCTGGCGCGCGCGCTGCAGGGATTGGGCACCGCGGCGACGCGCGTGATCGCGACCTCGATCGTGCGCGACTGCTATGCCGGCCGCCGCATGGCGAGCGTGATGTCGCTCGCCATGATGGTGTTCATCGCGGTGCCCGTGATCGCCCCCTCGTTCGGACAGGCGGTGTTGCTGGTGACGGCGTGGCGCGGCATCTTCGTGGTGCTGATGCTCTACGGGCTGCTCGCGCTCGCATGGTGCGTGCTGCGGCTGCCCGAGACGCTTCCCGAGTCGGAACGCAGGTCGCTGGCGCCCGCCGACGTGCTCTCGGCGTTCCGGCAGACCGTGACCCATCGCCAGACCATCGGCTATGCCACGGCTGCCGGCAGCGTGATGGGCGCACTCTTCGCGTACGTGTTCTGCGCGCAGCAGGTCTTCACCGGCATCTATCGCCTCGGCCATTACTTCCCGCTCGCTTTCGCGGCGGTCGCGGTCGGCGTCGCCATTGCCGGCTTCCTCAATGCAAGGCTGGTCGGGCGGCTCGGCATGCGCGTGATCTCGCACGGCGCGCTGGCGCTCTATACCGCCGTGGCCGGCGTGATGCTGCTGACGGAAAGCCTCGGCATGCTGCCACTGTCCCTTTTCATGCTTCTCTCCGCCCTGATGATGTTCTCGTTCGGCATGATGGTCGCCAACTTCACTGCGCTCGCGATGGAATCGCAGGGACACATCGCCGGCACCGCCTCCTCGCTCTACGGCTCGATCACGACGCTGATCGGCATCGTGGTCGGCATGGCGATCGGGCAGAGCTTCGACGGCACGCTGCTGCCGTTCTCGATCGGCTTCTTCCTGTCGACGCTCGCCGCGCTCGGGATCGTGCTGGCGGTCGAGAAGGGACGGCTGTTCAGGCCGCATCATCGCCCCATCGCCTGAGGAACTTCCCTGATCTCTCGATGTTGTACTGCAGCAATTGAAGGGATCGGCGAGATGGAACACGAGAGCAGAGCGGATCAGCCCGCGTGGGAGACCGAGCGGCCTGCCCCCGGCGAAATGTCCGAGGAGCAGCCGAACCGAAGCCTGGCATTCGCGAGTGAGGGTCTCGAGCAGGTGCGCGACAGCCACTGCTGATCGAGACCGATATCCTCGCATAGAAAAGGCGCCGCGGTTTCACCCGAGGCGCCTTTCGCTTTTCAAGCGCAGGCGGGGTCGCCTACTCCTTCTTGTCGATATTCCAGAACACCGGCGTCGCGGGACCGTCGAGCACGCCGGTCAGCGATTTACGCCAGCCGCTCGGGATCAGATACTGCCCCAGCGGAATGTAGATCACCTGCTCATAGGCCTGCTTCTGGATGTCAGCGGCGATCTTCTTCTGATCGTCGACCGAGGCCGCGCGGACGAAAGCGTCCTTGAGCTGCTCGATCTTGGCGTCCTCCGCCCAGCCGAACCAGCCCTTCTTGCCCTGGCCGCCGATCGAGAGATTGGCGATCGGGTTGGACACGTCGGCCGCGACCCAGTTGGTGAAGAACATGTTCCAGCCGCCTTCCTTCGGCGGCTTCTGGCTGGCGCGGCGGCTCACCACCGTCTGCCAGTCGGTCGCCTGAAGGTCGACCTTGAAGCCGGCCTCGCGCAGCAGCTGGGCCGCAACGATCGGCTGCGCCTTCAGCGTCGTGACATCGCCGGGGGCCATGATCACGATCGGCGTACCGTCATAGCCGGACTCGGCCAGCGCCTTCTTGGCTTGCGCCATTCCGTTGCCCTTGATCAGGGTCTCGGAGCCCGCATCGGTTGCGAGCGGCGTGTCGCAAATGAAGAACGCGCCGCAGATCTTCTGATATTTAGCGTTGCCGACCAGCGCGTCGAGCACGTCCTTCTGGTTCATCGCCAGCAAGGCGGCGCGCCGCACCTTCACGTTGTCGAACGGCGGATGAAGGAAGTTCATCCGGCCGAGCGTCTGAAAGCCGAACTTGTTCAGGACCTCGATCGTGAGCTCCTTGTTGGGCTCCAGCACCGGCAGCATGTCGAACGGCAGGTTCTCCATGAAATCGATGTCGCCCGACTGCAGCGCGTTCACCGCGGTCTGCGAGTCCGGCATGGTGATCCACTCGACGCGGTCGACCTTCACGACCTTGCCGCCGGAGGTCCAGCTCGCCGGCTCCTTGCGCGGCACGTAATCGGTATTCTTGACGTAGACCGCCTTCACGCCCGGCTGGAATTCACCCTGCACGAACTTGAAGGGACCCGAACCGATCTGCTCGGGGATCTGCTTGTCCGGCGGCGTCTCGGCGAGGCGCTTGGGCATCATGAAGGCGACGCGCGAGGACGGCTTGCCGATGGAGTCGAGCACGAGGCCGTAAGCCTCCTTCAGCTTCAACGTGATGGTCTTGGCGTCGGTCGCCTCGATGCTGGCGGTGAAGTCCATGAGCTTCTGGCCCATGCCGTCGACCGCAGCCCAGCGCTTCAGAGAAGCGACGCAATCCTCCGCCGTCACCGGCGCGCCGTCATGCCACTTCAGCCCGTCGCGGAGCGTGAAGGTGTAGGTGAGCTTGTCGTCGGAGACCTTCCAGTCCGCCATCTGCGGCTGGACCTTGAAGCTCGAATCGGTAGCCACCAGCGTGTCGTAGACCATGTAGCCGTGGTCACGCGTGATGTAGGCCGTGGTGAAGATCGGATCGATGATGCGCAGATCGGAATGCATCACCGCCGTGATGGTCTTGCCGGCGGCGAGCACCGGCGAGGCGAGCGCCGTCGAAAGCGCGACGACAGACAGCGCGAGTTTGGAGGCAAACGCGCGAGGCCCCCGGCGCATGAAGTGCAACATAAAAAGTTTCTCCTGACGTGAAACTGTTCAAAGGCGGGTTATTGATTGAGCATGTGGTTCGTTCCTTGGGCGAACTAACCCCATGCAATGCCTTTGTCTTTTGAGACTTGCAGACAGTGCCGAGCGCGTCAATCCGGTTTCGCTGCAGGCCCTGGCGGCGTGCGCACGGGCTCCACAAGGATCGGTTTGGCACTACAACACTCTCCGCTCGTCTCGCCCCGCGGCGATGCAATGCGCGTTCCATCTTTCGAAGCTTGAGAGACATTGAGATGAATCCAGCCAATCTTCCCTTCGATTCCGAGGCCATGCTCGAAGGCTTGCGCACCTGGGTGGAATGCGAGAGCCCGACCTGGGATGCCAACGCCGTCGACAGGATGCTCGATATCGCAGCGCGGGATATGGCCATCATGGGTGCGACGATCGAGCGCATCGCGGGCCGTCAGGGCTTTGGCGGCGTGATCCGCGCGCGCTTTCCGCATCCGAGACAGGGCGAGCCCGGCATCCTGATCGCGGGACACATGGATACCGTCCACCCGGTCGGCACCATCGAGAAGCTGAAATGGAGGCGCGAGGGTAATAAGTGCTACGGCCCCGGCATCTATGACATGAAGGGCGGTAACTACCTCTCGCTGGAAGCGATCCGGCAGCTGGCGCGCGCATCCTTCACCACGCCGCTGCCGATCACCGTGCTGTTCACGCCGGATGAGGAAGTCGGCACGCCCTCGACGCGCGACATCATCGAGGCGGAAGCCGCGCGCAACAAATATGTGCTGGTGCCCGAGCCCGGCCGTGCCGACAACGGCGTCACCACCGGACGTTACGCCATCGCACGCTTCACTCTCGAGGCGACCGGACGGCCGAGCCACGCCGGCGCGACGCTGTCGGCGGGCCGTTCGGCCATCCGCGAGATGGCGCGGCAGATCCTCGCGATCGACGCAATGACGACGGAGGACTGCACCATCTCGGTCGGCGTCGTGCATGGCGGGCAATGGGTCAATTGCGTTGCCACGACCGCCACCGGCGAAGCGCTCTCCATGGCCAAGCGCCAAGCCGATCTCGACCGCGGTGTCGAGCGGATGCTGGCGCTGTCGGGCACGACCAACGACGTCACCTTCAAGGTGACGCGCGGCGTGACGCGCCCGGTATGGGAGCCGGATGCGGGCACGATGGCGCTGTACGAAAAGGCGCGCGGCATCGCCAAATCTCTCGGCGCGGAATTACCGCATGCGAGCTCCGGCGGCGGCTCCGACGGCAACTTCACCGGTGCGATGGGCATCCCGACGCTCGACGGCCTTGGCGTGCGCGGCGGCAACGGCCACACGCTGGAGGAGTATATCGAAGTCGAGAGCCTCGTTGAGCGCGGCCGGCTGATGGCGGGACTCTTGGCCACGCTGGAGTGATTGTGCAGCTATTCCGTAGCTATTCGGTAGGGTAGGCAAAGGCGCGTAGCGCCGTGCCGACCATTCTGCCAAATGGAGGGAACGGTGGGCACGCTCCGCTTTGCCCACCCTATTAGCTACGCGCTGCCAAAACAGCTGACCGCACTGCAAAAACTGCGACCCTGATGGCACGGGAATTGCTGAAATGTTAGGCTGATGGCAGAACAGACCCTCGCTGCCACGATTTGACTCTAATCTGACGGATCCAACTTGCTCGGATATCTCCTTCGCCGAATCCTCGCCGCCGTGCCCGTGATGGGCGTCGTTGCGCTGTTCGTCTTCCTCCTGCTCCGCCTCACCCCTGGCGATCCCGCCGCGATCCTCGCCGGCGACAATGCGACGCCCGAGCGGCTGGAGCGCATCCGCACCTCGCTCGGCCTCAACGAGCCGCTGATCGTGCAGTTCGTCACCTGGGTCAACAAGCTGCTGCACGGCGACCTCGGGACTTCGCTGATCTCCAACCTGCCGGTGATTAAGATGATCAGCCAGCGCGTCGAGCCCTCGATCTCGCTCGCGCTATCGACGATCATCCTCGCCGTCATCATCGCAGTCCCGCTGGGCGTGATCGCGGCCTGGAAGCACGGCACCTGGATCGACCGCTTCGTGATGGGCCTGTCGGTGCTCGGCTTCTCGGTGCCGGTGTTCGTGGTCGGCTATGTGCTGATCCAGATCTTCGCCATCGAACTGCGCTGGGTCCCGGTGCAAGGCTTCCGCAGCGTCTTTAACGGCTTCGGGCCGTTCTTCGAGCGCATCATCCTGCCGACCTGCGCACTGTCCTTCATCTACATCGCACTGATCGCCCGCATGACGCGCGCGGCGATGCTGGACGTGCTCGGCGAGGATTACGTGCGCACGGCGCGCGCAAAAGGCATCAACGAGGTTGCGGTGATGATGCGCCATGCGCTGCGGAACGCCGCAGTGCCCGTGATCACCGTGATCGGCACCGGCTTCGCACTGCTGATCTCCGGCGTCGTCGTCACCGAGAGCGTGTTCAACATACCCGGCATCGGCCGCCTCACCGTGGACGCGGTGCTGGCGCGCGACTATCCGGTGATCCAGGCGATGATCCTGCTGACATCGCTCGTCTATGTCGTCGTCAATCTTCTGATCGACGTCGCGTACACCCTGCTCGATCCCCGGATCCGGTACTGAGGCAAGGATTTAAGAACGAACATGTCGGTCGATACCCTTCCCCAGTCCTCCATTCCGATCACGTCGCCGCTGCGGCCGCGGTTCGGATTCCTCACCTCGACGCCGATCATCGCCACGGCGACGGTCCTGCTCGCCTTGATCGTGCTGGTCTCGATCTTCGCGCCGCTAATCGCGCCCCATGATCCGATCCAGCTCGCGCCGTCGCAGCGGCTCAAGCCGTCGTCGGCGCAATTCCTGCTCGGCACCGATGCCTACGGCCGTGACCTGGCCTCGCGCGTCCTCTATGGCGGCCGCATCTCGCTGCTGATCGGCATTGGCGCGGCCATCCTGTCGATTGCCATCGGGCTCGCGATCGGCCTCGTCTCCGGCTTCTTCAAGCTGGTCGATGCCGTGCTGATGCGCGTCATGGACGGCCTGATGGCGATGCCGAGCATCCTGCTCGCGATCGCCGTGGTGTCGCTGTCCGGCGCCAGCCTCTGGACCGTGCTGATCGCAATCACGATTCCGGAGATCCCGCGCGTCGCGCGCCTGGTGCGCTCCGTCGTACTCTCGGCACGGGAGGAACCTTACGTCGAAGCCGCGATCTCGGTCGGCTCCAGTCTGCCGAAAATCATGCTGCGGCACCTGATGCCGAATACGGTCGCCCCGCTGATCGTGCAGGGCACCTATATTTGCGCCAGCGCGATCCTCACCGAGGCCATCCTGTCCTTCCTCGGCGCCGGCATCTCGCCGGAGACGCCGACCTGGGGCAACATCATGGCCGAGGGCCGCCAGTACTTCCAGATCAAGCCGTCGCTGATCTTCTGGCCGGGCCTTCTGCTCTCAATCGCCATCCTCAGCATCAATCTGATCGGCGACGCCGCCCGTGACGCCCTCGATCCGCGCATGAAGCAGCGGGAGGGGAAGTGAAACAGCCAACAGTGTCATTCCGGGGCGCGCCCCTTGGCGCGAGCCCGGAATCCATTTCACCACCGACATTGCAGCCCGATGGATTCCGGGTTCGCGCTACGCGCGCCCCGGAATGACGGCCGAGAAAGCTGACATGACCAACATTATCCTCGACATCAACAACCTCGTCGTCTCCGTCGGCAAGAAGCCGGGCGGACCGAAGATCATCGACGACATCTCGATCCAGGTGCGCGAGCGCGAGACGCTGTGCCTCGTCGGCGAAAGCGGCTCGGGCAAGTCGGTGACCTCTCTCACCACGATGGGCCTGCTGCCGAAGGGCACGCTGGTGCCCACCGCCGGCAGCATCAAGCTGGTCGGCGAGGAGCTGCTCACCGCCACCGACCGCCGCCTGCGACAGCTTCGCGCCACGCAGATGGCGATGATCTTCCAGGAGCCAATGACCGCGCTCAATCCGGTGGTACCGGTCGGCCGCCAGATCGACGAAGTGCTGCGCGCCCACACCAGCCTCGACGCCAAGGCGCGCAAGAAGCGCATTCTCGACATGATGGAGCAGGTCCACCTGCCTCAGGTCGAGCGCATCTTCACCTCCTACCCGCATCGGCTCTCAGGCGGCCAGCGCCAGCGCATCATGATCGCGATGGCCCTGGTGCTGGAACCGAAGCTGCTGATCGCCGACGAGCCGACCACCGCGCTCGACGTCACCACGCAGAAGCAGATCCTGACGCTGATCCGCGAGCTGCAGCGCGATCACGGTACCGCGGTGCTGTTCATCACCCACGACATGGGCGTGGTCGCCGAGATCGCCGACCGCGTCGCGGTGATGCGGCAGGGCCGCCTGGTCGAGACCGGCCCGCTCGACACCGTGCTGCGCAATCCCACCATGGAGTACACCCGCAACCTGCTCTCTGCGGTGCCGAGCCTGGTGCCGCGTGCCGCGCGACCCGAGACCAAGGAGCCGGTCGTGCTGGAAGCCAACGAGCTCAGCAAGGTCTATAAGGAGCGCGCTTTCTTCGGCAAAGGCCGCGAGGTCGTCGCCGCCGACAAGGTGACGCTGACCCTGCGCAAGGGCCGCACGCTCGGCATCGTCGGCGAAAGCGGCTCGGGCAAGTCGACGGTGGCGCGCTGCATCGTCCGCCTGATCGAACCGACCTCGGGCGGCATCCGCCTCGCCGGCCGCGAGATCGCCGACATCTCGCGGCGCCTGCTGCAGCCGCACCGGCAAAAGATCCAGATCGTGTTCCAGGATCCATACCGCTCGCTCAACCCGCGCGTCACCGTCGGCGAGAGCATTGCCGAAGGCCCGATCAATTACGGTGTCGCGCACGCTGACGCCATGAAGCGAGCACGCGAGCTGCTCGAGCTGGTCGGCCTGCCCCCCGATGCGGTGTCGCGCTATCCGCACCAGTTCTCCGGCGGCCAGCGCCAGCGCATCGCCATTGCCCGCGCGCTCGCGCTCGATCCGGACGTGCTGGTGGCCGACGAAGCGGTCTCCGCGCTCGACGTCTCGGTGCAGGCGCAGGTGCTGGACCTGCTCGACGAGATCCAGACCCGGCTCGGCATCGCCATCCTGTTCATCACCCACGATCTGCGCGTTGCGGCGCAAATCTGCGACGAGGTCGTGGTGATGCAGCACGGCCGCGTGGTCGAGCAGGGCCCCGCCGCCGAGGTGCTGACGCATCCGCAGCAGGCCTACACCAAGGCGCTGCTCGACGCCGCACCAGGGCGGGGCTGGGATTTTGCGAACTTCCGGCCGGTGGCGGAAGGTGTGGGGGCGAGCGCGTAGCTCTCTTCGCTGTCATTCCGGGGCATCGCGAAGCGATGAGCCCGGAATCCATCCAGCCGCAGAGACTGTCGCGCGATGGATTCCGGGCTCGCGCCCAAGTGGGCGCGCCCCGGAATGACGGTGGATAGAGTCGGCGCGCTCTCACTGCATCCGCAGCATTCCCAAAACAGCTTGACCCTATGCACGGCGCGAGTGCTTCCCGCCTTGCTCTCTCCTTCGCGCCGGGGCTAACGTCGCGCACTTTCAAAACGCTGGACTTGAATTGATGACACGTATCGCCGTCGGCGGCTTCCTGCACGAGACCAACACTTTCGCTCCCACCAAGGCGACCTTCGCCGACTTCCAGCATGGCGGCGGCTGGCCGGCGATGACTGAGGGGGCCGACGTGCTGAAGGTGATGCGGCGCATCAATGTCGGCCTCGCCGGTTTCGTCGACAGCGCCGAGACCAACGGCTGGGAACTCGTCCCGACGATTGCCGCCGCGGCGAGCCCTTCCGCGCACGTCACCAAGGACGCCTTCGAGCGCATCGTGAAAGTGATGGTCGACGGCATCGCAGCCGCCGGGCCGATCGACGCGGTCTATCTCGACCTGCACGGCGCGATGGTGACCGAGCACCTCGACGACGGCGAAGGCGAGATCCTGGCGCGGGTGCGCCGCATCATCGGCAAGGACGTTCCGCTGGTCGCCAGCCTCGACCTCCACGCCAACGTCACCCCCGAGATGATCGAGTATGCCGACGCGCTGATCGCCTACCGCACCTATCCCCACGTCGACATGGCCGAGACCGGCCGCGCCTCGGCGCGACATCTGGCTCGGCTGCTGAAGACGAAACAGCGCCTCGCAAAGGCGTTCCGGCAATTGCCGTTCCTGATCCCGATCAGCTGGCAATGCACCAACGACCAGCCCACCAAAGGCATCTACGAAAAGCTCGCCGCCCTGGAGGGCGATGCGGTCCCGACACTGTCTTTCGCGCCGGGCTTTCCCGCCGCCGACTTCCGCGATTGCGGGCCGAGCGTGTTCGCCTATGGCACGACGCAAGCGGAGGCCGATCGCGCCGCGGACGCGATCGTGAGGCTGGTCGAAAGCCATGAGGACGATTTCGACGGCAAGATCTGGACGCCCGACGACGGCGTGCGCCACGCCATGGAACTTGCGAAGAGCGCGAGCAAGCCGATCATCATCGCCGACACCCAGGACAATCCCGGCGCCGGCGGCGATTCCGACACCACGGGCATGCTGCGCGCGCTGGTGCGCAACAAGGCGAGCGCCGCGACCGGCGCGATCTACGATCCGGAATCGGCCAAGGCCGCGCATGCGGCCGGCGTCGGCGCCACCGTGACGCTTGCGCTCGGCGGCAAGTCCGGCATTCCCGGCGACGAGCCCTACACCGAGACCTTCGTGGTCGAAAAGCTCTCCGACGGCCGCTTCATCGCACCGGGTCCCTATTACGGCGGCCGCGAGATGGAGATGGGCCCCTCCGCAGCCTTGCGCATCGGCGACGTCCGGGTCGTGGTGAGCTCGTACAAGGCCCAGCTCGCCGACCAGGCGATGTACCGCTATGTCGGCATCGAGCCGACGCGAGAGAAGATTCTCGTCAACAAGAGCTCGGTGCATTTCCGCGCCGATTTCGAGCCGATCGCTGCGAGCCTGATGATCTGCGCCGCGCCCGGCGCGATGCCGGCCGACACCGCCTCCCTGCCCTGGACGCGGCTGCGCCCGGGTATCCGCATCAAGCCGAACGGCCCCGTTTTCATTCCTCCCTCACGCTGACTGGACAAAGCACATGCCCACGATCGACCGCATCGACGGCTATGCCGACGAACTCACTGCCATCCGGCGCGACCTCCACGCCCATCCCGAGATCGGCTTCGAGGAGGTCCGCACCTCCGGCATCGTCGCCGACAAGCTGAAGAGCTGGGGCATCGAGGTGCACCGCGGCCTCGGCGGCACCGGCGTGATCGGCGTCATCAAGGGCAAGGGCTCCGGCACCAAGCGCATTGGTCTGCGCGCCGACATGGACGCGCTGCCGATGGAAGAGAACACCAATCTGAAATGGAGCTCGAAGATCCCCGGCCGCTTCCATGGCTGCGGCCACGACGGCCACACCACCATGCTGCTCGGCACCGCGCGCTACCTCGCCGAGACCAGGAATTTCGACGGCACCGTGCACCTGATCTTCCAGCCGGCCGAGGAAGGGCTCGGCGGCGCCCGCGCCATGATCAAGGACGGCCTGTTCGAGAAATTTCCGTGCGACGAGCTCTACGGCCTGCACAACGCACCCGACCTCAACCACGGCGAGATCGCGATCCTGCCGGGCCCGGCGATGGCCAGCGCCGACTTCTTCGACCTGCGCATCACCGGCTACGGCGCGCATGGCGCGATGCCCGAGCGCTCCAAGGACGCCGTGATCATCGCGACCACGCTGGCGCAGGCGATCCAGACCATCGTCAGCCGCAACGTCGATCCGCTGCAGGCCGCCGTGGTGTCGATCACCCAGATCCACGCAGGCTCCGCCTACAACGTCATTCCCGGCGACGCTCATCTTTGCGGCACCATCCGCACCTTCTCGAAGGAAGTTCGCGCCCTGGTCAGCGAACGCATCCGCACGATCTGCGCCGGCGTAGCAAGCGCCTACCAATGCGTGATCGACGTCGACATCCGCGACACCTTTGGCGTGCTGATCAATCAGGTCGAGCAGTCCAAGGTGGTCGAGGAGGTCGCACGCACCATCGTCGACCCCGCCAACGTGATCACCCGCGCCCAACCCAAGATGGGCAGCGAGGATTTCGCCGACATGCTGGAGACCATTCCCGGCGCCTATTTCTGGGTCGGCCATGACGGCTCGGTGCCGGTGCACAATCCCGGCTTCGTGCTCGACGACAAGATCCTGCCGATCGGCGCCAGCATGTTCGCGCGCATCATCGAGACGCGGATGCCGGTAGGTGGCAATGCATAAGAAGCGTGCGGACGAGGCGGTCACCTCGCTGCACGATCTGTCCGCGGTCGATCTGATCGCGGGCTATCGCGCCAAGCAATTCTCACCGAGCGAGGTACTGGAGGACTTGCTCGCGCATGTCGCGGCGTGGGAACCGCATCTGAAGGCGCTCTATGCCTTCGATCCCGACGGCGCGCGCGAGGCCGCCAAGGCCTCGACCGCGCGCTGGACCGGCGGCGAGCCGTCCGGCGCGCTCGACGGCGTGCCTGTCACGGTGAAGGACAACATCGCGACCAAGGGCGTGCCGGTGCCGCTGGGCGCGGCCAGCGTCAAGCTGGTTCCGGCCGAGAAGGACGCCCCGCCCGCGGCGCGGCTGCGCGAGGCCGGCGCGATCATCTTCGCCAAGACCACCATGCCCGATTACGGCATGCTGTCCTCCGGGCTCTCCAGCTTCCACGCGCTGGCGCGCAACCCCTGGGACCTCACCAAGAATCCGGGCGGCTCCAGCGCGGGCGCGGGCGCAGCCGCTGCGGCCGGCTATGGCCCGCTGCATCTCGGCACCGATATCGGCGGCTCGGTGCGCCTGCCCGCGGGCTGGTGCGGCCTCGTCGGCCTGAAGCCGAGCTTTGGCCGCGTGCCGATTGATCCCACCTATGTCGGCCGTGTCGCCGGGCCCATGACCCGGACGGTCGATGATTGCGCGCTGATGATGAGCGTGATCGCCAAGCCCGACCGGCGCGACGGCATGAGCCTGCCCGCCGAGCCGCTCAACTGGAAGGGCCTCGACAAATCTCCGCGAAAGCTGCGGATCGGCTTGATGCTCGATGCCGGCTGCGGCCTCGCGCCCGAGAAGCCGGTGCGCGAGATCGCGGTGAAGGCGGCGAAGGCGTTCGAGTCCGCGGGCAGCGTCGTCACCGAGATCGACGGCATCCTGACGCGCGAGATGCTCGACGGCCTCGACAATTTCTGGCGCGCAAGGATGTGGGACGATCTGTCGAAGCTGACGCCGGCCGACCAGGCCAAGGTGCTGCCCTACATCTTCAAGTGGGGCGAGTCCGGCGCCAAGCTCTCGGGCGTCGACGTGATCCGCGGCTTCAACCAGACCATGGCGATCCGGGCCGCGGCAGCCAAACTGTTCTGCGAGCTCGACTATGTGATCTCGCCGACCGCACCGAACGTGAACTATCCCGCGGAATGGGCCTCGCCGACCAACGATCCCATGAAGCCGTTCGAGCACATCGCCTATACCGTGCCGTGGAATATGTCGGAGAATCCGGCGGTCACCGTCAACGGCGGTTTCGACGCCAAGGGTTTCCCCATCGGCGTGCAGATCGTCGGCCGCCGCTTCGACGATATCGGCGTGCTCGGCCTGGCCAAGGCGTTCGAGGCCCTGCGCGGCGCGCAGCGGCCCTGGCCGAAGCCGCCGGCGCATTAATCGCACTGCCGTCATTCCGGGTTGCGCCCACTTGGCGCAAGCCCGGAATCCATTCCTCGGCACAATCCGTGCGGAGACATGGATTCCGGGTTCGCGCTTCGCGCGCCCCGGAATGACGTGCTAGAGAAATCGGCAAAGAACCCGGGAAGGAAACCAGCCATGGCGTATGAGACGATCAAATACGAGGTCGCCGAGCAGATCCTCACCATCACGCTGAACCGGCCCGACAAGCTCAACGCCTTCAACGCTCAGATGCAGTCCGAGCTGATCGACGCGTTCGACGCCGCTGACAAGGACGACAATGTCCGCGCCATCATCGTCACCGGTGCCGGCCGCGGCTTCTGCGCGGGCGCCGATCTCTCCTCCGGCGCCGACACGTTCGACCGCGACGCGCGGCGCGGGCCGGTGAAGCGCCTTGCCGACGGCAAGGTCGATTACAGCGATCCGCAGGTGCGCGACGGCGGCGGCCAGGTCACCTTGCGCATCTTCAAGTGCCTCAAGCCCGTGATCGCCGCAGTGAACGGGCCGGCGGTCGGCATCGGCGTCACCATGCAGCTCGCGATGGACATCCGCATCGCGTCGGACGCCGCGCGGTTCGGCTTCGTGTTCTCCCAGCGCGGCATCGTGCCGGAGGCCGCCTCGAGCTGGTTCCTGCCGCGCATCGTAGGCATCTCGCAGGCGCTGGAATGGTGCTATTCCGGCCGCGTCTTCCCGGCCCAAGAGGCCCTCGCCGGCCGTCTCGTCAGCAAGGTTGTCGCCCCCGATGATCTCCTGCCGACCGCCCGCGCGCTCGCCAAGGAATTCGCGGCGAAGACCGCGCCGGTCTCGGTGGCGCTGATCCGCCAGATGATGTGGCGCATGATGGGTGCCGACGATCCCATGGAGGCGCACAAGGTCGACAGCCGCGGCATCTATGCCCGCGGCCGCTCGGACGACGTCAAGGAAGGCGTGGTGTCGTTCCTGGAGAAGCGCCCCGCACAGTTCAAGAACAAGGTCTCGACCGACATGCCGGACTATTTCCCGTGGTGGACCGAGCGGGAATACAAGTGAGGCTCCTGTAGGGTGGGTTAGCGCAGCGTAACCCACCGTTGATATCACTGCGGAGAAAGAGGTGGGTTACGCCTTCGGCTAACCCACCCTACTTTTCACTCATCATCAGCGCCACGCGCCCGATCGCCTTGCGGTCGATTAACAGCCGCATCGCCTTCGCATAGTCCTCCAGCGGCAAGCGGTGCGAGACGTTGGGGCGCAGCTTGCCCTCCTCCGCCCATTGCAGCAGCGCCTTCAGGCGGACCTCGCCGAGAGCCGGATTCTTGCGCACGGCCTCGCCGGCGCGCACGCCGAGCACGCTGGCGCCCTTGATCAGCAGGAGGTTGGTTCTGGCCGAGCCGATGCCGCCGGTGAAGCCGATCACCAGGAGCCGCGCGCCCCAGGCGATGCAGCGCATCGAATCCTCAAAGACCTGGCCGCCGACGGGATCGAACACGACGTCCGCGCCGCGACCGTCGGTGATGCGCTTGACGGCATCGCGAAACGGCTCGCGGTCGTAGCGGACGAGATGATCGGCGCCGCGCGCCTTGGCGACGGCGAGCTTCTCGTCGCTGGATGCGGTCGCGATCACGATCGCGCCGAGCATCTTGCCGATCTCGACCGCGGCCAATCCCGTGCCGCCGCCGGCGCCGTGCACCAGCAGCACCTCGCCCGGCGCGACCTGGCCACGGTCGATCAGCGCATGATAGGCCGTGCCATGACCGGCCAGATAAGTCGCGGCTTCCGCGTAGTCGAATGTCGACGGCTTGGGGGTGAGCTGTGACGGCGTGACGACGGCTTCATCCGCAAACGCACCGTGCCGCATCTTGACGATGACCTTGTCGCCGACGGCGACGCCCCTCGCCTCCGGGCCGATCTCGGTGACGTCGCCGGCAGCTTCCATGCCGGGCGTGAACGGCAGCTCCGGCTTGAGCTGATATTGCCCGGCCGCCATCAGCACATCGGGAAAATTCAGCCCGGCGGCGCGGATCGCGACGCGCACCTCGCCCGGCTTCAGGACGCGCGACGGATACTCCTCGAGCCGCAATGCTTCGGGCTCGCCGAGCGTGCGGCAGACGACGGCCCGCACCATCAGGCCGCGCTCGCCTTGCCGCGCAGAAGCGCCTCGCGGATCAGCGGCAGGCGGTCGTTGCCGAAATACATGTCGGTCTTGTTCACGAAGATCGTCGGCGAGCCGAAGCCGCCGCGGGCGACGACCTCTTCGGTATTTGCCTTGAGCTGATCCTTGATCCCCTGCTCCGAGATCCCTGCGAAGAATTTCTGCTCGTCGATGCCGACCTTCTTGCAGATCTCGGCCAGCACGGCGTCCTGCGAAATGTCCTTGTCACCGCCCCAATAGGCCTGGAACACCGCGGTCGCAAACGGCACCATGTCCTTGCCGAGCCAGATGCAGCCGCGCATCGCCTTGACGCTGTTCACGGGAAACACCGTCGGCGGCATCTTGATCGGAAGGCCCGCCGAGCGCGCCCAGTCCTGAAGATCCTTCTGCATGTAGCGCGCCTTCAGCGGCACCGGCTTCTCGCGCTGCGCATAGACGCTCGGGTTGACGGTGTTGAAGATGCCGCCGACCAGGATCGGCCGCCAGACGATCTCGGCGCCGAGCTCCTTGGCCAGCGGCTGGATGTTGTGGAAGGCGAGATAGGTCCAGGGGCTGGAACAGTCGAAGAAGAATTCGATCATGGGGGTTCCTTTGTGACGGACCTCATCCTGAGGAGGCCGCGTAGCGGCCGTCTCGAAGGATGGCCGCGCGTGACAGTCGGGCCTTCATGGTCCGAGACGCGCCTACGGCGCTCCTCACCATGAGGAACGAGCACTACTTCCTTCTCAACAATTCCCTAGCCCTCTGCCCGAACATGATCTTGCGTGTTTCCGCGTCGAACGGCTCTCTGGCAAATTGCCGATCTCCCCTTCGCCTGCGCCGCTGGACTAGAGAGCGACTTTCGTTGTTCTGTACCTCGACGTTAGGACATGGCAGGAAGGGGCGCAACACAACCTGCCGGGAGGGCCGCCATGCTGTTTCCAACCACGATCGCCGGCTCCTTGCCGAAGCCGGAATGGCTCGCCGAGCCCAACATGCTCTGGGCGCCCTGGAAGTCGCAGGGCGACGAGCTTCTCCGCGCCAAGCGCGACGCGACGCTGATCTGGCTGAAGATCCAGGAGGACGCCGGCATCGACGTGGTCACCGAGGGCGAGCAGGCCCGTCAGCATTTCGTCCACGGCTTCCTGGAGAAAATCGAAGGCATCGATTTCGCCCACAAGGTCGAGATGGGCATCCGGAAAGACCGCTACAAGGCGATGGTGCCGCAGGTCATTGCGCCGCTCCGGCTGAAGGACCGCGTCCATGCCTTCGAGGCGCGGGTGGCGCGTACGCATACGAAGAAGAAGCTCAAATTCACCCTGCCCGGCCCAATGACCATCATCGACACCATCGCCGACCGCTATTACGGCGACCGCGTCAAGATGGCGTTTGCCTTCGCCGAGCTCTTGAACGAGGAAGCCAAGGCCTTGCAGGCCGACGGCGTCGATGTCGTGCAGTTCGACGAGCCTGCCTTCAACGTCTACATGGACGAGGTCAACGATTGGGGCATCACGGCGCTGGAGCGCGCCGCGCAGGGGCTGACCTGCACCACCGCCGTGCACATCTGCTACGGCTACGGCATCAAGGCCAACACCGACTGGAAAGAAACGCTGGGCAGCCAGTGGCGGCAATACGAGCAGATCTTCCCGGCGATCGACGCGAGCCCGATCCAGCAGGTCGCGGTCGAATGCCGCAACTCGAAAGTGCCGCTCGACCTGCTCGCGCTCCTGAAGAACAAGATCGTGCAGGCCGGCGTGATCGACGTCGCCAGCGACGCGGTGGAGACCGCCGAGGACGTCGTGCAGGTAATCGACGCCGTGTCGAAGTTCGTGCCCAAGAGCAACATCATCGCCACAACCAATTGCGGCATGGCCCCGATGCGGCGCGAGATCGCCGAGGCCAAGCTGATGGCGCTCGGCGCCGGCGCCGCGCTCGCGCGCGAGAAGCTGGGGTGACGGCGGCAACCTGCAAAAGGCTCCGCTAGTCCAGCGCGGTCGAATGCAGCGCCGGCCGGTATCCGGCGCTCAGCGCCCGCAATGTGGACGGAGGCGTCAGCAACATCGGGCTCTCCAGCTCGCGCTGGATGGGGGCATAGCCGGCGGGGGACCATAGCAGCGGCCGGCCTGTCGTCATCAGAAAGCTCTGTTCGCCCTGCTGCACCATCGCGCCATCCGGCAAGTCTGCCAGCGGCGCCGGCACTGGGTGCAACCGCTTGCGGCCACGATCGAGACGCTCCCGATGCAGCTGGACGTCCATTGCCTTTGCGCTCACCTTGCTTGCGCCATTGCCCCGCTCCCATGCCGCGCGGAAGCGGTTGGCATCGTCGCGGCGGCAGAAGAAGCAGGGGCGATGCCCTGCGGCAAGAGCGGTGGCTTCATCGAGAAAGAACAGCTCGGTCCAGCTCCGCCGCGCCATCACCGGACGTCGCCAGCCGCGGAATTCGCACAGGCAGGTGATCCAGGCCGGAGACGACCAGCGCTTCTTCAGCAGCGTCCTGGTCGCGGGATCGTGGATGATGCCGCGATTGCCGGTGAACATGCCGCGATGCGGCGTGGCGATGATGTCGCCGGTGGGCGTGACGCGGTTTTGCAGGGGCATGGGTGCCTCAACCCGTCATTGCGAGGAGCCCGCGACAAATTGCGAAGCAATTTGCGCTGGCGACGAAGCAATCCAGACTATTTCCGCGGACACATTTCTGGATTGCTTCGCTGCGCTCGCAAATGACGGCGACGGTCACGCCGCCCCGTCACGCAGCGGCGGGTGGTAGGACAGCGCGGTGTCCCAGGGGAAGAAGATCCAGGTGTCCTGCGAGACCTCGGTGATGAAGGTATCGACCAGCGGGCGCCCTTTCGGCTTGGCGTAGACGGTGGCGAAATGCGCGTCGGGCAACATCTCGCGCACCAGCCGGCCGGTCTTGCCGGTGTCGACGAGGTCGTCGACGATCAACAGCCCCTTGCCGGTGCCGCCGCCAAGCTTCATGGCCTGTTCCGAAATGCCCTTGAGGACCTGGAGCTCGCCCTGCTTGTCGTGATCGTAGCTGGCGATACAGACCGTATCGATCACGCGCACGCCGAGCTCGCGGGCCACGATCGCGGCCGGCACGAGGCCGCCGCGCGTGATCGCGATCACCGCGTGGAACGGACCGACCTCGTTGAGCCGCCAGGTCAGCGCCCGGCAATCCCGGTGGAATTGGTCCCACGAGACCGGAAAGGCCCTGCCCGCCCGCTCCTGTGCGCTCAGTTCCGGTGCTTCACCAGCCATTGTCGTCTCCTGCGTCGTAAAACGTCCGGCAAGCCGCGGGCTTAACGGCTGACGTTCAATCCTGCCAGCATCTCCTTCACCGCAGCCATCGCTGCCGCCAGCTTCTCGGGATCTCGCGAGCGCACCACCAGGTTGGTGTTCGGTTTCGAATCCTCGTCCATGAAGGGATAGCTGCCGATGATGGTGTCGGGATGGGCGGCGGCGATCGCCCGCAGCGGACCACCGATGTCGCCCTCGCGCGCGTTGGCGCGCACCGTGTCGGAGAGCATGCGCACGCCCGATTTCAGCTTGGGTGCGACGATGTCCATCATCGCCTGCATGATCGAGGGCACGCCCGCCATGACGATGACATTGCCGATCTTGAAGCCGGGAGCCAGGATGGTCGCGCTCTGGATCAGCTCGGCGCCGTCGGGGATGCGGGCCATGCGGAGGCGGGCCTCGTTGAGGTCCTGCTCGCTCCAGCGCTCGCGAAAACGAGCGACAACCTCCGGGTGGTGGTCGATGCCGACGCCGAACGCCTTGGCGACGGCATCGGCGGTGATGTCGTCATGGGTCGGCCCGATGCCCCCGGTGGTGAAGACATAGGTGTAGCGATGCCGCAGTGCATCCAGGGCCGCGATGATGTCGGCCTCGTCGTCGGAGACGACCCGGACCTCCTTCAGGTCGATGCCGATATTGGTCAGGTATTCGGCGATGAAGCCGATATTCTTGTCCTTGGTTCGGCCGGACAGGATCTCGTCGCCAATGACCAGAATGCCCGCCGTGACGATCTCGCTCATAACTCAAGTCCCTCACCTGTAGCGCCGACTTTGCCGGGGTAACGCGTTGAAGTCACGCGGTTTTGCTGCCGAAATAAGCAGTCCTCCGCCATTTTTTCGGGCAGGCCGCCGGCCATATCAGGCAAATGCTGCCAAGCCATGCTTATCGCGCTGGCCCGGCCCTTGCTACCACATGAAAGTCATGCACTCTTGCCGCATGGCCACAGGACGTTGCGGTCTTCAACAAGGCCTTGCGGCCTGTCCAATGGCGCAACGCCTTGCGGAGACAAGTCGGGATCTATGGCAGTCGCGTTTGACGAAATGAACATTCCCGGCGGGGACCTTCGCCCCGCCTATCAGGAGCTGGCGCGCTGGCTCAAGGAGACGCCCCCCGAGGCGCTCGAATATCGCCGCCAGGAGGCCGAGCTCCTGTTCCGCCGGATCGGCATCACCTTCGCGGTCTACGGCGAGGCCGAATCCACCGAACGCCTGATCCCCTTCGACGTCATCCCGCGAATCATGTCCGGCAAGGAATGGACCCTGTTGGAGAAGGGCCTGAAGCAGCGCGTGCGCGCGCTCAACATGTTCCTGCGCGACATCTATCACGGCCGCGACATCCTCCGCGCCGAGATCGTGCCTGACGATCTGATCTTCCAGAATCCGGTGTTCCGGCCCGAGATGAACGGCCAGCACGTGCCGCACGACGTCTACGTGCACATCGCCGGCATCGACATCGTCCGGGTCGATGCCGAGGACTTCATCGTGCTGGAAGACAACGCGCGGACGCCGTCCGGCGTGTCCTACATGCTGGAAAACCGCGAGATCATGATGCGGCTGTTTCCGGACCTGTTCGCCCGCCACAAGGTGGCGCCGGTCGAGCGCTATCCGGATGAGCTGCTCGCCGCGCTCCGCTCGGTCGCGCCGCAAAGCGCGTCCAGCGAGCCGACCGTGGCCCTGCTCACGCCGGGCGTCTACAACTCGGCCTATTACGAGCACTCCTTCCTGGCCGACAAGCTCGGCATCGAGCTGGTCGAGGGCCGCGATCTCATCGTCAAGAACAACGAAGTGTTCATGCGGACGACGGAAGGGCTGAAGCGGGTCGACGTCATCTACCGCCGCGTCGACGACGACTTCCTCGATCCCCTCACCTTCCGTCCCGATTCCGTGCTCGGCGTGCCCGGGCTGATGTCGGCCTATGCGGCCGGCAACATCACCCTCGCCAACGCCGTCGGCACCGGCATTGCCGACGACAAGGCGATCTATTCCTACATGCCGGACATCGTGAGATTCTATCTCGGCGAGGAGCCGATCCTGAAGAACGTGCCGACCTGGCGCTGCCGCGAGCCAAAGGATCTCGCCTACGTGCTGGACAATCTGAGCGAGCTCGTCGTCAAGGAAGTGCACGGCTCCGGCGGCTACGGCATGCTGATCGGCCCCGCCGCGACGAAAGCGACGATCGAAGCGTTCCGCGACAAGCTCAAGCGCGAGCCGGAGGGTTTCATCGCGCAGCCGACGCTGGCGCTCTCGACCTGCCCGACCTGCACCGCATCGGGCCTTGCACCACGCCATGTCGATCTTCGGCCCTTCGTGCTCACGGGCAGCAAGAGCACGACCATCGTGCCGGGCGGCCTCACACGTGTTGCGCTGAAGGAAGGCTCCCTGGTGGTGAATTCGAGCCAGGGCGGCGGCACCAAAGACACCTGGATCCTGGACGAGTAGCAGATGCTGTCGCGTACCGCCGAAAACCTCTATTGGCTCGCCCGCTACGTCGAACGGGCCGAATATCTCGCGCGCACCATCGATGCGACCTTGCGCGTCACCGCGCTTCCCGCCGCCTATATCGGCAAGACTAACGAATGGGACTCGGCGCTGCTCACCGCCGGCGTCGCCGCCAGCTTCTACCAGACCTACGAGGAAGCCAACGAGCACAACGTCGTCGAATACCTCTCGTTCTCCGCGGACAATCCGTCCTCGATCAGGAATTGCATCGAGGCGGCGCGGCTGAACTCGCGTTCGGTGCGCACGGCACTGACCAGCGAGATGTGGGACACCATCAACTCGGCCTGGATCGAGCTTCAGGCGGTGTGGAGCAAGGGTGCCTCGACGCGCGAGGAGCTCGCGAAGTTCCTGCGCTTCGTGCAGGAGACCTCGCTGCGCTTCGACGGCTCGGCCTACCGGACCATGCTGCGCAACGACGCCTATTGGTTCTCGCGGATGGGGGTGCACCTGGAGCGCGCCGACAACACCGCGCGCATTCTCGACGTGAAGTATCACGTGCTGCTGCCCGAGGAGGAGCATGTCGGCGGCCCGCTCGACTTCTACCAGTGGAGCTCGATCCTGCGCTCGGTCTCGGCGCTGACGGCCTATCACTGGGTCTATCGCGAGACGCTGAAGCCGTGGCTGATCGCGGACCTGCTCATTCTCAACGACACGCTGCCGCGCTCGCTGGCGAGCTGCTACGGCAATCTCGTCCGCAACCTCGACCAGATCGGCGTCGCCTATGGCCGCCAGGGCGCAGCCCAGCGCCACGCCCGCGGCATCCGCAACCGGCTGGAGCACAGCAACATGAACGACATTTTCCAGCACGGCGTGCATGAATTCATTCAGGAATTCATCACGGACAATTCCAGGCTGGGCGAAATCATCACGAAGCAGTATTTGATCTGATGTCCCTCGGCTGACGAAATAGGATACCGTCATGGCCGGGCTTGTCCCGGCCATCCACGTTCTTGCCTTCGCGCGTCGAGAAGAGCGTGGATGCCCGGGACAAGCCCGGGCATGACGAGCTTCCTTGCGGCGGCAGTCGGGCCTAACCACGAGCACAACGGTCCGCCATGCGCCTGCGAATCCTGCACACCACGACCTATCGCTACGAGCCGCCGGCCACGAGCGTGATCCAGATTCTGCGCATGACGCCGGGCAGCCATGACGGGCAATATGTGGCGGAATGGCAGATCGACGTCTCCACCGACACCAAGCTCGACACGCACGAGGACGCGTTCGGCAACGTCACCCATGTGCTGTCCTGCGGGCCGGTCGGCGACATCCAGATCACCGCCGAAGGGTTGATCGAGACCCACGACACCGGCGGCGTGCTGCGCGGCGCCGACGAACGCTTTCCGGCGGGCATGTTCCTGCGCGCGACCGACCTCACCTCCGTCAACCCGGCGATGACGGCGGTTGCTCGCCAATTGCGCAGCGAGGCCGAGAGCGACACGCTCGGCTTCCTGCACACGCTGATGACTGAGATTGCCGACCAAATGACGTTCGACGAGGACCCGACCCATAGCGGCACCTCGGCGGCGGAGGCGTTCACGCTCAAGCGCGGGGTGTGCCAGGACTACGCGCACATCTTCATTGCCTGCGCCCGCGCCGGCGGCGTGCCGGCGCGCTTCGTCTCCGGCCACTTCCTGCGCGCGGACGGCCTGTTGCATCAGGACGCCGGCCATGCCTGGGCGGAGGCCTACGTGCCCGACCTCGGCTGGGTCGGCTTCGATCCCGCCAACAGCATCTGCGCCACCGACGCCCATGTCCGCGTCGCGATCGGGCTCGACTATCTCGGCGCGGCCCCGGTGCGCGGCACCCGCTACGGCGGCGGCACGGAGACGCTGACAGTCACCGTGAAGGTCGAGCAGGCCGGCCGCGGCGGGCCGTCGCAATCGCAATCCCAGCGGCAGGGCTAGCCGCAGCCGTCGGATCGCATCAGCCATGCTACACTCGCAGGACCAGCCCTCCGCGAGGTACCCATGGCCACTGTCAAACTGCTTTCGGACGATGAGCTCTCCCCTGAAGCGCGCGCCGTCTTCGACGATATCCGCAAGGTGCGGAAGTCGGACTTCGTCAACAATTTCTGGCGCGCGCTGGCGCATGATCCGAAGACGCTGCGGCGGACCTGGGAGAGCATCAAGGAGGTGATGGCGCCCGGCGCGCTCGATCCCAAGGTCAAGGAAATGCTTTACGTGGCGGTTTCGATCGCGCATGGCTGCAGCTATTGCATTCATTCGCACACCGCCGCTGCACGCGCCAAGGGCATGAGCGAGGCCGAATATGCCGAGATGCTCGCCATCGTCGGCATGGCCGCGGAGACCAACCGCCTGGTGACGGCGCTCGGCGTGCCCGTGGATCAGGCGTTTCTTGTTGATGCCGGCGAATAAGCTGCCGTCTCACGCCGTCATTCCGGGGCGCGCGCAGCGCGAGCCCGGAATCCATCGAGCCGCAAAGTTCGTCGATGAATGGATTCCGGGTTCGTGACTTCGTCGCGCCCCCGGAATGACGGTCGGAATCGGGGGTTTCATGCCTCCTTGAAATTGGCTAGTAATTCCGCGCAAACGCGTTCGGGGAATGGAAATGACCTATTGCTGCGGAATCCTGGTTCGGGACGGTCTGGTGATGATCGCCGACACCCGCACCAATGCCGGCCTCGACAACGTCTCCACGTTCCGCAAGCTCCACATCTTCTCCAAGCCCGGCGAGCGCATCATGGCGATCGCCAGCGCCGGCAACCTCGCCATCAGCCAGTCGGTTCTCTCCACGCTGACCGAAGGCCTGGAGGACCCCAACACGGGCGAGCTCGAGACGCTGATGAACGCGCCGACGATGTTCCAGGCCGCCCAGCGCATCGGCCGGGCGATCCGGGCGGTGCACGCCACCGAAGGCCCTGCCTTGAAGTCCGAGGACGTGTCCTTCGACGTCTCCTTCCTGTTCGGCGGCCAGATCAAGGGTTCGCGGATGCGCCTGTTCATGGTCTACACCGCCGGCAATTTCATCGAGTGCACCACCGACACGCCCTATTTGCAGATCGGCGAGCACAAATACGGCAAGCCGGTGCTCGACCGCGCCATGCATTACGACGTCGAGCTCTACGAGGCGCTGAAGACCGGCCTGATCTCGATGGACTCGACGATGCGCTCCAATCTCGGCGTCGGCCTTCCCATCGACGTGCTGGTGGTGCGCTCGGACGCCTGCGAGGCCGACCTCAACCACCGCATCGAGGCGGGCGAGCCCTATTTCCACGACCTGCGCTCGCGCTGGTCGGCGGCGCTGCGCGCAGCGCATCAGAACATTCCGCGGCCGCCCTACAAGAACGAAAAAGAACCGAAAACCTGACAACATGAGCAAAGGCAGGAAACGATGAGTGAAGCAAAAAAGATCGCATTGGTGACGGGCGCCGGCACCGGCGTCGGGCGCGCGGCCTCGCTGGCGCTGATGAATACCGGCTTCACCGTCGTGCTCACGGGGCGCCGGCTCGACATGCTCGAGGAGACTGCAAAGCTCGGCCCGGCAGGAAAAAGCCTGTGCGTCACCGCCGACATGACCAAGCCGGATTCCATTGCCGCGCTGTTCGACAAGGTGAAGGCGACCTACGGCCGGCTCGACGTGCTCTTCAACAATGCCGGCATGGGCGCGCCCGCCGTGCCGTTCGAGGACCTCAGCCTCGAGCAATGGCAGGCGGTGGTGAACACCAACCTCACCGGGCCGTTCCTGTGCACCCAGCACGCCTTCCGCATCATGAAGGACCAAGACCCGCGCGGCGGCCGCATCATCAACAACGGCTCGATCTCGGCGCATGCGCCGCGGCCGTTCTCGGCCGCCTACACCTCGACCAAGCACGCCATCACCGGCCTGACCAAGGCCAGCAATCTCGATGGCCGCATGTACGACATCGCGGTCGGCCAGGTCGACATCGGCAATGCCGCGACCCCGATGACCGATCGCATGGTCAACGGCCCTGGCGTGCTGCAGCCGGACGGCACCACCAAGCACGAACCGCGCATGGACGCCAAGGCGGTCGGCGACGCCGTGGCCTATATGGCCGGCCTGCCGCTCGATGCCAACGTGCTGACCATGACGGTGATGGCGACCAAGATGCCGTTCGTCGGGCGGGGCTGACACGTCGAGCGAAGCGCGTTACGAAACCCACGATCTCGTGCCCCGGACGCGGCGCAGCGCTCCTTCGGCGCTGCGCTGCAGAGCCGAGGCTCATGCTGCGGCTCGCGAAGCGAAGCTGGGTCCCGGCTCTGCGCCGCAACGCTGACGCGTTGCAGCTTGGCCGGGACACGCGACCATCTCGACTTCAAACTCTCCACCTGACGCTGGCTCGGGACAGCTTCCTCCGGGGCCACCACGACGGCATTGCCTTTGCAAGGCCGGTGCGGCCATAATCGCCGAGGGTTCGGGGACATCATGCTGCGGCTGCAATCGGCACTCGGCATCTTCGCATTGCTGTTGATCGCCTTCGCATTGGCAGAGAACCGGCGCGCCGTGTCGCTGCGCCAGGCGGCGATCGGCCTCTTCATCACCTTCGCCACCGCGATCGTGCTGCTGAAGCTGCCGATCGTCGCTCACGCCTTCGGCACCATCAATGACGCGGTCGGTGCGATCTCCGCGGCCTCGCGCGCCGGGTCCGCCTTCGTGTTCGGCTATATCGGCGGCGGGCCCCTGCCCTTCGACGTCAAGGTGCCGGGCGCCGATTTCATCCTGGCGTTCCAGGCGCTGCCGATCGTTCTGGTCATGAGCGTGCTGACGACGCTGCTGTTCTACTGGCGCGTGCTGCCGCCGATCGTGCGCGGCATGGCCTGGCTGCTGGAGCGGACGCTCGGCGTCGGCGGCGCGGTCGGCCTGTCGACCGCCGCCAACGTCTTTCTCGGCATGGTCGAGGCCCCGCTGTTCGTGCGGCCCTACCTCAAGCAGATGACGCGCAGCGAATTGTTCCTGGTGATGACCGGCGGCATGGCGGGCATCGCCGGCACCGTGCTGGTGCTCTATGCAACGCTGCTGGCGCCCCTCATCCCCGACGCCGCCGCGCATTTCGTCATCGCCTCGGTTCTGGGCGCACCCGCCGCGATCCTCGTCAGCCTGATCATGGTGCCTGAAATCTCGGACCGGCGCACCGGCGGCGCGCTTGAAGATCCCGAAATGGAAATGTCCGGCACGATGGACGCGATCGTGAAAGGCACCACCGCCGGCCTCGAGCTCTTGCTTAACATCGTCGCCATGCTGCTGGTGCTGGTGGCGCTGGTCTATCTCGTCAACGCCATGCTCGGCCTGCTGCCTCACATCGGCGGTGCCGCGATCTCCTTGCAACGACTGCTCGGCCTGGTGATGGCGCCGGTGTGCTGGCTGATGGGATTGCCGTGGGATCAGGCGATCACCGCCGGCAGCCTGATGGGCACCAAGACCGTGCTCAACGAATTGATCGCCTATGTCGATTTCTCAAAGCTGCCGCCCGGCGCGCTCGATCCGCGCTCGCGCCTGATCATGCTCTACGCGATGTGCGGCTTTGCCAATTTCGCCAGCCTCGGCATCATGGTCGGTGGCCTGGGGGTGATGGCGCCGGAGCGGCGCGAGGAGATCAACGCGCTCGGGCTGAAGTCGATCGTGTCGGGGACGCTGACCACGTGCTTGATGGGCGCGGTGGTGGGGGTGGTGGCTTAGACTACTCCACCGGCCGTCATTCCGGGGCGCGACGAAGTCGCGAACTATGGTGCGCAATTGCGCACCGTAGCTCGCGCTACGCGCGCCCCGGAATGACATCAGGCCTTCAACTCCACCGTCTTGAATTCCGCCGGCAGGATCACCTCCAGCAGCTCGACGTCGTCGGAGTAATCCAGGATCATGTGCTTGATCTTCGGCGGCTGGGTCCAGGCGCTGCCTTCCTTCATCAGCGTCTCGCCCTGCCCGTCCATGTAGGTCTTCACCCAGCCCTTGAGCACGTAGACCATCTGGAATTCGACGTCGTGGAAGTGCAGCTTGGAGACCTCGGCGGGATTGCAGGGGCCCTGCAGGCGGATGACATGCGCCTGCGCAAGACCGTGGGTCGCCTCGGCAATGCCGAGGTCGCGGTATTTCGCGTAGGCGCGCAGGCCGTCGGCCCTAAAGTCTTCCTCGCGGTGATGGCTGATGGCGATGCGTTGCCGCGGGCGCGCGGGTTTTTTCGCCGCCAGGACCGCCGGCTGCTTGACCGGCACGCGCACAGCGGCCTTGGCGCTGCTTCGTTTCTGGGCAACGGCTTGCACCGCACCGCGCGATTTGGTCTTCGTGGCCATTGGGTGCCTCCCCTGTTGTTATTTTGAGAGGCTAGCACGGAAACGGGTCTCGTGGCGTGCGCAAAGCGAGGCGTACCCACCGTTGAGGATCGCGAGAGATCGCGGGCACGGCGCGCACGCGCCTTTGCCCGCTCTCTGCACCGTCTCCATTTCAATGCAGCCGGAACACGCCGTCCACGGCGCGCAGCTCGGCCGGCTTGATCAGCTTGGAATGCGCCACGGTGACCGAATGGAGGGGGCCGTCGAGCTTCTCCTGCCAGAACGCCAGGAAATCCTTCAGCGCCGGGAATTTCGGAAACATGTCGTAGTTCTGCCAGACGTAGGTCTGAAGCAGCGAGGGATGATCCGGCATCCGATAGAGGATCTGTGCCGTCGTCAGCCCGTAACCCAGCATCTGTTTCCGGAAATCCTCGGAAACGGCCCCATTCCGCAGTCCCATGCCAAACCTCCTTTGCAGGAGCGCATTCGAGGGGCGGCTTGGTCGGTGTGCGCCTTACGAGCCACCCGGTACTGATGCGCTCACATGAGAGAAATGTGACGCAAACTGACAATCCATCTCAAGCCCAAAAGTTTAACAAGCTGTTGAAATTCAACGCGTTAGCAGCAGAGAACGCTCCGTGCTAATACGGGCGCGAGGCTCGGTTAACGATGGCGAGAGAAGCTGGCAATGCGCGCTTCCGAGTGCTGATTTTTTTGCTACAAACCCTTGCCCCCGCAAAATTCCTGTCCTATTTCACCTCCGCGTGTGCTAGCACTCGCGGGCACCGACTGCTAACAATCTCAAAACCTCAACCCGAGCAAATGCTTAGGAGGACTGCATGAAATTCCGTCCGCTTCACGACCGCGTCGTGGTCAAGCGCATCGACGCAGAAGAGAAGACCGCTGGCGGCATCATCATTCCCGACACTGCCAAGGAAAAGCCCTCCCAGGGCGAAGTCGTCGCCGTTGGTCCCGGTGGCCGCGACGAAGCCGGCAAGCTGATCCCGATCGACCTCAAGGTCGGCGACCGCGTGCTGTTCGGCAAGTGGTCCGGCACCGAGGTCAAGATCGATGGCCAGGACCTGCTGATCATGAAGGAGAGCGACGTGATGGGCGTTCTCGAAGTCAGCGAGTCCAAGAAGAAGGCGGCTTAAGAGCCCCTCTCTCCCTCCAGTCAAACATCTCAAGGAAAAACCCACATGGCAGCCAAAGAAGTCAAATTCTCGGTTGATGCGCGCGACAAGATGCTGCGCGGCGTCGACATCCTCGCCAACGCGGTGAAGGTCACGCTCGGCCCGAAGGGCCGCAACGTCGTGCTCGACAAGTCGTTCGGCGCTCCTCGCATCACCAAGGACGGCGTCACCGTCGCCAAGGAGATCGAGCTCGAGGACAAGTTCGAGAACATGGGCGCGCAGATGGTGCGCGAAGTCGCCTCCAAGTCCGCTGACGCGGCCGGCGACGGCACCACCACCGCCACCGTGCTGGCCCAGGCGATCGTGCGCGAAGGCGCCAAGTCGGTCGCCGCCGGCATGAACCCGATGGACCTGAAGCGCGGTATCGACCTCGCGGTCGAAGCCGTGGTTGCGGACCTGCAGAAGAACTCCAAGAAGGTCACCTCGAACGAGGAGATCGCCCAGGTCGGCACCATCTCGGCCAACGGGGACCAGGAGATCGGCAAGTTCCTCTCCGACGCCATGAAGAAGGTCGGCAACGAGGGTGTCATCACCGTCGAGGAAGCCAAGTCGCTCGAGACCGAGCTCGACGTCGTCGAGGGCATGCAGTTCGACCGCGGCTACATCTCGCCCTACTTCGTCACCAACGCCGACAAGATGCGCGTTGAGATGGACGACGCCTACATCCTCATCAACGAGAAGAAGCTCTCCTCGCTGAACGAGCTGCTGCCGCTGCTCGAGGCCGTGGTGCAGACCGGCAAGCCGCTGGTCATCGTCGCCGAGGACGTCGAAGGCGAAGCGCTCGCGACCCTGGTCGTGAACCGCCTGCGCGGCGGCCTCAAGGTCGCGGCCGTCAAGGCTCCGGGCTTCGGCGATCGCCGCAAGGCCATGCTGCAGGACATCGCGATCCTGACCGGCGGCCAGGCCATCTCGGAAGACCTCGGCATCAAGCTCGAGAACGTCACGCTCAACATGCTCGGTCGCGCCAAGAAGGTGATGATCGACAAGGAGAACACCACGATCGTCAACGGCGCCGGCAAGAAGGCCGACATCGAGGCGCGCGTGGCCCAGATCAAGGCGCAGATCGAGGAGACCACCTCGGACTACGACCGTGAGAAGCTCCAGGAGCGTCTGGCCAAGCTCGCCGGCGGCGTCGCGGTGATCCGCGTCGGCGGCGCGACCGAGGTCGAGGTGAAGGAGCGCAAGGATCGCGTTGATGACGCGATGCATGCGACCCGTGCGGCTGTCGAGGAAGGCATCGTCCCGGGCGGCGGCGTCGCCCTGCTCCGTGCCTCCGAGCAGCTCAAGGGCCTGCGCACCAAGAACGACGACCAGAAGACCGGCGTCGAGATCGTGCGCAAGGCGCTGTCGGCTCCCGCCCGCCAGATCGCGATCAACGCCGGTGAAGACGGCTCGGTGATCGTCGGCAAGATCCTGGAGAACAAGGCCTACAATTACGGCTTCGACTCCCAGACCGGCGAATATGCCGACCTCGTCAAGAAGGGCATCATCGACCCGACCAAGGTGGTCCGTACCGCGATCCAGAACGCAGCCTCGGTTGCCGCGCTCCTGATCACCACGGAAGCCATGGTTGCCGAGCTGCCCAAGAAGGGCGGCGCCGGCCCGGCAATGCCCCCCGGCGGCGGCATGGGCGGCATGGACTTCTAAGGTCCAACCACCTCAAGAACGACGAAACCCCGGCAGCGATGCCGGGGTTTTTGTTTTTGAGGAACGGTTCGGAAGCGGACATCGGCTTCTTGGTCGTGTCCACAGTACCAATCGAGAGCCTCAAGTCTCGTCTCAAGCGGCCAGCGATTTGATTTCACCTCCAGCCTCCGCAATTGCGTCTTGAAGTATCACATACAGCTTGTTCAAAAAATTTCGCGCATCTTGCGTCATAGCCGCGCTCATATGAGGGGCGGCTTCGTGATGGATATCGTTGATCAAATCAGCTCGAAAGCTCGCCGATCCCTTCCCGGAGAATTGATACGCCTCCCTCCATCTAGACAGCTGGTCGTCACGAAGCCTCGTTGATACGAGATCGTGAAGCTTTGCAAATACAAGCTGACGTATTGGATCGAGCGCAGCCTCCCGCTCTTCATCGTTAGCTGGCACTCCCTTCCATTCCGCTGGCCGATCGAGCCATTTGGCAGCCTCCTCCTGCAGACAGCCAAGGAGATCGGCCACGGGACGGAGATTACTGTACTCATCCACTCCATTTGCCAGTCGCCGACTAAGCGCCTTGATGCGCGTCCAATGCTCCTTTGATACCCCATCATGATATCCTAGCCCTAGTCGCCCGTGCCAAGGGTTTCTGAAGGCATCAATCGCGTCCCGCATTGCGATTTCAAGGCCCTTAAACTGATAGATCGGAGCAACTGTGACCGCGGCTGACGGAACAATCGCTTCGTGCACGATCTTAAGAAGCTTCAACAGCTCCTTGATGAAACCAGCCGGAATCTTATCAGTCGATCGATCCAGTCCACCGAGAAACACCGAGTTCCTCTCGATCTGTCGATTCAACGTGCCAGCTATCCCGGCCCCAACGCTATCGCGAATGCTCGACATGGCATTCTTAACTGAAGCAGTCACATGATCCGTCTTTTGAGCAAAGGTAGAAAGATTTGCACCTTTGACCTGATCGAAATGAGTGAAGACAACTGCCAACTTTCGCGAAAATCCGCTAGTGCCAACAGTACGCAGCAACGCCAATGGAGCGGCTTGCATGGGTTGCTGCGCGTTATCGACGAGAAGTATCGTATCTACTGAATCGAATTTCTGCGTAATTCGCGTAGATATCGAAGAGGCGTCGTTCGCGGCATGACCGATTCCTTCGCCATCAATTAAAACAAGCTTGGGTTGGACAGCCCCCTCAAATGCAGGATAAAATGGACCACGCACACGAATGCCATCGACCAAAGGCGTAAGTAGCCTTCCAAACTGAAGATGATGATTGCTAGCGAACCACCGTACGCTGGAAAGGAACGTCGCGCGATCCGCCTCGGCATACGTCCAACATGTCGGCCACTCTGAGGCAGAACGCTCAATGGTCCCTGTCGAGACCATGTCAAATCGACGTGCAACATCCTCCATGAGATCGAGCCCAAGCTCCGCGAATGCCCCGTCATAAAATATTTCGTTTCCAAAAATTTCGAGCCAAGCAGCACGATCATCGGCAGTCATCTCTGACCTTAGCTCGCCCAGCTCTCGTTTCACTCTAGCTTCCACGTCCGAGACAACATCGCCAATCGTCGACAGATAATGCTCCAAGCGTGCACGATTCTGTTCTTGCTCCTTACCGCTCACCATTTCGTGCGGAGCAATTTCGGCAACCTCGGCGACGTCGTCATCGAACGAGAATTCATCATCATCAGCCTTCCCCTGCGAAGTGGAATAGCCTCCCAGCACATACGAAAGCCGGAACCTCTGCTCCTCATGCTGAAGTAGGGCAGCCATAATTTTTGCTGGCGAACTTCCCTGGACAGCCTCAAGACATGCCGCCTCAAGACATTCATCGATGTATGCACGAACCTGATGCTCGGGCATGAACGTAACGACAGCCTCATAGCCACCTTCCGAAGTCACAATTTCCGTGTCGGCCGTTGTTGTCTTGGCGGTAGACGTTGATGGAAAACGATCCACCTCATGGTCCGTCCCTATGAGATGGCGCAGAAGCGTGGTCTTGCCCGCTCCAGTAGTTCCGAGCAGCAATGCGCGGCTATATCCATCCGTTGCTGTCGGCAAAGGAATGACTAGATCGCGCTTCGCTGCTGAATTGAAGGATCCGGTCTCCATTCCCTCGAAAAAGATCGACACCACAACTGGATCAAACTGATGATCCGCATCCTTACGCTTGTCCCCAGTCCACCATGTTTCGTCCCCCAATAGCTCGTTCAATTGCCCAACCAATTCGTCGGCCCGGGCATCGTCGGAGGTTCCTAGACCCTTTCTCACCTTCAATCCCTTCTTGTTCTTACTGTCGGTCCGAACCGGATGACGGAACGTGACACTCCAGCCGGGACGATTTGAGCGAACTTTCGTTGCAGTGAAGCGCGAAACCATATTCTCCTCCGCGGGGCTCTGTTGTTCCTCGTTGTTCCAATACAGACTCCACGGGCCTCTGTCAAGAACAACACAGAACAACGCGCGACATACAGCATCCCGAGTGATTTCAGTTGGTTGGGCGCTGCGCGTTCGCGCGAGCACCCGCGATCCAACTGCCCGCGTCGCCCTGCTCCGTGCTTCCGAGCAGCTCAAGGGCCTGCGCACCAAGAACGACGACCAGAAGACCGGCGTCGAGATCGTGCGCAAGGCGCTGTCGGCTCCCGCCCGCCAGATCGCGATCAACGCCGGTGAAGACGGCTCGGTGATCGTCGGCAAGATCCTGGAGAACAAGGCCTACAATTACGGCTTCGACTCCCAGACCGGCGACTATGCCGACCTCGTCAAGAAGGGCATCATCGACCCGACCAAGGTGGTCCGTACCGCGATCCAGAACGCAGCTTCGGTTGCGGCCCTGCTGATCACCACGGAAGCCATGGTCGCCGAGCTGCCCAAGAAGGGCGGCGCCGGCCCGGCAATGCCCCCCGGCGGCGGCATGGGCGGCATGGACTTCTGATCCAGCCGTTCAGGCACAGTCGAGAAATGCGAAACCCCGGCAGCGATGCCGGGGTTTTTGTTTTTGGTCGTCATTCCGGGGCGCGCCCTCTTGGGCGCGAGCCCGGAATCCATAACCACGAACCTTAGTTGGTTGTCCCGGGCTGGAAAGCAGCCCGGTTCGGATCCCTGATCCTCTAGTCCTCCAATCCTACCATCACTGCCCGCGCCCCTTCTTACGGACGACAGGCATAGGGGGCCATTCCATCGGCCTGTGGTTATGGATTCCGGGCTCAGCGCTTCGCGCTGCCCCGGAATGACGGAGGGAGCGCGGGTACAATTCTCATCGGGTTATCCCGGGATAGAGATCATCCCAATTCGGGTTCTGCTCCTCAATGAGCCGCGTCTTCCAGTCTCGCCGCCACTTCTTGAGCTCTTTCTCCCGGGCAATCGCGGTTGCAGGGTCGTCATAGATTTCGAACAGAACGAGCTTGTCGACGCCGTACCTCGTGGTGAAGCCGGGGACGGCTTTCGTCCTGTGCTGGTACACACGGCGCACGAGGTCGTTGGTCACGCCGATGTAGAGCGTGCCGTGCTTCTTACTCGCGAGGATGTAGACGTAATAAGCCATTCCATCGGCCTGTGGTTACGGATTCCGGGCTCGCGCTTCGCGCGCCCGGAATGACTGGCGGATCGAGCACAGCGCAATTGTCCGCGCCGCCCCGAAATGACGGAGCAAGCCTCACTCCACCTTGCCCATCCGCTCGAAGCGCGGCTCGTCGTCTTCGTCGAGTGACCAGATGATCCGCGTGACCTTGCCGATCAAATTGTCCATCGGCACGAAACCGAACGTCGACATCCGGCTGTCGGTGGAATTGTCGCGGTTGTCGCCGAGCACGAAGAAGTGGCCCGGCGGCACCGTGAAGACGGCGGTATTGTCCAGGAAACCGTCGTCGTCGCAATCGATGGTGACATAGAACGCACCGCTCGGCAGCGTCTCGCGCCAGCGCTTGACCTTCGCCTCGTCGTCGCCGCCACAGGCTGAGCCGGCGGGCTTCGCCTCCAGGGCGACGCGCGTCACCGGACGGTCGTTGAGGACGAGGCGGCCCTGCCGCATCTGGATGCGGTCGCCGGGCAGCCCGACCACGCGCTTGACGTAGTCGACCGAATTGTCCTTCGCCGTCCGGAACACGACGATATCGCCGTATTCCGGGTCGGCGGCAAGGATGCGGCCCGAGATCCAGGATGGCGCGAACGGGAGGGAATAGCGGCCGTAGCCATAGGCATATTTCTCGGCGAAGACGTAGTCGCCGACCAGCAGCGTCGGCGCCATCGAACCCGAGGGGATGCTGAACGGCTGGTACAGGACGAAGCGAAACAGGAGCAGCGGCGACCACAGCACCGGGACCAGCAGGATCAGGATGAGAATCGCCTTCCATTCCTGCGACTGGGCTCGCGAGGGCCTGATGGTTTGCGAAAGAGTGGTCATGTGCTTGCCCCGGTCAGGTCTCCTCACGAGATTACGCAACCTTGGCGCGCACGCAATCCCTGCTCCGTGATCTTGGTCGCGCCTCGCGCGCACCGCGTTCAATGCGAAGGCCTTGAACGTCGCCGCCGTCAGAGCTGCGGGACGTCCTTGAAGCAATGCCTGACCCAATCGATCGTCACGCGGGTGGCCGCGTCGCGCTTGAGATGGTTCTGCACCAGGAGCCAGACGTCACGCCGTTTCGACAATAGCGTGGCACGCAGGCCGCGGTCGGCGAGCAGCGCGGTGCAGCTGTGCTCGGGAAGCACGCCGACGGCCTGGTGGGACTGGATCATGGTCCGGATGATCCGGACATTGTCGGTGACGCAGCGCACGTTCGTCAGCCGCTTCGCGCGCAGGAATTGCGCCTCCGGAATGCTGTCCAGCTCGTCCGGATAGACGCAGGCGATCGGCTCGCCGCCGGAGCGGTCGGCGGGCTCGAAGAAATACAGCCTGACATCGCCGAGCTTGGAGATGGTGAAGTCGCCCTTCTCCGGCTTGCGCAGGCGGATGGCGAGGTCGGCCTGCCAGCGCGAGAACTTGACGTTGCCGCTGGAGGTGAGGAATTGCAGGGTCAGGCCGGGATGATCGCGCAGGAAGCTGCTGGCCCGCGGCGCCAGCAGCTCTTCGGCGACCGCGTTGGTCGAGGCGATGCGCAGGCGCCCGACCGGGCCCGGCTGGCTCTCCTTGATACGATCGATCGCGGCGGCGTGGGCGGCCATCGCCCCGACATGCTCGAGCACCGCCTCGCAATGGCGCGTCGGCCGCCGCAGCCCGTCCACTGCATCGAACAGCGGCACGCCGAGATCGCGCTGGATGCGCGCCAGCCGGCGGCCGACCGTGGTCTCGTCGATGCGCAGCCGCGCGCTGGCGCCGGCATAGGTGCCCTCGTCCCTCACCGCGGCAATGATGCGCAGATCGTCCCAGTTCATTACGCCGAGCCTAGCAGGCGATGCCACGCCCTGCAAATCCGCAGCCATAAGCTGCAATAGTCCTGCACAATGGCAGGCCGGCGCTGCGCTAGTGTCGCGCCATCCGCTATCCCCTTAAGGCCTGACCCGCATGACCGCTACCAAAACCCTGCTCGAACTCGCCGGCGCCGATCTCGATCCGCCGAAGCTCCACGAGGCCTGCCTCGTGCTGATCGACATCCAGAACGAATATTGCGCCGGTCCGCTGGCCCTGCCCGATGCGCAACCCGCGATTGCCGCGGCGGCGCGCCTGCTGGCGCGGGCACGGGAGAGCGGCACCGCGATCTTCCATGTCGCGCACAAGGGCCGCGCCGGCGGCCTGTTCGACCGCGAGGCCGCGCGCGGCGCGATCGTCGAGCGCCTGACACCGCTCGCGAGCGAGCCCGTGATCGAGAAGGCGCTGCCGAACTCGTTCGCCGGCACCGATCTGCAAGCGCGCCTTGCCGCAACCGGGCGCAAGAACATCGTGCTGACCGGCTTCATGACCCACATGTGCGTCTCCTCGACCGCCCGCGCCGCGCTCGATCTCGGCCTGCGCGCGACGATCGCTGCCGATGCCTGCGCCACCCGCGACCTGCCGGACGGCCGCGGCGGCACGCTGGACGCCCGGACCATTCACGAGGTCGCGCTGGCCGAGCTCGCCGACCGCTTCGCGATCATCGCGCAGAGCGATGCGCTGACCTGACGGAGCCGGCCATGCTGCAACTCTATTTCTTTCCGATGGCCTGCTCGCTCTCGAGCCGCATCGCACTGATGGAGGCCGGTATCGAAGCGCAATATCACCTCGCCCATATCTGGACCAAGCGGATCGTGGACGACGGCAGCGATTTCCGCGACCTGTCGCCGAAAGGCGCGGTGCCGGTTCTGGTGCTGGATAACGGCGAACGGCTGACCGAGAGCGCGGCCGTGCTGCAATACATCGCCGACGTGAAGCCGGAGGCCGGCCTTGCGCCTGACAACGGCAAGCCCGATCGCTATCGCCTCCAGGAATGGCTGAGCTTCGTCGGCGCCGAAATCCACAAGGCGTTCCTGTTTCCGACCTTCTGGTACAAGGACGACGGCTCGCTCGCCAAGCCGCGCGCAAGGATCACGCAGACCTTGTCGGTACCATCTGCGCATCTGGCGGAGCGCGAATTCCTCGTCGGCAACAGCTTCACGGTGGCGGATGCGCACCTCACCTGGGCCTTGCTGCTGCTGCGTCCGGCGGGAATCGACATCGCGCAATGGCCGGCGCTGTCGGCCTATCTCGCGCGCATGCAGGCGCGCCCCGCCGTGCGGGAGGCGATTGCGGCCGAGATGGCGCTGCGCAAGACCATGGCGGCGTGAGCGCGCCTCACTCCACCCGCGCCAGCACCGCGAGCTTGCGGATGCCCTTGTTGCGGTAGGCGTCGAGGAACGCGTAATAGTCCTTGAACGACACGCAGCCGTTGGAATCGCCGCCCGGCCCGAGCATGAAGGTGTGCGCGAGCAGGCCATCGCGGCCGTAGATCGCGCTCTCGCCGCCGATCGGGGTCAAGCGCAACGCCGGCACGCCGTGGAACAGGGCCTCGCGTGGCTTCAGCGTGTAGATGTGGGGCGGGGTCACCCCGCGCATGCGCAGGCGACGCGAGCTCGGATCGTCGCGGTTGGCGCCAAGGCCGGAATGCGCCTCGAGCCTGGTGCCGTCGGGCAGATACACCGTCTTGGCCATGATGTCGTAGACCGCGGTGTCGCGCTCATAGGGCGGCGCGCCGCCGAGCATCGGATTCTGCTCCTTCGGCGCGATGGCAGCGGTGATGCTGGCGTCGGCCGAGGCATAGGCGAGCAGCCCGCCGGACGGCTCACGCTTGCCCCAGAGCTTTTCGACCATCGACTGGCGCGGCCCGGTGATCGACATCACGGCGGCCTTGGCGCGGTCCGCGAACGATGTCTTCGCTTCAGGCGCCGGCACGATCTGGGCCGGATCGGCCGAGGCGAGCTGGATCTGGGCATCCGGAGCACGCTTGGCCTTGTCAGTGGCCTTATCAGTGGTTTTGGCCGGAGCCGCCGGCTTCAGCGCTTCGGCGACCTTCGCGATCACGCTCTGCTTCGGCGCGTCCTTGGCCACCGCGACCTGGGTGGACGGCGCGGCGCTCGCAGCATTCGAGGGTACGCCTTGCGTCGCGGCCGCAGCGAAGCGCTCGTTGAACATCTCCCGCGAGATCGGGGCGGTGACCTGCAATCGGTCGGGCAGCAGCGCGAAGGCTTCCTTGATGGCATCGCCTGCCTCGCGCAGCACGACCTTGGGGGCGCGCTTGATCACCGGCTCGTCGTAGCCGATGCCGCCCATGGTCGGGTAGACGCTCGCGCCCAAGACGTTGCTGTAGATGGTCCAGCCGGCGCCCATCACGACGCAGCCGATCGCCGCGGCGCCAAGCCAATTGGTCGTGGTCATTTGCCGGGAAGATTTCCGCGAATGGCTTTGCGAGAAATTTTTCGACTTCCGTGCCGCGTTACTCGGCGCAGCGATACTCGTACTCATTCGCCTTGCGTCCAGGACGGTGTCACTCAGTCCCCCTTCAAAGTGCCGCTGGTCACGATCCGGGAACAGCATCTCGCAGAGGGTCGGAGCGTCATTAAGGCGACTTTTAGTTAAATGCGGATTAAGTTCGGGCGGATGTAGGGCGGCTCGTCAACGCTGTCTCATTCTGGGAAAAAAGCCCGCAGAACTACGGACTTAGGCGCGTCTGTTAACCATCATTCTCGGCCGGATCGGCGCATTCTGCCAACCTCTCCGGTCGCCCCTTTAAGCGCATCCAACCAAGTCCTTTTCGTGGTCTTCAATGCCCGGATGATGACGGGGAAAGCACTTGCGCGAGGCCGGCGTGCATGCGCCTCTCCGCGCGCTCGTGCCTGACTCGCTTGGCGCTCGCGTTGGGCCGCCCACGCCATCACGCCTTGTACAGCGCGACATGGCACCGGTCTTCCCTGACCGAAAGTTGATCGGGCCGGACTGGAAAATGCCGCAGCGGGGAAATAGCTCGCAGAGCGGCACTTTTCAGCAGCCTCTGCGTGGGATACGGTACCGTATCAACATCGCCTTGAACTGTGCCAAGCACGCAAACGGAGGCTGGCATGAGAGGGTTCGCGCACGCCGGATTTTTCGCCCTGGCGTGGTCGTTTCTGTTGATTGGTTCTGCAATTGCACAGCCTGCTGCCAATGCGGGCTGCACGGCAACGCCATCCACCGCAGGCACACAAGTCTGGCGCTGCGGCAGCGGCATCACCATCGTCACAGAAAACGGCGCCCGATTTGAACTAAAGGACGCCAACCGCGACGGACATATAGACTCCGTCGAATTGAGCAGCAAAGCGCTGCTGGTCGAGGTGCCCAGGAAGCCCCGGGGCAATGCCTTCAAGGTGCTGACGCCGCAGGCGATCGCCGCGGTGCGCGGCACCAGATGGGCCGTCGATGTCGCCGAGGCCAAGACCTCCGTCTTCGTCGCTGACGGCCGTGTCGGCGTCAACCGCAGGCCCCGTGGGCGGGGCGTCGTTCTCGGCCCGGGCGAAGGCGTCGACGTGGAAGCAACCGGCCCGTTGACCGTCAAGACCTGGGGCCAGCCACGCGTCGACGCGCTGATGGCAAGGCTCGGCCAGTAGGACTTATCGGCCGACGGGACTCAGAACAAGGAAGATTGCAGTTCAAAGTGACTAGACGCGTTCAGATCCTGGTGGCACTCGTCCTCACCGCGCTGTGGGGTGCGGGCATCTATGCCGCGCACGCCTACGGGCATCTGCGCTTTCTCGACCGCCTCGAAGCCACGCTGACCGATTGGCGGACCCAGGTTCGCGGCGTGCAGCGGCCGCCCGATCTCGTCACCATCGTTGCGATCGACGATACCGTGGTGAAGCGCGGCGGCAGCTATCCGTTGCCGCGCGCCGACCTCGCTCGCGTCGTCGACACCATCGTGCAGTTCAAGCCGAAGGTGGTCGCGATCGATCTCCTGCTGGTCGACCGCAGCGCCGCGATCGGCGACGCCACGCTGGCCAACACGCTTGCCACCGGCCCCATGGTGCTTGCCGCCGCGGCGATCTTCCCCTCCGACAGCGAAACCGTGACGCCCAGCAGTGAAGACGGGCCCCTCGCCGTGCTGCCGCAGGCCGAGCGCTTCCTGCAGCCCCTGCCCGCATTCGCCGATCACGCCGAGGTCGGTGTGGTCAATGTCGCGACAGGACAATCCGGCTCGCCGCTCTCGGTGCCGATGCTGTTCCGGACGCGCGACAAGGTCGAGCTGTCATTCCCCTTGCGCGTGGCCGCCCGTGCGCTCGACGAGCCCCTGACGGTCGCGCCGGACCATCTGAGATTGGGTGACCGCGTGGTGCCGACCGACAGCGACTTCGCGCTGCCGATCACCTATTACGGCCCGCGTCGCACGATTCGCACCGTCAGCGCGCAGAGCGTCTTCGACGGCACGCTCGACCGCGCGGCGATCGAGAACCGGATCGTCGTGATCGGCGCCTCGGTGGCCGGCGGCGGCGACTTCTTCCCGACGCCGTTCGACTCCCTGATGCCCGGCGTCGAGGTGATCTCGACGGCGATCACGCATCTCGTCGCCGGCGACGGCATCGTGCGCGACCGCAGGGTCCGCATCGCTGAAGCGCTCACTGCGATCCTGCTGCCGATGCTGCTGGTCGGCCTGCTCGCCTGGCGCCGGAGCGCGCTCGGTATCGCGGCGGCCGCCGCTTTGATGATCGCCTGGGCCGGCCTCAATGCGTTCGCGTTCACCCATGGCGTCTGGCTGAATGCGGTAACCACACTTGCCGCCGCAGTGCCGCCGGTTGCGATCTTTGCCGGTGTGCAGCTGTGGGCCGGAGGCCGCCGCACGCAATATCTCGCCGCCAAGAGCAGGTCGCTTGCCCGGTTGCAGTCGCCTGCAGTGCAGGAATGGCTGGCGCGCGATCCGAATTTCCTGTCGAAGCCGGTTCGGCAAAACGCAGCCGTGGTCTTCATCGATCTCTCCGGTTTTACGGGTTTGAGCGAGCGGATTGATCCGGACGAAGTCAGGAATCTTCTGAAGGCGTTTCACGCGCTGATCGACAGGATCACGGTCGATTGCGGCGGCACGATCACGGGTTTTCTCGGCGACGGCGCCATGATCCTGTTCGGACTTCCGGCTGCGATGCCCGATGATTCGGCACGCGCGCTGAAATGCGCGATCGACCTGCATCGCAGCGTCGAACGCTGGATCGCCTCGCTGCCATCGGCCATCGGCGATCGGCTTGGCTTCAAGATCGGCGCGCATTTCGGCGAGATCGTCGCCTCGCGCCTCGGCGAAAGCCACCAGCACATCACCGCGACGGGCGACACCGTCAATGTCGCGAGCCGGCTGATGGAGGTGGCCGCCCGGAACGGTGCGCGGCTGGCGCTGAGCGATACGCTGCTGGATGCGGCCGACTTCCACGGCGCTCCCGACGGCGTTCTGTCGGGCCCCCTGCTCGCGCAGGTCCGCGGCCGTTCAGCCGTCGTGACGGTGTGGTTCTGGCGCGATCAAAGCGGGCCGGACCAGGCTGCGGCCAGGGCTGAGATGATCGACTGAACCTATCGAGCTTCCGGCGGCGGCGAGCGGTCGAGCACGTCGCCTTTGGCGCCTTCCAGCAAATCGATGCTGTAGGTCTCGATCACGAGCGGCCCGCGCTTGCGCTGCAATTGCGCAACCTGCGTGACCTTCGCGAAGCGATCGTTGAGGAAGGGGTGGCCGCCGGGGCGCAGCTCGTCGACATAGAGCAGCTTGCCGGCGAGCAGCTTTGGATCGGGCTCGGGCATGTTGACCCAGCGGATGCGCTGGTTCTGCTGCAGCACGCACGTGCCACGCGGCAAATAGAAAGCGAGCCAGCCCGTGGTGCCGTAGTCCTGCGCGAGCACGCAGCTCGCGCCATGGCGCGCGCGCTCGGCCTCGATTCCCGCGGCGAGCTCGCGCCAGCCGACACCGACGCTGCGCACAGTGGCATCGCGCCGATAGCCCGACAGCCAGCCGGTATTGGCCTGAACGATCAAGGCTGCGAACATCACGATGCCCACAGGCGCGGCCCAGCGCAGGCAGAAATCCGCCAGCCGCCGTGCACGCGGCTTCCACTGCACGAGGTTGGCGGCCGCCGCGGCAGCAACGACAAAGGGCGGATAGACCGGCGCGAACCAGTTGGCCTCGACCCGGGCATGCAGCGAATGCCAGACGAAATAGGCGACTATGGTCCAGAACATCGCCTCGATCAGCACGCGCGAGGCCAGCGCGCCGGCGCGCTGCCAGGTCAGCGCGTGCAGGCCCATCGCGCCGAGGATGAAGACCAGCGGGGTCGCGAACGCAATCTGGGTCGGGATCAGCTCGGCGATGAAGACCGGGCGGAAGTCCTCGATCCTGGCACGGCCGAGCTGCTTTGCGAACGAGACCCATTGATGGTCCGCATTCCAGAGGATCACCGGCGCGAACAACGCCAGCGCAACGAGGCCGCCGAGATAGGGCCAGGGCGAGAGAAACCAGCGCCGCAGCTTCGGCACGACAGCGAGCCAGATCAGGATGCCAGCGCCAAAGAACATCGCGGTATATTTCGACAGCAGCGCCGCGCCGACGGCCGCGCCGACCGCGAGCCACCAGACGCCGCGGCCGGTCTCCAGCACCTTGGCGAGGAAAAACAGCACGAAGCTGGATGCGACCAGCAGCGGCGCATCCGGCGTCACGATCAGCGTCCCGACCGAGGCCAGCAGCGTCACGTTGAGCAGGATGGCGCTGGTCGCCGCGACGCGCACCCCGCCGAACAGGATCGCCGCGGAGCGGTAGACCGCATAGCTCATCGGCAGCGCCAGCAGGATCGAGACGAGGCGGACGCCGAGCTCGGTATCGCCGGCGATCATGGTGCCGGCCCGGATCACGTAGGCGACCATTGGCGGGTGGTCGTAATAGCCCCCGGCCAGGTTCTTCGACCACATCCAGTAATAGGCTTCGTCGAAGGTGATCGGCGTGAACGCGGCCGCGACGAGCCGTAAGCCGACCAGCGCGAAAATCAACAGCGCGCCGTTGCGGACAATCCGCGCGTCAGCCCCGCCCATATCGCGCTATTTCTTGCGCCAGACGAACAGTCCGGACATCGCGTAATTCCACACCACGCCCATCAGCGCCCCGGCCATGCCGGCCAGCCACCAGATCGGCTCCTGGTCGTACACCGAGAAGGCGACGCCGACATTGGCGAGCAGGCCGACGCTGCAGACGATATAGAAGGCGATCAGGCCGCGCAGCAGCGCAAATCCCTTTAGCCGCTGGTCGCGATAGGTCAGGAAATTGTTGAGGATGAAATTGCTGGTCATGGCGACGACGGCGCCTGCGGCCTGCGCCTCCGCGAACGGCGCGTTGAACAGGCGAAGCGCGATGAACAGCGTGGCGAGATGCACCACGAGGCCGATGCCGCCGACCATCGCGAACAGGATGAAGCGCAGCGAGACGACGTCGTTGGTCAGCTTGGCGAAGACAAGGCCGAGGAAGTCGAGCGCGACCATGGAATCGAGCTTGCTCTCGCCGTGTTGGCGGGCGCCAAAAGTGTAGGGAATCTCGATTGCCCGTAAGCTGCCATGCGCGGTTGCCACGATGTCGAGCAGGATCTTGAAGCCGTGCACGGACAGTTTTGGCGCGAGCTGCTCGAAGCGGTCGCGGCGGATCATGAAGAAGCCGCTCATGGGGTCGGCGATCTCGACCCGCAGCATCTTCCTTGCGACCTCGGTCGCCAGCGCGCTGGCGCCGGCGCGCTGCTTGTTGAAGCCTTCGCTCTTGTAGCCCTCGATGTAGCGGCTGCCGACCACGAGGTCGGCCTGGTCGCTCGCGAGCAAGAGCAGCATCTTCGGCAGCTGCGTTTCGTCGTGCTGGAGGTCGGCATCGATCACGGCGACAAAGGGCGCGCTGGACGCCAGGATGCCCTCGATGCAGGCGCCCGACAGGCCGCGGCGGCCGATGCGGCGGATACAGCGCACGCGGCTGTCCTGCTGCGCCAGCGCGCGCACGACGTCCCAGGTGCCGTCGGGTGAATTGTCGTCGACGAACACGACCTCCCAGGCGACGTTGGCGAGCGTCGCCTCCAGGCGCCGGTACAGCACCGTGACGTTGTCACACTCGTTGAAGGTCGGGACAATGACCGACAGTTCCGGGCCCTCGTGAGCCTGCTGCGGAATGTCGGAGCCCGGTCTGATCGCTTCGTTCATGACGGCAGCGTATAACTGCCGCATCCTGCGCTGCCAAGCCGGGAGGTCTGTGGGAAAGGCCCCAAAAGGGGGCTCAAAATGCCAACGACCCCGGAACGGCGGGCCGCGCGTACATCCGGCGCAAACCCAAGCTATTCCAAGGTCGTCCCAGCGCCGGAGTTTTCGCTCAACGTCGCCGTTACAGGCAAGATAGGAAGGACAGCACTGCTTCGCAAGGGCCTGAAATCGGAATTTCGAGCCTTATTGGTTCGGCACTTCCCGGATGATCGGGCCGCGCGGGGCGGGCGCGGCGGGGGTTGCGGGTGCCGCGATCGGGGCCGGTTCGGCTTTCGCCGGTTTGGGCGGCTTGCCGTACTGGCCGATCGGCCCGAACACGACGGCAACCGCAAGCACGATAGCGGCAACGATCGCGCCCAAAATGCCCCCCACCGATTCAGACGCCATGGACACCCATCCCTGTTCCAGATGCGGCCTGTGATATCACGGATGCGCGCGGAGCCGGAAGGCCCACGGCCCTACTTCGCCGGTGGCCTGTGCTTGACGAAGGCCGTCACGATGTCCTTCTGCGCGGATTCCACCGCCCTGTTCGCGGTCGCGAGATGGGCGCCGGCATCGATGTCAGGATATTGCGTGGTGAGATAATCGAGCAGCGCCACCCGGTAATATTGCCGCTCCGACCGACAGGCGCCCGCGACCGAGCGGCCAAAATCCTGCTCCGTCATTCCCTGATTGCTGTCGCGCGAATATTCCCGCGCCAGGCAATGCCAGTAATCGTCGCGGCCCTGCTGGGCGAGCTTCTGCCCGCCCTTGTCATCGTCGTCATCCGCCATGACGGGGGACATCATGGCGGCAGATGTCATCATGATCAGCGCCGCTCCGAGCATTGGCATCCGCATCTTGTTCTCCTTGTTCGCAGATCGCACTGCCGAGCTTAGACCGGCGGCGAGAACTGGCCAATCACATCTCGTTTGACTAGGATGACGTCTTCCCTCCCCGTCGGTGCGAGATCCTCCGTGGCCAAAGCAAAAACCGCGTCCAAAAAATCCGGCAACATCTTCATCGGCATCGGCGGCTGGACCTTCGAGCCGTGGCGCGGCGTGTTCTATCCGGAGAAGCTGGCGCAGGCGAAGGAGCTGTCTTATGCCGCCTCGAAGCTGACCTCGATCGAGATCAACGGCACCTATTACGGCTCGCAGAAGCCGGAGAGCTTTCGCAAATGGGCGAGCGAGGTGCCCGAGGATTTCGTGTTCTCGGTGAAGGGTCCGCGCTTTGCCACCAATCGCCGCGTGCTAGCGGAAGCGGGCGATTCCATCAAGCGGTTCTACGATTCCGGCGTGCTGGAACTCGGCGACCATCTTGGGCCGGTGCTGTGGCAGTTCGCGCCGACCAAGAAATTCGACGGCGCCGATTTCGGCAAGTTCCTGGAGCTGCTGCCGCGCAAGCTCGAGGGGCGCGCGCTGCGCCACGTCGTCGAGGTTCGCCACGACAGTTTCTGCACGCCGGATTTCGTGGCGCTGATCCGCGAGTTCGAGACGCCCGTCGTGTTCGCCGAGCACGGCAAATATCCCGCCATCGCCGACGTTGCTGGCGATTTCGTCTATGCCCGGCTTCAGAAAGGCGATGACGAGATCAAGACCTGCTACCCGCCGAAGCAGCTCGATGCCTGGGCCGAACGCTTGCAGGCCTGGGCGTCGGGCGGTGAACCGGACGACCTGCCGAAAGTCGACAAAGCCAAGCCGAAGAAGGAACCGCGCGACGTGTTCGCCTACGTCATCCACGAGGGCAAGGTGCGCGCACCGGCCGGCGCCATGGAATTAATCGCGCGGGTGAGCTGAGGTGGCCCATCGTCCATGTCGGTTGCAGTCAGGAGCACGGAGCCTCCACGCGTCATGGCCGGGCTTGTCCCGGCCATCCACGATCTGCTGTGCGGCGCGAAGAACGTGGATGCCCGGGACAAGCCCGGGCATGACGACCTCCCGTGTGATCGCTTGAGGTACCCATGGCAAAAGCGAAAAAGCTGTTCACCATCGGCTATGAGCAGACGCCGCCCAAGGCGGTGCTGGACGAGCTGGAAGAGGCCGGCGTCAAGCTCGTGGTCGACGTGCGCGCGGTGACGTCGTCGCGCCGGCCCGGCTTTTCCAAAAAGCAGCTTGCGGCAGGGCTCGACGAACGCGGCATCGCCTATGTCCACCTCGCCGCGCTCGGCACGCCCAGGGAAGGCCGCCTCGCCGCCCGCAGCGGACAGTACGACGTGCTCGAGAAGATTTTCTCAAAGCACCTGAAGGCGCCCGAAGCCAGGGAAGCCATGGACGAGCTCTCGGCGCTGGTGAAGAAGGCGGGCCCGGTCTGCCTGCTCTGCTACGAGCGCGACCACATCCATTGCCACCGCCAGATGATCGCGGAGATCATCGAGGAACGCGATGGGGTGACGGTGAAGAATCTGGCGGGACGGCAGGTGTAGCCACACCCGTCATTCCGGGGCGCGCGCAGCGCGAGCCTGGAATCCATTTCTCCACCCGCTCTGCTGCCCGATGGATTCCGGGCTCAGCGCTTCGCGCTGCCCCGGAATGACGAATAGATCGACCTACCCCTCCCCCGCGAGCCTGAACGTTCCTTCCATCATCTGCACGGATTGTCCGCCGACATGGGCGGAGACGATCTTGCCGACCTGCTTGCGCACGCGCGTCAGCAGCAGGCTCGGCCGGCCCATGTCGAAACCCTGGCCGACCGTGAGCTTGAGCTCGCCGTCGCGCACGGGATCGAGATCGGCGAACAGCGCGGCGGCGGCGACGGTCGCGCTGCCGGTGGCGGGGTCTTCGACGAGGCCGCTGGCGCCGCGCATGAACATCCGCGCCTGACGATCGCAGGGCGCCTCCGCCGCAGGCACGTCGCGCGTATAGAACCAAACCGAGCGGGCCCCGTCGCGCGGCAAGACCTTGCCGTAGGCTGCCGCATCCGGCCGCGCGCGCTTCAGCGCCTCGCGCGAATGCAGCTCCATCACCAGAAACGCGTTTCCGACGGTGACGATTTGAGGCTCGTGATTGTCTGTCTTGATGTCGTCCGCGCCGAGCGAGATGCAGCTCGCGGCCTCGGCGGCCGACAGCCGTGAAAGCCGCTCCAGCGGCTGCGGCGCGGTCAGCTCGGTTCTGGTCACCCGGCCCTGCTCTCTCACGACGTCGACGGGCACGAGCCCGGCCTTCTCCTCGAACAGCAGGCGCGGCTTCGGCTCCTTCGCCATCGAGGCGAGCACGAAGGCAGTGCCGACATTGGGATGGCCTGCAAAGGCAATCTCCTGCACCGGCGTGAAGATGCGCACCTGCGCATCATTGGCCTTGTCCCGCGGCGGCAGCACGAAGGTGGTCTCGGAATAGTTGAACTCGGTGGCGATCGCTTGCATCTGCGCCGTCGTCAGCCCGCCGGCGTCGAGCACCACGGCGAGCTGGTTGCCGCCGAAGGCGCGGTCGGTGAACACGTCGACGGTGATGTAGCGGCGCTGCATCGTCACTTCCCCATGCAAGGCGCGGCCAATAGCCGGCCGCATCGCCGGCACTCTACAAGCCGGCGATATCGCTCGTCATGCCCCAAAATTCGGTGCAATCGGAGCAATCGCAATGATGCGTTGGACGTCAGTCAGAAGCAGCGCTAGCCCAGCTGAAACACCGGCACCTTCTGCGCGTAGCCGCGCACCTCGACCTCGCCGAGCGCGACGGCATCGCTGCCGGCCTCGCCCACCGCCTCGCGCACGGTCGCGGAGATCAACAGCTGCGAGCCGAACTCCTTGTTGAGCGCCTCCAGCCGCGAGGCGAAGTTCACGGTGTCGCCGATGACTGTATACTCCTTGCGGCGGGGCGAGCCGATATTGCCGGCGACGACCTCGCCGAAATGAATGCCGATGCCGATGCGCAGCGGCCAGCTGGTCTGCGCGTTGATGAGATCCATCGCTTGCAGCATCTCGCGACCGGCGGCAACCGCCCGCTGAGCGGCGTCGGAGGCCTCCAGCGGCGCGCCGAACAAAGCGAGGAAGCCGTCGCCGAGGAACTTGTTCACGATGCCGCCGTGACGGTCGAGGATGTCGACCAGCACCGCAAAGGCGCCGTCGAGCCGGTCGACCACCTCCTGCGGGCTGCGCGATTGCGCGCCGGCGGTGAAGCCGCGGAAATCAACGAACATCACCGCAACACGGCGGACGTCGCCGCCCCCGCCGGTGCCCGCCGCCATCAGCCTCTCCACCACCTGCGGAGAGACGTGCTGGCCGAACAGGTTCGTCACCCGGTCGCGCGCGGTCGCCGCCGCAATGCTGGCGGCGAACTGGCGGCGCAGCTGGGCGCCGACGGCGCCCGCCAGCACGCCGCAGATCAGGATGACGATGCTGCGCACGGCGTGGAAATAGATCAGCGGTTCGCCGGTGTCGTCGGCCGCGTTGTAGAGCAGCGCGACGGAGAAAAGCCCGGCCGCGGCGACGAAACCCGTGAACGCCGAGAGCCAGAAGTCGAGCCGCAGGGTCGAGAGGATGACGAAGATGAAGTACATCAGCGGCACGGCGAAGCCGATCGCCTGGCTTGCGCCCATGGTCCGGGTCTGCAGGACCAGGATCACTGTGGGTAGCGAGGTCTCGATCAGCGTGCCGATATAGCGCCTGACCACCGGCAGGTCGCGATCGAGCCGGAGGTTCTTCCTGATCTGGGTATGGACCCAGACCTCGAACAGGATGAAGCCGGCCAGCAGGCCGTAGACCTCGAAGATGCCTCTCGTTCCACGCCAGACCCGGTTCACCACGCCGGGGTCGATCAGATAGATCGCGGTGAGCAGCAGCAGCATGACGCAGCCCGTCGCGATCAGCGCCCGCACCCGCAGCAGCTCGGTGCGCAGCACCTCCCGCGTCAGCTCGCGCTCGAAATCCTCCGATAGCACGGCGTGGTGCCGTGTCCTCCTGCTTGCAAACCTGACCATTCCACCCCCTTGTCATTCCGGCGCGCGGCGAAGCCCCGAACCCGGAATCTCGAGATTCTCAGGTGCGCAATTGCGTACCATAGTTCGATGCCAGCGCATCGCCCCGGAATGACGTCGAGACAGTCTGCCTCAATCCAGCGTGCGGCGGAAGCGCGTCACGGCGATGGTCATGGCGAGCAGCATCAAGGCCGCCAGCGCCAGCGTGTCGAAATGCAGATTCTGCATGGTCGCGCCCTTCAGCATGATGGCGCGGACGATGCGCAGATAATGGGTGAGCGGCAGGCATTCGCCGAGATATCGCGCCCAGGCCGGCATGCCCGCGAACGGGAACATGAAGCCGGACAGCAATATGCTCGGCAGAAAGAACATGAACGACATCTGTATCGCCTGCAGCTGATTCTGCGCGATGGTGGAGAACGTATAGCCAATCGCGAGATTTGCGGCGATGAAGAGGGTCGAGAGTGCCGCCAGCAGGAGTAGATTGCCGAGCACCGGCACACCGAACAGGAACACTCCGATATTGACGATCAGGAAGGCTTGAATGAAGCCGACCAGGATGTAGGGAATGATCTTGCCGAGCATGACCTCGACCGGCTTGATCGGCATCGACAGCAGGCTTTCCATGGTGCCGCGTTCAATCTCGCGTGTCACCGACAGCGCCGTGAAGATCAGCATGGTCATGGTAAGGATGGTGCCGACCAGTCCCGGCACGATGTTGAGCCGCGATTCCGCAGCCGGATTGTAGCGTGCATGTGCCCGGATCTCGAACGGCAGCGCCGGCGCATCGCCGATATGGAGATCGTGCCGGAGAGCGGTCTGCACGAGCATCCCGAGCGAGCCGAGTGCGGAGCTTGCGGCGACCGGGTCGGTGGCGTCGGCGGCGACCAGCAGCGCCGGCTTGTCGCCACGCCGCACCGCCCGTTCGAAGCCGCGCGGGATTTCGACGCCGAACAGCACCTTGCCGGACTTCAGCAAATTGTCGAAATCATCCACGTCGTGCACTTCGTAGACGAAGCGGAAATAGGCGGTATTCTCCAGCGCTTTCAGGACCGAGCGGGCGAGATCGGATTCCTCCTGAATGAGCACCGCGCTCGGCAGATGGTGCGGCGTGGTGTTGATGGCATAGCCGAACAACAGAAGCTGCATCACCGGGATCGCCACGATCATGGCGAACGAGACGCGATCCCGCCGAAGCTGAATGAACTCCTTCGCCATCATGGCATAGGTGCGGCGCCAGAAGCCGAAGCGGTCGCGGATGTCGGGTTCGGGCCCGGTTGCCTGGATGGTGCTCATTGGAAATTGTCCCTTGAGCGGTTCATCAGTTCGATGAAGACATCTTCCAGCGATGGATGCGATTTCTGCCAGTGCAGGCCACTCTTCTCGCGCCACGGCGCGACGCTGGCCTCGAGCGCGGCAACGTCGCGGCCGGACACGTGCAGCGAGGTGCCGAACGGCGCCACCATGTCCACCCCGGGTTTGCCCTCGAGCTCGGCCGCGAGGCCGCCGAGCTCGCCGGTGACGGTGTAGGTCGTCAGCGCGGACTTCGCGATCACCTCCTCCACCGTACCGCGGGCCAGCAGGTGGCCGTAGGCGATGTAGGCGATCTCGTGGCAGCGCTCGGCCTCGTCCATGTAATGGGTCGAGACCAGCACGGTGAGGCCCTCGGCGGCCAGCGCGTGGATCTCGTTCCAGAAGTCGCGCCGCGCCTTGGGGTCAACGCCGGCGGTGGGCTCGTCGAGCAGCAATAATTGTGGATTGGGCAGCGTGCAGGCTCCGAGCGCCAGCCGCTGTTTCCAGCCGCCGGAGAGTTCGCCCGCAAGCTGCCCCTCGCGCCCCGAGAGCCCGAGCCGCTTGACCATGTCGCGTGCGGCGCCGCGCGGGTCAGCCAGGCCATAGAGGCGCGCGACGAATTCCAGGTTCTCGCGCACCGAGAGATCCTGGTACAGGCTGAAGCGCTGGGTCATGTAGCCGACCTGGCGCTTGATCTTCTCGGAATCGCGGCGGATATCGTAGCCGAGACAGGTGCCCTCGCCGCTGTCGGGCGTGAGCAGCCCGCAGAGGATGCGGATGGTCGTGGTCTTTCCCGAGCCGTTCGGCCCGAGGAATCCGTAAATCGAGCCGCGCCTCACCTGCATCGACAGATCGTGCACGACCTCGCGGCCGCCGAACGATTTGCTCAGGCCCTTGACGTCGATCGCGATGCCGTTGCCGCCGTTCATCGCTTGTCCGCCACCGGAGTCCTGGGGTTGAGATAGACGTCGATCGGCTGGCCGACCCGCAGCGCGTCGGGGCGCGAGGGCCGCGCCTGGATCAGATAGACCAGCTTGCTGCGCTCATCGAGGCTGTAAATGACAGGCGGGGTGTATTCGGCCGAGGTCGCGATGAAATAGATCTTTGCGGTGAGATCGGCCGCACAATTGTCGCAGGAGACGCGCACCGTATCGCCGATCGCAAGCTTCGGCAGCGCCGTCTCCGGCACGAAGAAGCGCAGCTTCATGTTGCCGGGCGGCATGATCGACAGCACCGGCCGCTGCGCCGCCACCATCTCCCCCTCGCGGAAATAGATCTGCTGGATGGTGCCGGCAACGGGCGCAAAGCCCTTGCGCCGCGCCATCCGCGTTTCCGACGTCGCCACCCGCGCTTCTGCGACACGCAATGCGGACACGGCGGAGTCGAGATTGGCCTGCGTGCCCGACCCGGTCTTGCTCAGCGAGGCCGCGCGATCATAGGTCTGCTGCGCGTTCGCCAGCGTCGCCTTTTGCTGGTTGAGATCGGCGCGCTGGAGATCGTCGTCGACGGAATAGAGGGCGTCGCCGACCTTGACCTCGTCGCCCTCGCGGACATCGAGCTTCGTCACCCGCCCCGCTTCGTCCGGACTGACGAAGATCATGTCGGCCTCGACCCAGCCCTGGAAGCCGGGATCGCGCTTCTCGTTGCACCCGGCGAGCACGGTTGCGAGCACAATAGCCAATGCAATACTGAAAAGTGCGTGCGACGACCTCATGTCGTCCTCCGTTCGCCAAAGATCAAATCGAGATGGACGCGCAGCATGTCCTGCGCGTCGAGCGGCGCATGCCGCGCAAACAGGCTCTGCCAGATCACCGCGATCATCGCCGGCGCGACCAGGATCTGCGGATAGCGCGCGAGATCCTGCTGGCGGATCTCGCCGCGGGCGATGCCGAGCTCGATCAGCCCGCGCATGGCGGCGATGCCGCGCGAGACGACCTCGCGGTAGTAGAAGTCGGCGACGGCCGGAAAGCGCGGCCCCTCCGCAACGATCAGCCGCACCAGATCGCCGCGCCTGGTGCCGATGACCTCTTTCAGGAAGTTGCCGGCAAAGGCCTCGATGAGATCGCGCACCGAGCCCGTCGGCGGCGGCAGCGCGGTCAGCCGCGCCACGACCGGCACGATCACGACGCGCACCAGCTCCTCGAACATCGATTCCTTGTCCTTGAAGTGCAGATAGATCGTGCCCTTGGCAACACCGGCGCGCTTGGCGATGTCGTCGAGCCGCGTCGCGGCAAAGCCGCGGGCGATGAACTCCTCCATCGCCGCCTCGACGATCGCGGCGCGCCGCTCAGCCGCGCGCGTGGCGCGGTTCGAGGCGGGCAGCTCTCCGCGGGTCGCGGACGAATGGTCTTCACCTGCAGGAGACGGTTTGGCGGACTTGGTCGACTTCTTCATCATGCGATGATTTATGACTGACTAGTCAGTCATAGTCAAGCCAAGAACTGCTTGAGCTCAGGGATCAATGAATTAGTATTGACTAATGAATTAGTACATACTAATTGAATCCCATGAGCGAAGCTGCCCCAACCCCCGTCACCACCGTAATGCGCGCCCTCGCCGATCCAACGCGGCGGGCCGTGTTCGAGCGCGTGTTCGAGAGCAAGGAGATCAGCGTCGCCGAACTGACGCGGGGCAGCGGCGTGACCCAGGGCGCGGTCTCGCAGCACCTGAAGTCGCTGAAGCAGGCGGGTCTCGTCGCCGAGCGCGCCGAGGGTCGCAACGTCTATTACCGCGCCGCGCCGCAGGGGCTCGAGCCGCTGGTCACCTGGATGGACCACTACGGCGTGTTCTGGCGCGAGCGTTTCCAGAACCTGCGTGACCTGTTGAAGGAGATCGATCCGTGAGTGCAGTTGCTTCCAAGGTCCAGACCCAGGACATCGTCATCGACGAGGTCTTCCCGCACGCGGCCGCGACGATCTGGAAGGCGCTGACCAGCGCCCAGTTGATCGCGCGCTGGCTGATGCCGCCGACCGGTTTCGAGGCCGTCGTGGGCAACACCTTCACCTTCAAGACCAATCCGGCCGGTGCGTGGGACGGCACGATCCATTGCCGCGTTCTGGAGGTCGTGCCGAACCAGCGCCTGGCCTACGCCTGGACGGGCGGCGACGAGAGCAATACCGGTTACGGCTCGGCGCTCGACACCGTCGTCACCTGGTCGCTCACACCGGTCGAGGCAGGCACGCGCGTGCGTGTGGTGCATTCGGGCTTCGTGACGCCGAAGAACGATACCGCTTATCGCAACATGAGCGACGGCTGGGTCAAGGTGCTGCAGCGGCTCGACGCCATCTCCGGCGAAGACGAGTAAGGACGCATCATCATGGACAAGCCCTATACCGGCGGCTGCGCCTGCGGCGCGATCCGCTATTCGATTCCGGGTGAGCCCCTGTTCAGCAATCATTGTCAGTGCCGGGACTGCCAGCGGGAAAGCGGCAGCGGCCATGGCTCCTACGCAACGTTCGCGCGGGCCGGCGTCACGCTCACCGGCGATGCCGGGCATTGGGACATGGTCGCCGACAACGGCAATGTGAAGACGCGCGGCTTCTGCCCGCAATGCGGCGTGGCCGTCTATATGACCTTCGCGGCACAGCCCGATGTCTTCACGATCCGCGCCGGAAGCCTCGACGAGCCCGCCCGCTACAAGCCGCAGGTGGTCACCTTCGCCGCGCGCGGTCACGGCTGGGATTGTCTTGACTCCGACCTGACGAAATTTGCCGGCATGCCGCCGGCGTGAGATTGGGCGCGCCGAGACTGGTCGGCGGCTCAAATGCACGCCCGGATATAAGGCCGGTTGATCTCCCACAGCTCATCAAGCAGGCCCCGCGCCGCCTCCTCGGATTGGATGACGGGATCGAGCAGCAACGCCTGCAGCGCGATCTCCTTCGAGGCATGCATCGCCGCTTCCACAGCCATCTGCTGAACCTGAACCTGGACCGTCATCAGCTTGGCCACGGCGTCGGGCAACGGCCCGAGCGAGACCGGGTGGATGCCTGCGATATCTGCCACCACCGGCACCTCGACCGCGGCATCGGCCGGCAGGTTCGGGATCACCTGTTGATTGTAGATGACGGCGGACTCGATGAGTTGCTTCCGGTTATGAACGATGGCGGCGATGATGCTGGTCGCACGCTCCCCTGAGGGCGCCGACCACCAATCCGGGACCTCGGCCTGGCCTGCGAGCACATCGTCGATCAGCCGCGTCAACTTCGCGCGTTCGCTCTCGTCCCAGTCGTAATTGTAGCCGCCCTCGCCGGCCTCCCAGCCGAACGAGAGATACTCACCAACGTGACCGTCGCCGCAGCCGAGCCAGTAGCCGAAGGCATGCAACAACTTGCGCGTCAGCGGTGAGAAGGTGGGATCGAAATCCCTCTCCCTCTCGCGCAACAGCGGATAGAGATCCTCACCCGTCTCGCGATCCCGAATTTCGGTCAGGCACTGGAAATGATTGAGGCCTGCACCCCACACATCCACCTGCTCTTTTCGCATCCCCAGAATTCGGGCGACATTCTCGCGGGCAAGAAATATTCCGTGGCAGAGGCCGAGGCTGCGAATCTTGCTGTACCGGCCCAGCGCCAGGATGATGCGGCTCTCCGGATTGGAGAAGTTGATGAAGGTCGCGCGCGGACAGCGGAGCTCCATCTCACGCACGAAGTCGAACACCACCGGCAAGGTGCGCAGCGTAAAGAACAGACCGCCGGGCCCTCCGTTCTCGCCCAGAGTATGACGGACGCCAAACTTGCGCGGAATCTCGAAATCCAGCCGCCACAGCCGGTTACGATCGATCGCGGTGGAATGCACGACGAACTCAGCACCGTCGAGCGCGGCGTGCCAATCCGTCGTGGCCTCGATGGCATAGCCGGCGCCGGATCTCTCGTTGAGCAGCTTCGCGAGCTGCGTCGACCGGCTGAGCCGGTCGACGTTACGCCCGACCAGAGTCAGTGTTGAACCTGAGAGATCGCGGGTCGAGAACAGGTCCCGGAACATGCTCATCCCGAAGGATGCGCTGCTGGCGCCGAGAAAGACGATCTTCGTTGGCCGGGTCACGCTCTGCTCGCCGCGCGTTAGCCGAAGTCGAGCACCATGCGGCCGTCGATCTTGCCGGCCTTCATCCGCTCGAAGACGTCGTTGATCTGCGCAAGCGGCACCTTGGTCACTTCGGCCTTAACCTTGCCGTCCGCTGCGAATGCGACGGCCTCATCCAGGTCGCGCCGCGTGCCGACGATGGAGCCGCGCACCGTGATGCGCTTGAGCACGACCTCGAAGATCGGCGTCGGAAATTCGCCCGGCGGCAAGCCGACGAGACTGACGGTGCCCTTGCGGCGCACCATCTTCAGCGCCTGGCCGAAGGCGGCGGTCGAGACCGCCGTCACCAGCACGCCGTGCGCCCCGCCGCCGGTCGCCGTCAGCACCTTGTCCACCGCGCCGTCCGCGAGCGCATTGACCGCGAGATCGGCGCCGGTCTCGCGCGCCAGCGCGAGCTTGTCCTCGGCGATGTCGACGGCGGCGACCTTGAGCCCCATTGCCTTGGCGTACTGGATCGCGACATGACCAAGCCCGCCGACGCCTGAGATCACTACCCACTCGCCAGGCCTGGCCTCCGTCTCCTTCAGGCCCTTGTAGGTGGTGACGCCGGCGCACAGGATCGGCGCGATGGCGGCGAAATCGACACTCGCCGGCAGCTTTGCCGCAAAGGCAGCCGAGGCGACGACATATTCGGCGAAGCCGCCGTTGACGCTGTAGCCGGTGTTGTGCTGGTGCTCGCACAGGGTCTCCCAGCCGGTCTCGCAATATTCGCAGGCCATGCAGGCATCATGCAGCCAGGCGACGCCGACGGCGTCCCCCACCTTCAGATTTTTCACGCCGGCCCCGAGCGCGGCGACGATGCCGGCAGCCTCGTGGCCGGGAATGAAGGGCGGAACCGGCTTCACGGGCCAGTCCCCGGAGGCCGCATGCAGATCGGTGTGACAGACGCCGCAGGCCTTGACCTTGACCAGAACCTCGCCGGGACCGGGCTGCGGCACCGGCACGTCCTCGATCACCAATGGCTTGCCGAATTGCTTGACGATTGCGGCTTTCATGGTCGGCATCTGCGGCTCCTCTGCGGGTGGTGATGCAGACTAGCAATGCCGCTCAGCGCCCCTTTGACGGGGGTCAAACTGCGCAAACTTTGCGCAAGGCAGCCCCGATCATGACACCGCGATGACGCTGCGCGGAATCTCGACCTGTCAGCTATGGAACTTGAGGCCGTCGAGGATCTTGTCGACCACCTTGCGATCGGCCCGCATGGCGATGCCGACGAGATTGAGATCGTTGCGCGCCACCGCCCTTACCGCCTCGCGATTGGCGGCATCGTGCGTAGTGCTGAACATGTCCTCGGTATAGACCGCCGGCTTGACGTTGCGCGCGAGCGCACGCTCCAGCGCGCGCGACAACGCCGGCCCGTCGGCGCCGTAGATCAGGATCGGCTGACCGATCAGCGCATGATATTGCGTGCCTGATGCGTCCTCATAGGCTTCGCCGATGCATTCGGGAAAGGCCGCGGCGATGCCGCTGGTGAGAAAGGAGGCGACGTTGAGCTTCTGCCAGACCTGAAGATCGGTGCGGATCACGACGGCGATCTTGGTATCGAACTGCATGCAATTCCTCGATTGTCATTCCGGACGAGCCACCTGGCGCGAGCGGAATCCATTCGTCCACCTACTCCGTAGCACGATGGATTCCGGGCTTCGATGCTACGCATCGCCCCGGAATGACGGCAAGCTAAATCAACCCTCATCAACCCTTGGCGTCGCAGGCCCAGGCGCGGATCACGCATTCCTTGCCGCCGTATTTGTAGCATTCGCGCGTGGCGGCGTTGAGCGAGGCGGAAATCTTCGGCTTGACGGCGTAGCCGTAGGCGCCGCAGGGGTTGGCGAGGTCAATCGACATGGCCGCGCAGGCGTGCTTCATCGTCACGGTGGTGCAATCGCCCTTGCACTGCTTCTGCGCCGCGGCGCGCGCTTCGTGCTCGTGACCGTAATCGAAGGCCTGGCCATAGGCGCCGCATTTGCCGACCGCAAACGCACCGGCGGCGCGGGCTTCACTGATATAGAGGGCGCCCGTGACGGCAACCGACAAGACAAAGCAAAACATCGCGCAACGGCGCGCGACGACGTTCGAAGCCATGGAAATCCCCTCCCCCCAAGGCAGGTGCGGCTGACTCTAAGCCGCGGTCGTTTCCAGATGGTGAACGGGTGGTTGAATTCGCCAGGCTTGGAGGATGCCGTAGTCCCGTAGGGCGGATTAGCGAAGCGTAATCCGCCTCTTTTGTTTCCGCGGAGAAACACAGGGCGGATTACGCCTTCGGCTAATCCGCCCTACGCACCTTCATCCGCGCCGGGCCGCTTCAAGCGCCTGCGGCGTGTCGATGTCGAGGAAGGCGCTCTCGCCATCGACGGGCACTTCGGCGACCGCCTCGGCATGCTTGGCGATCAGATGGCGCGCGCCGACGTCGCCGTCGAGCGTCATCAGCTCTTTGAAGAAGCGGCGCGACCACAGCACGGGATTGCCGCGGCGGCCTTCGCTGACTGGCACGACGATGAGATTGCCGCGGTCGGGCGCAAAACTTTCGATGAGACGATCGATCAGGCCGGCATCGATCAGCGGCATGTCGCCGAGACACACCACGGCGCCGTCGCAGGCCTCCGGCACGGCGGCGATGCCGGCCTTGACTGAGCTGGCGATGCCACCTGCGAATTCCGCATTGCGGACGAACCGCACCTTCAAGCCTTGCAGGGCCTGCTCGACCAGCTCGGCCTGATGTCCGGTGACGACGATCACCTCGGAGGCTTTCGAGGCCAGCGCCTGCTCGGTCGCGAGGCGCACCAGCTTCTTGCCATCGAGCTCGGCGAGCAGCTTGTTGGGTCCGCCCATGCGGGTGGAGCGGCCGGCCGCGAGCACGATCGCCGCAACCTGGCTGTTGCTCTCGATCTCGGGTTTGGCGCGCGGCTGCGGCCGCGTGACGATCTCCATCAGCAGGCCGCCGACGCCCATGCCCATCAGCTCGGAGCGAGTCACCTTGATGCCGGCGAGGAGCCGCATCAAGACCCAGTCGAACCCGTTCTCGACCGGCGAGCGCGCACAGCCCGGCGCGCCCAGCACCGGCACGTCACCGGCGCGCGCGATCAGCAGGAGATTGCCGGGATCGACCGGCATGCCGAAATGCTCGATCGCGCCGCCGATCGCGGTGACGGCCGCGGGGATGACGTCGCGGCGATCGGCGATCGCGGACGCCCCGAACACGATGACGAGCTCGGCCCCGAGCCCGAGCAATTCCTTGATCGCCGCCGACAGCTCGCGTTCCTCGTGCGGGACACGGCGCTCGGCGATGATGCTGGCACCCGCGGGCGCGAGCCGCTCGGCGGTGACCCGCAGCGTCTTGTCGATCACCTTGGAGGACAGGCCCGGCAGCAGCGTGGAGACGACGCCGACGCGCTGGATCACGTAAGGCGCGATCTTCAGCACATCCTTGCCCGCCGCTTTCACCGCGGCATCGCGCAAGCTTCCGGCGACGCCGAACGGGATGATCTTGACGGTGCCGACCATCTCGCCCTCGACCACCGGCTTGTAGGCGGAGAGCGTCGCAAAGGTGATGGCCTCGTCGATATTGTTGATGCGGTCGACTGCGGCGCGGTCGATCACCAGCACGCCCGGACGCGCGGCGAACAGGTTGGCGCGGCCGGTGAAGGCGCGCTCGACATGAATGCCCTCGCCGCCGACGGCGAGCGCGATGCTGGCGGCCGCGACGTCCTCGGAGACGTCGCCCGCCTCCATGCGCACCACGACGATGTCCTTGATGCCGGCGCGCTCCAGCGCCTCGACCTCGGCGGGGCCGATCGTCGTGCCCTTCTTAAGCACCAGCGGGCCCTGGCGCAGGGTATGGACGGTTACTCCGCCGATCGCATCCCTGGGGCTCGCCGGGCCGAATTTCATGCCGCTTCTTCTTTTTCTTTCGGAGGCAGCCGAAGCACCGCCGTGATCTCCGCCATGATCGCGACCGCGATCTCGGAGGGAGAGACCGCCCCGATCGCAAGCCCGATCGGCGCGTGGATACGCGCGATGTCGCTTTCCTTCGCGCCCTGCGCCCGCAGCCGGTCGGCCCGCTTGGCGTGCGTCTTCCGCGAGCCGAGCGCACCGATATAGAAGCAGCCGCGCTCGAAGGCATGCAGCAGCGCGGGATCGTCGATCTTGGGATCGTGCGTCACCGCGACGAAAGCGGTATAGGCATCGACATTGAGCGGCGGCAGCGCGGTGTCAGGCCATTCGGCCACCAGCGGAATATCGGGGAAGCGCTCGGGGCTGGCAAAGGCCGTGCGCGGATCCACCACCGTGACGTCGTAGCCGAGCGAGCGCGCCAGCGGCGCCAGGGCCTGGCTGATGTGCACCGCGCCGACGATGACGAGCTTTGCAGTCGGCGCGTAGACGTTGAGGAACAGCTTCTTGCCGCCAGCTTCGACGCTGGCGCTCTTGCCCATGCGAAGCTGCTTCTCCAGCTCGCTGCGCAGCGGATCCTTGGCAAAATCCTTCGCCTTCACCAGGCGCTGCTCGCCGCTCTCGGTGTCCGTCACCAGGATCGCCGGCCGGCGCGCGGCACGCTCGGCATTGAGTTCGTGCAGGATCTCGAGCTTCACGGCTAGCCGACCTTCTCGACGAAGACGCGGATGGTTCCGCCGCAGGACAACCCGACATTCCAGGCGGTCTCGTCGGCGACGCCAAACTCCAGCATCCTGGGCTTGCCGCTCTGGATCACATCCATGGCCTCGGTGACCACGGCGCCCTCGACGCAGCCGCCGGAGACCGAGCCCAGGAACGTGCCCTCGTCGTTGATGACGAGGCTCGAGCCCGCCGGGCGCGGCGCCGAGCCCCAGGTCTCGACGACCGTCGCCAGCGCGACGCCACGGCCGGCCTTTTGCCAGTCCTCCGCCGCCTTCAGGATATCCTCGTCGCGATCGAGCATGGGTGACCTCTCAAGCTGCGGAGCGGATCAGGCTGCGGTGATGCGGCGGCAGCGGCCGGGAGAGCGTCGTGATCAGCTCCTGGATCGAACTCAAATTATGTACCGGGCGGAATTCGTCAACGTGCGGGAGCATCATTTTGATGCCCTGCGCCTTGGCCTCGAAGCCGCCGAACCGGAGCAGCGGGTTGAGCCAGATCAGCCGCCGGCAGGAGCGGTGCAGCCGGTCCATCTCGAAGGCCAGCTTTGAATCGGCCTCCCGCTCCAGCCCGTCGGAGATCAACAGCACGATGGCGCCCTGGCTCAGCACGCGGCGCGCCCACAATTTGTTGAAGTTGTGCAGCGAGGCCGAGATTCGGGTGCCGCCGGCCCAGTCCTCGACCGAAGCCGAACAACTCGCCAGCGCCTCGTCGGGATCGCGCTGACGCAGCGCGCGGCTGACATTCGTGAGACGGGTGCCGAACAGGAACACCGAAACGCGCTTGCGGGCATCGGTGATGGCGTGCAGGAAATGCAGGAACAGGCGGGTGTACTCGCTCATCGAGCCCGAAATATCGAGCAGCGCCACGATCGGCGCCGGTTTCTCGATCCGTCCCAGGCGATGGATGTCGATGATGTCGCCGCCGGTGCGCAAGGATGCGCGCAGCGTGCGGCGGAGGTCGAGGCGAAGCCCGCGCGGGTCGGACCGGTGTCGGCGCGTCAAAAGCTGGGCCTGCGGCAGGTGCATGCGATCGATGGCGCGCAGCGCCTCGGCGATCTCCGCGGCGCTCATTTGCGCAAAATCCTTCTTCTGAAGGATTTCCTTGTCGGAGACCGACAGGCGCAGATCCTGCTCCTGGTGCTGCGGCGTCTCCGTCATGCGCGGCTGCGACATCGCCTCCTGCACGCGGCGCGAGCCGGCCTTCGGCTTCTTCTTGGCCTCGTCCGGCAGCGGCACCGAATCCAGCATGTGCTTCCACTCCTCGGAGGCACGGAAGAACAGGTTGAAGGCCTGGCTGAAGATCAGAGCATGTTCGTGGCGCTTGACGAAGATCGACTCCAGCGTGGTGAAGACGTCGGCGCGGTTGCCGATTTCGATCACCTGCAGCGCGCTCATGGCGTCGATGACGGCGCCCGGCCCCACCGGCATGCCCGCCGCGCGCAGCGCGCGGGCGAAGCCGACGATGTTGTCGGCGAACTGCTCGGTTTGCTCGGGGGCAAGGTGGTTGATGGCCATGGATCCACACTCTCAGCCGTCATTCCGGGGCGCGCCCTCTTGGGCGCGAGCCCGGAATCCATTTACCCGCAATCCCTGCGGCCCGATGCATTCCGGGCTCGCGACTTCGTCGCGCCCCGGAATGACGAGCTCAATCTAACGCGGGGCTAATTCTCGCTTGTCGCTTCCTTCAGCACCTTCTGCAAGGCATCGCCCTGCATCCGGGTGATGTCGTCCTGATATTTGAGCAGCGCGCCCAGCGTGTCGCCGACCACTTGTGGCGTGAGCGAACGCGCATCGAGCTCGGACAAAGCGGTGGCCCAGTCGATGGTCTCGGCAACGCCCGGCGATTTGTAGAAGTCCTGGTTGCGCAGCGCCTGCACGAAGCGCACGACCTGCTGCGACAGCTTGGCGGAGATGCCGGGCACGCGCGACTTGACGATCGCGAGCTCGCGCTCGGCGGCGGGATAATCGACCCAGTGATAGAGGCAGCGCCGCTTCAGCGCGTCGTGGATCTCGCGGGTGCGGTTAGAGGTGATGATGACGATCGGCGGGTGCGGCGCCTTCACGGTGCCGAACTCGGGGATCGTCACCTGGAAGTCGCTGAGGATTTCGAGCAGGTAAGCCTCGAATGCCTCGTCGGCGCGGTCGAGCTCGTCGATCAACAACACCGGCGGGCCGGCGACATCGGGCTCCAGTGCCTGGAGCAGCGGCCGCTTGATCATGTAGCGGTCGGCGAAGATGTCACTCGAGAGCTGGTCGCGATCGGTGTCGCCGGCGGCTTCCGCCATCCGGATCGCGATCATCTGCGCCGCGCTGTTCCACTCGTAGACCGCCGAGGAGACGTCGAGGCCTTCGTAGCATTGCAGTCGGATCAGCTTCCGCCCCAGGGCCGCCGAGAGCACCTTGGCGATTTCGGTCTTGCCGACGCCGGCTTCGCCTTCCAGGAACAGCGGCCGCCCCATCCGCAGCGACAGGTACGTCACCGTCGCCAGCGATCGCTCGGCGAGATAGCCGCGCGAGGTCAGGAGTTCGAGCATCGCATCGACCGATGCCGGCATTCCAACTGAAGTACTGGCACCGGAAGTATTGGCCACTGAAGTCATGAAACGCCAGTCTCGGTTACGCCCTCATGGGGGCAGGCATCGGGCCCGTCGGTCGCCCGCTCATTCCTTGGCGTTGGCTGCATCGACGGCGCGCCGTGTCAGCACGCCGATGAGATGCGCGCGGTATTCGGCGCTGCCGTGGATGTCGCTGTTGAGGCCTTCCGCCGGCACGTTGATGCCGTCGAGCACCTTGGACGAGAAGCGCTTCTTGAGGGCTTCCTCGAACGCCTCGACGCGGAATACGCCTTCGGAGCCGGCGCCGGTTACGGCCACCCGCACGTCCGACGGACGCCGCGCCACGAACACGCCGACCAGCGCATAACGCGAGGCCTGGTTGCGGAACTTGATGTAGGCCGCCTTCTTCGGCAGCGGGAACATCACCTTGGTGATGATCTCGTCGGCTTCGAGCGCGGTCGTGAACAGGCCCTGGAAATACTCTTCGGCCTTGAGGCGGCGCTTGTTGGTGACGATGGTCGCGCCCAGCGCGAGCACCGCGGCCGGATAGTCCGCGGTCGGATCGTTGTTGGCGAGCGAGCCGCCGATCGTGCCCTTGTGGCGCACGGCCGGATCGCCGATCTGGCTGGCGAGATTGGCCAGCGCCGGGATCGCCTCACCGACGATCGCGGAGGCCGCGACCTCGGCGTGCTTGGCGGTGGCGCCGATCACCAGCGAGCGGCCCTTCATCTCGATCGTGTTGAGCCCCTCGATATGGGAGAGGTCGACCAGATGCGGCGGGCTTGCGAGGCGCTGCTTCATGACGGGAATCAGCGTGTGGCCGCCGGCGATTACCTTGGCGTCTTCGTTCTTCACCAGGAGGTTGGCGGCCTGCCGAACGGTCCCGGGGCGATGATATTTGAATTCGTACATCTGAATGTCCTGATCGCGGGATGCGCGTTACGCGAGGTCGGATTTCGCCATCGCCTTGGCGCCGGCGGAGATCGAGGCGACGATGTTCTGGTAGCCGGTGCAGCGGCAGAGATTGCCTTCCAGTTCTTCCCGGATCGTATGGTCGTCGAGCTCGTGGCCCTTGCGATGCACGATGTCGATCGCGGTCATGATCATGCCCGGCGTGCAGAAGCCGCACTGCAGGCCATGGTGCTCGCGGAAGGCTTCCTGCATCGGATGCAACGGCGCGCCGTCGGCGGCCAGCCCCTCGATCGTCTTGACCTCGTGGCCGTCGGCCATCACCGCAAGCGTGGTGCAGGACTTCACGGCCTTGCCGTCGAGATGCACGACGCAGGCGCCGCATTGCGAGGTGTCGCAGCCGACATGGGTGCCCGTCAGCTTCAGATTCTCGCGCAGGAACTGCACCAGAAGCGTGCGGGGATCGACATTGGCGGTGACTGGATTGCCGTTCACGATGAGGGAGATTTTTGCCATAAGCACTCTCTATCAGCGCCCCGACGGGTCCCATCGAAGCGGTTCTTATAATTATTCCAACCCATCATATGGGCCATTATGCCCGGGGGCAACATCGCCCCGGGCGCAAGGCGCCATGCCGAAGGCGATGACCTTCAGCTCTGTACGGCCTTAGCTTTGTACAGCCTTGGCGAAGTTCGCGAAAAACTCGTCGGCAAGCTTCTTGGCGGCACCGTTGATGAGGCGCTGGCCGAGTTGCGCCAACTTGCCGCCGATCTGCGCCTCGACGTCGTAGGAAAGCAGCGTGCCGCCGTCCTTCTCCGCCAGCCTGACCGCCGCGCCGCCCTTGGCGAAGCCGGCGACCCCGCCCTCGCCCTCGCCGGAGATCTTGTAGCCGTTCGGCGGGTCGAGATCGGACAGCGTGACCTTACCCTTGAAGCGCGCCGACACCGGGCCGACCTTCATTTTCGCCGTTGCGCGAAAGCCGCCGTCGTCGGTCTTCTCGAGCTCCTCGCAGCCGGGGATGCAGGCCTTCAGCACCTCGGGATCGTTGAGCTTGGCCCAAACGGCCTCGCGCGGCGCCGCAAGCTGGACTTCGCCGTTCATCGTCATGGCCATGAGGATGCCTCCCGGATCGCGTAACTATAGTGCTGATCAAGTAACGCAGGGACGCGGCAAAGGAAAGGGCGGCGCTCGGTCAAGTGCAATGCATATTCGCAACTGCAAAAAGGCCCGTGCGGGTGGTTGGGGATTGGCATGGCCGGGCCATGATGATTAGGTCGCGCGCAACATGAGCACATCCCTCTCCCCCCTGCTCGCACCGATGCTGTCCAGCGCTGCCATGCGTGCGGTCTGCGACGACCGGTCGACGCTGCAGAACATGCTTGATTTCGAGGCAGCCCTGGCACGCGCCGAGGCTGCCACGGATGTGATTCCGGCATCCGCCGTGGGGCCGATCGAGGCCGCCTGCAAGGCCGATTCCTTCGACATGGCCGCGCTGGCAGAGGCCGCGACACGATCGGGCAATCTTGCGATTCCCTTGGTCAAGACCCTGACCGCCAATGTCGGCAAGGCCGACAAGGAGGCCGCGCGCTACGTGCATTGGGGCGCCACCAGCCAGGATGTCATCGATACCGCCACCATGCTCACCCTTCGCGCCGGCATCGATGCGCTCGACGCCGACCTCGGCCGCGCCATCAAGGGCTTTGCCGCCCTGGCGCGCCACCATCGCAACACTGCGATGGTGGCACGGACCTGGCTCCAGCACGCGCTGCCGATGCCGTTCGGCCTCAAGGCCGCCGGCTATGCCTCAAGCCTCGCCCGCGCCCGCTGCCGCCTGCAGCGGCTCCGGCGCGAGGGCCTCGCGCTGCAATTCGGCGGCGCTGCCGGCACGCTCGCGGCCCTCGGCGACAAGGGCCTGGCCGTGGCGGAACGCCTCGCGCGGGAGCTCGGCCTGGCGCTGCCGGAAGCGCCCTGGCACACCCATCGTGACCGGATCGCGGAGGCCGCTTCCTGCTTCGCCATTCTGGCCGGCAGCTGCGGCAAGATCGCGCGCGACGTCGCGCTGCTGATGCAGACCGACGTTGCCGAAGCCTTCGAGCCGGCCGGCGAAGGCCGCGGCGGCTCCTCGACCATGCCGCACAAGCGCAACCCGGTCGCCGCCGCAAGCGCGCTCGGCGCCGCCGCGATGGCCCCGCAGCTTGCCGCGACGATCTTCGCGGCTCAGGTGCAGGACCACGAGCGCAGCGCCGGTCCCTGGCATGCGGAATGGCCGACGCTGCCGCAATTGATGCTGGTCACTTCGGGCGCGCTGTCCGCCATCGTCGACATCGCAGAAGGCCTCGACGTCGACGCCGCGCGCATGCGCGGCAATCTCGATGCGACGCATGGGCTGATCATGGCGGAGGCGGCCACCTTCGCGCTGGCGGAGAGGATCGGCAAGAGCGAGGCGCATCACCTCGTCGAGGCCGCCAGCAAGCGCGCGGTCGCCGAAAAGAAGCATCTGCGCGAGGTGCTCTCGGCCGATTCGCAGGTGAATGCGCAGCTTTCGTCGGAAAAAATTGCGGTATTGTTCGAGCCGATGGCCTATCAAGGGGCTTCCCAAGCCCTGATCGACCGGCTGCTCGACAGCCTCGACCGCGAATAAAGAACCGCAAGATACGACGGAGACGCCGCATGCCCATGATCGATGCCGACGGATGCCTGCTCAACGTCTCCGTCGAGGGCCGTGACGGCGGGCCGACCTTGATGCTGTCCAACTCGCTCGGCTGCACGCTTCAGATGTGGGAGCCGCAGATGAAGGCGCTGACGCAGCTGTTCCGCGTCATCCGCTACGACCGCCGCGGCCACGGCAAGTCCAACGTGCCGCCCGGCCCTTATTCGATGGAGCGCTTCGGCCGCGATGTGCTGGCGATCCTCGACGATCTCAACATCGAGAAGGTGCATTGGTGCGGCCTGTCGATGGGCGGCATGGTCGGACAATGGCTGGGCGCCAACGCGCCGGAGCGTTTCGGCAAGCTCATCCTGGCCAATACGTCCTGCTATTATCCCGATCCAACTAATTGGCATAACCGCATCAAGGCGGTGAAGGAGGGTGGCATCGCCGCCGTCGCCGATGCCGTGATCGCAGGCTGGCTGACCCAGGATTTTCGCGAGCGCGAGCCTGACATCACCGCGAGGATGAGGGCGATGCTGCTCGCCTCGCCTGTCGAAGGTTATCTGGCCTGCTGCGAGGCGCTGTCGACGCTCGACCAGCGCGAGCTGCTGCCCAAGATCAAGAGCCCGACGCTGGTGATCGCCGGCCGCCACGACGTGGCGACGCCGATCTCGGCGGGCGAATTGATCCGCTCTAAGATTCCCGGCGCGAGCATGACCATCATCGACGCCGCGCACATTTCCAACGTTGAGCAGCCGCACGCGTTCACGGACGCCGTGGTGGGATTTTTGACGCAACGCTGACAGCAACCGTCATTGCGAGGAGCGCAGCGACGAAGCAATCCAGACTGCCTCCGCAGATGCTTTTCTGGATTGCTTCGCTGCGCTCGCAATGACGAAGGAGGGAAGAGCATGGACGACCAGAAGCGCCGCGATGCCGGCATGAACGTGCGCCGCAAGGTGCTGGGCAATGCCTGGGTCGACAAGTCGATCGCGAACCGCAACGCCTTCAACACCGATTTCCAGGACATGATCACGCGCTATGCCTGGGGCGAGATCTGGACGCGGCCGCATTTCGACGAGCGCACGCGGCGGGTGCTGGTGATCGGCACCATGGTCGCGCTGGGCCAATGGGACGAATTCCGCCTGCACGTGCGGGCGGCGCTTGCCGAAGGCGGCTTCACGCCCGACGACATCAAGGAGATCCTGCTGCAGCAGGCGATCTATTGCGGCGTGCCGGCCGTGAACCACGCCGTCAAGGAAGCTTCAGCGATTGTGCAGGAGCTCGGCCTGCTCGAGCCCTAACGGCGCCGCGGTCTCGACGGTCTTCTGCTGAACGGTCTTGGGCGCGGCCTCGGGCCGTTCGATCACCACCACGATGGCGGCACCGAGCAGGAGCAGCAGCTCGGTGGCGTGCAGCCGGAGCGCCGCCATCTCGCCGACCTTCGAAGCCATGATCATGCTGGCAAACGAGATCAGGCTGCCGATCGCGAGGGCAATGCCGAGCGCCTCGTCGCTGCCGCCGTTCTTCCGGATCCGAGGAATGCAGAGCAGCACGAGATAGATCGCAAAGAACGCCACGACCGTCAGCCGGCCCAGTGCCAGCAGCCAGGCGGCGCGCACCGTGTCCATGCCGGCCATCTGGAGATGGTCGCTGAGGTACAGCGCAACCGCGACGCTCGGCCGCTCGTAGAGGCCGTGCACTGGTGCGACGATGATATTGAACACGACAAGGGCCCAGACCGGGATGAAATAGGCCGCCAGCAGCGCGCCGTTGACCGAGCCGATCCGCCAATTCCTGAACATGCCGCTTCCCGCTTCGCCTGCCGTTCGCCTTCAATCGAAGGCTTTGCGGGGAGCTAACGCGCATCAGACTGTGGCGGCAATTTAAACCCTTTGTTTACCTTAACTGGCCTCGCCGAGGCGGCCATTCCGGGCAGTCGAAGCCGCAATCTCGAGATTCCGGGCTCGGCTCTGCGAGCCGTCCCGGAATGACGACGCTCCAAGGCCACAAAAGGGCCCCGCCTTTCGGCGGGGCCCTCGTCGCCCTCTTGTTATTTCTCGGCTCACCCAAGCGCACTATTCCTGGTCGCGCTGGCCGCCCTGCTGCTGGCCGGGACGATCGCCCTGGCGCATCGGGTCGTTCTGCTGCTGCTGTCCGGGTTTCTGACCGCCGCCCTGCTGCTGCCCGGGGCGCTGCTGGCCGGGGTTCTGACTCTGCTGGCCCGGATTCTGGTTCTGCTGCTTCGTCATTCGGGGAACTCCCTTTGTTGCTCGTCAGAGACGAGACAACGGCCGCCGCCGAGTTAGGTTGCCGGCGGAACCCGGTTTCTCGCACCTGCGGAACCCATCGGAAGCCAAATGACCTCTGTACAAGACCTGCTGCCGCCGCGTGAGCTGTTGCAGCCGTCAGTTCCCTCCTGTTACAAAACGTGCAGAATGCTAAGCGGCTGCCGGGGCCCAAGAAAACCATCTCCAACCCACTCTCCCAAGAGCTCGCTTTGAGCCCGCCTCAGGTTTGGTACGGCAGCCCATGGATTATTTCGCCCAACAGCTCATCAACGGTCTCGTCCTGGGCTCGATCTACGGCCTGATCGCCATCGGCTATACGATGGTCTACGGCATCGTCGGCATGATCAACTTCGCCCATGGCGACGTCTTCATGATCGGCGGCTTCATCGCGCTGATCACCTTCCTTCTTCTGGTCTCGACCGGCCTGACCGCGGTCCCGGTGATCCTGCTTGTCGTGATCCTGGTCTCGATGGCGATCACGGCCCTGTATGGGTGGACCATCGAGCGCATCGCCTACCGTCCGCTGCGCCACTCCTTCCGCCTCGCCCCGATGCTGTCGGCGATCGGCATGTCCTTCGTGCTGACCAATTATTCGCAGGTGGCGCAAGGCGCGCGGGTGAAGCCGGTGCCGCCGGTGATCACCGGCGGCTACACGCTGCATGAGAGCGCCGATGGCTTCGTGATCCAGCTCTCCAACATCCAGATCGTGGTGGTCATCACCACGATCGTGCTGCTGGCGATCTTCACCTGGCTGGTGTCGCGCACCCGGCTGGGGCGCGACATGCGCGCCTGCGAGCAGGACCAGACCATGGCGGCGCTGCTCGGCGTCGACGTCGACCGCACCATCTCCATGACCTTCGTGATCGGTGCCGCGCTCGCCGCCGTCGCGGGCCTGATGTACCTGCTTTATTACGGCCTCGTCGACTTCTTCATGGGCTTCGTCGCCGGCATCAAGGCGTTCACCGCCGCGGTGCTCGGCGGCATCGGCTCGCTGCCCGGCGCCATGCTCGGCGGCCTCGCGATCGGCCTGATCGAGACGTTCTGGTCGGCTTATTTCTCGGTCGAATACAAGGACGTCGCGGCGTTCTCGATCCTGATCGTGGTGCTGATCTTCATGCCGACCGGCCTGCTCGGCCGTCCCGAAGTCGAAAAAGTCTGACGGTCGCGCGTGGCAACTTCCTCACCCATGACTGCCAAACCTGCAACGGGCATCGCCTCCATCCTGAAGACGGCTTTCGCCAACGCTCTGATCGCGCTGGTGTTGTTCTCGTTGATGGTCGGCATCCGCACCGAGGCGGGCGCCTCCGGCCAGCTCACTTATTGGACACGCTTCGGCGAGCTCGCATCCCTCGTCGCCGCCGTGTTCGGCGGCTCGATCGTGATCGAGCTGCTGCGGCAATGGATCGGCCCGACCGGCACCGAGAAACTGGTGCCGCCGGCGGTGCAGAGCGGCATGTCCTTCATCGGCCGCTACCTCGCGCCGGCGCTCCTGATCTTCACCGTGCTGGTGCCGGTGATCTTCTATGACCAGCGCTACATCCTCGACCTTGCGATCCTCGTGCTCACCTACGTCATGCTGGGCTGGGGCTTGAACGTCGTGGTCGGGCTCGCCGGCCTGCTCGATCTCGGCTACGTCGCCTTCTACGCGGTCGGCGCCTATTCCTACGGGCTGCTTGCGACCAATTTCGACTGGTCGTTCTGGATCTGCCTGCCGCTCGCCGGCATCCTCGCGGCGTTCTGGGGCGTCCTTCTCGGCTTCCCCGTGCTGCGCCTGCGCGGCGACTATCTCGCCATCGTGACGCTCGCCTTCGGCGAGATCATCCGCCTCGTCATCATCAACTGGCAGGAGCTCACCGGCGGCCCCAACGGCGTCTCCGGCATTCCCCGTCCTACCTTCTTCGGCATCCCGCTCGACAACAGCGACGACGGCCTCGCCGCCAGGCTCGGCATCGAATATTCGCCGACGCACCGCATCATCTTCCTGTTCTACCTGATCCTGGCGCTTGCGCTGCTCACCAACTGGGCGACGATCCGCCTGCGCCGCCTGCCGATCGGACGAGCCTGGGAAGCCTTGCGCGAGGACGAGGTCGCCTGCCGCGCGCTCGGCATCAACACCACCACCACCAAGCTGACGGCGTTCGCGACCGGGGCCATGTTCGGCGGCTTCGCCGGCGCGTTCTTCGCCACCCGCCAGGGCTTCATCAGCCCGGAATCCTTCACCTTCCAGGAATCGGCGCTGGTGCTGGCCATCGTCGTGCTCGGCGGCATGGGCTCGCAGCTCGGCGTCGCGCTCGCTGCGCTCGCCATGATTGGCGGCTTCGAGCTGTTTCGCGGTCTCGAGACCTACCGCATGCTGGTGTTCGGCATGGCCATGGTGCTGATCATGATCTGGCGGCCGCGCGGCCTCGTCGGCCATCGCGCGCCCACCGTCTATCTGACCAAGGCGAAAGCGATCTCCTCCGACCTCGTCAAGGAAGGGCACGGATGAGCGGCGACAAAATTCTCAGCATCGACCGGCTCGCCATGCGCTTCGGCGGCATCGTTGCCGTGCAGGACCTGTCTTTCGCCGCCGAGCGGAAGAAGATCACTGCGCTGATCGGGCCGAACGGCGCCGGCAAGACCACCGTGTTCAACTGCATCACCGGCTTCTACAAACCCAGCAGTGGGACGATCCGTCTCGCCCACGACGACGGCAGGACGATCGCGCTGGAGCGGCTGAGCGATTTTCGCATCGCCAAGCAGGCCAAGGTCGCACGCACCTTCCAGAACATCCGGCTGTTTCCCGGCATGACCGCGCTGGAGAACCTGATGGTGGCGCAGCACAACGCGCTGATGCGCGCCTCCGGATTCACCCTGCTCGGCCTGCTCGGCGTTCCCGCCTACCGTGACGCCGAACAGCGCGCCATCGACCTCGCCACCGACTGGCTCAAGCGCGTCAAGCTGATCGACCGCGCCGACGATGCCGCCGGCAATTTCGCCTATGGCGACCAGCGCCGGCTCGAGATCGCGCGCGCAATGTGCACCGAGCCCGCGCTTTTGTGCCTGGACGAGCCCGCCGCCGGCCTCAACGCGCGCGAGAGCGCGGCCTTGAGCGAGCTGCTGCTCTCGATCCGCGACGAACTCGGCACCTCGATCCTGCTGATCGAGCACGATATGTCGGTGGTGATGGAGATCTCCGACCACATCGTGGTGATGGACCACGGCGTCAAGATCGCGGAAGGCACGCCGCGCGAGATCCGCGACGATCCCAAGGTGATCGCGGCCTATCTCGGCGCCGACGAGGAAGAGGCGGCAGCCGTGATGGAGGCCGGATCGTGACGCCGGCGCCCTCTCCTCTGCTCGCGATCCGGGGCCTGCGCGCCGCCTACGGCAAGATCGAGGCGCTGAAGGGCGTCGACGTCGAGATCGATGCCGGCGAGATCGTGGCGCTGATCGGCGCCAACGGCGCCGGCAAGTCGACGCTGATGATGACGATCTTCGGCAAGCCGCGCGCCCGGGCCGGCCAGATCTTGTATGAAGGCCGCGACATCACCAACGTCCCGACCCACGAGATCGCGCATCTGCGCATCGCGCAATCGCCGGAGGGCCGCCGCATCTTCCCGCGCATGAGCGTGGCGGAAAACCTCCAGATGGGGGCGGACGCCACCGACTGCACCGAGGCCGAACGCGAGGCGACGCTCCAGCGCGTCTTCACGCTGTTTCCACGGCTGAAGGAACGCTATGACCAGCGCGGCGGGACTCTCTCCGGCGGCGAGCAGCAGATGCTGGCGATCGGCCGCGCCCTGATGAGCCGTCCGCGCCTGCTCCTGCTCGACGAGCCCTCGCTCGGCCTCGCACCGCTGATCGCGCGCCAGATCTTCGATGCGATCCGCACCCTGAACCGGCAGGACGGCCTGACCGTCCTGATCGTCGAGCAGAACGCCAACCATGCCCTCAAGCTCGCCCATCGCGGCTATGTCATGGTCAATGGCCTGATCACGCTGGCCGGCACCGGCGCCGAATTGTTGCAGCGCCCTGAGATTCGCGCCGCCTATCTGGAAGGCGGCCGGCACGGCTGACCGAGCCGCATGCGCTCCCGCGTGCGGCCGAATGTGGCGAGATATCTGCGCCAATGCCCGTATTTTGCCGGTGACTTCTCCGGAAATTCATTCAAGAATGGCGCCGGTTTGGACCGGGCCTGCCCGGCAACTTCCACAGGCGACCACCCGCGAGGTATCTCATGAAATCACTGAAGCTCATCGGTCTGGCATTCGGCGTATCGATCGCGCTGTCGAGCGCGGCGTTCGCGCAGGATGTCACCATCGCAGTCGCAGGTCCGATGACCGGCGGCGAGTCCGCCTTCGGCCGCCAGATGAAGAACGGCGCCGAAATGGCCGTGACCGATATCAATGCCGCCGGCGGCGTCAACGGCAAGAAGCTCGCGCTTTCCGTCGAGGATGACGCCTGCGACCCGAAGCAGGCGCGCTCGATCGCCGAAAAGATCGCCGGCGCGAAGATCCCGTTCGTGGCCGGGCATTATTGCTCGTCGTCGTCGATCCCGGCCTCGGAGGCCTATGCCGACGGCAACGTGCTCCAGATCACGCCGGCCTCGACCAACCCGCTGTTCACCGAGCGCAAGCTCTGGAACGTGGCGCGCGTCTGCGGCCGTGACGATCAGCAGGGCCTGATCGCGGCGCAGTACATCGCCAAGAACTACAAGGGCAAGAACATCGCGATCCTCAACGACAAGACCACCTACGGCAAGGGTCTTGCCGACGAGACCAAGAAGGCGCTCAACAAGGCCGGCGTCACCGAGAAGATGTACGAGTCCTACAACAAGGGCGACAAGGACTTCAACGCGATCGTCTCGCGCTTGAAGCGCGACAACATCGACCTCGTCTATGTCGGCGGTTACCATCAGGAGAGCGGCCTGATCCTGCGTCAAATGCGCGACCAGGGCCTCAAGACCGTGCTGATGGCCGGCGACGCGCTCGCCGACAAGGAGTACGCCTCCATCACCGGCCCGGCCGGCGAAGGCACGCTGTTCACCTTCGGTCCCGATCCGCGCAACAAGCCGACCGCAAAGAAGATCGTCGAGGCTTTCAAGGCCAAGAATATCGATCCGGAGGGCTACACCCTCTACACCTATGCGGCGATGCAGGTGTGGTCGCAGGCGGCCAAGAAGGCCGGCACCACCGACGCCAAGAAGGTCATGGAAGCGATGAAGGCCGGCAAGTGGGACACCGTGATCGGCCCGATCGAGTATGACGCCAAGGGCGACATCAAGCAGATCGATTACGTCGTCTACAAGTGGGACGCCAAGGGCGGCTACGCCGAGATCAAAGGCAACGGCACCTGAAGGCGGCTCCGGGGCTCAAACCTCGCATGCGAACTCACCAACGCCCCGGCTTGCCCGGGGCGTTTTTCTTTGTGCGGCGGGATCAGACGGCTGCGGGCAACTCGCCGGCGGGCGCCGCCTGGGCCTTGCGAAGCGCTTGCAGGAGATCGTTCGGCCGAAACGGCTTTTGCAGGCAGATCACGTTGGCGAGGTGGGGCGATTCTTCCATGAAGTCCAGCGCCGTCATTCCGGACACCGCTACAACGGGCAGCCCCGGCGCACGTTCGCGCAGGGCCGCGATGACGTCGACGCCGCTGATGTCACCGAGAAAGATATCGACGATCGCCGCGTCGAACGGACCTTCAGAGAAAGCCTTCAGCCCGGCCGCGCCGCTGTCGGCCTCGGCAACCTCGTAATGGTTGACCCGAAGCACGATCGCGACCATCGCACGCACGTCCTTCTGGTCGTCGATGATGAGAACGCGAGACATGGGAACAACTCCCGCAGATCAATCAAACCGTATGTTTCAAGCCTGGAACCCGGGACCGTGGCGGGGCATTATGACACCGCGCGGTAAAGCGCATCTTACCCGATCCCTATTCCGCGTTCCCACCCAAGTTAGGTAAGCTGTAACCCTCGGTTGAGTCGGCGCTGCATCAGTTCACGACCCAGGCCCGGAATGGGCTACCGTGGAGGTCAAGGCTGCCAGATCTTGGAACTGCGGAGATGCTCAACACGGGTCTGCACGAGATGAACGCGCCTGCGATCGACCGAAGCACATTTCTTTCCACTCTCCCGGCCACCTCAACCGACCGCAGCGCGGCTCTGTGGATCGTCGGCGTGTCCTCGATCCTGTTCGCACTGGCCGTGCCGTTCGCCGGTATCCCGTTGCCGCCGGTCCCGGCCTTCGTCGCCAGCTATCAATCCGCCCTGGCTGTGAGCGACATCATCACCGCGGTGCTGCTGTTGTCGCAGTTTTCGGTGTTGCGGACCCGCGCGCTGCTGTGGCTGTCGACCGGCTATCTCTTCACCGCCGCGGCGGCACTGGTCCACGCCCTTACCTTCCCCGGCCTGTTCACCCCGACCGGACTGTTCGGCGCGGGCAGCCAGACTACCGTCTGGCTCTACATGATTTGGCACGGCGTCTTCCCGCTGTTCGTGCTCGGCTATGCCTGGCAGAAGGAAAAGGACGGCGGCCCCACGATCAAGGGTCCGACCAGCAACGCGATCTGGGCCATGGCGCTCGGCGTCGTCGCGGCCATGGCTGCGTTTACCTGGATCGTCACAGCCCAACACGATCTGCTGCCGGTGCTGCTCCGCGACGGCCGTTACACGGCGACCATGATCGGGGTCGTATCCTTCGTGTGGTCGCTGAGCTTCGCCGCGCTCGTTTCGCTGTGGTTCCGCCGCCCGCATTCGGTGATCGACGTCTGGCTCATGGTCGTGATGTGCGCATGGCTGTTCGACATCGCGCTGTCTGCGATCGTCAACGTCGCGCGCTTCGATCTCGGTTTCTACGCCGGCCGTCTCTACGGCCTATGCGCGTCGAGCTTCGTGCTGGCGGTGCTGCTGATCGAGAATGTCCGCCTTCAGGTGCACACCGTCAGCCTCGTCGGCAGGCTGCGCCAGCAATCGGCCTCTGAACGCGATTATTACGGCAAGCGCCTCGCGCTGTACGGCGCCGTCGTTGAATCCTCCAATGATGCCATCATCACGAAGACGCTCGACGGCATCATCACCAGTTGGAACAAGGCCGCCGAGCATCTGTTCGGCTATTCCGCCGCGGAGGCGGTCGGAAGGTCGATCGACATCATCGTGCCGCCGGACCGCAAGCATGAAGTCAGGAGCATCCTCAACCGGATCGCCGGCAACGAGTCGATCGCCCAGCACGAGACGGTGCGGATTCGGAAGGATGGCCGCGCGCTCGACGTCGTCCTGAACGTTTCGCCATTGCGGTCGGACAATGGAGAGATCATCGGAGCCTCCAAGATCGCCCATGACATCACGGAGGAGAAGGAAGCGCGCGAGAAGCTGCGCCGCGAGACCGAGGAGCGCCGGCGCATCTTCGAGACCTCGCAGGACCTGATCCTGGTCACCGACGGTTTCGGCAATTTCGTCCAGGTCAGCCCGAGCGTGAAGGACATCCTCGGCTTCACCCCCGAAGACATGATCGGGCACAGCGCGACCGAGTTCATCCATCCTGACGACCTCGAGAAGACGCGGGAGGAGATGCGGGCGGCACGGCGCGGCGCGGTCAAGCGCAGCTTCGAGGCCCGCTATTATCACTACGACGGTCACGAGGTCACGTTGAACTGGATGGGCACCTGGTCCGAGCCCGTGAAGCGCCATTTCTTCATCGGCCGCGATCTCACGGAGAAGCAGGCCGCCGAAGCCCAGTTCCGGCACGTCCAGAAAATGGACTCGATCGGCCAGCTGACCGGCGGTGTCGCCCACGATTTCAACAACGTGCTGACCGTCATCACCGGCACGATCGGCATCCTGGCCGACGCGGTCGCCGACCGCCCCGAGCTGGCTGCGATCACCAAGCTGATCGACGACGCCGCCGAGCGCGGCGCGCAGCTGACCAAGCATCTGCTGGCCTTCGCCCGCAAGCAGCCGCTACAGCCCCGCGAGATCGACGTCAACGCGCTGGCGCTCGAAGCCGCCAAGCTGTTGCACCCCACCCTGGGCGAGCAGATCACCATCGTGCCGCAGCTCACCGAGGATGCCTGGCCGACGCTGGTCGATCCCGGCCAGTTGTCCACCGCGATCCTCAATCTCGCGCTGAACGCCCGCGACGCCATGCCCGAGGGAGGCACGCTGGTGCTGGAGACCCGCAACATCTTCCTCGACGACGGCTATGCCAGCATGAACCCCGACGTCGTCGCCGGCAATTACGTGATGATCGCGGTCAGCGACACCGGCTCCGGAATCCCGCCGGAGCTGATCGACCGCGTGTTCGATCCGTTCTTCACCACCAAGGAGGTCGGCAAGGGCACCGGGCTGGGATTGAGCATGGTGTTCGGCTTCGTCAAGCAATCCGGCGGCCACATCAAGATCTACAGCGAGCAGGGCCACGGCACGAGCGTGAAGATCTACCTGCCGCGCTCGAGCGGCGTACAGGAGAGCGAGTTCGAGGCGCTGCAGAATGTGCCCGTCACCGGCGGCAACGAGAAGATCCTGATCGTCGAGGACGATGCGCTGGTGCGGCAATATGTGGTGACCCAGGTCAAGAGCCTCGGCTACACCGCGCTCGAGGCCGCCAACGGCGCCGAGGCCCTGACCATCCTCGACAACGACAAGACCATCGACCTGCTCTTCACCGACATCATCATGCCGGGCAACATGAACGGCCGTCAGCTGGCCGACGAAGCCATCCGCCGCCGCCCCGACCTGAAGACCCTGTTCACCTCAGGCTATACCGAGAATGCCATCGTCCATCACGGCCGGCTCGATTCCGGCGTGCTGCTGCTGGCAAAGCCCTACCGCAAGACCGAACTCGCCAAGATGCTCAGGACTGCACTGGCGAGTTGAGCCTGCGGCATCCCTGCGCTATCGCAAGGCGAGCCCCTTTCAGCGCGCGAGGCCATCTTGAAGAACCTGCTCACCGACATTGCCGGGGTCCGCGTCGGCCATGCCGAGGACGCCAAACTCGCCAGCGGCACCACCGCGATCATCTTCGATTCCCCCGCGGTCGCCGCGATCGACGTGCGCGGCGGCGGTCCCGGCACGCGCGAGGACGCCCTGCTCGATCTCGCCAACACCGTCGAGCGGGTCGATGCGATCGCGCTGTCCGGCGGCTCCGCTTTCGGCCTCGATGCCGGTGGCGGCGTCCAGGCCTGGCTCGCCGAGCAAAGGCGCGGCTTCAAGGTTCGCGAAGCCCTGATCCCGATCGTGCCGGGCGCGATCCTGTTCGATCTGCTCAACGGCGGTGACAAGGCCTGGGGCCGCTTCTCGCCCTATCGCGACCTCGGCTACGCCGCGGCCGCTGCCGCCGGCACCGACTTCGCGCTCGGCAGCGTTGGCGCTGGCCTCGGGGCCACCACCGCGACGTTCAAGGGCGGGCTCGGCTCGGCTTCGGCGGCAACTCCTGACGGCGTGAAGGTCGCGGCGATCGTCGCCGTCAACGCGGTGGGCACCGTTACCGTCGGCGACGGGCCGTGGTTCTGGGCGGCGCCGTTCGAGCTCGGCGGCGAATTCGGCGGCCGCGGCCTGCCTGACACGTTCACCGACGACATGCTTCGCATGCGCATCAAGGGCGGTCCCGCGGCAAGCGCGCGCGAAAACACCACCATCGGCGCCGTCGTCACAGACGCGGTGCTGACCAAACCCCAGGCCAAGCGCCTGGCGATGATCGCGCACACCGGCTTTGCCCGCGCCATCTATCCGGTGCACGCACCGACCGATGGCGACGTGCTGTTTGCGGCGGCGACCGGCGAGAAGCCGATCGAGCCGCTGGTCGGCCTCACCGAGCTCGGCACCGTCGCCGCCAACGTGGTCGCGCGCGCGATCGGCCGCGCAGTGTACAGCGCGACCGCGCTGCCGTTCCCGGGGGCGCAGCCGGCGTGGAAGGACAGATTCGGCTGAAGCATGATCCGGAAAAGTGCGCAGCGGTTTTCCGGAAGGATCATGCGCAAACAACAACCTGAAGCGCGATGACGTTCATCCAAAGCTCATCGCGCTTTGGAAACGAAACGGCGGATACGGCGTTACCCTGGCGGCCTCAGGTGTGCTGCCATGCCGTCATCCGTGATCAGGTTCTTCCGCTATGCGCCCGACACCCGGGAGCTGAAGGTGACTTTCGTCAGCGGACGCCTCTATGTCTATGAGGACGTTCCGCCCGAGGTTGCCGCAGCGTTCCGGCAAGCGCGCTCAAAGGGCGCGTTCTTCAACCACGAAATCCGTGACCGCTATGACTATCGTGACATCACGCACGAATATGCCGGCTGATCTCGGATGCGCTCAGACGCTCATCGACATCGACGAACCGGCCGCCGCCGAAGAGCCCTGGCCCTGGCCGCCCTGCTGCTGCATCAACTGCGCGAACAGATCATAGGCCGAATTGCGGGGGCTGGCGGCCCCCGGCACCGTCGTCGACATCTTGAAGCCGTCGGCATAGGTGACGGTGGTGGTGGTCGAGCCGTCGGCAGCAATCGTCGTCGTCGAGGTCGATCCGCCGACGGACTTCGATGAATCCGATCCATCGCCCGAGCCGCCGGCGCTGTCCGCGTGATGGTGGCCGTGGCGACCGCTCTTCAGGGCCTTCGACATCTCGTCGAGACTGACGTTGCCGTCGGAGTTGGCATCGAGCTTGGAGAACACCTTGTCGGCCTGCGCGAGGTTGGTCCCGCCAGCCCCCAGTGCGTCCTCGAACTCGGACTTGGTGATGCTGCCGTCGCCATCCGCATCGATCTGCGAGAACAGATCCTTGAGTGCAGCATCCCGGCCTTTCGACGTCGCGTTCGTCGAGGTCGCCACGCCGCTGCCGTCGGACGATTGGCTTTGTGCCGCGATCAGCGCGCTCATCGTTTCCGGCGAAATCTGTGCGCAATTGCCCGAATTGACCGACGAGGTCGCGCCGCTGGTCGTATTGCTGCTGCCGCTGTCGATCGCGAATGGGTTGGTCGCGCCCTGCGCCGATCCCGTCTTGTGCGTCGAGGAGGACGATTTCGAGTTCGTCAGCGACTGAATCGCGTCGAGTGCGCTCGATACGGCCCCGACGGCCCCAAGGGCAAACAACATTGCACAACTCCAACCGATGCGGCATGCCGCGGCCAATGTTCTGCAGGTGTCGGCAGCAAGCGTCGTGCCAGCGCAAAAAGTTCAATGAAATCCGGCTACGCCGCGCCTGGGACGACCGGGGAACACCGGCAATTCGTGCCGGCTGCGGCAGAATTTTCCGCCCACAGCAAGCACGCCTGTCCTGCATTGCCCGCCGTGGAGGCCCATGTTAGGCGAGGCCATCTTTCACGGCCGCATCGGGAAACCGCGCCATGACCCAAGCCTTCACCCCCCGCCCGCTGGCCATCGCGCCCTCGATACTGGCCTCGGATTTCTCCAGGCTCGGCGAGGAGGTGCGTGCCGTGGACGCCGCCGGCGCCGACTGGATCCATCTCGACGTGATGGACGGTCACTTCGTTCCCAACATTTCCTACGGCCCCGACATCATCAAGGCGATGCGCCCGCACACCAAGAAGGTGTTCGACGCGCATCTGATGATCTCGCCATGTGACCCCTATCTCGAAGCCTTTGCGAAAGCCGGCTGCGACCACATCACCGTGCATGCGGAGGCCGGCCCCCATCTGCACCGCTCGCTGCAGGCGATCCGCGCGCTCGGCAAGAAGGCCGGCGTCTCGCTCAATCCAGGCACGCCGGTCAGCGCGCTCGAATACGTGCTCGATCTCGTCGACCTCGTGCTGGTGATGTCGGTCAATCCCGGCTTCGGCGGCCAGGCCTTCATTCCCTCGGCGATCGGAAAGATCCGCGATATCCGCGCGATGACGGCGGGGCGCCCGATCGACATCGAGGTCGATGGCGGGGTCGGCCCCGACGTCGCCGGCGCGCTCGCTGCGGCCGGCGCCAACGCCTTCGTCGCCGGCACATCCGTATTCCGAGGCGGCACGCAGGATGCCTACAAGGCCAACATCGCCGCGATCCGCAACGCGGCGCTAGGGGCCCGTGGCGAAGCCATCTGAGAACCATTCGCGGGTCCCGAACCGGCGGCTCCGCCGCGGCGACCAAAGGCAATGAATGGAATTCACGCCACCCCGTTTTCCGCAGGCTTGGAACGCCTGCGCGCCGAATCCCTGCAGGACGGAGAGCGGGTGATCTGGCAGGGCCAGCCCGACGGCGTCGCCCACATGATGATGTGGCGGTATCTTTGGTGGATCGGATTTCCCTGGCTGTTGCTGACCGTTATCGCCGTCGGCTTCGATTGGATCGGCGGCGCGGCCGAGCCTCTCGCGATGCTCGGCGTTGCGATGGTTGCGGCCCCGCTGGTGATGCTGCTTCAGGACCTGCAGACGCTCTATCTCATAACCGATCGTCGCGCGCTCATCTTACGAACGGCCTGGGGCAGACGGACGGTGAGCCAAACGCCATTCCAGGCGATGGACCCGGATTGCGAAATCCTCGACATCGGCCGTGGCGCCGGTCATCTCAATTTCGCGTCGGGAAGGTCGACCCGCTCGCCCGATACCGACTATACTGGACGCTACGGATTTCGCTGTCTTCGAGAAGCGCCGCGCATACGGGAGATCCTCGAAGGCGCGCGCACGGGCGCGATGCGACAGCACGGAAAAAAAGTCGCGGCTTCTACGGGTGCTGCAATGCGCAATGCCTAAAATTGCAGTCTTGATCCGTACTCATCCGGACTTCACTGATTCGCGCAAATCACCGCAAGTGATTCCTGCCTGCTTTTGACGGGAGGACATCATGACGGCGATCCTGCTCTGGACTGGTGTAGCGTTGTGGTTGGCGTTCAACGCGGCGATTGCGGCTCGCAGCCTGCATGTGGCGCGACCGCTGAAAGCCGAAGCTTCTGCCCGCGTCATCCACCTTCATCGTCGTCGGGGCTGAGCGCCATGCAGATCACGCTCGTGAAGCGCCAGCCGAAGCGCAGGTGCCGGATCCCGCGCCGCCCGCATCCGGGCCTTGATTTCTTCTTCGGCCGCCTCGATCGCACCGACGGCGCGATGGACGACGATGCCAGGCTGGACACGACCGACCTCGATCATTCGTTGGCGTCACAGCACTGATCCTTCCCTCTTTCGGACCACCCCATGAAACCGCACTGCCCGAACTGCCTGAAGGAAATGACCAAGGCATCCGCGTCGCGTAACCTGTTCAATTGCGAGCCCTGCCGCGAGATCATCCAGTTTTTCGGCGGCAGCGCGGATCACGGCGAGCCCGGCCCGCAATTCTCCTGGCCGATCCGCCGCAAGCGGGTCGCTCACGCCGCTCACGCGGCCTGATCCGCCCGCTCAAGTCGGCCGGCAGCCTATCCCGGTCGTTCGCCGGTATCGGCGTCGCCGGCCATCCGCGGCGGCCGCACCACGGTGACGGTGCAGGCCGCTTCCGCGGCCACCTTGGCCGAGACACTGCCGAGCAGCGTGCGCCTGAACGAGTCCTGCCGCGCTCCGATGATGACGTGGTCGACCTGGTTGACCTCGGCGAATTCCAGGATCGCGGCGGCGGGATCAACCGCCTCCAGCACATGAGCCGTCAGCCGGCTCTCATCCAGTTTGAGCGGCGTCGCCCAGTGCCGGAGTGCGACCAGGCGGTCGATATGCTTGTTGGACCCCTGCTCGTCCAAGGTGCGGTCGACCGCGATCCGGCTCAGCTTGAGCACGTTGAGGCAGGCGAGCCGGGCCGACGGCAGGGTAGCGAGAATGCGCTCGGTGGTCACGCGCAGCGCCTCGTTGAGCTCCGGTGCGCCTTCCACCGTGTCGAGCGCGACCGCGAGGATCGGGCTCGATGCGATTTGGGCGGCGACATCCGACTTCGCGCGCGGCGCCATGACACCCAGATTGAACCGGCGCCGCCAGGCGACGCTGAGCGGGTCGCGTTTGACCCGCTCCGAGCGCGTGGTGAGCTTGACCTGGTCCGGATGGGCGAGATCGAAAGCAAGCTGGGACGCTGTCGGATAGCGCCACACCGGTTCGATCTCGAGACACCGCAGCACCACCTCCTGGAGCCAGGGCGGATAGTCGGCGCGCAAGCTTCGCGGCGGGTGCGGATCGCGCCACAGCCGGCGCCGCATCGCGCGCAGCGTCTCGCCCTCGCCGAACGGCCGCTCGCCGGTGGTGAAGAAATACAGCAGCACGCCCAGCGAAAACAGATCGCTGCGCGGATCGTCGCGCACTCCCGACAGCCGCTCGGGCGCCATGTAGGGCGCAGTGCCGTAAGGCAGGCGGAATTCCTCCTGCAACAGATCCGGCAGGTGATTGTGATGCGACAGGCCGAAATCAATCAGCACGGCCTCGCCGCTCTCGCGGAACATGATGCTGCTCGGCTTGATGTCGTGATGGATCACGTTCTGCCGGTGCAGGTCGGCCAGCGCGCTCGCGATCCTGGCGACGAGCTGCCGCGCTTCGTCATAAGGCAGCGGCAGGTCGGGCAGCCGCTTGTAGAGCGTGGCGCCATCGATGCGCTCGATCACGACATAGGCCTGGTGCGCGAAATCGCCGGTGCCGAAACAGGTCGGGACGTGCGGCCCCGCAAGCCGCGGCAGGATCATCATCTCCATCTCGAAGGAGACGATCGCGGCGGGATCCTCGCCCTCCGAGACCCGCGGTATCTTCATCAGCAGGGGCACGTCGATGCCGGGATGGGTGACGGTCCACAGCGTCGCCATGCCGCCGGCGTGAACGCATTCGCCGATGGTGTAGCCATCGATCACCGCGCCGGATTTGACCAGAGGCTTCGGCATTGCCTTCAGCGCCCCTGCGAGAGCCGATCGGCGAGCCAATGCGGCAGACCGTTGTCGCGAATTCTGCCCGCTGCGGTCGCGACGTCATAAGGCGCGCGGCAATAGGTGATCTGGCACGATTCGGTGTCGAACAAGACGAAGGCTGCCGACGGATCGCCGTCGCGAGGCTGGCCGACCGAGCCGAGCACGGCGAGCCATTGCCGTCCGCGCAGGAGCTGCACCGGGACGTCGGTCTTCGGCACGAAGCTCGTCATCTTCGCCGTCACCGACATCGAATAGAGCGCGGGACGATGGACATGGCCGCAGAACGTGACATGGGCCGGTGTCGCGATCAGGCTCTTGGCGGCCTCCACCGTCGAGCGGACATAGTGCCAGCGCTGGGGCTGGGAGGCTTCCGAATGCACGAAGAGCCGATCGCCGTCCTCTACCAGCATTGGCAATTCGGTCAAAAACCGCCGCTGCGCGGTATCAAGCCGGCCGCGGGTCCATTCGATCGCGACCTGCGCCTCGGCGTTCATGGTCTCTGCGGAGGAATTGACCGCCTGGTCGTGATTGCCGCGCACGGCGACAGCCCCTTGGGCAACGAGCTCCATCGCGGTATCCACCACCCATTCGGGATCGGCGCCATAGCCGACGAAATCGCCGAGCAGCACGAATTGCTCCGCGCCCTCCGCACGGGCGACCTTCAGGCAGGCCTCGAAGGCCTGCCGGTTGCCGTGGATATCCGAAAAGACAGCGAGAAGCACGCACCCTCCACCCTCGAATTCTTATTGAAAGCCGATAAGGCCAATTTGAGGGAGGTCAAGACCATGCGCCAGCGCGGCGGCCTTTGCCAGCGCCCGCGGACGATGGCGGAGAGCCTATTGCTCGTCTTTCGGGGGCATCCGGGGCGGCGGCAGCGGGGTGAACACGGCGCCTTGCGCGCCGGCCGGCGGGGCGATGAACTCGCCGGTCGAGGAATCGCCGCCGGTCGTCTCCAAGATGGTCTTGGGCGTCACATATTCGCGGACCATGTCGATGATGCTGCCATCGCCGCCGCCGAAGTCGGCGGCGCGGCCGCCTTGCGGATTTCCCAGCGCGATCTCGTTCTCCGCGGCATGGGTCTTGTCGGCGAGCCTGTCGTTGTAGGGCACGCGGAAGGCACGCGGAATGCCGCTCGGGCGATTGTCCTCGTCGAGCTGCTCGACCCACAGATAGATCGAGCCGGGATCGCCCTGAAGCGAGTGCGGCTCGACGATGCGGGCCTTCAACAACTTGAAGGACGCCGGCAGCCGGTCGGAACTGGCCCAGCCGAGCAGCCCGCGCATCTCGGTGAAGCTGACGACATAGAAGGCGCTGGTCACGATCACCGCGATCGCCTTCAGCGACCAGTGCAGGCGCGCATAGACCAGCACGACCAGCAGCAGCGCGCCGATCACGGCGTAGGCGACCGACAGCGTCAGGATGATCGTCTGCAGATCAGTCACGGCGTATCCTCGTGGGGTTCCTGCTCACGCCTGTCCTCGGGTCGAGATCGGCGCCGTTGCGCCAGCCGCTGCGGAACGTCTCCAGCAGCGATTTCGGCCGCTGGTCGACGTTGACGACCTTGCCCTCGTCATCGATCCGAAACCGGACCGCGGTCTTCTCGTCGCCGGTGTGGTCGAGCGTGAACTTGTTGTCGAACACCACCTGCGCCGTCGGATTGAGCTTCTGCACCTTCACGTTGGCCGTGACCGGCTCGCCGGTTGTCGCCACGAAATGCGAGATGTTGACGGTGTATTCGCCGGCCAGGATGCCGCGCACCGTGACGATCTCCTCGCGGATCGGCGAGGCGATCTTCTTGCCGGCGACAATGATGAAGTCGTTGGCCCCGCCGCGGTCGTCGCGGTCGAGGGTGAGGAAGCCGGCCTCGCGGTGGCGATACCATGCGATGTTGCCGACCGGATCCTGCACGAACAGGTCGAGATCGTCGGGGTGATTGTCCGGCCAGTCCAAGGTGATCATGAACTCGGCCTTGGAGTCGATCTTGCCCTCCTTGGCGTCCGGAGAGACCGCCAGCAGCGCCAGAAAGAACAGGAACGCGATCACCTGGAGCGCCTTGAACAGCATCACGCCCAGGGGGTCGAACGCCTCCTCGCGCGGATAGAGACCGAAATCATCCATCATGACGAGGTGGCGCCCTTGACTGCGCCTTTGCGCTCGAGCACCGGCGTCACATAGGTCTCGGTCAGCACCACCGCATCCGAGAACACCCGCTGGGTCGCGGCGTCCAGCATGTAATACTGGATGCGGACCAGGATCGAGCCGACGAGGCCGGCAAGCGTCGTATACATCGCAACCGCCATGCCGTCGCTCATCAACCCCATCGATGAGCGCATCGCGACCTTGTCGGCGGCATCCAACCCCGCGATCGGCGCCAGCATGATGATGAAGCCGATGATGGTGCCGAGCAGGCCGAGCTTCATCAGCGTGTCCGAGACGAAGGCGCCGAACCCGTTGGAGCCGCGCAGGCGATCGGCGAGCGTTCGCAGCAGCAGGGTCTGATCCACCGGGCGATAATCCTGCGCCGCGGCCTTGGTCACCAGGCTTTCGATGTGATCTCGTACCAGCCCGCGCGGCAACGCAGCCGCATGTGCATCGAGCACCTTGCCGCCATCGGGGGCCGCGAGCACCTCGCGGCAGCGCCGCGCCGCCGCGCCCTCCCGCGCGATCGCCCGCGTGCGCAGGAAGCAATGACCGCAGGTGAGGACATAAAGCACCGCGATCACGCTCGAAATGTAGGTGCGGTCCGAGGTCAGCATCAGATGGATCAGACCGAACCGCCACAGCAGCACCACGGCGAAGATCGAGAGTCCGGTGAAGATCATCCAGAACAGGAGCGCGCTGCGCTCGGACGGGTCGGTCGCTACAGGCGCGATCGGTCCAATCGTCATCGAACTCATGCTGCACCGCTCCTCGGGCCGCAACGATTGGCCCCATAAATTTCCACCCGATTAGATCAAAGCCGCCGTATCAGGTCCAAAGACCCATGCCCAATCCGGCTTGGGAAATTTGCCCGAGCTGCGATCCTGCCGAACCCCGCAATTGGCAAGGCGCGGCGGCGTTGTTAGGCTGACCTTATCAAACGTCGAGGGTGATCGCATGCGCCTCGTGCTTCAGCTTGTCGCCCGTCTGCTGCTCATCGTGGCTCTGTGCCTAGGCGCGGCAACCATATGGGCCACGTTCGACGCCTATCGCAGCGTCGATCGGGCGACCGCAGCCTCGGCGCAGCGCGTCGCGCAGGCGCTTCAGGGGCTGTACTGGCGCGAGCTTTTGTTGCGCAGCAGCAGGGCCCGCGAGCATATCCTGCCGGTTCCGGACTGGCGCACCCTGGAGACCATGAAGCTGATCTCGCCGGGCGTCTGCGTCGAGTTCCAGCCGGCCACCGCTTTTGAGAAGCCGCTCTGCGGCCAGAGCGAGGGGCTGGGCAAGACGCCGCCGCGCTGGTTCGCCGCCATCGTGCCGATGATCCTCGGCAGCCACGCCGAGGTGATACGGCCGGTCAGTCCCCGGGCCGCTTCCGCCGGCACAGTGGTCGCGACGCCGGATGCGGCCGCCGCGATCTCGCTCGCCTGGGAGTACACCCTCAACGTGATCGACGTCGCGCTGTTGATGGCGGCGGCGATCGCACTGCTGGCATCGCTTGCGATCGCGCATGCGCTGGCCCCGGCGCGCGCGATCGTGACGGCGCTGCAGCGCATGGCGCGCGGACAATACCGCACCCAATTGCCGCGTTTCCGCTCGATGGAGCTGGCGATGATCGGCCGCGCCGTCGAGGAGCTCGGCGGCCGCCTGGAGGAAGCCACCGAGCAGCGCGCCGCGCTGACGCGGCGCCTGATCGAGATCCGCGACGACGAGCGCCGCGCCCTCGCCCGCGAGCTGCACGACGAGTTCGGGCAGAACCTGTCCGCCATTCTCGCTTTCGCCAACACGATCGAGACGGCGAGCAAGAAGGGGAACCCCGACATCGGCATCGCACAGGATGCGCGCATGATCTCGCAGGCGACCCATCATCTGATGGCCTCGTTGCGCGATGCGCTGAAGCGTCTGCGCAATCCGCTGCCCGAGGAGCTCGGGCTCGAGGCGAGCCTCGTCAATCTCGTCGACAGCTGGCGCTCGCAGAGCGCGGCGCGGCCGACCATCCGGCTCGACCTCAGGGGCGACCTGACGGACGTGCGGGGAGAGGCCGCCACCACGGCCTATCGCGTGGCGCAGGAATGCCTGACCAATGCGCTGCGCCACAGCGCGGCGCGCGAGATTTCCTTGCGCATTGAACGCCGGACCGGCGACGACAACGCGCTGCTGATCCGCGTCGAGGACGACGGCGGCGGCGATGCGGCGCGCGTCGCACAGTCGGCGGGCTTCGGCCTGACCGGCATCCGCGAGCGCGTCAATGCGGCCGGCGGATCGCTCTCGATCCTGCCTGCCCGCGGCGGCCTCAGCGTCGCCGCCACCATCCCGCTCGCCGCGTGAGGCCGCCATGAGCGAGGTGGCAGCAACAGGCATCTCCGTGCTGCTGGTCGACGACCATCCGATCGTTCGGCAAGGCTACCGGCGCGTGCTGGAAAGCCAGGGCGATCTGCATGTCGTGGCGGAAGCCGACAACGCCGCGGACGCCTATGGCGCCTTCAAGGCGCACGACCCCGATGTCGTGGTGCTGGACATCTCGATGCCGGGCGCGAGCGGGCTGGAGGCGATCCGCAACATCCGCGCCCGCAGCCCGCGGGCGCGGATCCTGGTTTTCACCATGCACAACGAGGCCGTGCTGGTGAAAGCCGCCTTCGGCGCCGGCGCCAGCGGCTTCGTCACCAAGAGCAGCGAGCCGTCCTCGGTGGTCGGCGCCATCCGTGCCGTCGCCCGCGGCGAGCGCGCCATGAGCGACGACATCGCGCATATCCTGGCCGAGGACAGCCTGTCGTCGGGTTCGGTGCTGGATCAGCTGGGGGAGCGCGAGATCGAGATCCTGCGCCAGTTCGCCGGCGGCGCCACCACCGAGCAAATCGCGGCGCATCTCAATCTCAGTGTGAAGACGGTGCAGAACTATCACTACCTGATCAAAACTAAGACCGGCGCACGCACGGATGCGCAGCTGGTGCGGCTGGCCGCAACCTGCGGTCTGACGAGGATCTAGCAGCAGAGCTGCCGCACCGGTTTGGGCCCTGAAGCTTCTCGATCTGCCGAACGAAATTGGAACGCAGACCCTCCGGCTCCGGTTAACACGGCAATGAAGGAGTACAGGGTCATGAGTAAGGGTCACCACAAGTCAGTCGACCATCCCCCCATTATCACGGTCGGCGAGTTGATCGACGAGCTCTGCCGCCTGCCCGACACCGCCGTCGTCCACTTCCGCTGCCCGATGCTCGATCAGGAGCTGACATTCCACCGGCTTCGAAAGCGGTCAAAAGACGCCGTAGAAATCGCGGTCGATGTCTATCCCGTTAGCCCGCCCGTCGTGCCATCGTCCGATCCGGCCTTCCAAACGCGAAGACACTCGGCTTCCTCGCCCTCGCTTCGCGACGGCGCCCTTCTTCACAAGGCGAGAGGTTGATCGGCCGCACAGCGAAGTGAATAAGTCCTGCGGCCTCAGGCCGCCTTCAGACCGCGCAGCAGCAGCGCCAGCGTCGCGTCGACGCGCGCAGCAAGATCGGCATCCTTCCACTCCTCGGCATGAGCCGGATGGTGGAAACGGACGGTCGCATCGAAGATCGCGCGCGCCGTGATCTTCGCGTCAGCGACGTCAAACACGCCCTGCTTCACGCCGTCGCTCAGGATCGCCGCGATCTGGTCGATCATGGTGTCCTTGTGACACTTCACGGCCGCGCAGGCCTCGCGCGCCAGCGTCAGGTAGGTCTCGAACATCTCGGGGTCGTCGAGCACGCGCGAACGCTTGGCAGCGAACAGCGTGCGCAGCCAGCGCTCGAGCCTGGCCGGCGCCGGGCCCTGCTCCTCGACGATCGCGCGCAACGGCGCGTCGATGCGGTCCAGCCAGCGCTTGGCGACGGCCTCGCGCAGCGAGGCCTTGCTGGGGAAATGGCGATAGACGCTGCCGTGGCTCACATCGAGCGCACGGGCCACGTCGACCACGGTGGCCTTGGCAAGTCCGAAGCGCCTGAGCACGTCCTCGGTGACGTCGAGGATCCGCTCCGGCGTCAAGACAACAGCTTCATTCATGCCAGCACCATGTTCCCGTTCAGGGCTCAGTTTCCCGGCAGTAGTAGGGCTGCTTCCGAAGCGCCCTGGCCGGTCGTTTCGGAAAGCCTATGCCCTAATGAGGCAGTTTCGCAGCCTGCGCCGCGATCTGGCGCGCCACCAGCAGATTGAGCCAATGCCCAATCACGCCGGTCAAATTGAGGATTTCGGTCGTCATCGCCTTAAGTCTCCATTCGTCCCGTTCTTCAATTCGCCCTCCGATCCGCGTCGGATGTCGGGCTCCCCGGGGCTTGTCGCGGGACGCCCAATTGGAGCGTCCGAGAACGGATATACATGTCTCGCTGACAGATTTCAATATCTGTCAGTCAATGATCCGTGATTGACAGCTGATTTCTGCGGCGGGGCCGCCTCCCCCTGCGAACCGGTCCGGTGGATAGCTCGGCGATCCCCCTCTCTCGCAGGCCAGACCGTTTGTTTCGCCCTGTCCGCTCTGTTAAATCACGGCGTAAAAAGCATTTTGGCCGGCGCCGCCTCCTCAGGATCGCCCGCCCACCTTCCTGGAGCCGTCAGATGATCCCCCGCTATACCCGTCCCGAAATGGCCTCGATCTGGGAGCCGCAGACCCGGTTCAAGATCTGGTTCGAGATCGAGGCGCATGCGGCGGACGCCCTGGCCGAGCTTGGAACCATCCCCAAGGAGGCGGCCAAGACGGTCTGGGCCAAGGCCAGGAACGCCACCTTCGACGTCGCCCGCATCGACGAGATCGAGCGCGAGACCAAGCACGACGTCATCGCCTTCCTCACCCATCTCGCCGAAATCGTCGGCCCCGAGGCGCGCTTCGTGCATCAGGGCATGACCTCCTCCGACGTGCTCGACACCTGCCTCAACGTGCAGCTCACCCGTGCCGCCGACCTCCTGCTCGCCGACCTCGACAAGGTGCTGGCCGCGCTGAAGAAGCGCGCCTTCGAGCACAAGATGACGCCGACGATCGGCCGCAGCCACGGCATCCATGCCGAGCCGGTGACCTTCGGCCTCAAGCTCGCTTACGCCTATGCCGAATTCTCGCGCGCCAAGGAGCGCCTGATCGCGGCGCGCAAGGAAGTCGCGACCTGCGCCATCTCAGGCGCCGTCGGCACCTTCGCGCAGATCGATCCCCGCGTCGAAGAACACGTGGCGAAAGCCATGGGCCTCGTCCCGGAGCCGATCTCGACCCAGGTGATCCCGCGCGACCGCCACGCGATGTATTTCTCGACCCTCGGCGTGATCGCCTCCTCGATCGAGCGGATCGCGGTCGAGATCCGCCACATGCAGCGCACCGAGGTGCTGGAGGCCGAAGAGTTCTTCTCCGAGGGGCAGAAGGGCTCCTCCGCCATGCCGCACAAGCGCAACCCGGTGCTGTCGGAGAACCTCACCGGCCTGTCCCGCATGGTGCGCGCTTATGTGACGCCGGCGCTGGAGAACGTCGTGCTCTGGCACGAGCGCGACATCTCCCACTCCTCGGCCGAGCGCATGATGGGCCCGGATGCGACCGTCACGCTCGACTTCGCGCTGGTGCGCCTCGCCGGCCTGATCGACAAGCTGCTGGTGTACCCCGCCAACATGCAGAAGAACCTCGACCGCCTCGGCGGCCTCGTGCATTCGCAGCGCGTGCTGCTGGCGCTGACGCAGAAGGGCGCCAGCCGCGAGGATGCCTACAAGCTGGTGCAGCGCAACGCCATGCCGGTCTGGCGCGGCGAAGGTGACTTCCTTCAGCTGCTGAAGCAGGACGTGGAGGTGCGGAAGTATCTCTCGGACGCCGAGATCGAGGAGCAGTTCGACCTCGGCTATCACCTCAAGCACGTCGACACGATTTTCAAGCGCGTGTTCGGCGAGAGCTGACACCTTCCCGTAGGGCGGATTAGCGCAGCGTAATCCGCCTTCCGTCCCAGCAACGCGGCGGGTTGCGCTGCGCTAACCCGCCCTACGAACTCCGAACAAGAAACGGATCTCCCATGCCCATCGTCAACCGCGTTGCTGCCCTCTCCGACGAAATGGCCGCCTGGCGCCATGACTTCCACGAGAACCCCGAGCTGCTCTACGAAGTCCACCGCACCGCCGGCATCGTCGCCGACAAGCTGCGCGAGTTCGGCTGCGACGAGGTGGTGACCGGGATCGGCCGCACTGGCGTGGTCGGCGTGATCCGCGGCCGCAAGTCCGCCTCCGGCAAGACCATCGGCCTGCGCGCCGACATGGACGCGCTGCCGATCATGGAGACGTCGGGCGTGCCCTACGCCTCCAAGGTCCCCGGCAAGATGCACGCCTGCGGCCATGACGGCCACACCGCGATGCTGCTCGGCGCCGCAAAGTACCTGACCGAGACACGCAATTTCGACGGCACGGCAATCATGATCTTCCAGCCCGCCGAGGAAGGCGGTGGCGGCGGCAAGGCCATGGTCGAGGACGGGCTGATGACGCGCTGGAACATCCAGGAGGTCTACGGCATGCACAACATGCCCGGCCTGCCGGAGGGCCATTTCGCCACCACGCCCGGCGCGATGCTCGCCTCCTCCGACAACATCCAGATCACGGTCCACGGCAAGGGCGGCCACGCCGGCGCGGGTCCGCACAAATCCGTCGACAGCGTGCTGATCGGCTCGCAGATCGTGAATGCGCTGCAATCGATCGTGGCGCGTAACGTCGATCCGCTCAAATCCGCCGTCATCTCGATCACGCAATTCCACTCCGGCACGGCCTTCAACATCATTCCGGAGATCGCCGAGCTCGGCGGCACCGTGCGCACGCTCGACCCTGAAGTGCGCGATCTCGTCGAACGCCGCATCGGCGAAGTCGCCGACAGCGTCGCCCGCGCCTATGGCGGCTCGGCCGAGACCAAATATACGCGGATGTACCCGGTGACCATGAACCATGCCCGCGAGGCCGGCCTTGCCGCCGACGTCGCCCGCGACATCGTCGGTGCCGATCGCGTCAACGACAAGTTCATTCCGATGATGGGCGCCGAGGACTTCTCCTTCATGCTGGAGGCGCGTCCCGGCGCGATGGTGCTGGTCGGCATGGGCGACGGCAACGAGTGCCATCACCCGGCGTATGTGTTCAACGACAACATCCTGGGCCACGGCGCCTCGTTCTGGGCGCGCTTGGTCGAGACGCGGATGCCGGCGTAGAAAATATTTGGGGCGCAGATCTCATAGGGTGGGCAAAGCGAAGCGTGCCCACCAGTTCTCTCAACCATACAGAGATCGTGGGCACGGCGCGTTGCGCCTTTGCCCACCCTACGAATGCGAAGCTTGTAGCCGGGTGAGTGAAAGCGACATCCGGGACAGCTGGCTTCCCGGATATCGCTCCGCCCATCCGGGCGGCAATCCAACGCAAGCACCTACGCCTGCACCACCTCGTGCCGCATCACGAACGGCGCGAGCAGCGTGTGCACCTCGGCCGCAATCGTCTCGCGCTGATCCGGCGGCAGGCCGACCAGCGTGACGGTCGCGATCGAGCCGTGGCTGCCATGGGCGCCGACCTTGACCCTGCAATCGATGCCGCGCTCGACCAGCGGCGCCAACACCGTGGCGAACACGCGCTCGGCTGCGTCCCAGCGCAGCTGCGGCTTGAACACCTTGCCGACGCCCGTCACCGGCATCGGATCGATCGGAATTACCTGCACCGGGACGGCCGCGCGCTCCGGCGTGCGCTCGCGCACCCACGATTCCAATTCGCCCGGCTCGACCTTGGCGCCCGGCTTCAGCTGCACGTATCCCACGGGCAATTCGCCGGCATAGGCGTCGGGTTGGCCGACCACGGCGGCAAAGCCGACGGCGGGATGGCGGAACATGATCTCCTCGATCGGCGCCGGATCGATGTTGTGGCCGCCACGGATCACAAGGTCCTTGGCGCGGCCGGTGATCCAGAGATAGCCGTCGGCATCGAGCCGGCCGAGATCGCCGGAATTGACCCAGACCTGTTCGACGAAGGCACCCTTGTTGTGCTCGTCGTTGAGATAGCCGCTGAACACGCCCGGCCCGGCCATGATGACGACGCCGATCTCGTCCGGCTTGCAGTCGCGGATCAGGCGGCCGTCAGCGTCCAGCTGCACGATGCGCACGCGCGAATAAGGCATCGGCAGGCCGACCGAGCCGAGCCGGATCGGTCGCGCCGGATAGGCCAGCGTATGCACGCTCGAGGTCTCGGTCATGCCGTAGACCTCGACCACCGGCAGCTTCAGTTTATCCTGGATCGCCGAGCCGACGGCGACGGGGATCGCCGAGCCGCCGCCGGCGGCATATTTCAGGCTGGAGATATCCGCATTGCCCGGCGGCACCGCGAGCGTCGCGGCCAGCACCGTCGGCACGCTCGACAGCGCCTCGGGCTTGTAGCGCTCGACCAGTCCCCAGATATTCTTCACCGCATTCGGATTGCGCCAGCCGCCCGGCGACAGCACGACCAGCGAGCCGCCGCCCGACAGCGTCGTCAGCACCTGCGTCAGCGATCCGCCGACATGAAACAGCGGCATGCCGAACAGCAGATTGACGCCGGGCTTGCCCTTCAGCAGCAGATTGAGCGCCCAGGCCTGATAGACCTGATTGGCATGCGTGTGCCGCACCAGCTTCGGCGTGCCGGTGGTGCCGCCGGTATGGAAATAAGCAGCGATGTCGCTGCCGCGAATCTGTCGTCCGCTGACCAGCCTGTCCGACGGTTGCTGCTTGATCAGGTCGCCGAAGGCGAAGATGCCTTTGTCCGGATCGCCGCCGCCGAACACCTGCACGATCGCCTTGAGGTGCTTGAGCTGCGGGCGGATCTGCTCGACCTTCTGCCAGATGTCGGTGCCCGGCATCGGCCCGAGCGCCACCAGGATCTTGGTGTTCGCAGCTTCCAGGATTTCCGCGATCTGGTGCGGCTCCAGCAGCGGATTGACGGGATTGGCGATGCCGGCGGCCTCCGCACCGAACAGCGTCACGAATGCATCGGGCACCAGCGGCAGCATGAAGCTGATGACGTCGCCCTTTTCCGCGCCGAGCGCGTGAAACATGTTGGCGGCCTGCGTGACGCGTGCGATGAAATCGCGGTACGTGACCATGGCCGGCGTGTCGGCGGGATCGGCATTCTGCAGGAACTGGATCGCCGCGCCGTCGGGGTTGCGCTCGGCACCCAGCTTGATGGCATCATAGGTGCTCTCGGCCGCAATGCGCTCTGCGTAAGGGACCTGCTCGAAAGCGCGGACGTCCGCGTCCGTCAAAAGTTCCGGATAGTCGTTGCCGATAAGCCGATCGAGCGCATGGATGCCCGCCATGGAATTCCGTCCTCCCTCAGATGCATGTCCCCCGCCCGCTGTCTTTTGACATTTTGTTCGGCGAGGCCTCGACAGATGGCCGGTCGAGCGGGCGCAGAATGATGGATGATTTGCCGTTCGTCCATGGCCAACCCGCAGCAGCGGCCAGGCTCGATCGACACCGGAATTGAACCTTCACGCCCAATTCCGGGACCAAGAACTGGCGTCGGATTCGCCGGCCAGCGTCCTGCCGCAAGACTTGAGGTGATCATGCCCAGGCATCGGAGCAACTTCATCGCCGCCATGAGCGTAGCGCTCGCCATGGCAGCGGCGGTCGCCATGCCGCGCGCGGCGTCGGCCGACGCCCAGCTCGACAAGATGCGAGTCAAGGTCGCGGCTTTCATTGCCGACAAGATGGAGAAGCTGGGCGGATCGCGCATCGTCTATCGGGTGGACGCCGACGGCTTGCGCGAGGCAGCTGTCGCGGACCTGCGCGACGACGTCTACAAGATCCTGCGCGAGGCCCGGATCGCCTTCTCCGGCCTCGCGATCCGCGACGGCGGCGTCGAGGTGAATATCTCCGACGCGAAGGGCCGCGAGCAGCTCACACGCAAGCTCGCCTCGGCAGCGGAGGGGTTGCCAACGCACGCGCTCAGCGTCAGCGGCAGTGGCGACGGACCGGTCAGGCTGGCGCCGACCGAGGCCGCATCCGCCGCACGGCTGCACGAGCTGGTCGACGATTCCATCGCCATGATCGAGCAGCGCCTCAAGGACGCCGGCGTCACGCTCGCCAGCGTCCAGCCCGAGGGCGCAGATCGCATCCGTATCTTCCTGCCTGGTACGACCGAGCCCGAGCGCATCACCGCGATCTTCGCCAGGAAGGTCAAGGTCAGCTTCCGCCAGGTCGACCTCTCGATGCCTGCCGAGCAGGCACAGCGGGGCGCGCCGCCGGACGGCACGGAAGTTCTGCTGGGCTTCAAGGACAACCAACCCTACCTCGTCGCCAAGCGCAGCGCGCTCGACGGGGACGACATCAGCTCTGCCGGTCCGGGATTTGCAATCGGCACGAACGAGCCCATCGCCTCGTTCCGTTTCAACGGCCGCGGCACGCGGCGCTTCGCCCACATCACCAGCGAGAACGTCGGCAAGCCCTTCGCCATCGTGCTCGACGACAAGGTGATCTCCGCCCCCGTGATCCGCGAGCCGATCACCGGCGGCTCGGGCCAGATCTCCGGAAACCTGACACTGGAAGAAGCCAACAGCGTCGCCATGATGCTGCGGGCCGCTTCGCTGCCGGGGCGCCTTGGCCTCGTCGAGCAGCAGGTCGTGCAGCCCGCCACGAAGCCGTAGGCCGAAGCTCGTCCGGCGCCCCCGCCTGGGGTGCATTTACCCTCCGCGACGCCGCCTCCCGGTCCGAATCACGGCCGCCGCGGCCTGACGGGCAACCGACGGGCGATTGCCGAAAGGCCCGATCGGGCTAGAATTTGCCTCTTGCGACATGGCGGCCGAAGGCTTCATTTCAGCCGGCCGTCATCCGATTTCGGCTATAGGTGTCGAGCACACCGACCAGGACTGAAGGCCTTACGCGGGGTTAGTACCATGCCGTCCGGCAGCGCAGACATTTCCTCGATCCTCGACCGCATTCTCGACGCGGCCACGGACAATCTCAGGATCGCGAAGATCCTGGTTCAGATGGGCCTTGATCCCAACGACGTCACCTACGACGCGATCTTCAACCGGCTGCTGGAGATCTTCGTCAGCAACATCACGCTGGCCAATATGTTCGCCGTGGTCGGGGCGGTCTTCTTTGTCGCCACGCTCTTGATGCGGACGATGGTGCCGCTGCGCGTCGCCAACATGGTCGGCTGCGCGTTCTTTGCCATCTTCGGCGCGCTCTCCGCCAACGTCGCAACGTTCCTGCTCTACCTTCTGATGCTTCCGATCAACGCCCTGCGCCTCCGGCAGATGCTCAAGCTGGTCAAGAAGGCGCGCCATGCCGCCGAAGGCGACATGTCGATCGAATGGCTGAAGCCGTTCATGACCGAGCGCCGGTATCGCCGCGGCGACACGCTGTTCAAGTTGGGCGATCCCGCGAAAGAAATGCTCCTCACAGTCACCGGCAAGTTCCTGGTCAAGGAGATCAACGTCGAGATTGGGCCCGGAGCGCTGATGGGTGAGCTCGGCTTCCTCACACCCGACAACCGGCGCACCGGAACGATTCAATGCATCGAAGACGGCCAGGTGCTGACGATCACCTATGACCGGCTGCTCGAGATCTACTTCCAGGATCCGCAGTTCGGCTATTACTTCCTGGTGCTGACCAGCCAGCGCCTCCTGCAGAACATCGACCGCCTGCAGAAGCAGCTCGCCACGGAACGGGCAGCCACGACGAACAGGATCGCGTGAACGTTGGGGGCCCGCGCCGGGCCGCGTCATGTCCACCCCGGAATTCTGCGGATGCCGCCGGCCTCCCTCCCATGACGCCGAGCGGCCCCGCCGCAAAACCGCCCCAAAAACCGAATGGTAACCATGGCGCCTTAAGGTGACGACGTGACCCATTCTCCGACCATCCTGGTGTTCGATTCCGGCCTTGGCGGGCTCACGGTGCTCCGTGAGGTCGTGGCCGCGCGCCCGGAGGCGGACTTTGTCTACGTCGCCGACGACGCTTTCTTCCCCTACGGCCACCACGGCGAGGACGAGATCATCGCCCGCGTCGTGCCGCTGATGGGGGAGCTGATCGGCACGCACGACCCCGATATCGTCGTCATCGCCTGCAACACCGCGTCCACCCTGGTCCTGTCGCACTTGCGCGCCGCTTATTCCGTGCCGTTCGTCGGCACCGTGCCGGCGATCAAGCCGGCCTGCGCGCGGTCGAGGACCCGCCGCGTCTCGGTGCTCGGCACCAAGGGCACGGTGAGGCGCGAATACACCAAAGCTTTGATCCGCGATTTCGCGCAAGGCTGCGAGGTGACGCTGGTCGGCTCGCCCGAACTCGCCTCGCTCGCCGAGGCCGCGCTCGGCGGCGCTTCCGTCAGCGACGGCGACATCCTGGCCGAGCTCGCGCCCTGCTTCGTCGGCGATACCGCGGATGCCGGCGCACGCACCGACACCGTCGTGCTCGCCTGCACGCATTATCCGCTGCTGCTCGACCGGCTGAAACGGCTGGCGCCCTGGCCGGTGGACTGGATCGATCCCGCGCCGGCGATCGCCCGGCGCGTCTCCGACTTGCTCGGTCCGCGCAGCGGAGACATCGCACAGGCCGGCGCCGAGATGATCTTCACTTCGAACCGCGTGCACGGCCTTTCGGCCACGCTGACGCCGTTCTTCGGCGGACGCGCGCTGGCCTGACTTTCCGCCTCGGCGCCGCGCTGCTACGTTTTGCCGTCGTCACCCAGCTGCAGGTCTTTCGATGTCGGTCCCGTCCACGCCACTCAACCGTCTCCGCCAATTGTGGAGTGAGGGCCGCCCTGCCTTCGGTGCGATCGCGACCATCCCGAGCGTGCAGATGGTGCAGATCATGGCGCGCTCGCTCGATTGGATCATCGTCGATCTCGAGCACGGCCCGATCGGATTGACCGAAGCGCATGCGATGATCGCCGCCACCACGGGCACGCCGTGCACGCCCCTGGTGCGGATCGCGGCGAACGAGCCGTGGCTTGCGAAGGCGCCGATGGACATCGGCGCCTTCGGCATCAACTTCCCGATGATCACCAGCCGCGCGGACGCCGAAAAGGCGGTGCGCAGCGTGCGCTATCCGCCGCGCGGCGATCGGCTCTGGGGCCCGTTCCACGCCCCGTTCCGGTGGGGCCAGTCGATGCCGGACTACATGGCCAGCGCCGACGACGAGATGATCTGCATGGTCACCATCGAGCATGTCGATGCCGTCAACCGCATTGACGAGATCATGGCGACGCCCGGCATCGACGTCGCGGTAATCGGCCCCGGCGATCTCGCCACGTCCATCAACAAGCGCGGCCAGATGGACGACCAGGAGCTGCTGGAGCTGATCGCGCGCGCCGAGGCCGGCATCCTCAGAAGCGGCGTGCCGATCGGCGGCGTCGCCCGCACCGCAGATCAGGCCAATGCCCTGATCGACCGCGGCTATCGTGCGATCGCGCTCGGCTTCGACTGGTCGCTGTTCCAGCGCGGCATCATGGCGGCATTCGAGGGAATCAAGCGCTGAATAACCGCAACGAGGTGCCGGAAACCGCGGCGCTACTGGAATGTGCAATTCAGGAGAAATGGGCTCAAGCAACTTTGCGCTCATGACGCCAAGACCCAAGCAACAAGTCATTGAAAATGATATAGATTTTTGCCACTAGCAAGCTGGCAGCTGCGCGAGCGCCATGATGCGGCGAACCGGCCGGCCCCAAGCGGGTTGGTTCATGCTAGAGCGAGCGGGCGGGCACCGCTCGCTGCACATATTTTGAGCTTTGATTTGGAACTGAAAACCAATGCGCGGGACGCCCAAAACCATATCGCTGCGGCGTCGCCTGATCTGCGACCTGATGCATGCCTCGATGGGCGTGCCCTTCGTTTCACTCTCCCGCTCGCTCAATATCCGTCCCCTGCTGGAGGCCCGCGCACGCGCAACGGCGCCCGCCGGCTGGGCCGCGATGTTCGTCAAGGCTTTCGCCCTGGTTGCGCGGGACGAGCCGATCCTGCGCACTGTCTATGTCAAATGGCCTTGGCCGGGCCTCTACGAGCTGCCGAAGAGCGTGGCGACGGTCGCGATCGCGCGGGTGGACGATGGCGAGGAATGCGTGCTGCCCCAGCGAATTGCCGCTCCCGAGGCCCTTTCACTAGCAGCGATTGACGCCGAGATCCGGCTCGGCAAGACGGCCCCGGTCGAGGACGTCCCGATGTTCCGCAAGATCATGCGGGCGACCCGCCTGCCGCTGCCGCTGCGCCGCTTGTCCTGGGCGATCGGCCTGAATTTCGGCCGGCAGCGCGGCAATTGGTTCGGTAGCTTTGGGGTCAGCTCGGTGGCCGCCTATGGCGGCGGTGAGCTTCATCCGATCACGCCCGGCCCCTTTGTCGTCAGCTACGGGGTGGTCGAGCCCGATCAGACCATCCATGTCGTGATCCGCTGGGATCACCGGGTCACGGACGCTGCTCCGATCGCCCGGGTCCTGACCCGGCTGGAACAGGTGCTGAACACTGAAATCGCTGCCGAATTGGGGGCGGCCGGAGCCAAGCCGATTCGGGCGTTAAGAACCTGATTCTGGGTCCATTCGCATTGACAGTGAGCCCCAAACTCCCCTAAAAGCCGCCTGCTCGCGGGCCGATTTCGGCCCGCGAAGCGTTTCGCGACCCGTGGTCCACTCCCTTAAGCTTTGGGGATCGGACCTGTCGGTGCCGGGCCTAGGTCCGTCACACAGGAGGGCGCGTTTCCTCAAACCATGACCTGAAGAGGACGCGATGACTAAGCGCAGTGAGGCGAAGTACAAGATCGATCGCCGTATGGGCCAGAACATCTGGGGCCGCCCGAAGAGCCCCGTGAACCGTCGTGAATACGGCCCCGGCCAGCACGGCCAGCGCCGCAAGGGCAAGCTCTCGGACTTCGGCGTGCAGCTGCGTGCCAAGCAGAAGCTGAAGGGCTACTACGCCAACATCAGCGAGCGCCAGTTCCACGGCATCTATGTCGAGGCGAGCCGCCTCAAGGGTGACACCGGCGAAAACCTGATCGGCCTCCTGGAGCGTCGTCTCGACGCGGTGGTGTACCGCGCCAAGTTCGTCTCCACGATCTTCGCCGCACGCCAGTTCATCAACCACGGCCACATCAAGGTGAATGGCCGCAAGGTCAACATCTCGAGCTACCAGCTCAAGGTCGGCGACGTCGTCGAGGTCAAGGAAGCTTCCAAGCAGCTCGCCCACGTGCTCGAAGCCAGCCAGCTCCCCGAGCGCGACACGCCCGACTATCTCGAAGTCGACCACGGCAAGATGACTGCCAAGTACATCCGCATCCCCGGCCTCTCCGACGTGCCGTTCCCGGTGCAGATGGAGCCCCATCTGGTCGTCGAATTCTATTCGCGCTGATATCTTTGCGATCAATTGCTCAAAGGCCCCGGTTTCCGGGGCCTTTTCGTTTGAGGCGGCCACTCCCATCTCGGAGTCAATCCGTGCTATGCTTGCACGTAGCGGAGTTGACCATGACGCGTCTTCTAGAAGAGGCCTTCAGCAAGGTTTCCGGCCTGCCCGAGTCCGAGCAGGATGAGCTGGCGCGCGCCCTGCTTGAGCTTGCCGGGCTCGATCAGCCTCCGATCCAGTTAACCGCTGCTGAAGACGCAGATCTCGCCGAGGCCGAAGCTGAAATTGCTCGGGGGGAACTGGCTAGTGCCGACGAAATCCGTGCGATGTGGGCCAAGCACGGGCTGTGAAGGTCCGCTACACAAAGCGGGCACTTGCCCAGATCGACGAAGCTCTAACCTACATCGATGCACGCTCCCCCAAGGGAGCAGGCCACGTGCGCGACCGCGTTGTCGCGCTCATTGCGCTGCTCCGGGATCACCCGTACGCAGGCCGGCAGACCACTCGTGCATACGTCCGTCGCTTGCCGGTCAACCCTTATCCCTATCTGATCGATTATCGTGTGACCGAGTCAGAAATCGTTATTATGCGGTTTCGTCACGCCGCGCGGCGTCCACCCAGAACTCGCTGACCGCGAGCACATGCATTTCCCTCAGGGAGCAAGTTGATGCTCTACACCCCTCCCCCTGTTGATCCCAAGGCGCCGCCGGTGCGCATCAATCTGCTCTCCGACACGCAAACCAAGCCGACGCCCGGGATGCGCGAGGCGATGGCGCGCGCGGAGGTCGGGGACGAGCAGGTCGGCGACGATCCGACCGTGAACGCGCTGTGCGAGCGCGTAGCCGATCTGCTCGGCAAGGAAGCGGCGGTCTACATGCCCTCGGGCACCATGTGCAACGTCACCGCGACGCTGGTGCATTGCCGCCCCGGCGACGAGATCCTCGCCCATGAGACCGCGCACATCATCGCTCGCGAAGGCGGGGCCCATGCCGCGATCGGCGGTTTCCAGGTCACGCAGTTGAAGGGTCCCGACGGCCAATTCACGCCGGAAACCTTTCGCAAGGCGCTGCATCCGCGCACGCGCTACCAGCCGCCGCAGACCGTCGTCAGCGTCGAGCAGACCGCCAATATCGGCGGCGGCACGATCTGGAAGAAGGCCGCGCTCGACGAGATCGTGACGATCGCCAGGCAGCACGGTCTCGTCACCCACATGGATGGCGCGCGCCTGCTCAACGCCACCGTGGCCAGCGGCATCTCCCCGCGCGACATGACGGCAGGCTGGGATTCGGCCTGGATCGATTTCTCCAAGGGCCTGGGCGCGCCGATCGGCGGCGTGCTCGCGGGCTCGCGCGCCTTCATCGATGCGGTCTGGCAGTGGAAGCAGCGTCTCGGCGGCTCGATGCGCCAGGCTGGCATTTGCGCCGCCGCCTGCATCTACGCGCTCGACCATCATGTCGAGCGCCTGGCCGACGACCATGCCAATGCGCGCGCGCTCGCCCGCGGTCTGTCGCAGATCGCAGGGATCGAGGTCCAGAAGCCCGAGACTAACCTCGTCTTCTTCAAGCCCGACGGCGCCGGCATTGCCGGCGACAAGATGGTCGGAGCGCTGCGCCAGCGCGGCGTCACGCTTGCGATGATGGACGGACGCATCCGCGCCTGCACGCATCTCGACGTCAATGCGGCCCAAATCGAGGAGACCATCGGATACGTCCGCGAGATCGTGCGCGGCGCGTAATCAGCGTCCCATCGCCTCATAGACCAGCCGCTTCAGCTCGTCCTGGATCGGACCCCGCTGCGAAGGCGACTGCATCATGCAAATGACGAACATGTCGTCGGCGGGATCGATGAAAAAGAAGGTGCCGCCGACACCGTCCCAGCGATATTCGCCTGCTGGCAGCGGCGGCTTTGCGCGCGTGCGCACGGCAAAACCAAGACCAAAGCTGCTGTCGGAGCCCGGAAAATAGAACTCCGGATCTCTCGCGATCCCATTGGCTCCGTCGAGCTGGTCCGACGTCATCAGCGCCACGGTCTCGCGCTTGAGATAGCGGCGACCGTCGAGCTCGCCGCCATTGAGCAGCATGCGTGCAAAGCGTGCATAGTCGCCGATGGTGCCGATCATGCCCGCACCGCCGGATTCCCAGCGACGCGGCGCGGTCGCCTCGCTGATGCCTGCGACGGGACGATCGAACCAGTCGCCAGGCAAGGATTCGGCAATTAGCGGCCGCCTGGCATGGTCGGCGACGAAGAACGCTGTATCCCGCATACCGAGGGGATCGAGCAGCCACTCCTTCTCGAATTGATAGAGCGACCGGCCCGACGCCACCTCGATCACCCGACCCAGCACGTCCGTGGAATGGCCATAGTCCCACAGCGTCCCCGGCTGCTCGGCCAGGGGCAATCGCGCGATCCGCTCGGCGAATTGCGCATTGTCGGGATCGCCCTCGAACAGGCCGGCTTCCGCATAGAGCCTGCGGACGGGACTGCTGCCGTAGAAGCCGTAGGTGATGCCGGACGTATGCCGGAGCAGATCGCGCACCGTGATCGGTCGCGCCAGCGGCTGGAGGGCCAGCTTGCCGTCTGCTTGCGGGACGCCGACCTGCACATCGGCGAAGGCCGGAATGTATCTCGCAACGGGGTCATCGAGAGCGAGCTTGCCGTCGTCGACCAGCATCATCGCCGCCACCGAGGTGATCGGCTTCGACATCGAATAGAGACGGAAGATGGTGTCGTCCGTCATTGGCTGCGCCGTCGCGACGTTGCGCTGGCCGAACTTGCGGTAGAGTGCGGGCTTGCCGTGCTGCTGGATCAGAAGGATCGCGCCGGGGATCCTGCCGGCGGCGACCGCCTCGTCGAGCAACGCACTGACGCGCGCAAGTCCCGCCGTCGAGAAACTGCGGGCAGCCGGCGCTTCGGCACGAAGCTGGCTCGCCGCGCCCGCCAGCAGGACAAAGGCGGCGGCGAGAACGATCCGAACGAGTGCCTCACTTCTCCATGGCTTCATAAACCAGCTGCTTCAATGTTCGCTGGATTCGCTGGCGCTCGCTCGGGGTCTGCTCCAGCAGCAGGAAGAACATGTCCTGCTTGCGATCAACCACCAAATAGCAACCGCTGGCGCCGTCCCATTTCAATTCCCCGAGATCGCCGGGCGGCGGAGGTTTGGCATTACCCGGATCGGTGCGCACGGCAAACCCAAGTCCCATGCCAAAACCGTCACCGGGAAAATAGAAGTAGTCCCGCTCAACGCCGGAGTCCTTGCCGGCATGGTCCGATGCCATCAGCTCAAACGTCTGCGGGCTGAGATAGGTCTTGCCCTCGAACGTTCCTCCATTAACCAGCATCTGCGCAAAGCGGGAAAAGTCCGCCATGGTCGAAACCATACCGCCGCTGGCGGATTCCCACTTCTGGCGAACCTCAGTCCTGTACTCGCGGCCGACCCGGAAATTGCTGTCGTTCGGCAGCGGCTGGGCGAGCCGTTTCAGCCTCTCCGGTTCGGTGACGAAGAAGCCTGTATCGGTCATACCGAGCGGATCGAGCAGCTTTTCCTTCTCGAGTTCGAACAATGTCTTCCCGGACACGATTTCCATGATCCGCGCCAGAATGTCAGTGGAATGCCCGTACTGCCAGAGTGCGCCGGGTTGATTGTGCAGCGGCAGCTTGGCGATCCGCTCAGCGAACTCGGCGAGATCGAATTCGCCCGCGTAGATGTTAGCGTCGCGATAGGCCTTGCGAACCAGACTATCGCCGTAGAAACCGTAGGTTATCCCGGAGGTATGGCGCATCAGATCGAGAATGGTAATGGGCCGGGCCAGTGGTACCAGCTCAAGCGTCTTGGTGCCGTCCTCGGCCTTCTTCTCCTCACCGACCTTCACATTTGCAAAGGAGGGAATGTATTTCGAAACGGGATCGTCGAGCTTGATCTTGCCGTCCTGGATCAGTTGCATCGCCACAACGGAGGTGATCACCTTGGTTAGCGACGACAGGCGGAAGATGGTCTTGTCCGTGATCGGCGCCTTGCTGACCACATCCTGCACACCGAAGACCTCGTGATAAACCGGCTTGGCGTGCTGCTGGATCAGCACGTTCGCACCGGCGATCTTACCGGTCGCGACCTCGTTCTTGAAGAACTCGGTGATCTTGGCGAGCTTGTCCTGATTGAAACGCGCGCCGGCCGGTATCTCGTAAGTGCCCTCGGCCCGCGCCAGCGATATCGCGCCAAGCGACACCAGCACGCCGCAAGCCAGCGCACACAACCCAGATCGTGAAATCATATCCCCTCCCGGAACATGGTCCGGCGGAGTGTACCGGCCGCCTCAGTCGGCACAAGGGCCGGCGTGCCGCGCGAGTGCCTCGTCATGGAGTTTGGCGCTTGGCTCGGAGAAGCAGCAGAACACCACGCGCGCAAGAGAGGGAGATGCAGAGAGCCCTTCGATCACCGTGCGCACGGCGATATTTGCGGCTCGATCGGCCGGAAAGCGATAAATACCGGTCGAAATCGCGGGAAACGCCACCGAGGTCAGCTCGTGCGTCCCGCACAGCTCCATGGAGCGCCGATAGCAGGAGGCGAGCAGATCGTCCTCGCCAAACCTGCCGCCATTCCAGACCGGCCCGACGGTGTGGATCACATGGGCGGCCTTGAGCCGGTAGCCGTTGGTAATCTTGGCATCGCCGGTCTTGCAGCCGTGGAGCAGGCGGCATTCGGCGACCAGATCGGGCCCGGCAGCCCGATGGATTGCGCCGTCCACGCCGCCCCCGCCAAGGAGCGACGTGTTGGCGGCGTTGACGATGGCGTCAACGCAGAGTGTGGTGATGTCGGCAACGATGACCTCGAGCTCGGCGCCGCCAATCCGGCGCGTCGGCCCGGTCATTCATCAGGCCGCGACGACGACGCCCTTCTCGGAGAAAAGCTGCTGCAATTCGCCGGCCTGGAACATCTCGCGGACGATGTCGCAGCCCCCGACGAACTCGCCCTTCACATAGAGCTGCGGAATGGTCGGCCAGTTCGAATATTCCTTGATTCCGTTGCGAAGCTCGGCGGATTCGAGGACGTTGAGGCCCTTATAGCCGACGCCGATGTGGTCGAGGATCTGGACGACCTGGCCCGAGAAACCGCACTGCGGAAATTGCGGCGTACCCTTCATGAACAGAACCACGTCGTTCGACTTCACTTCGCTGTCGATGAATTCCGCGATGCTCATATCCGTGTCCTTCTGGGGCAGAGCCCTGACCAATATCCTCGGGCCGGCTCAGCCGATCTAACCCGATACCTGTCTATATATGTAGCCCAAACCGTTGTGCATCCAAAGTAAAATGGCGGCGACAGGTCCCCTGCGACCGGTTTGGCCGGGGTCGGGCCATAGGCTGACGACATCGATATCATCGCCGGAAAGGACTTTCATACCGTAACGGAGCCCCTATCTAGGACGAACCCTGTTCATGGAACCGGGTGGTGCGAACAACGTTCTCTTGTCCTGTCTGGAGAAAAACGTGACGAAACAAGCCTCCGCCACGGCCGCCGCCCCGCTTTCGTCACTGTCCGGTCCGGGCGGTCTCGCCCAGAGGCTGCAGGACGCGTTCGTTGCCGTCCGCAACGAGACTGAACGCCGGGCAGCGCCGCTCTCGCCGGAAGATCAGCAGATCCAGTCCATGCCCGATGCGAGCCCGGCGAAATGGCATCGGGCGCATACCACCTGGTTCTGGGAGCAATTCCTGCTCGGCGAGCACGCCGCAGGCTATCGGCCCTTCCACCCCGATTTCGCGTTCCTGTTCAATTCCTATTACGTCAGCGCCGGCCCGCGTCATGCGCGCAATCATCGCGGCGACATCACCCGTCCCAGCGCCGATCAGGTCGGCGCCTATCGCAAATATGTCGATGCGGCCGTGGTCAAATTCTTCCGCGAGGCCGGCGCGGACAAGCTTCACGAGATCGCGCCGCTGGTCGACGTCGGCCTGAACCACGAGCAGCAGCATCAGGAATTGATGTTCACCGACATCCTGCACGCATTTGCCCAGAACCCGGTCTATCCGGCCTACGATCCGGACTGGCGTTTTCCCTCCGCGACGCGCACCGGCGATGAATGGCTTCAACTCAACGAGGGCATCCACACCGTCGGCCACGTCGACGGCGGTTTCCATTTCGACAATGAGAAGCCCGCCCATCGCGCCCTCGTGGGCCCGGTCAAGCTGGCACGCAATCTCGTCACCAACGGCGAGTGGCTCGCCTTCATGCGCGATGGCGGCTACCGGACCGCGACGTTGTGGCTGATGGACGGCTATGCCGCGGCCAGCAAGGACGACTGGCAAGCCCCGGGCCATTGGCGCGAGGTCGATGGCGCATGGCAGGTCATGACGCTTGCCGGCCTCAAGCCGGTCGATCCCGACGCGCCGGTCTGCCACGTCAGCTATTACGAGGCCGACGCCTTCGCGCGCTGGGCCGGAAAGCATCTGCCGACCGAAATGGAATGGGAGGTCGCAGCGCGCACAGGCCAGCTCAACGACGCCTTCGGCATCGTCTGGCAATGGACGCGATCGTCCTACTCACCTTATCCCGGCTACCGCGCCATCGAAGGCGCGCTCGGCGAATACAACGGCAAGTTCATGGTCAACCAATTGGTGCTGCGCGGCTCCTCGCTTGCAACGCCGGAGGGCCATAGCCGTATCACTTATCGGAACTTCTTCTATCCGCACCACCGCTGGCAGTTCACGGGACTGCGGCTCGCCGACTACGAGTAGAGCATGATCCGGAAAAGTGTGCAGCGGTTTTCCGACAGGATCATGCTCAGAAAACAACCCTAGGCGCGATCATCGCGCCTAGGGTTCTTATCCGACGACAGATGCGCGCCGGACAGCGCGTTCAGGAGAGTATCATGAATGTGCACGCCAGCGCTTTGGCCGAAGCCCATCTTCCCGACGAGCAGACCACCGCCTTCGCCCGCGAGGCCATTGCGGACCTGTCGCAGCAGCCGAAGAAGCTGTCGCCGAAATATTTCTACGACGCGACCGGCTCGGAGCTGTTCGAGGCGATTACGAAGCTGCCGGAATATTATCCGACGCGCACCGAGCTTGCGATCCTGAGGGAACGCGGCAGCGAGATCGCAAAGATCATTCCGGAGCACGCCGCCCTGGTCGAGTTCGGCGCCGGCGCGACCACCAAGGTCCGCCTGTTGCTGAACCATTGCAAGTTCGCGGCCTATGTCCCCGTCGATATTTCCGGCGACTTCCTGAAGGCGCAGGCGAATGGCCTGAAGCGGGATTTTCCCTCGCTCGGCATCTATCCGGTCGCGGCCGATTTCACCACGCCGTTCGAGCTGCCAAAGCAGGTCGCGTCCATGCCGAAGGTCGGCTTCTTCCCGGGCTCGACCATCGGCAATTTCGAGCCGCAAGAAGCCCAGGCCTTCCTGAACAGCGCCCGTAAGATTCTGGGCCGGGGTGCGCAGATGATCATCGGCGCCGATCTCGAGAAGGACGAGCGCGTGCTGTATGATGCCTACAACGATGCCGCCGGCGTCACCGCGCGCTTCAACCTCAACGTTCTCGTGCGCATCAACCGCGAGCTCGGGGGCAATTTCGATCTGTCCGCCTTCACCCATCGCGCGATCTACAATCGCGAGCGGCACCGCATCGAGATGCACCTGATCAGCAGGAAGAGCCAGACCGTGCGCCTGCTCGGCACCAGCTTCTCGTTCCGCGCCGGCGAGAGCATCCACACCGAGAACAGCTACAAATACAGCATTGCGCGTTTTGCTGAGCTGGCGCAAGGCGCCGGCTGGCGCGTGCGCGAGAGCTGGACGGATGCGGCCGGGATGTTCTCGGTGCACGCGTTGGAGGTCGCGGAGTAGGCTCTTGCGCGTTTGCTCCTGGACCGTTTAGTTCCCGCCGCCGGGCGGGAGCTCAATCGGACTTGCACGGTTCAATTGCCACCAACCTTTTATCCCGGATGACGACGCGGAAACTGTCGGCGTACGCCTTCCCGCACGACCAGGAGAGATACTCGCCGTCGCGCTGGAGCGGCTCGCCGAGCCAGAAAACCACCTTTGAGACTTTGTCGCCTGGCTTGAGGCGATCCAGCCATTGCGGCGGATACGCCCAATGCCCGCAATTGCCCAGCCAGTAGCACACGGGCATGACGCAGCGTCCAGCGGCTGGAGCAGGTTTTCCTCCCATGGCACGGCAGGCCGACGGGCTTTGGCCGAGCACCCCGCCAAGCGTGGCTTCCTCGACGATAATTGCCGCGGCGAAAGCTGCGCCGAGGATGATGAGGCGTCTCATACCCGCCTATTTCTCGGTTGACGTCCCCAGCGACACCGACTCCCAGACGGCCACCACGATCATGATCGCGGTCGTCGCGACCGATAGCCAGAGCGGCGAGAGGTCTGACGCGAACCAGCTCAGCACCAGCAGCAGCGCGATCCCGACGCCGTGAGAGAGTTGGAGGAAGCCGCGGATCGCGTGCTTGAACAGGATCGTGCCGACCAGGAACACCAAGGGCCCGCCGATCGTGCTCACGATCGTGCGCATGTCGGAGTGTCCGGCCGGGTGTTTCAGCACCAATTCGTCCGACACGGCCGTCAGGATGATGCCGGCCACGATCGGCGTGTGCAGGTAGGTGTAGGCGAGCCGCGCCAGCCGGCCGGATTCGGCGGATTTCGAGATCCGCTCGGCGCCGGCCTCGGCACCCTTGTGAAAATAGACCCACCACATCGCGATGGCGCCGATCAGCGCCGACACGAAAGCGAGGATGTTGCTCGCGGTCCATTCCAGCTCGGCAAATGTTGCGCCATTGACGATGATGGCTTCGCCGAGCGCGATGATGACGAAGAGAGAGCAGCGCTCGGCCATGTGCGCGCCTTCGACGGCCCAGGCCTCGACCGACGAGAAGCCCAGCTTCGGCACCCAGAACCGTGCGGCCGGCGCGATATACTCCCAGCTCACCGCCGCGATCCACAGCCATAGCCGCGTGTCTCCACCGGACAGACCGCCGGCAATCCACAACACGGCGGAGACCGAGAACCAGGTCAGGATGCGGATCGCATTGTGTCGCACTGCGGACCGGTGATGCGGGGTCGCAAACATCCAGAACGCGGTCCGTCCGACCTGCAGGGTCACGTAGGCGATCGCAAACCACAGGCCCCGTCCCTCGAACGCAGTCGGGATCGTGGTCGACAGCACGAGGCCGCCCAGCATCATGGCAAAAAGCAGGATGCGGACCGGCGTCAGCTCGGGATTGAGCCAGTTGGTGACCCAGGCGGTGAAGACCCACACCCACCACACCGCCAGGAACAACACCATGACGTGCACCGCGCCGAGCGGCGTGAAATGGTGCAGCAGCGTGTGCGATATCTGCGTGACGGCGAAGACGAAGACGAGGTCGAAGAACAGCTCGACATAAGTGACGCGGCTGTGCTGGTTCGGACCGGTGACGCGAAACATTGCGCCGCGAGGATTGTCCGCAGCCATCGTCATCCCCCGCTAAGCTTGGATCAGGTGCCGGGTGCCCCGGGTCCGCCAGGCACCCCGGTTTGCAGCGCCAGCGCGTGCAGCACGCCGCCCATCTGGCCGCGCAAGGACTGATAGACGATCTGGTGCTGCTGGACGCGGGACTTGCCGCGGAAGGATTCCGAGATCACGGTCGCGGCGTAATGGTCGCCATCGCCGGCGAGGTCTCGGATGGTCACCTCGGCATCGGGGATTGCTGCCTTGATCATCGCCTCGATATCGTGGGCGTCCATGGGCATTCGGGTCGTGCTCCTTGTCTCGGCTGCGAATCAGCCTCGTCGTCGAATCGCTGCCGGAGTCCCCGGCCCGGCAGGGCCAAACTTAGCGTGAACGGCCTTCTAGGTCACGCTTTCCGGCACTATATCCCTGATCGCATCAGGATAAAGGCACGACAAAGTGCCGCGCGTGGCAGATCGATCGAAAAGGCGTGACATCATGAAGCTTCCAGGGCCCGACCACCCCATCACCATCACCGCAAATCCCCGGCGTGTCCGCGTCACGGCTGGCGACATCGTGATTGCCGAGACCGACAAGGCGCTGACCCTGAAGGAAGCCAGATATCCGGCGGTGCAATATGTGCCGCGCCAGGACGCCAACATGGCCCTGCTCGAGCGCACCGAGCGCACCACCCATTGCCCCTACAAGGGCGATGCCAATTATTACAGCGTCAAGGCCAACGGCAAGACGCTCGACAACGCGATCTGGACCTACGAGACGCCCTTCCCCGCCATGGCCGAGATCTCCGGCCATCTGGCGTTCTATCCCGACAAGGTCAAGATCGAGGAAGTGGGGTAGTTTGGGATGCCATCATTCCGGGGCGATGCGAAGCATCGAACCCGGAATGATGAGGGAAGAGCTATGCCCTGAAGATCGTGAGTCCCAATATTAGCAGCACCAGGAAGATCACGACGAACACGTAAAACAGGAAGCGGGCGATATCGGCGGAGGCGGCTGAGATGCCGGTGAAGCCGAGCACACCGGCCACGATCGAAACAAGTAGGAAGATCAGCGCCCATTTCAGGATCGTCATCGCCAGCTCCGCAATCGGTGGCCGCTCGCCTGCGGCCCTTCCACGCCCTCTTTCGCAGACGCTAACATCGCGGAGCGGAGCTGGTTCCTCATCCTGCTGAAACGATCTTGCTGAAACCGGTTCCCGGCGGCACAGTCCCGCCGGGAGCAAGAGCGCGGGGCGACCATGATGACGATGTCACATTCAGCGACGATCGGCGCGGAGGTGCAGGCCGCGCCGAAGAGCAAGATGCGCAATTTGGCGATTGATCGCGCCCGCACCTTCCTCACTTTGGTGGTGTTGCTGCATCACGCGGTGATTCCCTATACCTATTTCGGCCATACCGATCCGAGTTATTTCTTCGGCTTCGACATGGTCGTGCTCGCCACCGACAGCTTCTTCATGGCGATGTTCTTCTTCCTGTCGGGGCTGTTCGCCTGGTCCGGCATCGCCCGGAAGGGAATCCGGAGCTACTTGGCAGATCGCCTGCTTCGGCTTGGCCTACCCTTCGCGATCTGTGCCTTAACGGTCATTCCGGTCGCCTATTACGCGATCTCCCTGCGGCAGCATCCCGAGATCGGGTTTTCGGAATTCTGGTGGAATATGGTCACGAAGGGCCCGTGGCCGAGCGGGCCGATCTGGTTCCTGTGGGTCTTGTTCGCCTTCGACCTGGTTGCCTGCCTTTTGTATCGGCTGTCACCCAATCTGCTCGATCCGGTCAATCGCCTCTCGCTGCATGGTCGCCGCCGGCCCGCCGTATTCTTCGCGGTCATGCTGGCCGTCACCGCGGCGTTCTACATTCCCGGGCTGGTTCGCTACGGACACAGCAGCTGGTTCGAGTTCGGGCCATTCTCGGTCCAGCACGGGCGCGTGATGCTGTACGCGACCTATTTCTTTTTCGGTGCCGGCATCGGCGTTGCGCAAATGGATCGTGGGCTGCTCGCTGTCGACGGCCGCATGGCAAAGGTGAGCTGGGACTGGATGGTCCTGGCGATCGTTCCGTATTGCCTGTTGTGGGGACTGATCTTCATCAAGCGCGAAATACTGGGCAACCCGTCGCCGTTGCCGGACTGGTATGAAGCGCTCTATGCCATCTGCTTCACTGTCTTCAGCGTGGCCATCATGTTTCTGATCCTGGCCCTGTTCCAGAGATTCAAGCAATCAGGCTCAGCCATGCTGCTCGATCCAATGCAGGGCGACGCGTTCGGCATGTTTCTGGTGCACTATCCGATCGCACTGTGGCTGCAATACTGGCTGTTCGACTATGATCTGCCGGCGATCGTCAAGGCCGCGATCGGGTTTGTACTGACTGTTGCAGCGAGTTGGGCGCTGACGCGCGCCTTGCGGCAGATCCCGGGCGCGTCACGCGTGTTGTGAGGCATGACCTCGCGTCACTGTGAAGTCCGTAGCCCGGATGGAGCGCAGCGCAATCCGGGCCTTGCCGCAAGTGATAGCGGTCCCGGATTACGCTTGCGCTCCATCCGGGCTACTGGTCTGAGTTCGTGGCAGCGCCTTACGCCGCCTTGCCGCCCATGTACTCCGGCAGCCAGCGCTCGAACGAGGCCCGCAGCGTGTCGATCGCCACGGGCGCCTCGCCCGCGATCGTGATCGCATCGCCGCCGGTGGTGCCGATGCGCGCGCAGGGCACCTCGCAGCCGCGCATCTTGGCGAGCACGCGGCCGGCTTCGGCTTCCGGCACGGTGACGAGATAGCGCGCCTGATCCTCACCAAACCAATAGGCCTGCGGGACCAGCGCGGTCGGCGCCGCAAGCAGCTTGGCGCCGATGCCGCCCGCCATCGCCATTTCGGCAAGCGCGATCAGCAGGCCGCCGTCCGAGAGGTCGTGCACTGCGGTCGCGGTGCCCGCATGGATCATGCCGCGCACGCAATCGCCGTTGCGCTTCTCGGCGGCGAGATCGACCGGCGGCGGTGCGCCCTCCTCGCGGCCGCAGATGTCGCGCAGATAGACCGACTGGCCGAGCCAGCCGTGGGTCTCGCCGATCAGGAGGATGGCCTCGCCCTCGGCCTTGAAGGCGAGCGACGCCGACTTGGTAAAATCGTCCAGCAGGCCAACGCCGCCGATCGAGGGTGTCGGCAGGATCGCGCGGCCGTTGGTCTCGTTGTAGAGCGAGACGTTGCCGGACACGACCGGGAAGTCGAGCGTGCGACAGGCCTCCGAGATGCCCTTCAGGCAGCCGACGAACTGGCCCATGATCTCGGGCCTTTCAGGGTTGCCGAAATTGAGATTGTCGGTGATCGCGAGCGGCTTGCCGCCGACCGCGGTGATGTTGCGCCAGGCCTCGGCGACGGCCTGCTTGCCACCCTCAAACGGATCGGCCTCGCAATAGCGCGGCGTGACGTCGACAGTGAGCGCGAGGCCCTTCGGCCCATCCTCAACGCGCACCACGGCGGCATCGCCGCCCGGGCGCTGCATGGTGTTGCCGAGAATGACGTGGTCGTATTGCTCCCAGACCCAGCGCTTGCTGCACATGTCGGGCGTGCCGATCAGCTTCTCCAGCGCAGGCCCGAGACCCATCGGCGCCGACACCTCGCGCGCATGCACGACCGGCAGCGCGGCAGACGGGACGTGCGGGCGGTCATAGACCGGCGCCTCGTCGCCGAGCTCCTTGATCGGCAGATCGGCCATGACGTCGCCGCCATGCTTGACCACGAAGCGCTTGCTCGGCGTGGTGTAGCCGACCACGGCGAAGTCGAGGCCCCACTTCCTGAAGATCGCCTCGGCTTCCTTTTCCTTCTCGGGCTTGAGCACCATCAGCATGCGCTCCTGGCTCTCCGAGAGCATCATCTCGTAGGCGCTCATCCCGGTCTCGCGGGTCGGCACCGCGTCGAGATCGAGGTCGACGCCGAGGTCGCCCTTGGCGCCCATCTCGACCGCCGAGCAGGTCAGCCCTGCCGCGCCCATGTCCTGGATCGCGATGACGCAGCCCTTCTCCATGATCTCGAGGCAGGCTTCCAGCAGCAGCTTTTCGGCGAAGGGATCGCCGACCTGCACGGTCGGACGCTTCTCCTCGGACTTGTCGTCGAACTCGGCCGACGCCATCGAGGCGCCGTGGATGCCGTCGCGCCCGGTCTTGGAGCCCAGATACACGATCGGCATGTTCACGCCGGAGGCCGCCGCATAGAAGATCTTGTCGGTATCGGCGAGGCCGACCGCCATCGCATTGACGAGGATGTTGCCGTCATAGCGGGTGTGGAAGCGCACCTGGCCGCCCACCGTCGGCACGCCAAAGGAATTGCCGTAGCCGCCGACGCCGGCGACGACGCCGGAGACCAGATGCCGGGTCTTGGCATGCTCGGGCGCGCCGAAGCTCAGCGCATTGAGGCAGGCGATCGGGCGCGCGCCCATGGTGAAGACGTCGCGCAGGATGCCACCGACGCCGGTGGTCGCGCCCTGATAGGGCTCGATATAGCTCGGGTGGTTGTGGCTCTCCATCTTGAAGACCACGGCCTGGCCATCGCCGATGTCGATCACGCCGGCATTCTCGCCGGGGCCCTGGATCACCCAGGGTGCCTTGGTCGGCAGGCCGCGCAGATGGATGCGGGAGGACTTGTACGAGCAGTGCTCGTTCCACATCGCCGAGAAGATGCCGAGCTCCGTGAAGGTCGGCTCCCGCCCGATCAGCTTCAGGATGCGCTCGTACTCGTCGGGCTTGAGCCCGTGGGCGGCAACCAGTTCGGGGGTGATCTTGGGTTCGTTCTTCATGGCTTCAGGGGCTTTCGGCGGCGTTTGGCCGTTCTTAGGAAGATCGGAGGGCCGGGAAAAGCCCTTTGTGGCGCATTTTCCCGCTGTCCCACGTTTTGCAGGCAGGGACGGCGGGAACAGGAATTGCACGGCGCGGACGGATCGGATTTAAGGGCTGAAGACCCGCAATTGAAGGCCCATTTCCTTGCACGAATTGACCAAAGCGCCCCCGCCCCGCCGCCCCGACCTCCACATCGCCACCGAAGGCGAGTTTGTGGGCTGGCGGACCTGGATTCGCGACAGTTTCGAGGCCCATGTCGGCCCCTTCTGGCATCAGATCGAGGCGGACGGCAGCGTCCGCTGCGCCTTCCGGGTCGAGAAGAAGCACCTCAACGGCTCCGGGAACGTCCATGGCGGCTGCTACATGGCCTTTGCCGACTATTCCCTGTTCGCGATCGCCACCCATGTCCTGGACAGCCGGGCGGTGACGACCAACTTCGCCTGCGAATTCCTCGACGCGGCACGGGAGGGCGAGCTGATCGAATGCACTGGCGAGGTCACCCGCGCCGGCGGCTCGCTGATCTTCCTGCGCGGTAAGATGATGTCCGGGGAGCGGGTGCTGCTGACCTTTTCCGGCACGATCAAGCGGATGAAGCGGAAGGCGCTCCCTCAGCCAAACGCATAGCTCGGCGCCTTCCCTTTTCGCACGCCCTCGCCCACAGTCGGAGCGAGCGCTTGTGCGCCGGGGAGCAGGAACAAGGTGCCGCAGAGCACACCGTCGAGGGGTCGCACAGCGGCCTCCGCAGCATCGCCGTTGCCGTCCATGCCCGCCACCGGCGCGCGCAACTGGCGCGACTATGCGCTGCTGCTCGCACTCGCCTGCTGCTGGAGCTCGACCTATCCGCTGACCAAGCTGGCGCTTCCCACCATCCCGCCCATCACCTTCATCTCCGCGCGCTCGCTGATCGCGGCCGCCTTCCTGTTCGCGATCCTGTGGATGCGCGGCATCAAGGTCCCGACCGACGCCAGGGCGTGGAAGCTGTTCGCGATCCAGCAATTGATCAACTCGACCTTTCCGTTCCTGATCATCACCTGGTCGCAGCAATATGTGCCGGCCTCGAACACGGTGGTGCTGGCCTCGACCACGCCGATCTTCGCCTTCCTGATCACCTCGCTGATCACGCGGCACGAGCCGGCGACGCTGCTCAAGCTCGCGGGCGCGGTTTTGGGGCTCGCCGGCACTGTCGCCATCGTCGGGCTCGATGCTCTGCATGGCCTTGGCAGTGAGATCGTGGCGGAGATCGCGATCCTGCTCGCCACCATCTCCTTTGCCTGCGCGACCATCTTCGGCCTTCGCCTGTCCGACTACGACCCGATGGTGGTGGCGGCCGGCTCGCTGCTGTTCGGCGGCCTCCTCCTGCTGCCGCCCTCGCTGATCATCGACCAGCCCTGGACGCTGCACCCGACGCCGACCGCGATCGTCGCCACCATCGTCATGGGCATCGTCTCGAGCGCGCTGGGATTGATGCTGTTCTATGTCTGCCTCGGCCGGCTCGGCACGCTGACCACGAACGCGCAAGGCTATCTGCGCATCCCGATCGGCGTCGGCCTCTCCGTGCTGCTGCTCGGCGAGAGCGTGCCGTCGAACCTGGCGCTGGGGCTGCTACTGGTGATGGCCGGCGTCGCGGCCATGACGGTGCCGGCGGAGCGGCTGAAGCTGCGCTAACGGTGTCGGACGTCCGGTGCTGCGAGCACGTGCGCTACGCGGGATCGAGCGGGCGTTTTCCCGGCGTGCAGTCAGATCGCCTTGCGCAGCAATCCGCTCGCCAACTCGCGAAACGCATCAACGGCCTTGTTCAATACGGATTTCGGATGGTCGGCCGCCGCAACCCATAAGGCGGCGCTGAGGGCGGCGCCGTTGAGCAATCGTCCCGCCGCTTCGACATCTACCGGCTTCACCACGCCTTGCTCGATCAGCGACCCGATCGTTCGCATGGTGATGTCGAGGCAGGCATTCTCACCGGGCCATTTGGAGGGATCGCCGAGCACAGCGGGTCCATCCAGCAGCATGATGCGCTGGATCTCGGGATCGAGTGCCATTTCGATATAAGCGCTCCCCTCTGCGAGAAGGCCTTCCCACAAGCTGGGGGCGCGCTCGCGAACCGCGCGCAGCCGCTCGGCCATTTCGACGTCGATCTGCTCGACGACGGCCCAGAGCAGCCCCTTCTTGTCTTCGAAGTTGTGATACAGCGCGCCCCGCGTCAGACCGACGGCGGCAGTGAGCTCGTCCATCGACGCGTCTGTATAGCCCTGCGTGGCAAATGCCGTGCGCGCCGCACGGATGAGCTTGGCCCGATTTTCCGCCATGGCCGCAGCGCGCTTTCCCTTTGCCATGCCCCCTGACCCTCTTGACATACGACTCGTATGTGAAATATCTCTCACATACGAACCGTATCTGAAATTGCCGTGACGCGCCACCCGCCGAGCGTCCGCGTCCTCCCCGCCCAGCCGTCGATTGAAAGGTCCCGCCATGCCCCAGCGAGAGGCAATTTTCCCCGCAAACCGCCACGCGCTCTACCAAGTGCATCGATACTCCGCGGCGATCCGCTCCGGCGACCTGCTGTTCGTGTCGGGGCAGGTCGGTAGCCGCGAGGACGGCTCGCCCGAACCGGTGTTTGAGGACCAGGTCCGGCGCGCATTCGCCAATTTGCGTGCCGTGCTCGCCGCTGGTGGATGCACGTTGGACGATGTCGTCGACGTCACCACCTTCCACACCGATCCGGCGAGCCAGATCGAGACGGTGATGGCTGTTCGCGCCGAGGAGATTGGCGAGCCGCCCTATCCGAACTGGACCGCCGTTGGGGTGAATTGGCTGGCCGGGTTCGACTTCGAGATCAAGGCCATCGCCCGCATTCCTGCAGCTCAATGAGGCCTGTCGGGCTGGCCCATTTACTTGGCGTCGTCCGCCAGCATCTTCCGGTACTTTTCGACATCGCGCGTCACGAGCTGTTGCAACAGCTCCGGCGCGTGCTCGTTGGCATCGGGCGCGACGGTCGACAGGTCGGCAAAGCGCTTCTTCACCGCGTCGGTCTCGACCGCCGTGCGCGCGGCGGCGTTCAGCTTGGCGATGACGGCCGGCGGGGTGCCCTTGGGCGCGAACAGGCCGTTCCAGCCCTGCGCCTCGAATCCGGGCAGGCCGGCTTCCGCGGAGGTCGGCAGATCCGGCAGCGTGGCGAGCCGCACGGTCGAGCCGACCACGAGTCCCTTCACCAGCTTGTCGTTGATGGACTGCGAGACCGAGGCGGCCGCGTCGCAGACGCCGTCGATCTGGCTGCCGACCGCGTCAGTCAGCGCCGGCGCGGCGCCGCGATAGCCGACCAGCGTCGCGTCGATCCCGGCCGAGGTGACGAAGCTCTTGCAGATCAGATAATTCGAGGAGCCGACGCCGGCATGGCCGAGATTGATCTTGCCGGGATTGGCCTTGGCGTAGGCGATGAACTCTTTCAAGTCCTTGGCCGGAAAGTCCTTGCGCAGCGCGATGATGCCGAACGTCTTCGCCACCATGGCGATCGGCACGAAGGAATCCGGCGTGAACGGCAGCTTCGGATAGATCGTGTAGCTCGCGGCATTGGTGCCGGCATTGCCGATCGCGATGGTGTAGCCGTCGGGCTCGGCGCGCGAGGCGCGCGCCAGCGCGGTCGAACCGCCGGCGCCGGCGACGTTCTCAATCACGATGGTTTGGCCGAGCGCGATGCCCATCTGCTCGGCCACCGCGCGCGCGATCACGTCCGAGGTACCCCCGGCCGCGAACGGCACGATCATGGTGATCGGACGCTTGGGATAGTCCTGGGCGAACGCAGCCGTCGCAAAGGCGACGGCGGCGACAGCGACAGAGAGCCGCTTCACCGCGAACGCAATCACGCGGCCTTTTCCAGATGCTGGACCAAGCCCGCGAACAGGCCGCGGCCGTCGGTGCAGCCCATGATGTCTTCGACGTGATTTTCCGGATGCGGCATCATGCCGAGCACGTTGCCCTTGTCGTTGACGATGCCGGCAATGGAATGCGCCGCGCCGTTGATGTTGTTGAAATCGTCGACTTCGCCGGCGACGGAGCAGTAGCGATAGAGCACCCGCCCCTCGCCTTCGAGCCGCTTGATGGTCTCCTCGTCGGCCTCGTAATTGCCCTCGCCATGGGCGACCGGCACCCGGATCACCTGGCCGGCATTGTAGCCGCGGGTGAACGGGGTGTCGGAGCGCTCGACGCGCAGGTGCACGTCGCGGCAGATGAACTTCAGCCGCGCGTTGCGCATCAGCACGCCCGGCAGCAGGCCGGATTCACAGAGGATCTGAAAACCGTTGCAGACGCCGAGCACGAGGCCGCCCTTGGCCGCATAGTCGCGCACCGCGTCCATCACCGGCGCGCGGGCCGCGATGGCGCCACAGCGCAGATAATCGCCGTAGGAGAAGCCGCCGGGCACCACCACGAGATCGGTGCCAGGGGGCAGCGAGGTCTCGGCGTGCCACACCATCGCCGGCTCGGTGCCGGAGATCAGCCTCAGCGCACGCGCCATGTCGCGTTCGCGGTTGATTCCGGGAAAGACGAGGATGGCGGCTTTCATGACAGAGGTTCCGACGGTGGGCGGGAATCGGGGCTGGCCGACGGGCCAATTCGTGAAGAGACATAACCATTTGACGGGGATTTTACCAGTGCTAGCCTTCGCAGAGGGCCTTGTACACAGGCCATGCACATCGGTCGGCGACGCGCCGCTCGGCCGATCGATTGCCCGGGATTGAAGCCATGAACGTCCCGTCGCTGCCCCCCTCCCCCGCCGAGCCGGTCTCCGCCGAGGGCGTCGTCGCGGCCGGCGCCTATGTCGATGGCCGACGCGTTGCCAATATCGCGATCAGCGAAGCCTCGAGCTGGCGGGCCAAGCCCGGCCACGTGGTCTGGATCGGGCTACACGAGCCCGACATGGCGCTGCTCGGCGCGGTGCAGAAGCAGTTCGATTTGCACGACCTCGCGATCGAGGACGCCAACCACGCCCATCAGCGGCCGAAGATCGAGCAATATGGCGAGGCCCTGTTCATTGTCGCCCGCACCGCGCAACTGATCGAGGGCCGCATTGCCTTCGGCGAGACCCACATCTTCGTCGGCGAAGGCTATCTGGTCTCGGTGCGCCACGGCGCTTCGACCTCCTACACGCCGGTGCGCGAGCGTTGCGAGAGTTGTCCGCGGGCGCTCGCCCGCGGCGAGGACTACATCCTCTACGCCATCCTCGATTTCATCGTCGACAATTACTCGCCCGTGCTGGAGAGCATCCACGACGAGGTCGAGGGCATCGAGGACGACGTGCTCTCCAAGCAGATCAGCAAGGCGCAAATCGAGCGGCTCTACATGCTGCGCCGCGACCTGTTGCGGCTCAGGACCGCGATCGGCCCGCTGGTGGAGGTCTGCCGCCGGCTGGAGCATGACGAGCTGTCGATGGTGCGCAAGGCCATGCAGCCGCTGTTCCGCGACGTCACCGACCATGTCCGCAACATCCAGGAGCGCATCGATTCCATGCGCGAAGTGCTGGCGTTCGCCTTCGAGGCGAGCCTTTTGGTCGGCCAGGCGCAGGAGACGGCGGTGTCGAAGAAGCTCGCGTCCTGGCTCGCCATCATCGCAGTCCCGACCGCGCTCGCCGGCATCTACGGCATGAACTTCAAGCACATGCCGGAGCTGGAATGGGAGTACGGCTATTTCATGCTGCTCGGCGTGATGCTGACCGCGTGCGGCTCGCTGTATTGGCGTTTCCGCAGAGCGGGCTGGCTATAATTGCTCCGTAGCCCGGATGGAGCGAAGCGCAATCCGGGACAGTGCCGCTTGCAGATAGAACCCGGATTTCGCTTCGCTCCATCCGGGCTACCAGGCTGGCGGGCCTAGCTCAGGAACTCCACCCGATAATTCTCGATCACGGTGTTCGCCAGCAGCTTGTCGGCGGCTTCCTTCAGCGCGGCTTCCGCCTTGGCCTTGTCGGCGCCCGCGAGCTCGATGTCGAACACCTTGCCCTGGCGGACGCTGGCGACGCCGTCGACGCCGAGCGACTTCAGCGCGCCTTCGATGGCCTTGCCCTGCGGATCGAGGATGCCCGTCTTCAGGGTAACGGTGACACGTGCCTTCACGTCAGGATCCTCTTTCAGCTCTTCACCAGCACCGGGCCGGAGCCCTGCGGACGCTCGTTCTCCATGAGGATGCCGAGGCGCTTTGCAACTTCCGTATAGGCTTCCAGCAGACCGCCGAGATCCCTGCGGAAGCGGTCCTTGTCGAGCTTCTCGTTCGACTTGATGTCCCAGAGACGGCAGCTGTCCGGCGAGATCTCGTCAGCGACGATGATGCGCATCATCTCGTTCTCGAACAGGCGGCCGCACTCCATCTTGAAGTCGACGAGGCGGATGCCGATGCCGAGGAAGAGGCCGGTGAGGAAGTCGTTGACGCGGATGGCGAGCGCCATGATGTCGTCGATCTCCTGCGGCGTCGCCCAGCCGAAGGCGGTGATGTGCTCTTCCGACACCATGGGGTCGTTGAGCTGGTCGTTCTTGTAATAGAATTCGATGATCGAACGGGGCAGCTGCGTGCCCTCCTCGATGCCGAGGCGCTGCGACAGCGAGCCGGCGGCGACGTTCCGCACCACCACCTCGAGCGGCACGATCTCGACCTCGCGAATCAACTGCTCGCGCATGTTGAGGCGGCGGATGAAATGGGTCGGCACCCCGATATCGTTGAGGTGCTGAAACAGGTACTCCGAGATCCGGTTGTTGAGGACACCCTTGCCCTCGATCACCTGATGCTTTTTCGCATTGAACGCGGTGGCGTCGTCCTTGAAGTGCTGGATCAGGGTACCGGGCTCCGGGCCTTCATAGAGAACCTTTGCCTTGCCTTCATAAATGCGACGCCGACGGCTCATGGGGATGTACCGTGTTTTGTTGAAATCCATGTATTTGGTGTGCTCCGATTACCAGGATTTACGACCCACAGCGGAGCTGCCGTGAACAGCCCGGAACCCATCCATAAACCCTTGGAAACAGAACGGGAACCAAGCCTTCAGGCAACCTATCCGATTGGCTGTCCGAGCACAATCGATCCGGCCGTCCGGCGCCAACTTATACCGTCTTGCCTGCGGCTTAACGGCCCGTTGTTTTGCCGATTCGTGCTATCTATGTAGGCATGCAGCCGGGGCGCCGCAACGGAAGGCTCCCGCGCCATTCAGCAGGGATTTGGAACAAGGCATGAGCGAGTTCGACAAGCGCCAGGAAGGCTTCGAGAAGAAATACGCCCTCGACGAGGAGCAGAAGTTCAAGGCGGAGGCCCGCCGCAACCGGCTGCTCGGGATGTGGGCGGCCGAAAAGCTCGGCATGTCCGGCGATGCCGCCACCGCCTATGCCAAGGAAGTGGTCGCGGCCGACTTCGAGGAGGCCGGCGATGCCGACGTCGTGCGCAAGCTGGCGGCCGATTTCGCCACCAAGAACGTCGCGGTCACCGAGCAGGCGATTCGCGCCAAGATGAGCGAGCTGCTCGCGGTCGCCGCCGCCGAGGTAAAGGCGGGGAAATAACCGAGTCAGACCAAGCGCCGGCGCGAAACACCCTTGCGCGCCGGCGATCGCTTTCTGCCGTCCCGCCTTGCCAACACGTCCTGCGCGGCGTAGTTGCGGCGAATGCTCTCCAGCAGGCGCTCGGCGGCAGCGCTTAGAAATCCACCGCGGCGCGTGACAAGAACGATGTCCTGCTCCGCGGCAAGATCGCCCACGGCGATCGTCGCGATCGAGCCCGCGCGCAGCTCGTCCGCCAAATGGCTTCGCGCCAGCAGTGATAGGCCAAAGCCGGACTCCACCAGCCGTTTCTGCGCGGTGAGACTGTCCACGGCCGTCCACTCCACTTCGCCAAGCCCGCGCGCCAGAAACAACGCGAACACGTGAGCCGCGGCAATCTCGCGGCGCCCGCGAATCTCCGGGAACGCGATCCAGCGCTCGCCACCGAGTTCAGCGAGGCGCTTCACGCGCTGTCCGGCCAGAGGATGGTCAGGCGCGCAGGCGACCTGCAACGCCTCGCTCAGCACCCGCTCGCAGGCGAGATCGCCGGAGCGATCGGTATTGTAGCGCAGGCCGATCGTGGCCTCGCCGCGCCGGATGAGATCGCTGACCTCCGCGCTGGTCGCCGTCCGCAAGCTCAGCGTGACGGCCGGATGCTCCTTGGCGAACCGCTTCATGATGCTCGACAGCCGTCCGTCGGCAAGCGTGCCGGTCACGGCCAGCGGTACCGGCCCCGCATTCTGCTTGGTAAACGCGCGCACCGCCTGTTCGGCGTCCTGCGCCGCGGCAACCGCGCGCTCGGCATAGGGGATCAGCACGCGCCCGGCATCGCTGAGCCGCGTGCGGCCTGCCACCCGCTCGAACAGCGGCACGCCGAGCTCCTGCTCGAGAAGCGCGATACGGCGCGAAATCGCCGGCTGCGAGCGGTGCAGAAATTTCGCGGCACTGGAGATCCCGCCTTTGCGATGAACCACCAGGAAGGTGTTCAGGGCGTCACTGTCCATCGGCGTCCATGCAAAAAACTGATGAGATCCGACAAGATAACAAATTTGGCGGATGATGGAAACAAGCCTAAGGCTGGTCGGAACGGACAACGGAGACGATCCATGACGAGCCAGCTGGACAAAGCGACGGCGTTTCGCGCACTGCACGAGCGGCGTGATGCCTTCATCATTCCCAATCCGTGGGATGCCGGGACGGCCAAGCTGCTCGCGGCGATGGGCTTCGAAGCGCTCGCAACCACGAGCCTCGGCGTCGCGAACATGGTCGGCAGCAGCGGCGTCAATCTCGATGTCATCCTCGCCAATGCGCGCGACATCGTGGAGGCCACCGACCTGCCGGTGAGCGTCGATCTCGAGAATTGCGGCGCGGACGAGCCGAAGCGCGCCGCCGAAGCAATTCGGCGCGCCGCCGAGGTTGGCGCGGTCGGCGGGTCGATCGAGGATTTCAGCGGCGATCGCGACCGCCCGATCTATGACTTCTCCCTAGCCGTCGAGCGCGTCCAGGCCGCCGTGGAAGCCGCGCGCGCGCTGCCCTTTCCGTTCATGCTGACAGCGCGAGCCGAGAACTTCCTGCACGGCCGCAAAGACATCGACGATACGATTCGCCGCCTGCAGGCCTTCGAGTCCGCCGGCGCCGGTGTTCTTTATGCGCCCGGCCTGTACGATCTCGCCACGATCCGGACGGTCGTCTCCTCGATCAGCAAGCCGTTCAACCACGTGATGGGCTTCGCCGACCCGACGCTGACGGCCGCGCAATTGTCCGCCGTCGGCGTCAAGCGCATCAGCGTCGGCGGCGCCATGTCCCGCTACGCGCTCGCCGCGTTCCTGAGCTGCGCGCGTGAGATGAAGGACAACGGGTCCTTCACCTACATCCGCGAGATGGCGCCGGTCGGCGAGCTGCGCGCCGCCTTCGCCGCCGCTACTCCTCCTTGAAGCCGTATTCCGGCACGTTGCCGCTGGCACCGTAATATTTGTACGGCAGGAACTTGCCGCTCATGGTGATCTTGACGCGGTCGCCCTTGGGGTTGGCGACGCGCTCGATCCCCATGTCGAAGTCGATCGCGGACATGATGCCGTCGCCGAACTCCTCCTCGATCAGTGCCTTCCAGGCCGGACCGTTAACCATCACCATCTCGTAGAAGCGGTAGATCAGCGGGTCGGTCGGCGGCATCGGCGTGCCGGTGCCGCGCATCGGCACCTCGTTGAGCATCGCAACTTCCGCCTTCGACAGGCCGAACAGCTCGCCGGCATTGGCGGCCTGCGGCTTGGTCAGCTTCATCTGGCCCATGATCGCGCCGACGATCAGCACCTCGGAATAGCCGCCGATCTTCTCGCAGATGTGCTTCCAGCTCCAGCCCTTCTCGCGCTTGATGTCGAGCAGCTTCTCGGTGAGGTCTTCGCGTTTCATGTCAGGGTCTCCTCTTCAGGCAGTGAGTCCGGGACTGGGCCCGGGTATCCAGGTCTGTCTTTGCTCCTCGCCGTTCGAGGCGATCGTCAGTCCGGGCTTGCCGATGTGAATCACCGGCACGTTGCGCGGATCGTGACCGGGTGTCTCGGCCGTAAAGGTCTTGCTGCGCGTCACCAGGAAATCGATGATGTGGTTACGCAGCGCGTAGTAGAGCGGATGGCGGTGCAGATCGGTGCGGCCGCGATCCCGCGGCAGCGGGTTCTCGACCACCTCGGCCAGCACCGCGCCGGGCCCATTGGTCATCAGGAAGATCTTGTCGGCGAGATAGATCGCCTCGTCGACGTCGTGGGTGATCATGAACGCGGTCTGCCCGGTCTCGAGGCAGATGCGCCGCACCTCGTCCTGCAGCGTGCCGCGCGTCAGCGCGTCGAGCGCCGAGAACGGCTCGTCCATCAGCATCATCTTCGGCGTGATCGACAGCGCCCGCGCGATGCCGACGCGCTGCTTCATGCCGCCCGACAGTTCAGACGGCCGCTTGTGCTCGGAGCCCGAAAGACCGACGAGATCGATGAAGCGCTGCGCATGTGCCTTGACCTTGACACGGTCCCAGCTGCGCCATTTCGAGCTGACGGCATAGGCGACGTTGCCGAGCACGGTGCGCCAGGGCAGCAGCGCGTGGCTCTGGAAGATCACGGCGCGGTCGAGGCTGGTGCCGGAGATCGCCTGGCCGTCGACGATGACCGCGCCCTCGCTCGGCGCATCGAGGCCGGCGAGGATGTTGAGCACCGTGGTCTTGCCGCAGCCGGAATGGCCGATCACGCAAGCAAACTCGCCGCGCGCCATCGACAGCCACAGATTTTCGAACACGGTGGTCGTGGCGCCGCCCGCGCCGGGATAGCGCTTGGCGATGGCTTCGATGGAGATGAACTTATCGGTCACTTGCCCTACTCCGGAAACGTGACCATGCGCGTGAACCGCGCCAGGATCTGGTCGAGCAGCATGCCGACGACCCCGATCAGCAGGATCGCGATGATGACGTTGGTGATCGAGAGGTTATTCCACTCGTTCCAGACGAAATAGCCGATGCCGGTGCCGCCGACGAGCATCTCGGCGGCGACGATGACGAGCCAGGCGATGCCGATCGAGATGCGCATGCCGGTCAGGATCGTCGGCGCCGCTGCGGGCAGGATCACGGTGAAGGCGCGCCTGACGGTGCCGACCTCGAGCGTGCGCGCGACGTTGATCCATTCCTTGCGCACGCTGGCGACGCCGAACACGGTGTTGAGCAGCATCGGCCAGATCGAGCAGATGAAGATGACGAAGATCGCCGAGACCGAGGAATCCTTGATGGTGTAGAGCGCGAGCGGCATCCAGGCCAGCGGCGAGATCGGCTTCAGCACCTGGATGAAGGGATCGAGCGCCTTGCTGAGCAGCGGCGACATGCCGATCAGGAAGCCGAGCGGGATCGCGACCAGCACCGCCAGCAGATAGCCGGTGCCGACGCGCGCGATGGAATAGCCGAGCTGGATGCCGAGGCCCTTGTCGTTCGGTCCGTTGTCGTAGAACGGCCGCTTCAGATGCTCCCAGAGCTTGGTGCCGACATCGAGCGGCCCGGGCATGGCGGACTTGCCTTGCGTCGCGGTCAGACCCATCAGCTTGGCATATTCCGGGCTCATCGTCGCCGCGGTGCCGGTCGAGCGCGTGGCGAGATGCCAGATGCCGAGAAACGCAGCGAGCAGCACGATGGAAACGAGGCCGGCACGGAGACGGAGGGAGGATGTCATATGGCGCGATCTCTCCGCATGTCGTCCCGGCGAACGCCGGGACCCATAACAATAGGACGACATTTGGCGAAGACCGGTCGTTCGGTATTGCGACCTTCCGCGATCGATAGATCACGCGGTATGGGTCCCGACGTTCGCCGGGACGACGCTGGGGAAAGAACGCCGCCCATCACGACGACTTCCTGATCTTGAAGCTCGCCACGTAGTCCTCCGGCTTGGCAGGATCGAAATTCTTGCCCATCACCGCGAACGATTTGTAGGCGCTCGCGGGCGGCGACAGGCCCATCTCGGTCATCAGCTTCTTGGTGTCGGTGGCGAGATACACCTGCTCGGCCACCGCCTTGTAGTCGACGTCGCCTTTGATCTGGCCCCAGCGCTTCATCTGCGTCAGCATCCAGACCGCAAAGGACTGCCAGGGGAACGGATCGAAATCGACACGCTTGGCGTCAGTCTTCACGCCCCCGAGGCCGTCGGCATAGGTGCCGGTCAGGACTTGCTCCAGCACCGTGACCGGCGCGTTGATGTAGTTGGCCGGCGCGATCGCCTCCGCGATCTGCTTGCGGTTCTCGGCCTTCGACGCGTAGGCCGTGGCATCGACGATGGCCCGCGTCAGCGCCGCAAAGCTGTTCGGGGCAGTCGTGATGAATTCGCGGCTGGCGGCAAAGCTGCAGCAGGGATGGCCGTCCCAGATCTCCTTGGACAGGATGTGCATGAAGCCGACGCCGTCATAGATCGCGCGCTGGCAGATGTTGTCGGGCGCAAGGAAGCCGTCGATGTTGTCGGCGCGCAGGTTCGCCACCATTTCCGGCGGCGGCACCGAGCGCAGCTGCACGTCGATATCGGGGTCGAGACCGTGCTCGGCGAGATAATAGCGCAAGAGGTAATTGTGCATCGAATAGTCGAAGGGGATGGCGAACTTCATGCCCTTCCAGTCCTTCGGATCGCGCTTGTCCTTGTGCTTCATGGCAAGCGTGATGCCCTGCCCGTTGATGTTCTCGATCGCAGGCACCGCGAACGGAATGGCATTGGCACCGAGGCCGAGCGAGATCGCGATCGGCATCGGCGCCAGCATGTGCGCGGCGTCGTATTCCTTGTTGATGGTCTTGTCGCGGATCACGGCCCAGCCCGCGGTCTTGACCACCTCGACGTTGAGACCGTGCTTGGCATAGAAGCCGAGCGGAGCCGCCATGATGATCGGCGTGGCGCAGGTGATCGGGATGAAGCCGACCTTGAGATCCTTCTTCTCGGGCGCGCCTGCTTGCGCAAACACCTCGGTCGCGGTCTTGAGCGGGAAGAACTGCGACAGTGCCGCGAGCGCAGTCGACGCGCCCACGGACTTCAGGAAAGCACGCCGCGCCACGTCCTGCGGAAACATCGCGCGCATCACCGCGGAGGCGACCACGCCCTCGTAGCGCTTCTCTTCACTCTCGACAGGGTCGCAGCGCAAGGCCGAAGCCGCCTGCTCGTGCTCCCGCGCCGAACGGTGCTGGCCGCACACGCAACCGGCCTGGAGATTGCGGTCGGAGTCAAACGGATCGTCGAACGTGGACATGCTGCTGCGCCCCTTTGTCACATCGCGCGGCGAACGCCGTTGTCCGCCGCGTCGGGTCAAATTCCATCGTGGTCCGGCCAAGCCTTGCGCAGCCGGACCACGAGAAACATGCAGGTTCTATGCCGCCTTGCCTGTTACCTGGGCAGCCACCGGCAAGCCCTGCTCGATCGGCAGCGACGGATCGCGCGACCATTCGTTCCAGGAGCCGAAATACATCCGCACGTCCTTCACGCCGGCGTTCTTCAGCGCCAGGAAGGTGTTCGAGGCGCGCGCCCCCTTGAAGCAGTACAGGTACACCGGTGTGCTCGGCGTGATGCCGACCGTGGCGCATTCCGCGAGAATCTCGTCCTTGGACTTGAAGCGCGGGCCCTCGGCGGTCGGCTTCATCATGCGGTACCATTCCAGCCACACCGCTCCGGGGATGCGTCCCTTGCGCGGGCAGAAATCCTTGCCGTACGGGGACGAGCTGTCGCCGATCCACTCGTCGACGTCGCGGACGTCGAGGATGGCGATGCCGGGCTTGCCGACGGCTGACAGCATGGTCTTGGCGTCGATCAGGATCTCGCCGGCCTCGGGCACGATCGCGAACGAAGCCTTTGCCGGCGTCGGAACGTCCTTGGTCACGGGAAGACCGGCGGCGGCCCAGGCGTCGAAGCCGCCATGCAGCACCTTGACCTTGGGATAGCCGAGCATGGTGAGGAGATAGTAGCCGCGGCAGGACTGGCCGAAGCCGGAATTCATCGACTGCTCGTAGATCACGGCCGTCTCCTTGCCGGAGAGGCCGGCGGCACCGAAGGCGTCGGCGAATTTGGTCTTCAGCTCGCTGATGCCCTCGGGCGTCGACGTCGCGAGAAAGGTGAAGATCTCGTGCACGTTCACGGCGCCCGGCAGGTGCCCGGCGGCATAGGCGTCGGGATTGCGGGTGTCGATCACGACACACGGCTCCGTCTTCAAGAGATCGGCAAGTTCGCTGGCAGAGATCAGAACGTCCGTCATTGGCAGCCTCTCCGTTGAGGTTAAGTGGTCTTCTGGGGGTGGACTCGTGAGCTCAGGAATCAGCGAGCATCTTGCGCAGCTGCTTGGTGGCCGGCGTGACGATCGCGATGAAATAGGCCTCGCGCAGGCGCCGCTGCGCGCGATGGCCCTTCAAATAGCCGCGCGCGCCACAATGCAGCATCGCCGCATGCGCCGCCGCGACGCTGGCCTCGCCGGCGCGCAAGCGCAGCGCGATCACCTTGCGCCAGTAGGTCTCCTCCTCATTGTAGGGGTCGCGCGCCAGCGCCATGGTCTCGGCCTCGATCTCGGCGGCGAGATCGCCGAAATGCACCGGCTGCTGCGGCAGATAACGGTTGATATGACCGAGGGGACCGTCAACCTCGCCCATGATGTTGATGCAGTCCTTGATCAGTCCGAGCGCCATGCCGGCCTGCAGCAGGATGAAGCCGGCGCGGATCTTCTTGACGAAGGGCCCGGCGGGATCGGCGAGGATCAGCTCGTCCGGCACAAAGACGTCGCGAAACTGCACGCCATAGGTGCCGGTGCCGTCCATGGCGAGGAAGGGCTTGCACGGCGTCAGCGTGATTGCGGGATCCGAGCAATCGGCCAGGAACATCACGGTGCCGGGCTCGCCGCTTGCGATGCCGGGCTCGCCGCTCGCGGTGCCCTGGTCGTCCTCACGCTCGAAGATGGTGCCGAAATAATGGTCCGGGCCGAGATTGGAGACCCAGGGCAGCGCGCCGCGCACGATATAGCCGCCCTCGACCTTGCGCCCCTTCAGCTTGAGCTTCTCGATGCCGAAGAAGCTCTTCATCGGGTTGGAGAGCCCGGTGCCGCCGAGCACCCGGCCGGTCGAGAACGCATCGCCGAAGCGTTTCGCCAGTTTCATATTGGTCGAGTTGGCGGCGTACCAGACCAGCGTGTCCTGGCACCAGGCCATGAAGGCGGTGGCGCCGCAGACCTCGCCGATCGCCGCCATCGTCTGGATGGCGCAGCGCAGATCGGCGGGACCTTCGTGGGGCACGTGACTGCCCCAGGCGCCGACCGCGCCGAAGTTGCGCAGCACCTCGGCCGGATAGACCGAACCGTCGTCGATGCCGGCGGCGAGCGGGGCGAGCTGCTCCCGCGCGATCCGCGCCACCTCGCCTGCAATGGACGGTGCGGGCTGATCCAGAACGTCGACCCGCGATAAAGCCAGTGAACCCATGATCGTCTCCCGCACCTTGTCCTGATTGCCGCCTGCTAGATGCCGACCTCGAGATTGACCGGCCGGGTGAAGGTGTTGGCGACCGGCGACCATTTCTTCACATGGGCGACCAGTGCGTTGATCTCGTCTTGCGCGATGCCTTCGCATTCCATGTCGACCTTGACGCGCACGTCGGTGAAGCCGACCGGCTTGTCCGAGGTGTCGCCGGTGCCCCAGACCGCGGTGATGTTGAGGTCGCCTTCGAGCTCGAGCTCGAGCTTGTTGACGATCCAGCCGCGGTGCACGGCGTTGGCGTGCAGGCCGACGGCGAGGCAGGAGCCGAGCGCGGCGAGCGAGGCTTCCGACGGATTGGGTGCGGTGTCGTCGCCGAGCAGCCCCGGCGGCTCGTCGACGATGTAGGGCGGCAGGTTGCGGATGTAGTTGGCGTGACGGAATTTTCCTTCCGCGACCGTCTTGCACTTCAAGGTCTTGACCACCTTCGGATTCGCCTTGCCGTTGGCGATCAGCTGCTCGAGCCCATTCTTGTCGATGGGCGCGAGGCACCCCGTCAGCACTGTCTTCTGAACGACCGCAGTCATCGTCTTCTCCCTGGCAGAAGTGGAAATCGGCAGGATACCGAACGGTCTGTTTTCTTGCATGGAGCGTGCCAGAACCTGCCAGAAAGCGAAAGGCGAAGCATTGGAGCCGCTTAGCGTCGCTGCCGGTGGATTGATCGGCCCCCTCCTGCTCAAAGGCGGAGCAGATGCTTAAGCGGATGCGAATCTTTTCAGCGCCAACCAGATGCGGCTTGCTGATGTGATGCAGCTGCGATTAAGTTGCAGCTTATGGCAAAGACGTCATCGAAGAAGACCTCGCCCCACGCCGCCATCGGCGACGACGAATCCGCGCGCGGGCGCCTGCTCAGCGCCGCGTCGCATCTGTTCTGCAAGAATGGAATCAACGCCACCGGCATCGATGCGATCATCGAGGAGGCCGGCACCGCGAAGACCACGCTCTACAAATTGTTCGGCTCCAAGACCAATCTCGTCAACGCGGTGCTGGAAAGCGAAGGCAAGCAGTGGCGCGAATGGTTCATCGCCGCCATGGAGCAAGGCGGCGGCGACGCGCAGGCCAAGCTGACGCGCATCTTCCCGGCGCTGAAGAGCTGGTTCGCCGAAAAGCGGTTCTACGGCTGCCCCTTCATCAACGCGGTCGGCGAGCACGACAAGGACGCCAAACAGTTTCGCAACATCGCGCTGAAGCACAAGAAGATCGTGCTCGGCCACATCGAGAAGCTCGCCGGCGAGCTCGGCTCGAGCGAGCCCGCCGTGCTGGCGCACCAGCTCGGCCTCCTCATCGACGGCGCCATCGTCGCCGCGATGATCTCGCGCGACCCGGGCGTCGCCGATACGGCGGCACTAACGGCAGGCCCCCTGCTCGGCCAGTCCAAGGCGAAGAAGAAGCGCGCAGCGGAGCAATTGGAGACGGCGTGAGCCCGTAGAGCCGTCAGCGAAACGCAACCGGTCTGTCAACGGTCAGGCCAGCACCTCATCGTCACGTCCCTACGGCTCGGCCAGCTGCAGCAAGGCCTGGCGGAAAGCCATTGCGGCTGGCCCGAGCGGCTCGTCGAGCCGGTGAGCGAGATAGGCTTCTGCGGCAACCTGGCTGCGGCGTCCGAGGGCGGTGGTGGCAAGGCGCACAAGGCGCCTCTCCCTCAGATCGCGCGCCACCTGCCAGAACGGCAGGCGGCCCCAGCCGAGGCCGGCGAGAATCATCGCATGCTTGGTGTCCTGATTGGTGACCCGGCAGGTCTGGGGCGAAAGCACACCGAACATGCGCCCTTCGGTCAACGGTGTCGGATCGGACAGAACGATCTGCAGATGATCCGCCAGATCCTGAAGGCTGATCCTGTTGCGCGATTGCCGCCTCGCCAATGGGTGCTTAACGGAAACGACGGCAACCTGCTCGACCGATGAGATCGCCTCGAGCGCGATCCGCGGGTCGCGGAAATCCTCGCCCACCACGATCGCCAGCGAACTGCGCTTGTCGATCAGCGACGTGATCGGTCCACCCAGAGGCTCGACTGCAAGCCTGATCGAAACCGAGGGATAGCCGGCGCGCATCTCCGTTAGTGCCGCTCCAACCCTGTTGATCGGAAACAATGTGTCGACCGTCAATGAGAGCTCGAGTTCGACTCCCTCGCCGAGACCGCGGGCTCTCGCTCGCATCGCGTCCACCCTGAGGAGAATGTCGCGAGCGTTCTCCAGCAGTGACCGGCCCTCGGCCGTCAGGACGGGCCGATGACCCGCGCGGTCGAACAGCGTCAGGCCCAGCTCAGCCTCGAGGTTGGCAATGGCATGGCTGATGGCGGACTGAACACGCGATAGCTGAACCGCGGCCGAGCGGAAGCTTCCGCTTTCCGCCACGGTTACGAATGTGCGCAGCTGATCCAGCGTCAGAACGTCCAGCACGATCTATCCAATCGATCAAACTGATCTATCTTATGTCGCTTCCGCTGATCAGGCAAAGTCCTATGTTTTCCGCTGCTCCCCCTTGAGAGACGGCAGAGGACAACGACAATGACGAAGGTATTGGTGCTGTACTACTCGTCCTACGGTCACGTCGAGGCGATGGCTGAAGAGGTTGCCGGCGGCGTGCGAGACGCTGGAGCCGCCGCCATCGTCAAGCGCATTCCGGAGCTGGTTCCCGGCGATGTGGCGCAACGGGCCGGCTACAAGCTCGATCAACCCGCCGAAATCGCTGCGGTGGCCGAGCTACCCGAATACGACGCGATCATCTTCGGCACGCCGACGCGCTTTGGCAACATGGCCTCCCAGATGAAGAACTTCCTGGACCAGTGCGGCGGCCTCTGGTTCGAGAACAAGCTGGTGGGCAAGGTCGGCAGTGTCTTCACGTCCACGGGCAGCCAGCACGGCGGTCAGGAAAGCACCATTCTCTCCGTGCACACCGTGTTGCTGCACCTCGGCATGGTCGTGGTCGGGCTGCCCTACACATTCAAGGGACAGATGCGCATGGACGAGGTTACCGGATGCTCGCCTTACGGTGCATCGACCCTCGCCGACGACGGCAGCGGCGGGGATCGGCGTCCCAGCGCCAATGAGCTGGCAGGGGCACGCTTTCAGGGACGCCATGTCGCCGTGATTGCTCGCGCCTTGGCCGCTGCACGGCTCAAGGAAGCGGCTTGATGACGGCGGCAGCACCTGCGCCGTCCTTGCGGGATGGACACCGGCATGTGGTGAGCGTCGCGGTAGGCTCCGGTGTCGTTGCCGCAATCCAGGTGGGGAAGACCGCCATCGCCGCGCCCATGCTGCAAAAGGACTTGGGCCTTGATCTCGCCGCTGCCGGCTGGCTGACCGGGATACTGGCTGTTCTCGGCCTGTTGGGCGGCATCCCCGCCGGCTCCCTCGTGGCTCGCGCTGGAGATCGGCAAAGTCTCATTCTCGGCCTCGGGCTGCTCATCCTCGGAGCCGTCATCGGCGCGCTCGCAGCCGGTTATGCGGTGCTTCTCGCATCGCGCGTCCTGGAGGGGGCAGGATTTCTTCTGATCATCGTTGCGGGGCCGGCAATCCTGAACAGAATAGCTCCGGTCGGGCAACAAGACGTTCCCTTTGCCCTGTGGAGTTGTTTCATGCCGGCCGGCATTGCGCTCGCGATGCTGGTCGGGACGTTCTTCAGCGACTGGCGCGCCCTGTGGTGGGGCAGTGCCGGTCTTGCAGCGCTCGCCATGGCTGCCGCGTGGACGAGTATTCCGGCGGCCCCGAAGCGCATCTCGGCATCGTGGAGACGCACGATGTCGGATGCGATGCGCGTGGCGGCAAGCAAGGGCCCGCTTCTGCTGGCCGGATGCTTTGCCCTCTACAGCCTGATGTTCTTCGCGCTGTTCAGCTTCATCCCGGTGCTGCTGATGGAGCGGATGAACATTTCCCATAGCACCGCCGGCATGCTCAGTGCTCTCGCCACCGCAAGCAATATCATGGGCAATGTCTCTGCCGGTTACCTGCTCGCGCGCGGTGCCCGGCGTTCAGTGCTGCTCGTTGCGGCCTATCTGGCGATGGGGTTTTCAGCTCCTGGAATCTTCCTGCAGATCTTCGGCGATACCCCCACGCTTCTGCTGTGCATCATGTTCTCGGCGGTCGGCGGCCTGATCCCGGCCGTCCTGATCTCATCGATCCCGTTGCTCGCGCCATCCGCCGCACTCATTCCTGTGGTCACCGGCCTGGTGATGCAAGGCAGCAATCTCGGCCAAGTGGCCGGACCTGTCGCGGTCGGAAGTGCTGTGGAGGCCTATGGGTGGACAGCCGCACTGGCCATCATGCTGATCGCCGCGCTGCTTGCCGCCATTGTCACCGCGTCCGCCCGCTTCGGCGACAGCACGCCCCGCTGAGAACCTGCGGGACCGACACAAAGCACAATCCACTTTGCCCACCATGTGGACGCTGCACGACGTGAGAAGCGTTGAACCAGAGTATGATCAAAGATACCCTCGAAAGATCTTCGTCCGGCAAAAGCAAGATCAAAGGGGGACGTCATGGCTTGCAAGTTAACGGCAGCTGCAATCGTCGCGACGAGCATGTGGATCGCTGGCATCGCGAATGTCGCGGCGCAGCAGCCGGAGCTTCACGCACCCGACCTGGTCCTCATCAATGGAAAGGTTCTGACGCTGGACGACCAATCGACGACCACGGAGGCCGTGGCTGTCGCAGACGGGAAGATCCTCGCAAACGGAACCAGTGCTGCGATGAAGGCGCTTGCAGGCACCCGAACGCGCGTGCTCGATCTAGCCGGCAAGACCGTCATTCCTGGATTGATCGATACCCATACTCACTTCAAGGCCGCCGGCCTTGGCGATTATGTGGTCATCATGGCCCGGGCCAAGACAGTAGCTGAGGCGCTCGCGGCCATCAAGGAATTCGCTGCGAAGAAGAAACCGGGCGAGTGGATCGTAGGTGGCGCCTGGCATCCGCCGTCACAATTGGCCGAGAAGCGCTATCTGACGAGGCAGGAGATCGATAGCGTTGCTCCCAACAATCCCGTCTATCTTCGCACCGTCGGGCATTTCTCGATGGCGAACACCATGGCTTTCCAGCGGGTTGGCGTCGACAAGACCACGGAGGACCCGAGTGGGGGCAAGTTTGAGCGCGACGCGGCCGGTGAATTGACCGGCCTGCTCGTGGAGACGGCGATCGACCGGGTCGAGAAGGCCGTCCCGCCCTGGACAGAAGACGACGAAATGCGGCAATTCACCATTGCCCAAGGCTTCCTCAACAGCTTCGGCATCACGAGCGTGATCGAAGGCGCGACAGAACCACGCGACATCCGTACGCTGCAGAAGCTTGTCGCAGCCGGGAAGGCCACGTTGCGCACCGGCGTGATGTTTCGACCGGAGCCACCAGCCGACCTGACCGGATGGGAAGCCATCATGTCAGGCAATGGCGCCTCTTCGGGTTTTGGCGACGATTGGCTGAAGTTCGCCGGCATCAAGATCTTCTACGACGGAGGCATGACGCTGAAGACGGCGCTCATGCGCGAGGTGTATCCCGATTCACACGACAACTATCACGGCGTGGCCCAGCAGACGCCCGAGCGGCTGAAGCAACTCATCTCCATCTGCAACCGCTATGATTGGCGGGTCGGTGTCCACGTGGTCGGCGACCTTGGCATCGACCAGGTGCTCGATGCATTCGAGGCCGTGGACAAGGAAAAGTCGATCCGCGACCGCCGCTTCGTCCTCATTCACGCCAGCCTGATCCGGCCGGAACAGATGGAGCGTGCGCACAGGCTGGGGGCCCGTGTCGATTTCCAGAATGCCTTCATGTGGGACAAGGCAGCAACCGTCGAAAGATTTCTCGGGAAGGCAACCGCCGACCGCGCCGTGCCGACCAGGACATTGATCGAAAAGATGGGGCTCGACAGTCTCGGCGCCGGCACGGATTTTCCGGTCAACCCGATCAACCCCTTCCTCAACATGTACGTCATGGTGACCCGGAAGGATCCCAACGGAACCGTCTATGGCTCGGCAGAGGCGATTACGCGCGAGCAGGCCCTGCGGCTCTACACCAGCGCGGCGTCGCGCTATACGTTCGAGGAAAGGCGCAAAGGCACCCTTGAGCCCGGAAAGCTTGCGGACATGGTGGTGCTCTCCGCCGACTACACGGCCGTGCCTGAGGAGCAGATCAAGGACATCAAGGCGGACATGACGCTCGTGGGCGGCAAGGTTGTGTTTCAACGTTGACATCATTCGACGCCGACCAGTACGAAGCCGTAGTGCCATAGGGTGGGCAAAGGCGCAAAGCGCCGTGCCCACCTTCTCTCTCGATCGCGAAAATGCGTGGGCACGCTTCGCTTTGCCCACCCTACGAGACCGACGCGCGACCTACGCGCCCTGCTCCATCATCCCCTGCAGCCGCACCAGCTCTGTCTCCAGATCGCGCTCCACATCCACTGCCCGAATGTCCAGCACGCGATAGTCGCGCGCCTCGAGCCACCTTCGCCGCCCCGCGCGATCGGCCGCGATCGCCTCGCCCTCGCCCGGATTGACCAGCTCGATCGCGATCCGGTGCGGGAACGAGACGAAGTCCGGGATGTGCCGCCCCACCGGGGTCTGGCGCTTGAACCCTCCTGCGAAGCGGCGGTCGCGGGTCAGAGCCTGCCAGAGCAGGCGCTCGGCGTCGGTCGGATTGCGGCGGAGCAGGCGGGCGAGGCCGCGCACGGTCGAGCCGCTGTCGGAGACGCCACCGCCCTGCCCGTGCTCCGCCAGCAGCGCGCGCAGGCGCGTGGCCTGCTCGCCGTCGAGCACGCCGCCCTTGGCCGGGCCCTTGCGCCCCTCGGCGATCGCCATCACCACCCCGTGCAGTGTGTGCATGTCCTGCTTGGTCGGCTCCATCCGGGTGAAGATGTTGCGCAGGTTGACCAGCATGGTGTCGCGCTTTTCGGCCGGACGCAAAAATTCCACCTTGTCGAGCTCGCGCACGAGGTTGTCGAAGAACGCCTGCATCTGGTGCTGCGAGGCGCGCTCGGAGCGCTCCGGCATCGCGTGCGGCAGCTCGCCCGACGTTATCCGCTTGAACCATTCATAGCCGACCAGCAGCACGGCCTGGGCAAGGTTGAGCGAGGCGAAGCCCGGATTGACCGGGAAGGTGATGATGCGGTTGGAGAGCCCGACCTCCTCGTTGGTCAGCCCCCAGCGCTCGCGGCCGAACAGGATACCGGCCTTGCCTCCCGTGGCGATGTGCCCGGATATTTCGGCGGCTGCCGCTTCCGGCCCGACCACGGGCTTGGCCTGGTCGTGCGGGCGCGCGGTGGTGGCGTACAAGAGGTCGAGGTCGGCAACGGCTTCTTCCACCGTACCGAACAATTCGACCTTCTCCAGAATGTGGTCCGCGCCGGCGGCGGCGCGCTGGGCGGCAATGTTGGGCCAGCCGTCCCTGGGGTTGACGATACGCAAGCGGCTCAGGGCGAAATTGCCCATGGCGCGCGCGGCCATGCCGATGTTCTCGCCGAGCTGCGGCTCGACCAGGATCACGATGGGACCGTCGAGGGAAAGTCCCGCCTTGCTCTTGTCAGTCCCCGACATCTCGCTCGCTTTCACTCTCAAGGCCTTGGCAAGGCGCTCTCAGGAATTGATTCAGGCCGGCCTTTCAGGCTCGCGTTGGGCCGGCCGGGTCGTCCGCCCGTCGTTTGCCTGTCCTGACGAAATTCTCAAGGGAAATAACGGGTTGGATTCGACTTTTGAATCTCGCCTGAAACCTCGTCCCTGCCGGTCCGGCGCGGCCCGACCTTGCTCCCCATCCGTGGGGGCTGGATCGGCTAAAAGTGCATAATCCCTTGGCTTTCGCCCGGTGCTATCAGGTGCTAAGAGGCGGCGGATATTCACGTGGCGCCGATGGCGCCGTTCCCAAGAGGGCTTCTCCGATCATGGCAAAAATCAAGGTATCCAATCCCGTCGTCGAGCTCGATGGCGACGAGATGACCCGGATCATCTGGCAGTACATCAAGGACAAGCTGATCAACCCGTTCCTGGATGTCGAGCTGCTCTATTTCGACCTGGGCATGGAGTACCGCGACCACACCAACGATCAGGTCACCATCGACGCGGCCGAGGCCATCAAGAAGGTCGGCGTCGGCGTCAAGTGCGCCACCATCACCCCCGATGAAGCCCGGGTGAAGGAGTTCAACCTCAAGCAGATGTGGAAGTCGCCGAACGGCACCATCCGCAACATCCTCGGCGGCGTGATCTTCCGCGAGCCGATCATCTGCAAGAACGTGCCGCGGCTGGTTCCGGGCTGGACCAAGCCGATCATCATCGGCCGCCACGCCTATGGCGACCAGTACCGCGCCACCGACATCAAGTTCCCGGGCAAGGGCACCCTCTCGATGAAGTTCGTCGGCGAGGACGGCACCGTGATCGAGAAGGAGGTGTTCAAGGCCCCCGGCGCCGGCGTCGCCATGGAGATGTACAATCTCGACGATTCCATCGTCGACTTCGCCCGCGCCTCCTTCAACTACGGCCTGCTGCGCGGCTACCCGGTCTACCTGTCGACCAAGAACACGATTCTGAAGGTCTATGACGGCCGCTTCAAGGATATCTTCCAGGATATCTTCGACCGCGAGTTCAAGAAGGAGTTCGACGCCAAGGGCCTGACCTACGAGCACCGCCTGATCGACGACATGGTGGCCTCGGCGCTGAAATGGTCCGGCGGCTATGTCTGGGCCTGCAAGAACTACGACGGCGACGTGCAGTCCGACACGGTCGCGCAGGGCTACGGCTCGCTCGGCCTGATGACGTCGGTGCTGCTCACCCCCGACGGCAAGACGGTGGAAGCGGAAGCCGCCCACGGCACGGTGACCCGCCACTACCGCGAGCACCAGAAGGGCAAGGAGACCTCGACCAACTCGATCGCCTCGATCTTCGCCTGGACCAGAGGCCTCGCCCACCGCGCCAAGCTCGACAACAATGCCGAGCTCGCCAAGTTCGCCAACACCCTGGAGAAGGTCTGCGTCGACACCGTCGAGGCCGGCTACATGACCAAGGACCTCGCGCTGCTGGTCGGCGCCGACCAGCGCTGGCTCTCGACCACCGGCTTCCTCGACAAGGTCGCCGAGAACCTCGGCAAGGAGTTGGCGGCGTAAGCCCAATTGTCATGCCCCGGCTTGACCGGGGCATCCAGTACGCCGAGGCCTCTCGGCTCAATGACTGCCTTCTCTGGAATACTTGGTCGCCCGGTCAAGCCGGGCGACGACAGCGGAGGCGGCGTTGACCGCTGTCGACCCCTTTGGAAAGGACGCGGGCCCTCAGCGCGCTCCGCCTTCCTCCTCCGCCTGCGCCAGCTCCGCCAGCGCGAGGTCGCCGGTGTCGGCGAGCCTGGCCTTGGCGGTGGTGTGGACGTGGTCGGCGAGCGTCGGCATGCGCGCGATCAAGGCGTGAAAATCCTGGGCGTCGAGCACCAGCAGCCGCGTCTTGCGGGTCGCCGTCACCGTGCCGCTGCGCTTGGTCTTGTGCAACAGCGCGATCTCGCCGAAGAAAGTGCCGTCGCTAAGGCGCACATGCTGGCTCGGCAGCGCGATCTCGACCTCGCCGGCAGTAATGAAGTACATCGACGAGGCCGCATCGCCCCGCCGCACCAGGACCTCGCCCTGCTCGATGGTGCGTGCGCGGAGCAGCCGCATGATGTCGGCGATCTCCGCCGCCGACAGATGCGAGAACAGCGGCACCCGCGCCAGCATGCCCCAGGTGACGACGAAGTCGCGCCGCTTCACCTCTTCGGCGAATGCGGTTGAGATGATCGCGACCGGCAGCGCGATCATGGCAAAGCCGCTGACGATGGCGAATGTGGAGATCAGCTTGCCGAGTGGCGTCACCGGCACGACGTCGCCATAGCCGACGGTGCCGAGCGTCACGATTGCCCACCACATTGCCTGCGGGATGGTGCCGAGCTTGTCCGGCTGCACGTCGCGCTCGATGGCGTAGAGCAGCGAGGCGAAGGTCAAGACTGCGCCGATCAGGATGACGATGCAGCCGATCAGCGCCCGCCGCTCGGCATGCACGGCGGCGAGCAGCGAGCGCATCGCCGGGGAATAGCGGATCAGCTTGAAGAACGGCAGCACGCCGAGCGCCGCGAGCGTCGGGTGCTCGCCGGTGGCCAGCACGATGGCCGCAGGCAGGAACGCGATGAGATCGATGAGGCCCAGCGCCGAGAAGGCATAGCCGAGCCGGTCGGCCAGCGCGGATCCCTTGCGCTGGGTGTGGCCGGCCACCGTCCACAGCCGCGCGGCATATTCCAGCGCGAACACGATCACGGCCAGGATGGTGATGGCTTGGAACAGCGTGCCGAACCGGGCATCCAGCTCCGGCACCGAGGCGAGGATCATCGCGGCCACATTGAGCACGATGAGGCCGATGATGAGCTGGATGAAGCGCGACCCGGCCGAATAGGCCAGCGGGTCGTGCTCCAGCAATTCGTAGAGGCGATCCCTCACGTTGGGATCGCGAAGCCCACGTCCTCGCGGAACGGAGGACATGGCGACTTAAGCGCCTGCCATCGCTTTTTCGATCGCAGCTAATGCCTCGGTCGCCTTGGCGCCGTCGGGGCCGCCGGCCTGCGCCATGTCGGGCCGGCCGCCGCCGCCCTTGCCGCCGAGCGCCTCGGAGGCAATGCGGACGAGGTTCACGGCGTTGAAGCGCGCAGTGAGGTCCTGCGTGACGCCGACCACGATTCCGGCCTTGCCGTCCTCGGTGACGCCGACGATGGCGACGACGCCGGAGCCGATCTGCTTCTTGCCGTCGTCGGCGAGGCTCTTGAGATCCTTCATCTCGATGCCCTCGACCGCGCGCGCCATCAGCTTGACGTCGCCGACCTCGCGCACCGCCGAAGCCGCGCCATTGCCGCCAGCGGAGGCGCCGCCGCCCATCGCCAACTTCTTGCGCGCGTCGGAGAGCTCGCGCTCGAGCTTCTTGCGCTCCTCCATCAGCGCGGCGATGCGCGCCGGCACGTCGTCCAGGGAGGTGCGCAGCTCGTTCGCCGCGGTCTTCGCCAGCGCCATGGTGTCGTTGGCGTGCCTGCGCGCGTAATTGCCGGTCAGCGCCTCGATGCGGCGCACGCCGGACGCCACCGCGCTCTCGCTCGTCACCGTGATCAGGCCGATGTCGCCGGTGCGCCTGACATGCGTGCCGCCGCACAGCTCGACCGACCAGCCGAGCGCGTTGGCGCCGCGCTCGCGCGCGGTCCTGCCCATCGAGACGACGCGGACCTCGTCGCCATATTTCTCGCCGAACAGCGCGCGGGCCCCCGCTTCGCGGGCCTCGTCGACGCCCATCACGCGCGTGGTGACCTCGTCGTTCTCCAGCACCACCTCGTTGGCGATGTCCTCGACACGGGCGAGCTCCTCCGGCGTGATCGGCTTCGGATGCACGAAGTCGAAGCGCAGGCGGTCGGGCGCGACCATCGAGCCGCGCTGGGCGATGTGATCGCCGAGCACCTGGCGCAGCGCCTCGTGGATGAGATGCGTCGCCGAATGATGCGCGCGGATCGAGGAGCGCCTGCTATGATCGACCTCGAGCTGCAGCGCGGTGCCGAGCTTCACTTCGCCCTGCTCGACCTTGCCGATGTGGACGAAGAAATCGCCGAGCTTCTTCTGCGTGTCGGTGACACGGAACTTGATGCCGCCCTCGCCCGTCAGCACGCCGGTGTCGCCGACCTGGCCGCCTGACTCCGCGTAGAACGGCGTCTGGTTCAGCACGATCGCGCCGGTCTCGCCGGCCTTCAGGCTGGTGACCTCAGTGCCGTCCTTGACCAGCGCCGACACCACGCCCTCGGCGCGCTCGGTCTCGTAGCCCAGGAATTCGGTGGCCCCGAGCTTCTCGCGCAGCGGAAACCAGATCGCCTCGGAGGCCGCTTCGCCAGAGCCCTTCCAGGACTCGCGCGCCTTGGCCTTCTGCCGCTCCATCGCGTCGGTGAACGCGGCCTGGTCGACGCCGATGCCGCGCGACTTCAGCGCGTCCTGCGTCAGGTCGAGCGGGAAGCCGTAGGTGTCGTACAGCGTGAAGGCGACGTCGCCGTCGAACATGTCGCCCTTCTTTAAGGCAGCGCTCTTCTCGTCGAGAATGGCAAGGCCGCGCGACAGCGTCTTGCGGAATCGGGTCTCTTCCAGCCGCAGCGTCTCCTCGATCAGATTCTCCGCGCGCATCAGATCGGGATAGGCCTGGCCCATCTCGCGCACCAGCGCCCAGACCAGCCGATGCATCAGCGGCTCTTTCGCACCCAGCAGCTGCGCATGGCGCATCGCGCGGCGCATGATCCGGCGCAGCACGTAGCCGCGGCCCTCGTTCGAGGGCAGCACGCCGTCGGCAACGAGGAACGCGGAGGAGCGCAGATGATCGGCGATGACGCGGAACGAGGCGACGTTCTGCTCGTTCGGTCCGCTGCCGAGCGCGGACGCGGTCGCGTCGATCAGGTGGCGGAACAGGTCGGTCTCGAACACGCTCTCGACGCCCTGGAGGATGCAGGCCATGCGCTCCAGGCCCATGCCGGTGTCGATCGAGGGACGCGGCAAGCCCACGCGCTCCTCCTTCGTCACCTGCTCATATTGCATGAACACGAGATTCCAGAATTCGAGGAAGCGGTCGCCGTCCTCCTCCGGCGAGCCCGGAGGCCCGCCCCAGATGTGCTCGCCGCGGTCGATGAAGATCTCCGAGCACGGGCCGCACGGGCCGGTGTCGCCCATCGCCCAGAAATTGTCCGAGGTCGGGATGCGGATGATGCGGTCGTCGGAGAAGCCGGCGATCTTCTTCCACAGGCCCGCCGCCTCGTCGTCGGTGTGGTAGACCGTGACGAGCAGCTTGTCCTTCTTCAGCCCGAACTCGGCGGTGATCAGCTTCCAGGCAAGCTCGATCGCCCGCTCCTTGAAATAGTCGCCGAACGAGAAGTTGCCGAGCATCTCGAAGAAGGTGAGATGGCGCGCGGTGTAGCCGACATTGTCGAGGTCGTTGTGCTTGCCGCCGGCGCGCACGCATTTCTGCGAGGTGGTGGCGCGCTGGTACGGCCGTTTCTCGACGCCGGTGAAGACGTTCTTGAACTGCACCATGCCGGCATTGGTGAACATCAACGTCGGGTCGTTGCGCGGCACGAGGGGCGAGGACGCCACGATCTCGTGGCCGTTCTCGGCAAAGAAGTTCAGAAAGGTCGACCTGATCTCGTTGACGCCGCTCATGTTCATCCAATCGGGTGTGCTAGAGCATGATCCGGAAAAGTGCGAAGCGATTTTCCGAAAAGATCATGCTCGAACAAAGAGCCAAAGCGCGATGCTTTCATCGCGCTTTAGGACCCGCTTCTCGCCATCCAAACCGTAACGTTAAGGCTGATATCTGCGGGCCAAAGCGCTTTTAGACAAGGCCAGCTTTCCTGTCCAGAAACTGTGCAGCCAGATCAGAGGGTTGCCGCAGCCGCTCAATCCCGTTGGATAGGACGCGCGGACGCGTTGACAGGCTTGGCCAGCCTGTGGTCTGTACCCATCTGTATCGTACGGCCACGTCGGGAGAGACCGGCTTTAGGCAGCCGGCGCCGAAGGAGCAACCGCCCCGGAAACTCTCAGGCAAAAGGACCGCGTGGCTTTGACAGCATCTGGAAAGAGGCGCCGACGGGTCTAGACCCGGACTGCGTCCGCCGACGGGATAATACTCTCAGGCACAGCGACAGATGGGGCTTCGACTGGTTGTCTCGGGGAATCGTCCCCGGGGAACCGCCGAGGGCCCCCATGATGCTAGCGCACGACCAAGACTCCCTGAAACGGACGCCCCTTCATGGGCTTCATGTCTCCCTGGGCGGCAAGATGGTGCCGTTCGCGGGCTATGACATGCCCGTGCAATATCCCGCGGGCGTGCTGAAGGAGCACCTCCATACCCGCTCCAAAGCCGGCCTGTTCGACGTCTCCCATATGGGCCAGCTCGCGCTGCGGCCGAAGTCGGGGAGGATCGAGGACGCCGCCCGCGCGCTGGAGCGGCTGGTGCCGCAGGACATCGTGGCGATCGCGCCGGGACGGCAGCGCTATGCCCAGTTCACCAACGCGGACGGCGGCATTCTCGATGACCTCATGGTCGCCAATTTCGGCGATCACCTGTTCCTGGTCGTCAACGCCGCCTGCAAGGCGGAGGACGAGGCGCATCTGCGCGCGAATCTCTCGGGCGACTGCGTCGTCGATCCCCTCGCCGACCGCGCGCTGCTCGCGCTGCAGGGCCCGAAGGCCGAAACGGTGCTGGCGAAATTGTGTGCAGCTGCGCCGTCCATGAAGTTCATGGATTCCGGTCCGCATGAGGTCGCCGGCATCAAGTGCTTCGTCTCGCGCTCCGGCTACACCGGCGAGGACGGGTTCGAGATCTCGGTTCCGTCAGGCGATGCCGAACGCCTCGCCAAAATGCTGCTGGAAAATCCCGACGTGCTGCCGATCGGCCTCGGCGCCCGCGACAGCCTGCGGCTGGAGGCCGGCCTCTGCCTCTACGGCCACGACATCGACACCGCGACCACGCCGGTCGAGGCCGCCCTGGAATGGTCGGTGCAGAAGAGCCGCCGCAGCGGCGGCGCGCGCGCCGGCGGCTTTCCCGGCGCCGACAAGATCCTCGCGCATTTCGACAACGGCGCCACCCGCCGCCGCGTCGGCCTGCGTGCCGAGGGCCGCGCGCCGGTGCGCGAGGGCGCGCTGCTGTTTGCCGACGCCAATGCCGGCGAGCCGATCGGACAAGTCACATCGGGCGGCTTCGGCCCAAGCCTGAATGCGCCGGTCGCGATGGGCTACGTGCCGACCAAACTGAGCGCGCTCGGCACCAAGCTGTTCGCCGAGGTGCGCGGCCAGCGACTGCCGCTCGCCGTCGCCGCCATGCCCTTCGTCAAGAACACCTACAAACGCTGAGGATTCGAAATGACCACGACGCTGTACACCTCCGACCACGAATGGCTGGCGATCGACGGCGATGTCGCCACCGTCGGCATCACCGATTATGCCCAGCAGCAGCTCGGTGACGTCGTGTTCGTCGAACTGCCCAAGGTCGGCCGCGCGTTGAAGAAGGCGGAGGCCGCTGCCGTCGTCGAGTCCGTCAAGGCGGCTTCGGACGTCTACGCGCCCGTCACCGGCGAGGTGCTCGAGACCAATGCCGAGCTCGTTGCCGAGCCGGCGCTGGTGAACTCGGACGCGCAAGGCAAAGCTTGGTTCTTCAAGATCAAAATTGCCGACAAAAGCGAGCTCGGCGGCCTCATGGACGAAGCCGCCTACAAGGCCCACACGGCGTGAGATGAAGCGAGCTGTTTTCCCATTCTCGGTGTCATCACCCGCGAAGGCGGGTGATCCAGTACGCCGCGGCCCATCGGCCCTAGCCGAAACGCCTGCGTTTACTGGATGCCCCGCCTTCGCGGGGCATGACAGCGGAGTGGTGAGGCGAACAACCGCGTCATCGCGCTCCCGTCCCGGACGATGACAGCGACAGATGACCTAAAGCGAGGACCCATGATGACCGCGCACCGCAAGAGCAACGGCGACACCGCCACCAGTTTCGTTCGCCGCCATATCGGCCCCTCGGCGCGCGACATCACCGCCATGTTGGAGGCCGTCAGCGCTAGAAGCGTCGACGCGCTGATGGCGGAGACGCTGCCGGCATCGATCCGGCAGGCGGTCCCGCTCGATCTCGGCAAGCCGCTCAGCGAGACCGAGGCGATCGCGCATATGGCCGAGCTGGCGCGACAGAACCAGGTCTTCACCTCGCTGATCGGCCAAGGTTATTCCGGCACCATCCTGCCCGCGGTGATCCAGCGCAACATTCTGGAAAATCCGGCCTGGTACACGGCGTACACGCCCTACCAGCCCGAGATCAGCCAAGGCCGGCTGGAAGCGCTGCTCAACTTCCAGACCATGATCTGCGACCTCACCGGGCTCGATGTCGCCAACGCCTCGTTGCTCGATGAAGCGACCGCCGCCGCCGAAGCCATGGCGCTGGCGGAGCGGCACTCGCAGGTCAAGGCAAAGGCCTTTTTCGTCGACAAGGACGTGCATCCGCAGACGCTGGCGGTGATGCGCACCCGCGCCGAGCCGCTCGGCTGGAGCCTGATCGTCGGCGATCCCCTCACCGATCTCGACAAGGCGGACGTGGTCGGCGCGCTGCTGCAATATCCGGGCTCATCGGGCGCATTGCGCGACCTCAAGCCCGCGATATCGGCGCTCAAGGCCAAGGGCGCGCTGGCGATTCTCGCCGCTGACCTGCTGGCGCTGACGCTGATCGCCTCGCCCGGCGAGCTCGGGGCCGATATCGCGATCGGCTCGGCGCAGCGCTTTGGCGTGCCGATGGGCTTTGGCGGACCGCACGCGGCCTATATGGCGGTGCGCGATGCGCTGAAGCGCTCGCTGCCCGGCCGCATCGTCGGCCTGTCCGTGGATTCGCGCGGCATGCCGGCCTATCGTCTCGCGCTGCAGACCCGCGAGCAGCACATCCGCCGCGAAAAGGCGACCTCCAACATCTGCACCGCGCAGGTGCTGCTTGCCGTGATCGCCTCGATGTATGCGGTCTATCACGGCCCCGAAGGCCTTGCGCAGATCGCGCGCAACGTGCATCGCCGCACCGCGGTGCTGGCGAGCGGCCTGCGCAAGCTCGGCTTTGCGCCGCAATCGGAGACCTTCTTCGATACGCTCAGCGTCGATGCCGGCGCCGGGCGCGCCGAGATCGTCGCGCGCGCGACCGCCGAGAAGATCAATCTCGGCGTCGGCGAAACCGCCTTGCGCATTGCGCTCGACGAGACCACGACGCCGGCGACGGTCGAAGCGGTCTGGCGCGCCTTCGGCGGCACGCTTGCCTACGCCGAGATCGATGCCGAGACGCGCGAAGCGCTACCGGACGATTTGAAGCGCACCACCGCGTTCCTCACCCATCCCGTCTTCCACGCGCATCGCTCCGAGACCGAAATGCTGCGCTACATGCGCAAGCTCTCAGATCGCGACCTCGCGCTCGACCGCGCCATGATCCCGCTGGGGTCCTGCACCATGAAGTTGAACGCGACCACCGAGATGATGCCGCTGACCTGGCCGGAATTCGCGACGCTGCACCCGTTCGTGCCGCGCGAGCAGGCGAGCGGCTATCACGCGCTGTTCGCGCGGCTGGAAAAATGGCTGTGCGACATCACCGGCTATGATGCGATCTCGCTGCAGCCGAACTCGGGCGCGCAAGGCGAATATGCCGGCCTGCTCGCGATCCGCGGCTATCACGCCGCGCGCGGCGAGAGCCACCGCAAGATCTGCCTGATCCCCTCCTCCGCCCACGGCACCAATCCGGCTTCGGCCGCGATGGCCGGCATGGACGTGGTGGTGGTCGCCTGCGAGAAGAACGGCGACGTCGACGTCAATGATCTCCGCGCCAAGGCGGAGAAACATTCGAACGACCTCGCCGCTATCATGATCACCTATCCCTCAACCCATGGCGTGTTCGAGGAGCATATCCGCGAGATCTGCGAGATCGTGCACGGCCATGGCGGCCAGGTCTATCTCGACGGCGCCAACCTCAACGCCCAGGTCGGGCTCTCCAGGCCCGGCGATTACGGCGCCGACGTCAGCCATCTCAACCTGCACAAGACCTTCTGCATCCCGCATGGCGGCGGCGGCCCCGGCATGGGCCCGATCGGCGTGAAGGCGCATCTCGCGCCGTTCCTGCCCGGCCATCCCGCGACGAATGCGGAAGCTCCGGTCGGCCCGGTCTCGGCCGCGCCGTTCGGCTCGGCCTCGATCCTGACCATCTCCTACATCTACATCCTGATGATGGGCGGCGAAGGCCTGAAGCGCGCCACCGAGATTGCGATCCTCAACGCCAACTACATCGCAGCCCGCCTCGATCCGCACTTCCCGGTGCTCTACAAGAACGAGAAGGGCCGTGTCGCCCACGAGTGCATCGTCGATCCCCGTCCGCTGAAGACGACCTCAGGCGTCACCGTCGATGACATTGCCAAGCGCCTGATCGATTACGGCTTCCACGCGCCGACCATGAGCTTCCCGGTGCCGGGCACGCTGATGATCGAGCCGACCGAGTCGGAATCGAAGGCCGAGCTGGACCGGTTCTGCGACGCCATGATCGCGATCCGCAAGGAGATCGCCGAGGTCGAGGCCGGCCGCTTCAAGATCGAGGCCTCGCCGCTGCGTCACGCCCCGCACACCGTGCACGACATCGCGGACGATGATTGGAAGCGCGACTACACCCGGGCCGAAGGCTGCTTCCCCGCCGGCACCTCGCGCACCGACAAATACTGGAGCCCGGTGGGCCGCGTTGACAACGTCTATGGCGACCGCAACCTGGTGTGCTCCTGCCCGCCGGTGAGCGATTACGCGCAAGCCGCGGAGTAAGCCGCGACGGCGGTTTCGTAGTTTCGTAGGGTGGGCAAAGCGCAAGCGTGCCCACCACCTTTGTACGCGGTGAAAGATGGTGGGCACGGCGCTTGCGCGCCTTTGCCCACCCTACGGCACCGAATGCGCGGCTGGTCTAAGGCCCAATCAACAACCGACTTTCCCGGTCCCAGCGCCACAACCGCTCATTGGTCAGCTCAGTCCCGCCCCACCAGCGATAAATCCGGTTGTGGCGCCACATGTCGTCTTCGCGGGCCAGAAGCGAACGCCCGAGTTCAGTGAGCGTGAGCTTCCACTCACTCCTGCAGAAGTAACGGTCCTCGTTGGTGAACGCCGGATCTCCCAACAAGAGCGCCGGCGTCGGATGTCCCCCCAGTTCGAGCAAAGCGTCGCGCGCGTCGTTTTCGCCGAATACGTCGCGAATCAATCTGCCATTGCAGACGATCCGCGGGTCGGTTTCCCCGTCATTCACATAATCCAACAAATCCATTTCAGTGGCACCGAGTCCCGTCACGCTGTCCGGAAGCTCTTCGAGCACTGCTATCAGAGCCGGTCGAAGTCTCGGCAGGATCGTCAGATCCGTCATCAGCAGATCGAAGCAGGGCTCTGGCGTTTGAGCCCGATAGGCCCGCCAGGCACGGCTTGCCAACACCAAATGGTTCTCGGCCACCTTGAAGGTCGGCAGCTTCCATTTTGCGACAGACTCCGCAGCATAGTTCGCAATAATGTCGTCCGCATGCACAAGGCTCAGCTTGGTCACGATTTCCCTGTAGGGGCGAAGCAGGTTCAGCAGCCAGATCAGCACCAGCTGATCATTGGGCCGGGGATCAGCCCATATCTCGATCGATTCGAACTTCGCACACAGCTCGAAGAAACCGATATCGCGCGTGCCGAAGCCGTCGAGCGAGCCGCAGCGAGCGTGATCGAGCCAATGATCGCCGGGATTGCAATGCTTGGCCGATCGACGCTCCAGGCCCATCAAGAGGCGCTCGTCCGAAGGCAATTTCCTCCCGACAAAACGCGGATAGAATCCGAGCGCGACGTTCGCCCGGCACGACTGGCGAAGCACCTCTTCCGCATGATCGTTGGTCGTCAGGATCAGATGTGACAAGATTGCTCCTCTCGAAATTGATGCGCATTACGGGAGCAACACGCGTCAGTCAGGCGCGATCAACATCCGGCTCTCGCGATCCCAGCGCCAGAGCCGCTCGTTGGTGAGAAGCGTGCCACCCCACCAGCGGCGGATCGGGTTGTGACGGCGAAAATCCTCCGCCCTGGCCAGCACCGCCTGTCCCAGGTCCGTAAAGGACAATTGGGACTGCTTGTACCGTGCGTGACGGGGGACATCATCATGCATGTCCAGCGTGAATGGCCCCTCGTCCAGCCCGGCTACGGCCGGCATTGGACAGCGCGCGAGTCCATCGAGCAGCTCGCCGACCTCCCAGTAGTCAAAGACGCGCCGCTCGTTGGGTTTCTTATGCCCCGGGAAGACGTCGAAGGGCTGCACATTCCCTGGTGCGATCAACTCCAGCATTCGCGTCTCCGTCGCTCCAAGACCGGTGGTCACGCTCGGAAGCTCTGAGAGAACATCAACAGCGCAGCGCTCGAGCTGCGGAAGCAAACCCAGATCGATCTTGAGGAGCTCGAACCAGGCCTGCGGCGTGGGTTCGCAATAAGCGCACCACGCGCGACCGGCCAGTGCAAGGTGATGCTGCGTCAACCTGGCCATATGCGGGTTCAGCTTCGCAAGTTGCTCTGGCTCGACACCACCGACGGCAAAGTCCAGGTGACGCATTGAGAGCTTGGAAGCTGCCCCATCCTCGCTGCTGAGGTGATCGAGCAGCCAGAGCAGAAGTAATTGTGCATTCGGCTCTGGTCCCATCCACAGCTCGGCCGTGTCGCATTCGGACAATAGGTCAATCAGTCCGCGTCCCTTCAACCCAGTTCCCTCCAGGCGCCAGGCCGGCGTGTCGTCCAGCCAGTGCAGGCCGTTCGGCTGAGTCGTACGTGGGGAGAAAAATACCTGGCGTTCCGCATCGGACGGCAGCGTTCCCCAGACGAGTCGACGCTCGATCGCAATGACGAGATCGCCAAGGCCGGCCCCTCGTATCGCGCCGGCGGCGGCCGAATCTGTCGTCACGATGAGCCGCGCCATGCGGGGTCCTCACGGCTTCGTCAGGACGGCGCCGTAGCGCCACAGTCGATCATTGGTCAGATGCGTGCCGCCCCACCAGCGATCGATCGGGTTGTGTCGGCTGAAGTCTTCCTGATGGGCCAGGACAGCCTTTCCGAAATCGGTCAGCGAGAGGCGGCTGCGCAGGTAGACCTGGTGCCGAGCTCGCAAATTTTGCAGGTCGATCGTACGAAGTTCTTCGCCCAGACCGGCCACTGCGGGCTTTGGGCCGAGTGCGAGGCCTTCGATCAAATATCCCAGTTCGATCTCGCCGAACACATCTGTGCGCCGTAGCGAGCGTAGATGGAACAACGGATTCGTGTTCGCATACCAGGCAAGCATCTCAAGGAATCGCATCTCGGTCGCACCGAGTCCCGTCAAAGGAGACGGGAGCTCTGCCAGCAGGTCGAGCAAGGCGGGCCGCAGCATCAGCAAGGCACTGAGATCACGGCGAAGGAGATCGATGCAAGCTTCAGGAGTCGGCGCGCAGTAGGCGGACCACGCCGATTTGCCGATCTCGAACTCCTCCGTGCCAACGTCCATGACATTAATATCAGGCTCGGCCTCAGCGAAATTATAGTCCGGACTGAACATCAGATCGGAGGCCAGCAATCGGACCGCGAACCTCTGCGCGAGCGCAGGATAGCTGCTGAGGTGATCGAGCAACCAGACCAGTTGCAGCTGGTCGCGGGGCGTGGCCGCGAACCAGAGTTCGATCTCGTCATACCGCTCGCAAAACTCGGCCAGCGATGATTTGCGGCCCTTGGCGCCCTTTGGCCAGCGGACCCAATCCGACCAGTGTTCGGCCGGGCCAAGATCGGCGGCATAGGCAGCCAAATAAGCCGAGAGCTTTTCCGCCCGCGGGAGCGGCCCCCACTCAAATTGAAAATGGAACGGGATAACGATCTCGGCAAAGCCCGATCGAGCAAGCTCCCTGCCGCCGCCCCAACCGGTCAAGATCAGCCGCTTCATCACACCACCTGATCAACGCACACATAAACGAAACGGGCACCGAAGACGTCGGCAACTCAACGTCCTCAGTGCCCGCTTCTCGCGAAAAACTCTTCGCGTTAAGGCTTACTCGTCCGCCGGCTCCTCGCCGTCGGCGTCGCGCTCGGGCGTGCCGGCCAGGATCTGCTCGGCGATCAGGCCGGAGTTCTGGCGGATCGCGGTCTCGATCTTGGCGGTGATGTCGGGGTTGGCCTTCAAGAACGCTTTCGAGTTCTCGCGGCCCTGGCCGAGGCGCTGGCTGTCATAGGAGAACCAGGCGCCGGATTTTTCGACGATGCCGGCCTTGACGCCAAGATCGAGGATCTCGCCCATCTTGGAGACGCCCTCGCCGTACATGATGTCGAACTCGACCTGCTTGAAGGGGGGCGCCAGCTTGTTCTTGACCACCTTGACGCGCGTGGTGTTGCCGACCACCTCGTCGCGCTCCTTGATCGCGCCGATGCGGCGGATGTCGAGGCGGACGGAGGCGTAGAATTTCAACGCGTTGCCGCCGGTGGTGGTCTCGGGCGAGCCGTACATCACACCGATCTTCATGCGGATCTGGTTGATGAAAATCACCATGGTGTTGGACTTGTTGATCGAGGCCGTGAGCTTGCGCAGCGCCTGGCTCATCAGGCGGGCCTGCAGGCCCGGCAGCGCATCGCCCATCTCGCCCTCGAGCTCGGCCTTCGGCACCAGCGCCGCGACCGAATCGATCACCATCACGTCCACTGCGCCGGAGCGCACCAGCGTGTCGCAGATCTCCAGCGCCTGCTCGCCGGTGTCGGGCTGCGAGATCAGCAGCTCGTCGATGTTGACGCCGAGCTTGCGGGCATAGACCGGGTCGAGCGCGTGCTCGGCGTCAATGAAGGCGCAGATGCCGCCCTTCTTCTGCGCTTCCGCCACCGTATGCAGCGCCAGCGTGGTCTTGCCTGAGGATTCCGGCCCGTAGATCTCGACGATGCGCCCCTTGGGCAGGCCGCCGATGCCGAGTGCGATATCGAGCCCGAGCGAGCCCGACGACACCGCCTCGATGTCCATGGACCGGTCGTTCTTGCCGAGCTTCATCACCGAGCCCTTGCCGAACTGGCGCTCGATCTGGGAGAGCGCGGCGGCCAGAGCTTTACTCTTGTCCATGGAAGATCCTTCGACGATACGCAGGGCAGTGGCGGACATAGGTCGTGCTCCTTATGGCGAGGATTCGCGTGAGGGACAAACAGTTGCGAGGGCGGCGCGGCGATAAAAGCAATGTACCCTATTTGTTCTAGGTTCGCAATATGTTCTTTTGCGGATTTGGGTGCTGTCCGTTGGACAGTCGCCGGATTGTTGGCAACCCTCCCCTCGATCCCGCCCTGTGCGCACAAGTGAACAGACGCCGCTCCATCGCTGCTCCCTAATAGCCTCATCACCGCTCGGATCGTGGCAATTATCGGTGACGAGAACGCCGATCGCGCTCCCGCCTTCCTCGCGCGGACAGGAGCGCGCTTTGTTCAAGCGACGACGTTTCAAGCAGCAGCTGACCCTGCAGGACCGGCTCACCGCCTGGGTCAAGCAGGTCAAGGACGACGCCGCAAAGCTGCCGCCCGGCCCTGAACGGGACGCCCTGCTCAAGAAGGCGCGTCAGGCCGAGATGGCAAATCATCTGCACGACTGGGTCAAATCTCCCGGGCTGCAACCGCCGAAATAGCCGAGCCGCGCTCACGTCCTTTCGCCGTCATCATTCCGCAATCGTATGGCACCGAACCTTTTCGCGGTCCCAGGCCTTCTCCAGGACGAGACCGCAATTCTGGGGACCGTCATGACGGACAACGAGCACCACGAAACGAGCCGGCGCCATCCTCTGCTGGAGGCGGCGCGTGAGGAGCTGATCAAGTTCGAGCGCAAGGAAAACGAGTTCCGCAAGAAGGATCGCGAAGAGCGCGCCAGCGAGCTCCGACTTCCGCTCAACGAGATCAAGATCCACTAAGCGCGTTGCGCGCGAGGTATCTGAATACCTTAGCTAAGATATTCAATTGTCACAGGAATTCCATGCAGCCTACTGTGCATGGGGTTGTTTTTCCATCTTTTGAGATGCCGCATGACGCGACCTGCGATCATCGCAGGACACGACTGCCGGCAGTGCCCGCCCTACAGCAGCGCGAGTAGCACGAGGCCGATCACCAGCACCACGAAGCCAGCCGCTGTCGCGGCGGCGAACGACCGCTCTACGTTATCCATGATGCCACCCCATCGTCGGCGAGCCACGTTTCCCCCATGGCTGCGCCGAACGGTCTGGAATCTTGCCGACCTGTGTGACCGCAGTTGTGCGAACGGATGTCGAAATTGGGACCGCTGCGGGGCCAGTCTGCGGCCTCGGCTCGGGCCGCCAAGCTGGCGCCTGTCAGGCTGCCGTAAGCGGAGCCGGCTAGGATGATTCGGCTATGGTGTTGCAGCCCAGCACCTCAGCCTCCAACAACTCTCCGCCCCGCTTGGCTCTCCCCAGGCGGGGCTTTTTCATGCCTGGTTACCGGCGCGCGGATCCCTCTCCTCCCGGGTCAGGCGCAGCGCGAAGGCGCGGATCGCGGGCGCGGCCAGGAGCACGATCGGCAGCATGGCGGCCCAGGCGACCAGCCACGACGCCATCCAGTGGCCGAGGAAGATCGTCGCGCTGCCGACGGGCAAGCTGGCGATCCCCGCCGCGATCAGCGAGGTCAGTCCGGACTGGATGATCCCGAACACGAAATGACTGTAGCGGCGGGGAATGCCGAGCATGACGGACCCATGTTGTTGGCCGTCATCACGGCAAGCAAGGCACATGCCGCCGCGTGCATCGGAAGCCGTTGGCGGGTCCGGTCTGCGTTGCGTCTCCCCCCAGCGGCGCAAAGAACGCGACTGGATGCAGCCCAGGAACTCTGTTCTTGGTCGGAGAACCACGGGGTAACCTACCGTCAACCAACAGATTTTCCTTGTCGCGGGAATATGACCGCGATCAGCATGTCTGCTGGCGGCGGCATCATCCGTAGCCGCCCGGAATTGATCTGACGCAGGTTTGGGATTGGACTGCGCGCGCCCGTGGCCTTGGGGGCGAGGCCGTCACGCGCGATCGGTGCCAGCCATGCCGCTCTATTTCTTTCGTATCCGGAATGGCCGTTATTCCGGCTGCGCCGACCAGGCGACGGAATTTGCCGATCGCGATTCGGCCTGGAAAGAGATGACCAATGTCTGCGCCGACATGACCGCCGGCATTGCGCGCAAGCTCCAGGAAAATTCCGAATGGCACATGGAGCTGCTGGACGAGGCCAAGGAGCCCGTCTTCCGGATCCGCATCGTCGCCGAAACCCTCGACTAGGACGAGGCTCGAGGCCGGCTTCAGTCCGCGCTGGGCAGCCGCCGCATGGTGAATTCGATGTCGCCGTCCGGCAGTTCGCGCCAGGTCTCGACCGCACTCATATAGCCGGCCTTGGGGTAGCGGGCGAAGAAGGCCTGGGCGCGTTCCCGCGCCGCCGCGCGCGGCAGCGTGAAGGTCTCGCGCAGATAGCCGTCGCCGAAAGTTGGGCCGGGCTTGCCGGCCGCCTTGCGCCGGCGCGCCATCCGCTCGGCGAGATCCCGCGGACGATCGGCCATGTCCTGCCCTCCTCTACGCGCTACGCTCAGAGGCAAATGTAGGGCGCGGGCCGGCCGAAGAGGAGTCCTGTCCGAAGGCCTGTGCTGCCCCCGGACGAAGCTTTGGTCAGTTGGCGGCCGTGCCGCTCTTGGTCTTCTTCGGCGCGCTGCTTGCGGCCGATGCCTTCGGCGCCGCCGGCTGCTTCGGCGGATCGGCGCGCATGCCGCCCCAGGGATCGTTGGACGCCTTGGACTCCGGAATCTTCTTCAGCGTTTCCTTGTAGGCCTTCTCGCGCTCGGCTTCCGCGGCCTTCTCCTCGGGGGACTTGCTCGGGCCATCCTGCATCAAATTGATATTGGGCATTTGCGCATAGGCAGTTCCCGCCAGCGCCGCCAGCAGCACCGCCGCCATACGGAAAAGCTTCATCGTCTACTCCTTGATCATCCATGAGGCACGGATCGCCCGCGCCGGGGGCCGTCAGGGGCCCGCTAGGACCGGTCCGACCGGCACGATTTGGGCCCATGCAGCCAATCGTCCCAGATCGGGCCGCATTTGGTGCACCCGCTCAGCGCGAAGCCGAGGGCGATCATACCAAAGACGAGGACACACCGACGCAACATCATCCACCCGTTCCCAAGCAAGGCATCATACCGGTCCAAGTCGGGCATTTTCAAGCCGACTGCACCGCCGCGAGACCGGTGACTTTGCCGCGCCGATGCGCACACAATGGGACGAAACATCCGGCAATACAGGAGAGCACGACAGCAATGCAAAGCCAGCCAGACGCCGAATTCGGCCTCCCCGACGCTAGACGCATCCTCGGCGAGGTTTTTGCGCCCTGGGTCCAGGACCTCAACCTCGCGGTCGAGCGCCTCGAACACGCGCAGCCGGCGGACGCGCCGGACTGGCAGCCGGGCGCGCTGCTGCGCATGCCGTTCTCGGAGCGGTTGTGCCGCCATGGCGGCGTGGTCTGCGGCCAGGCCCTGATGGCGCTCGCCGACACCGCGATGGTGATCGCGATCCTTGCGGCCAATCGTGGCTATCGTCCGATGACGACGGTCGACCAGACCACGCATTTCATGCGCGCGGTGTCCTCGTCGGACGTGCTGGCGGACGCGCGCGTGGTGCGGCTCGGGCGCACCATGAGCTTCGGCCGCGTCACGCTGCTGTCGGCGACCGACAACAAGCCGGCCGCGATGATATCCAGCGCGTTCGCGATGTTGCCGGGCTGATCAAAAAGCGAGAGCCGCGCGCGCAAAGCGTACCGCGGCTCTCCATCACGATCGCATCGAGACCCCAGCCGCGACTGCGGCGGCGCTTCGGTCCGCTCTTCCAGCTACTTGCCGAGCACCTCGTCAGCCGCCGTGACGATGCTGGCGGTCGGATTCTTTCCGCAATAGGCACCAAACTTCTTGGCGTTCGCAATGAACACGTCGGTGTCGATGATCGCGTTGTCCTCGTCGCCCTTGTACCAGCCATCCATCCAGGTCAGCACGACCTGGATGTTGTCTTCGCCGCTCTCGAGGAACTGCTTGCAGCTCATGGTCGAAAGGTCCCATTTGACGGCGTGGGCGGGCATCGACGACAGCGAGAGCGCAGCGGCGAACAGAAGCGAAAGCGTGGTCTTCATCGGAATCTCCATCGGCGCCGTGACGCCATAAAAGAAAAGCTTGCAGGGAAATCGGCGGAGATGCTCTCCGCTCGAACGTCGTAAACGAAGTCTGAAGCGCCATGCGGGCAGCGCCGATATTGAGTTTAGTTCAACGTAATTTCTATGCATTACTCCACAATCATCGTGATGGACCGACGCCGATGATCGAGAAGCGTACAGCGCAACGTCACCGCGTTTTCAAAGGTGGAACGATCACCTTCGAAAACAACGGCATCGCCTGCACGGTGCGAAACATGTCGGCGGGCGGCGCGGCGATCGACCTCGACGCTCCCGTCACGTTACCGCAATCGTTCACGCTCTCGATCGCGCGCGACGAGTTCGTGCGGAATTGTCGCACAGTTTGGCGCCGTGACAAGCGCGTCGGCCTCGCCTTTGTGCCTTAGCGCCCGCGATGTGAACGAGCGTTCGCATCGCATCCACAATGCAATGATGATTACGCGGCACGGCGACGGCAACGCCAGCGCAGGCTTGCGGTCACCCGCGCGGCAGGCGCGGCCGCCTCGTCGTCGATCCCGCAAGTGAGGCGGCGCGGCCGCCGGCCCTGCGCCTGCCCCGAGGCAGCGGTCAGCGCCGGCACGGCTGGCCGCGATGACCAAAACCCTCATCGGCGCAATCCCCTTCGTCTGGGGTACAAACTCGCCCGCCATCGCGGAATAGCAAATGCCGCGGGTTCAAGGGCTTGTGGAGGCCTCAGCAAATCTTGATCGGCAAGGACTTCGCCCGACCGCATTCGTGCCTATCTGTCCGCCCGCAGGGGACTTTCACGGATGTTACGGATCATTGCTCATGCGGCGCTGCTCGCCGGCGCGCTCGCGCTTGGTGCCTGCGGCTTTGCCGACAGCCGCGCGCCGGTGCCCGAGTTCATGCGCATCAAGGAGGCCGAGCAACCCCCGCCCGAAGCGCCTCCCGACGTCAAGCGTGTGGTGCGCGAGCAGATCGATGTGGTTTTCCTCGCCACCTCCTATCCGCGCGAGGTGCACGTCGCCCCGCCCCGTCGTGAGCTGCGCGGACCGGGCTGGACGGCTTGCGTGCGCGCCCAGCTCACCTCCGCGACCGGCACGTCGCTGGGCGCCCAGACCTACATCGTGACGATCAACGGCGGGAAGGTCGTGGACCGCCGGCGGGCGGAAGCCGACGACATCTGCGGCACCGAGACCTACGAGCCGGTCTAGGAACCGTCACCGACCGACGGTTCCGGGAAAAACGAGCATTGCGGCGGGGAACGATCGCCGCCTCCCCTTCTTGTTACCGCCGAGGGCAGTTTCGAGGAGGACACGATGAAGACATTTACGATTGCGCTGTTGGCGGGCGTGGGCGCCCTGGCAGCCGTCTCGGGGGCGAGGGCTTCCGATATCTATACGACCAGCGAGTACACCGATCCCAATCTGGTCCAGCAGGTGCGGCTCGTCTGCGACGACGCCGGCCGTTGCTATCGCACGCGCAGCGGCTCGCGCGTGATCGTGCGCGATTCCTATAACTACATGCCGCGTGATCGCTACTATGAGCGTCGGACGTATCATCGTCACTACGATGACGGCCCGAGCGTCGGCATTCGCGCGCCTGGCGTCAGCGTCGGCGTGGGCGTGGGCGACCGCTGGTAATCCGTGAAGACGTCAGGGCCGGGACCGGACGAGACAATTCGCCCGGTCCCGCTCGCATGCCCCTACGAGGTGACCGCGCTCATGCGGCGGTCGATTGTTGCTGGAACTGCTCATACGCCGCGATCGCATCCGCGGCGTACATCAGCGACGGCCCGCCGCCCATATAGACGGCCATGCCGAGCGTCTCCTCGATCTCTTCGCGGCTCGCGCCGAGCTTGACGAGCGCCTCGGCGTGAAAGCCGATGCAGCCGTCGCAATGCGCGGCGACGCCGAGCGCCAGCGCCATCAGCTCCTTGGTCTTCTTGTCCAGCGCGCCGTCACGCGTGGCAGCCTGGGCGAGTGCGGAGAATCCCTTCATCGTATCGGGAATGTCGCTGCGCAGCTTCTTCAGGTTGGCGGAGATGTTCCTGGTGATGTCGACGTAGTTCTTGTCCATCGGACCCTCGTTAGCTGGATTTGGCGGTGGTCGGAGCCGCCTCGCGCGGCGCGCGCAAGGCGATGTAGATGGCGGGAATCACCAGCACGGTGAGCAGGGTTGACGAGGCCAGCCCGAACAGCAGCGAGATCGCCAATCCCTGAAAGATCGGATCGAGCAGGATGGTCGCAGCTCCGATCATGGCCGCAAGCGCGGTGAGCAGGATCGGCTTGAAGCGGACCGCGCCGGCCTCCAGCACGACCTCGCGCAGCGACTTGCCGTCCCCGCCGCTGTGCCTGATGAAGTCGACCAGCAGGATCGAGTTGCGCACGATGATGCCGGCGAGTGCGATGAAGCCGATCATCGAGGTCGCGGTGAACGGCGCTCCCAGCAGCCAGTGCCCGATCAGGATGCCGATCAGCGTCAGCGGAATCGGCGTCAGGATGACGAGCGGCAGACGGAAGCTCCTGAACTGGGCGACGACCAGCACATAGATGCCGAGGATGGCCGCACCGAAGGCGGCGCCCATGTCGCGGAAGGTCACCCAGGTGATCTCCCATTCGCCGTCCCACAGCAGCGTGGGGCGCGACTCGTCCGATGGCTGGCCGTGCAGGCTGATGGCGGGCTTCGGCAGCTTCCCCCAATCATGCGCATCGACCCGATCGGCAACCGCGAGCATGCCGTAGAGCGGCGCCTCGAAGCGCCCGGCGAGCTCGGCCATCACCATGTCGGCGAAGCGGCCGTCCCGGCGGAAGATGGTCGGCGAGCCCTCTTCCATGGTCGCCTTCACGACCTGACCGAGCTCGACCACGGTCTTGCTGCCGGGCAATGTATTGGCTGGCACCGGCGTGGAGGCCAGCGCCTCGTCCCAAACCAGATCGCGCTTTCCGAGATGCACCGCGATCTCGATCGGGTTGCGGTCCTCGCCGCGGTGCGAATAGCCGATCGAGGTGCCGCCGAACAGCGTCTGGATCGTGTCGTAGACGTCGCGCTGCTCGACGCCGAAGAATTCGAGCCGGTCCTGGTCGATCGAGAGCCGCAGCCGCGGCCGCTTCTCGCCGATGGAATCGTCGATGTCGACGATGAAGGGCACCTCGGCGAAGATCTTCTTGAGCTCGGCCGTCACCGCCCGGCGCGTGGTCGCATCCGGACCGTAGACCTCCGCGAGCAGCGTCGACAGCACCGGCGGCCCGGGCGGCACCTCGACCACCTTGATGCTGGTGCCCGCGGGCGGATCGAGCGCCTTCAGCTTCTCGCGCAGATCGAGCGCGATCTCATGGCTCGCGCGCTTGCGCTCGCCGCGCGCAGCCAGGTTGACCTGCAACTCACCGAGCTCGGGCCTCTCGCGCAGGTAATAGTGCCGCACCAGGCCGTTGAAATTGAAGGGCGCCGGCGTGCCGGCATAGGATTGCAGCGAGGTGACCTCCGGCAATTGCCGCGCGATCTCGGCCGCGCCAAACAGTGTGCGCTCGGTCGCCTCCAGGCTCGCGCCTTCCGGCAGGTCGACGACCACGGCGATCTCGGACTTGTTGTCGAACGGCAGCAGCTTGACCGTCACCGACTTGGTCGCAAACAGCGTCATCGACAGCAGCGTCGCGATGCCGACGCCGAGCAGGAACAACCAGGCTGACCGCTTGCTGCGCACGATCGGCGTGGCGAAGCGCCGGTAGAGCCGGCCGAGCCGGCCTTCGTCGTGCTCCGCATGCGCCGAGGCAACCTCGCCCTTCGGGGCGAGCTTGAGCATCAGCCAGGGCGCGACCACCATCGCGACGAAGAACGAGAACAGCATGGCGGCCGACGCGTTGGCCGGGATCGGCGCCATATAGGGGCCCATCAGGCCCGACACGAACAGCATCGGCAACAGCGCGGCGACCACGGTCAGCGTCGCGACGATGGTGGGGTTGCCGACCTCCGCCACCGCCTCGATGGTGGCCTGCAGGCGCGGGCGGCCGTCGCGCATGGCCCAGTGCCGCGCGATGTTCTCGACCACGACGATGGCGTCGTCGACGAGAATGCCGATGGAGAAGATCAGCGCGAACAGGCTGACGCGGTTGATGGTATAGCCCATGAGGTTGGCGGCGAACATCGTGAGCAGGATCGTGGTCGGAATCACGACGAAGGTCACCAGCGCCTCGCGCCAGCCGATCGCAATCGCGATCAGGACGACGATCGAGACGGTCGCAAGGCCGAGGTGGAACAGCAGCTCGTTGGCCTTCTCGTTGGCGGTCTCGCCGTAGTCGCGCGTCACCGTCACCTGGACATCTTCGGGGATCAGGCGCGACTTCAACCCTTCGAGGCGCTCCGCGATATTCTCCGACACCACGACCGCATTGGCGCCGGCCCGCTTGGCCAGCGCCAGGCTGACGGCGGGCGTCCGCGTCCACTGGCCGGCGGCCCCGCGCGAATCCGTCCAGACGCGATGCTCGATGGTGCTCGGACCGACGACGACGGAGGCGACGTCCTTGACGTAGACCGGCCGGCCGTCGCGGCTCGTGATCAGCAAGAGTCCGATGTCGGGGATGCCTGACAGCGTCTGCCCCGCCGCGACGCCCCGCACGATGCCGGCATCGCGAACCTGCCCCGCCAGGAACGAGCGGTTGGCGTCCTTGACCTTGGCCACAAGCTGCTGAAGCGTGACGCCGAACAACGACAGCTTCTCCGGATCGGGCTCGACCCGGATCTGTTGCGCGGCGCCGCCGGATATGTAGGTCAGCCCGATGTCGTCGACCTTCATCAGCTCCGCGCGCAGCTTGTCGGCGAGCTCGTAGAGGTCCTTGTCGGTCCAACGGCCGGCGACCTCGGGCTTCGGCGACAGCGTCAACACCGTCACCGCGACGTCATTGATGCCTCGCCCGACGATCAGCGGTTCGGGGATGCCGACGGGAATGCGGTCGAGGTTGGCGCGGATCTTCTCGTGCACCCGCAGGATGGCATCCTCGAACTTGGTGCCGACCAGGAAGCGCGCGGTGACCATCACGCGGTCGTCCTCGGTCTGGCTGTAGACGTGCTCGACGCCGTCGATGCCCTTGACGATCGATTCCAGCGGCTTGCTCACCAGCTCCACCGCGTCCGGCGCGCGCAGGCCGTCGGCATTGACGCGGATATCCACCATGGGAACGCTGATCTGCGGCTCCTCCTCGCGCGGGATCGCCACGACGGCGATCAGCCCGACGACCAGCGCTCCGATCAGGAACAGCGGGGTGAGTGGCGATGCGATGGTCGACCTGGTCAACCGTCCTGACAGCCCGAGATTCACGGCCGCACCAATTGGTCGCCGGCCTGGATACCCGACAGGATTTCGAGGCCGTCGGGAAGCGACGGCGTCGGCAGGTGCCGGCCCCGCTGCACCGGCACGTCGATCGCCTCGTCGCCCTTCCGGATCCGGACATAGTCGATACCGAACCGCGTCGTTACATAGCCCGCGGGAATGACGAAGGCTGTTCGCGTTCCGGCGGCGACCCAGACCCGCAAGCGGTCGCCGACGAAATATTCGCCGAGCCCCTCGACCGTCGCATCCGCAATGACGCGCCCCTCCTCGATCTGGGGATAGACGAGGTCGACCACGCCCCATTTCGAGGCCTCTCCCGCCAGCTCCGCGCCATCGACGCGAACCTTGTCGCCGGCCTTGAGGAAGCGCGCGTGGCGCTCCGGCACGCGCAGCCGCAGCTTGAAATTCTGCTGGGCGACGGTGACGATGGGATCGCCCGCGAGCACGACGGATCCCACGGTGATCAGCCGTTTCAACACACGCCCATCCGCCGGCGCGAGCACCTGTCCCTGGTTGAGCTGCTCGTTGATGACGGCACGTTCGGCGGTCTTGGCCCGCAGCCCGTTCTCGGCGACGTTGAGCGCGGTGCGCTGCTCGTCCAGCTTGATCCGCGGCAGGATACCGCGCTCGACCAACCCCTCGGTTCGGGTGAAATCGAGTTGTGCCTGGTTGGCCTGCGCCTGCAGCGCCTCGATCTGGGCATCGAGCGATTTCATTTGCAGCACAAGCTTCTCGTCACCGATGGCCGCGATCGCCTGGCCGGCGGTAACGCGATCCCCTTCCCTGACCTTGAGCTGAGCCACCGTGCCGCCGATGCGTCCGCGCGCGGGAACCACGCTGGTGCTTTCGACCGTGGCGAATACCGCCTTCTCGTCCGCGATCGACTGTCGCGCGACCACGAGTGTTTCGGCTGCCGTCGCCGTTGTTGCAGACAAGCCTGTCGCCGCGAAAGCAGCCAACAGGCCAAAATACTTCGCCATACATCGCATGGGATTTTTCCGTGTCACGACCAAAGCATCACCACGCCGCGGCGCAGCTCATTTCATCTGCATGGGAGAGAAGCGTGTTGATCCTGGTCAAGGCGCCCTTCCCCGAACTCTCGTAGGTCTGCTCCTGGCGGACTTCGGTGCGCAGAACGCTTGGTAGAGCGTCTTCAACACCTCACGCGCTGGCTCGCTGGCGATCGAATAATAGATCGTCTGCGCGTCGCGCCTGGATGCGACCAGGCCATCCTTGCGAAGGAGCGCAAGATGCTGGGAGACCGTGGAGTCGCGCAAGCTGAGGAATTCGGCCAGCTCGCCGACCGACCGCTCGCCGTCGATCAACTGGCAGATGATGAGCAGACGGTGACGGTTCGAGAGCGCCTTGAGCAGCACACTCGCCTGATCCGCCGCCCGCTCCATGACTTCGGCATCTATTTTCATACTTGCGTATATACAAAAATACGAATATATAGTCAAGCGCTGCATGACGGCCGGAACTGAACCGGCGGAGCGGCTTGGTCCAACGGAGGTACCCATGGCGGAAGTTGTCGTAATCGGAGCCGGTCTGAGCGGAACGCTAATGGCCTATGAATTGCTGCCCCAGTTGCGAAAGGAGGACCGCGTCAGCGTCATCTCGCAAGGCGCGGTCTATCATTTCGTACCCTCGAATCCCTGGGTGGCCGTCGGCTGGCGCAAGCGCGAAGAGATCGAGATCGATCTCGCTGATGTCATGAAACGCAAGGGCGTGCGGCTGCTTACGCAGGGCGCAAAGCGCGTCCACCCCGGGGAGAACCGGGTCGAACTCGGTGACGGCACGTTGATCGACTATGATTATCTGGTCGTCGCGACCGGCCCCGAACTCGCCTTCGACGAGATTCCGGGTCTCGGGCCGCAGGGCCATACCCAGTCGATCTGCCACGTCGATCACGCCGCACATGCCCGTGACGCGTTGGAGAAGCTCGCAGCCAATCCCGGTCCGGTCGTGATCGGGGCGGTTCAGGGCGCCTCCTGCTTCGGGCCGGCCTACGAGTTCCTGTTCATCCTGGAAACGGAATTGCGCCGGCGGAAGCTGCGTGACCGGGTGCCGATGACGTTCGTCACCTCGGAGCCCTATATCGGCCATCTCGGTCTCGACGGCGTCGGCGATACCAAGGGCCTGCTGGAACGCGAGATGCGCGAGAAGCACATCAAGTGGATCACCAATGCCCGCATCGACAATGTCGCTCCTGGCTTGATGTCGGTGGAGGAGTTTGCCGACGACGGCACGTCCCGCAAGGCTCATGAGCTGCCATTCGCCTATTCGATGATGTTGCCCGCCTTTCGCGGCGTCGAGGCGGTGCGCGGCATAGAGAAGCTGACCAATCCGCGCGGCTTCGTCATCGTCGACAAGCACCAGCAGAACCCGGCCTTCCCCAACATCTTTGCAGTCGGCGTCTGCGTGGCGATCGCGCCGCTCGGCGCGACACCGGTGCCGGTCGGCGTGCCCAAGACCGGCTTCATGATCGAATCCATGGTGACGGCGACCGCGATCAACATCGGTGCCCTGCTCCGTGGCAAGGTGCCGACGGCGCAGCCAACCTGGAACGCGATCTGCCTCGCCGATTTCGGCGATTCCGGCGTCGCCTTCCTCGCGCAGCCGCAGATTCCGCCGCGCAACGTCAATTGGTCCTCAAAGGGCGAATGGGTGCACTTCGCCAAGGTCGCCTTCGAGAAGTACTTCCTGCGCAAGATGCGGCGCGGCGAGAGTGAGCCGTTCTACGAGCGCTTCCTGCTCGACCGGCTGAACATCGCCAAGATCAAGGAGGTCCGAACCGGCACATGAGCACGACACGCCAGATCGTCTGCGGACATTGCGGGCGCACCAACCGCCTGCCCGCCGAGCGCGCTCCGGAAGGTGCGCGCTGCGGCGCCTGTCACCAGCCGATGTTCACCGGCCAACCGATCGAGGTGGACGAAGCCGCCTTCGGCCGTCATGTCGCCAGCAACGACATTCCCGTGCTCGTCGACGTCTGGGCACCATGGTGCGGACCCTGCCGCGCCATGGCCCCGATGTTCGCACGCGCGGCGCAACAGCTCGAGCCCGGCGTGCGGCTGTTGAAGCTGAATTCGGACGACGCACCCGCTCTGTCGTCGCAGCTCAACATCAGCGGCATTCCGACGCTGCTGCTGATGCGCGGCGGCCGGGAGATCGCCCGTCATTCCGGCGCGATGGATGCGCGCAGCATCGTCGCCTGGACCGAAGCCAACTTGACCCGTTCGTAACGTCGCAAGATCAAAAAGGAGCCTGCCATGAATGTCGATAAAGCCGTCCTCGCGTTTGCGGGGTTCGTCGTCCTGCTCGGTCTCGCACTGGGCACCTATGTGAATGCCTATTGGTACCTGCTGACGGCCTTCGCCGGGCTCAACATGCTGCAGGCCTCGTTCACGGGCTTCTGCCCCGCAGCCATCGTGTTCAAGAAGCTGGGCCTGAGCAGCGGCTGCGCGTTCTCCTGAACGTGCGGACGCAGCCTGTAATGCGGGGGAATTTGCCATGACCGACGACACCTTCATCGAGGGACCTCTCTACGAGAAGCGAAGAAAGGTCTATCCGCAGTCGGTCCATGGGCCGTTCCGCCGCATCAAATGGGCGATCCTCTGCGTTACGCTCGGGGTCTACTATCTCCTGCCGTTCGTGCGCTGGAATAGAGGCCCCGGGCTGCCCGATCAGGCCGTGCTGATCGATCTGCCGCATCGCCGCTTCTATTTCTTCTTCATCGAGCTATGGCCGCAGGAGGTGTATTATTTCACCGGCCTGCTCATCCTCGCCGCGATGATGCTTTTCCTGATGAACGCGGTCGCGGGACGGCTGTGGTGCGGCTATCTCTGCCCGCAGACGGTGTGGACCGACCTGTTCTACGCCGTCGAGCGCTGGGTCGAGGGCGACCGCCGCGAGCGCATGCAGGGCGACAAGCACTACTGGACGTTCGACCACATCCGAAAGGTCGCGCTGAAGCATTTCCTCTGGATCATGATCGCCTGGTGGACCGGCGGCGCCTGGGTGCTCTATTTCGACGATGCGCCGACGCTGGTGAAGGATCTCGCGACCTTCCAGGCCCCGTTCATCGCCTATCTCTGGATCGGTATTCTGACTGCGACGACCTACGTCTTCGCCGGCCATGCCCGAGAGCAGATGTGCATCTACATGTGCCCGTGGCCGCGCATCCAGGCGGCCTTGACCGACGAATGGGCACTCAACGTCACCTATCGTCGCGACCGCGGCGAGCCGCGCATGTCGGTGAAGAAGGCGGAATCTGCCCGTGCGCAGGGTGGCCTCGCCGGCGACTGCGTCGACTGCCACCAGTGCATCAACGTCTGCCCGACCGGCGTCGACATCCGACACGGCATCCAGCTCGGCTGCATCCAGTGCGGCCTGTGCATCGACGCCTGCGACAACGTCATGCGCGAGATCGGACGTCCGCAAGGGCTGATCGGCTACGACACCGACATCAACATGCAGCGCCGGCGCGAGGGCAAGCCGCCGATCTATCGCATCGTCCGTCCGCGCACGGTGATCTACACCGCAGCGATCGCCATTGTCGGCAGCATCATGCTGTACGCGCTCGCCACGCGCGCGACCATGGACGTCAACGTGCTGCACGAGCGCAATCCGCTGTTCGTCCAGCTGTCGGATGGCGGGGTCCGCAACGACTACACCGTGCGCATTCTCAACAAGGGCGCACAGCGATCGTTTGCGATCGAGGTCTCCGGGCTGCCCGGCGCCACCATTCGCGTTGCCGGCATCGAGGCCGCGCCCGGCGCCAAGCCCGTCGTCGAGGTCGGGCAGGACCAGACCCGCGAGGTCCGGCTGTCGGTGCAGGTGGGGCCCGCCGATCTGCCGAAGTCCTCGCGCGATCTCGAGGTCACCATCACCGATACCGCCGGCGGCGGCCGGGCAAGCGCCCGCGACCATTTCTTGCCGGGCGACAAGTAGGGACTTCGTTGAGCATCCGGCAACGGATGCTCAACGAGACGTTAACATTACCGCTCGAATTGAAACGGCGCGCCAACGGTATTTTCCAATCTTTGCGCTAAGCATGGCCCCGTGACGCGGCACTTGCCCGCGTGAACGGGACGAGGGGACGTGATCGACATCGCGCAGCAGGCGGCGATTCATCCGGCATCCACACAGGATGCCATGGCGGCGCGCGTCCCGCTCGTTGCGATCGACGCCGGTCAATGGCGCGCACTCGCGCAGCGGGCGATCGAGCCGAACGGATATTACCTGCCCGCCTGGGAGCTCGCCGTCAGCGCCACCGCGCGCGGCCGCATGGACGCTTCGGCATTGCCTGCATTCGACGGCTCTTCGACGCGGCTGATCGGCCTGATGCCCGTGATCTCGCTGTGGCGAGCCTGGAGAATCCCCCTGCCCGCGCTGGTGAGCGCGCATCCCTACGGCACGTTGTGCAGCCCGCTGATCGATCGCGACGCTCCGATCGCGGCAGCCACGCGGCTGTTGCAGCAGGCGCGCAAGGCCGGTGCGCACGCGCTCGTGCTGAACGACGTCGCGCTCGACGGTGCCGCGATGAAGGCGCTCGAGCAGGCCTTGAGCCGCGACGGCCTGAAGCCGCGGTTGCTGTCCTCCTATCTCCGCGCCAGCCTCGATGCGACGCAAGACGACGAAACGCTGTTGCGCGACGCGCTCGGAGCGAAGAAGCTCAAGGAGCTGCGCCGCCTGCGCCATCGGCTCGAAGAGCACGGCCCCGTTACGTTCGAGATCGCGCGCCGGCCCGACGAGATCGGGCCGGCGCTCGAAACGTTCCTGCAGCTGGAAGCCAGCGGCTGGAAAGGCGAGCGCGGTACCGCGCTGGTCCAGCATGCCGGCGATGCGGCCTTCATTCGCCGCGCCGTCCCGGCGCTGGCGGAGACCGCGCAGTGCGAGATCATCACGCTTCGCGCCGGCACGATGCCGGTCGCGGCCGGCATCGTGCTGCGCCACCAGGATCGCGCCTTCTTCTTCAAGCTCGGCATCGACGAGCGCTTTGCCAGATATTCGCCGGGCGTGCAGCTCACGCTCGAGCTCACCCGCCATCTCTGCGCCGATGCCGCCATCGCCAGCGCCGATTCGACCGCGAGCGCCGACCACCCCATGATCAACCCGATCTGGCGGGGACGCTTTGCGGTCGGCGACGTGCTGATCCCGCTGCGGCGGCACGATCCGGTCGTGGCGCTCATTCACGGAGTACTGGTCGGCCTCATCACCGCGCACGAGACCGCGCGACGCCTGGTTCGCCGCCTCCGCAAATAAGCGAGCGCTACTCCGCCGCCTCCGCGTTGATCTCCGCCGAGACCTGGCGGATGGCGCGGGCGAGTAGCTTCGGATCCTGCGCGCCGGAGACCGCGTATTTCTGCGCGAAGACATAGGTTGGCACGCCGGAGATGCCCTTCTCGGCGGCCTCCTGGGCGTCCGCCGAGACGCGCGCGACGTCCTCGTCGGTGGCGAGACGCCTGCGCACGTCCTCGGCATCGAGGCCGACATCGGCGGCCGCCTGCACCAGCACGTTCACATCGGTGAGATCGCCGCCGTCGCGGAAATACAGCTCCATCAGGCGCTGCTTCATCTCGGGCGCCTTGCCGATCGCTTCCGCCCACAGGATGAGACGATGGCAGTCGGTGGTGTTGGGTTGACGCGCGACCAGCTCGGGCTTGTAGACGAGGCCCTCCTCGCTTGCGGCCGCAACGACGCGCCCGGCAATGCCCTTGTAGGCTTCGACCGAGCCGAACTTCTGGGTGAGATAGGCCTCGCGGCTGATGCCCTCGCGCGGCACCCATGGATTGAGGAAGAACGGGCGGAAATTGAGCTTGACCGGGACGTCGGGCACCAGCGCCAGCGCGCTCTCGATCCGGTGCTTGCCGATATAGCACCAGGGGCACACCACGTCGGAGACGACGTCGATCTGGAGCGGTTTCAGCGTGCTCATGTCAGGCGCCTCCTTCGGGCGGGTCACGGGTTCGCCGGAAGATAAGCCGAACCGGAGACGGCGCAAGGCACCCGTCCCGCATGGCTCGGGACTGCACCTCTGCGGTTATCGTGATGGCTCCGGCCCGCCGGGATACTCGCGGCCAGGGCGGCTACCATCTGTAAACGCCGCTATGACAGCCCGGCCGCCATCTGCTTCAGCCGTTGGCCGGTGCGCTCGTCCGCCGGGAAGAAGGTTTCCAGCGCCAGCTCCGACAGCGTGATGTCGACCGGCGTGCCGAACACCATGGTGGTGGAGAAGAAGCTCAGGATTTCGCCCTGGTGACGCAGCTTGAAGGGGATCGCGACATTGTCGCTCGACAGCGGCCCCGCGCGCGCCGGGATCGGATAGCTCTTGAGGTCGCTGTAGAGCTTGATCAATTCAGGATCGGCCGTCGCCTCGCATTGCCGGTGCAGCCGCTCCAGGAGGTGCCCGCACCATTCCGCGAGATTGACCGTGCGCGGTGCCAGCGCCTCGGGATGGAAGGCGAGCCGCAGCACGTTCAAGGGCTGGCCGAGCAGCCGCTGGGGAATGCCGTCGAGCAGCGGCGCCACCATGCGGTTGGCCGACACCAGGTTCCAGTGCCGGTCCACGGCCAGCGCCGGATTGGGCTCATGGGCTTTGAGCACGAGATCGATCGCCTGGCGGGCTGATTTCAAGGCAGGATCCTCCAGGGGCCGCTGCTGGAAGGCCGGCGCATAGCCGGCCGCGACCAGCAGCACGTTGCGTTCGCGCAAGGGCACGTCGAGGCGTTCGGCGAGCCTCAGCACCATGTCGCGCGAGGGCGCCGCGCGGCCGGTCTCGACGAAGCTCAGGTGACGCGCCGAGATTTCGGCCTCGCCCGCGAGATCGAGCTGGCTCATGCGGCGGCGCTGCCGCCATTCGCGCAAATGATCGCCGATATGGACTGGTTGGCTGCGCTCGGTACGTGCCGTGGATGCATGTGCGTTCATGACCGAAAATCTAGCATGCAGGTGACGGCCCTTCCATTACCTGCGAGGTCATGATTCCGTCCCCTTGTAACTCGGACGCGCCCATCCCCTATACAGTAATTCAGGTGCCCGGCGCCGGCGAGCCCGTCGCCGGTTGGGCTTGCGGCATGCCGGCGCGGTCGACGATCAAATCCGTGAGACCCGCCCCCAGCCACATGCCGCCGAGCACGAGCCAGGCGGTGAGCGCGAAGACCGAGGCGCCGGTCACGCCGGCGCCGACCGCGCAGCCGCCGGCAAGCATGGCGCCGAATCCCATCAGCACCGCGCCGAGCAGGTAACGGCGCATGCCGAGCCCGTCCGAGAATCCTTCCAGCTTCAGCTCACCCGCATGGGCTGCCGCCACAAATGAGCCGAGGAACACGCCCGGAATGATGCCGAGGTCGAAGCCGAGCCGCAGCTGCGAGCTGTTCAGGACCAGCATCAGCAGTTCGGCCGACGGTCCGCTGAAGGTGAGGCTCTTCAACGTCACCGGCGCGAACGAGGCCTGCGACAGCTGGTAGGTGAAGAGCCAGCCGGCGACCACAGCCGCTCCGGCTGCGAGCGCGGAAAGGATCAGCTGGCGCGGCAGCCGGCTGCGAAAGGCAAAGGACAGCCCCGCAATCAGCCACACGCCGCCGAAAGCGAGCTTCTCGGGCGTGCCGGCGCCGAACATCGCCATGATGTCGCGCGACGGGCCGCCGTCGACCAGCCACAGATTGGTCACCCACTCGCGCGCAGGCGACAGCAAGCCGCGATAGGAGGCCTGAGCGGCGACCGCGAACACCAATCCCGACAGCAGCGCCCTGAGATTGCCGTTGGCCGAGAGCACGAGCAGCCGGCTGGCGCAGCCGCGAGCCAGGATCATGCCGCAGCCGAACATCACCCCGCCGGCCAGCGCACCGGAGATGCTGCCCTGCTGCGCGAGCTGGCGCGCTTCGGAGACGTCGAGCCAGCCGAGCGCGACCAGCACTTGCGTGCCCAGCAGCGCCGCAGCAAAGGTCAACAGCCACACCGCAAGGCGCGGTCCACCCTCGCCACGGGAGAATTCGACGGCGGCCGCGCGCAGGCAGAAGCGGCTGCGCTGGGCGAAGAATCCAAAGAGACCGCCGACCAGGAGGCCGCCCAGCCATGACAGCCGGTCTTCTCCCATGAGATCGATGAGTGTCGTCAGCACGGCCGCCTCGGTATGCCCTGAACTTGCCAATCTATCGCCAGGCGCGGCCGCGCTGTATGAGCGAGATCAAGCCCAGGGCGCGGCCTACGCCCGCTCAGGGACGCAGATAGGCAAATCCCTGCTGTTGCAGCTCGACGAGCCGCACCACGCCGCCTTTCTCGGCGACAACGAAGCCGGGCGTGAGGTCGTCCAGCTTGACGCCCTGCGCCTTCATCGTGTTGGCGCAAGCGTCGAAGCCGACGCCGGCAGCGACGAGCTTCGTCATCATCGCAACGGTGTGATCCTGGGCCGCAAGCGCGTGGAAGGCCCGCAGGGCCGGCCCATGCACGACCAGCCTGATGTCGGCCTTGCCGGGCCCACCGACGCCGTCGACATGGTTCTGGAGATTGCCCAGAACGAAGACGACACGATCGGCATCCGCGAGATGATAGGCCACGCGCTGCCGCGCGGGCGTTTCCGTCGCCGCGGACGCCTGGCGCACCGCGAAGACGCCGAATAGTCCGGCAAGGCCGGCGCGAAGCATGGATCGACGCTGCATGGCGTCCCTCCTATCGTGTCTGCTTGATGAACTCGGCGATGCGGTCGGCGACGTCTTCCGCAAACAGATCGCGAAAGAAGTGATCGGCATCCTCGATTGTGTCGAGCTGAACCCTGCCGCCGCTCGAAGCGGCCAGCGGCGCGAAGGACGCGGCCACATCAGGCACGACCGTGTCCTTGGTCGCGGCGAACACCAGCACCGGCAGCTTCGCGCGGGCCACGAGGGCGGCCGTGTCCTGGCCGGCATCGGCGGCATAGAAAGACGCGAAGGCCCGCGCGGTGACCACGGCGTTGCGGCAATAGATGAAGCCGGGCACGTCCAGCCACTCCCCGCCGCGCCCGGCCGCGACCGCCTTCGTCGCCCCCTCCAGCAACGGCTCGAGCGGCTTGCCATAGGTCTTCGCGTAGGCGGCGCGCAAATCGGCCTCCGCCTTTGCGGTCACGGGCGCCAGCAGCACCGCACCCGCCACTGGCGTCTCGCTTGCTGCGAGATAGCGCGCGACCTGGTTGCCGCCGCGCGAATGGCCGAACGCGAAGACGAGCCGGGACACGCCTTTCGCTCGCGCAACCCAGGCACCGATCTCGGCGATCGCATCCTCGGCGACATAGTCATGTCGCACCGCGCAATCATACATGCCCTTGCGGCGATCGGCTCCCAGCGACAGCGTATGCGCGAGCGAGGCGATGCCGCGCTGCTCCAGCGCCTTGGCAATACCTTGAACGACCTCCATGTCCTTGTGCGCAAGCGTGCCGTGGGTCATCACGACGAGCGGTGTGTCCGGCCCCATCGAGGCTGGCGTGCGCAGTGTCGCGAGCGTCGTGCGGCCCTCGACCAACAGTTCGAGCTCCTGCTCGGCCGCACCTGCGGGCCCCGCGAATACAAGCACGATAGCCAGTCCCATCAACCATCGCATCGTCGGCTATCTCCCTACGGCCGGACAATCGTCCAGTTTTTTTCGGCAAGATCCATCAGCGCGGCAACCCCGACCTGGGCGACGCTGATGCCTTCGAGCAGCGGAGGCCGCCTGCCCTCCTTCGCCGCCAGCGTCTCCAGCGTGTTGCCGCAGGCGATGAAGCTCACATTGGGCATCGATTTCAGGAAATTCACCAGGCGCTCCCTCACCGGCGAACGATCCTCGAGCAGCATGTCGAGACCGCCATTGAAGGCGACCACTGCAATCTCGACGTCCTCGCCCTGTCCGGAATAATGCCGGGAGACGTTGGCGGCGACATCGAGGACGGCGCGCATCTTGACCGGGTCGTCGTCGCTGATCTGCAGCGCGAGCCTGTGAGGCTCAGCGGCCTCGGCCGCGGCCGGAAAGATTGCGATGAGCGAGCCGACAGCGAGAGCCGCATGCAGCAGCGTGCGGCGGCTCGCCCGGCCGTGTCTCACTCCACGCCCCGCGACTTCTTGTCCTTGCCGTCCTCGGGCGTCACGTCGATGGCGGCAGCGCGCCCGGTGATCTTCACCGGAGCGATGCAGTTCTTCATGCAGGGATCCTTCTGCCAGAACGCCTTCTCGCTGCTGGCGCGATCGTCCATCACGAAGCCCTGCTCGTTCGGCATCTTGATCGTGGCAAGGGTCTTCTTGTTCAGCTCGAGATTCTGATCGGTGACCACGTCGTTCAGATAGAGGACGTAGGCGACCAGCGCATAATATTCGTCGACGGACAGCGACCCCGTGTTGCCATAGGGCATGGCGTGCCTGACGTAGTCGAACACGGTGGAGGCGTAGGGCCAGTACGAGCCCACCGTCTTGACCGGATTGTCGCTCGTGAGCGAGCCCTTGCCGCCGGCCAGCACAGGCCAGCGGCCGCTGCCCTCGCCGAACTCGCCGTGGCAGCTCGCGCAATTGTCCATGAACAGCTTCTCGCCCTGGGCGGCTGTGCCCTTGCCTTCTGGCAGGCCCTGGCCGTCGGGCCGCACGTCGATGTCCCAGCCGCGGATCTCGTCTGCGGTCGGCGCGCGGCCGATGTGATAGCGCGGCCCGCCCTTGGCGTCCGCCTTCTGCTGCGCGAGCGCCGGCGCGCCGAGCGCGCAGGCGAGCAGCGCGGCTGTCATGAGCTTAAGCGACTTCGACATTCTCGACCTCACCATTGGCCTGCACATGCCAGGTCTGGATGCCATTGTTGTGATAGATGGAGTTGACGCCGCGGATCTTGCGCAGCTCGGCCTTGCTCGGCTGCACGTATCCGGTTTCGTCCTGCACGCGCGATTGCAGCAGCAACGGATCGCCGTTCCAGTCGAATTCGTAGTAAAAGCGCGTCAACGCCTTGTCGAGCACCGGCCCGTCGAGCCGCGCCGGCCACCAATTGCGGCCGCCGTCGAGCGAGACATCCACGCGCTTGACCTTGCCGTTGCCGCTCCAGGCGAGGCCGGAGACGATGGTGAAGCCCTTGCCGTGCCGGATCGGCGCCTGCGGGCTCGGGCTCGTGATCACGGACTTGGCGTCCATCGACCAGGTGAAGCGGCGCGCCTTGCCGTTCGGCATGAGGTCCGTGTATTTGGACGTCTCCTCGCGGGTGTGCCAGGGTTGGTCACCGACCTTGATGCGGCGCAGCCACTTGACCCAGAGATTGCCCTGCCAGCCCGGCACCACGAGGCGCATCGGATAGCCCTGCTCGGGATAGAGCGCCTCGCCGTTCATCTTGTAGGCGATGATGCAGTCGTCGAGGGCCTTCTCGATCGGCAGGCTGCGATCCATCGCGGCGGCATCGGCGCCCTCGACCAGCAGCCACTTTCCGTTGGTCTTGACGCCGGCTTCCTCCAGCAGCGTGCGCAGCGACACGCCGGTGTACTGCACGCAGTGGATCATGCCGTGGGTGAACTGGCAGCCGTTGAGCTGGGCGCCGCGCCATTCCATGCCCGAATTCGCCGCGCATTCCATGAAGTGGATGCGGTTGACGCGCGGGTAGCGCTTCAGCTCCTCCAGCGTGAGGATCAACGGACGCTCCACGAGCCCGTGGATCATCAGGCGATGATCAGCCGGATCGACCTCGGCAATACCGCCGTGATGCCGCTCGAAGCAGAGCCCGTTCGGGGTGATGATGCCTTCGAGCTCGTGCAGCGGCGTGAAGCTCACCGAGGATTCGCGCGAGGCGGTCAGCCATTCGACGTCGCGCCGCACCACGTCCTTCTCGAATTTCGACGGCTTGCCATACGGACGCACGGCGACGCCCTCGCCGAGCGACCTGGTCCATTCCGGCACGTTGGGCGGCTGATTGGCGGGATTGCCGCCGCCCGCAAGAGCGGGCTTGGCGAGCACCGATGCGGCAACACCGGCCCCAGCGGCCAGGAAGTTGCGTCGGGATTGGCGGGAACTGTCCATCTTCGACATCGCTTCTCACGCTCCGGTAACTTTGACGGCCCGGTTGGGTTCGAGCCGAACGGTTTTCTGTCGCGTCAGGTAGTTCGCGACGACGTCCCAGATCGGCGGACCCTCGGTTCCTTCGTTGACGCTGGCCCAGCCCGCAACCTGGTATTCCCTGGCGGGATCGATCGGCGCGCCGGTCTTGGCCATCTGCATGTCCGAGATGCGTTGCCCCTGCGGCTTGGTGACGTCTATCGCGTAGGACAGTCCGCCGATCCGCACCATGTCGCCGCCCTGCTGGTAGTAGGGATCGATGTTGAACAGATTGTCGGCGACGTCCTCGATGATCTCCTTCAGCCGCGCGCCGGTCATGCCCATGCGGTAGACCGCAGGATAGGTGATCGCGGTCGCGTTGGTGACGTCCTCGAAGGTGATGTCCTGCCCCGGCAGCACGCTGGTGCCCCAGCGGAAGCCGGGCGACAGCGCGATCTCGGCGTCGCGCTCCTGCAGCAGCGCCTGGCAGATCAAATCGTCGAACGTGCCGTTGAAATTTCCGCGCCGGTAGAGCAGCGAGTCGGTCCTGCCGAGCACCTTGGCGAGATCGGACGCGAACGGCTTGCGCACCTCGGCAATCTTGGCCGCCATCTCGGCGTCCGCCGCGATCACGTCGGAGAACAGCGGAATGAGCTTATACCTGTAAGCTTTCACCTCGCCGTCGCGGACGTCGAGATCGAGCCGCGAGACGAACTTTCCGGACGAGCCCGACGCGATCAGCAGGGTCTTGCCGACCTTGACGGCCTCGGGCAGCGCGTCATGGGTATGTCCGGTCAGGATGACGTCTAGGCCCTTGACGCGGCTCGCGAGCTTGCGGTCGACGTCGAAGCCGTTGTGGGAGAGCAGCACGACGAGCTGCGCGCCGCCCTTGCGCGCCTTGTCGACCTGCGCCTGCACGTCCTCCTCGCGCACGCCGAACGACCAGGTCGGAATCATCCAGCGCGGATTGGCGACCGGTGTATAGGGGAAGGCCTGGCCCAGCATCGCGATCTTGACGCCGCCGCGCTCGATCATGGTCGAGGCCTCGAACGCCGCCTCGTTCCATTCGGTGTCGCGGATATTGAGGCCGAGGAATGGGAAGCCGAGGCCTTCGATGGCCTGCTTGACCCGCTCGGTCCCGTAGGTGAACTCCCAATGACCGGTCATGGCGTCCGGTTTCAGCAGAGCCATGCAGTCGATCATGTCCTGGCCGCGCGTCTTCAGCGACGACCACGAGCCCTGCCAGGTGTCGCCGCCGTCGAGCAGCGCGACCTTGTCGCCGCGCTCGGCGCGGATCGACTTGATCACGGTCGCGGCGCGATCGAGACCGCCGATCCGGCCATAGCTCTTGGCCAGCGCCTCGAAATCCTCCGACGTCAGGGCGTAGGCCGCCGACGAGCCGGGCGCGATCCCGAACCGCGTCAAGAACTCCTTGCCGGTGACGTGTGGCGGAAGGCCCTTGGCCTCGCCCACTCCGAGATTGGTCGAGGGCTCGCGGAAATAGAGCGGCATCAGCTGACCGTGGATATCGGTCACGTGCACCAGCGTGACGTTGCCGAGCGGCTCGAATGCCAGCAATTCCTTCTCGGTCAGGCGCTGCTGGGCGACCGCCCGGGTCAGGCCGGAGCCGACACCGCTCGAGAGGGCCGCCGTTGCCGCGGCGACCTGAATGAACTCGCGGCGAGAGATCATGCGCAAGACTCCTGCAAGCTCATCGTTTCAGTTGCGCACCGACGGCGTCTCGACCGGCAACCCGATGCCGCGCCAGGCCACATAGAGCTCGAGCGCCAAGAACTCGTCCGAGAGCGGCTTGAACGGCTCGGCGCGCACGTCGAACATGCAGCCTTCGAAACGCTCATGCAGCGGCACCAGGCGCTGGTCGCGCAGCCGATAGGTCGGAAAGCCGTTGGTCTGGCCCTGGCTCAGGAAATCGGCGCGCATGAACTTGCCGTTGTTGCGCTCGTGGCAGGATTCGCAGGCCAGATCGAGCTGGCCGTAGCGCGTGTAATAGATCTGCTTGCCGCGCTCGAACCAGGGCGACATCGGCCCGTCGGTCTTCACCGCGACCTTCATGCCGTGCGATTGGTAGCGCACGAAGGCGGTCATGTCAGTCAGCTCCCGGGATTTGAATTTCCAGGGTTCCGCCTTCATCTGCTCGCTGCGGCAGATGTTGATGCGCTGCTCGAGATTGACCGGCTTCTTGAGCTTGTCGTCCCATTTCGGCATGGCGGCGCCGACGCCCTTCATGCTGGTCGCGGCCTCGCCATGGCAGCTCATGCACGACTTGCCCTCGCTGCCCTCGACCTTCTTCCAAGCCTCCGCGGCGCGCTCCACGGCGAGGAATCCCGGATTTTCCAGATCGTCGTCCTGCAGCGCACGGGTCTCCTTGCTGCGGAACTCGTAGCCGGAAATGATGGTCTTGAAGACGTGGTCGGGCGGCGCCGCGATGCCCTTGCGCTCGGCCTCCTCCGCGGATGCGAGCGTCGCAACCGATGCAGCGGCCACGATCGCAGCGGCCAACCCTGTGTATCGTGGCGCCATTCGAGCCTCCCTCAATGCGCGATGCGCATCATGCCTTGAGCGCGATCTTCTCTTCGGCCGTGATCACCGTGCCGTCGTCGTCCGTCCAGGAGAACTTGAACGTGCCGGCCTCGTCGATCCTGGCGTCGAACTGGATGTAGGGGTTGGCCGAGATCGCCGGCTCCAGCACGCAGCCGAACACCGGCTTGCCGTTGAACTCGCAGGCGAACTTGTTGATGATCTTGCGCGGAATGGGCTTGCCCTGCGCATCCTTGCGCTGGCCCGATTCCATCACGTGCGAAACCAGGGTCTTGATCTGGATGACCTCGCCCTTGGCGGCTTCCTTCGGAAGCTTGATGCGCGGCTTTTCTGCCATCTGTCTTCTCCTAAGCCCTTAGCCGCCGCAGCCGCCGATGGTGACCTTGACGGTCTTCTGCTCCGTGAACAGCGAACCGTCGCTCATCTTAGCGATCGCAACCACGTTCTGCGTGGACGCGAGCCGGATCCGGATCGAGGCTTCCGCCTTGCCCGACAGCGGCGTGAAGGACAGCGTCGCCACGCCCGCGTTCGGGTTGCCGTCCGCGATGATCAGAACGTCCTTGACGTGGGAGTCCGCGGTCATCGGGCTGTCGATGTTGATCGACAGCGGCACGGTGTTGCCATTCTCCGCGATTTCCGGCAGATCGAGCGAAATCTTGCCCTTGGCCGGCTGCTTGCCGCCGGTGAACTTCTCGATCCACTTCGCCGCGTCGTTCGAGACCTCGGCATCGGCTGCCATGGGCATCAGGGTCAGCATGACGAAGCCGCCCCCGAGTGCAAATGCCTGCCGTCGATTGATGGCTTTCATTCCTGATCCTCCTCGCCGTCAGTTCAGCGTCTTGAGAAAAGCGATGACGTCCTCGACCTGCGCGGCCGTCAGAATGGACTTGCCGACGAATTCCGGGCGCACCCGGCTGAGCCCATCGTTCTTGAAGAACGCGGGCATGACCGTGCCGGTGAAGATGCGCTTGGGGTCGGCGATGATGAGGCGCAATTGCGCCTCGCTATAGCGGCCGGCGACACCGTCGAGCGACGGGCCGAACTCGCCATGGAATTCCTGGGATTTCAGGCTGGTGACCTGATGGCAGGCCAGGCAATTGCCGAGCGTGCGCGTCAGGAACACCTTCTTGCCGGCGGCGGCGTCGCCGGGCGCGCCGGTCAGGGATTTCGGCAGAGAATCATCGACGACGTCGAGCTTGATCGGCTCCTGCGCACAGGCGCTTCCGATCGTGAGACACCAAGCAAACGCAGCCGCAAGCGAGCGCCGCATGTTTCCTACCCCAGGGATGGCGAGGTGACGCCCGCCTCGTTCATGACGGATCTGACGATCCATCACATTCATTTATTATGATATGATCATGTCTTTGACGGCGTCAAGACATATTTGCGCGCGGCGTCGGACTAGCCGCTTGTGGCGAGGAAGTCTTTGAACGAGCCGCGCTCATAGGCGCGCTCCCGCACGAAACGAAACATCGCGAGGAAATGCGGCGGCTTCAGATAGCCGGGCGCGCGCGCGACTTCTCGCGCCATCGGCTCCCGCTTTTCGATGCCGCTGGACGAAGGCGGAAAGAACTGGAACGTCGGGGTGAACCTGATCCCGTATTTCTGGGCAAGGTCCTTCTCGGACAGCTCCTGACGGTCGAAATCCGTCACCTTGCGGGATCCGATCAGACTGAGCTGGAGCACCTCGAAATTCTCGCGGATGTAATTCGCAATGCCGGCATCGGCGAAATTCACCAGATGCGTTTCGCGGCAATAGGGACAGCCGCGCAGCTCCCACATGATGGCGAGGCGCTTGCCGTTGGCGGCAGAGCTGTCGAGATCTTCGCGCAGATCGAGAAAGCTCTGCAGAAACCAGGGCTCGTGATAGAGCCCGTCGTCTCCGAGCGCGGGTTCGGCCACGGCCACGCGGCAGCTTGCGGCAATCGCGGCTGCCGGAGCCAGAGCCAGAAGATCTCGCCGCGTCGGCCTGAGGAGATGCATCGGGAATTTCAACCTTGGACAACATTGCGGGTCGAGCCAGCTCCATTATAATATTCGAATACTCGAATGTAACAAGGATTTCCCATCTTGCGCTGCATCATCGTGCTGTTGACGTGGCTGGCCTTCGGAGCGCTCGCCCTTGGCGCCGAGGGCGACCCTGTGAACGATTTCGCAGCGGCGATGCAGCCGATCAGGGCCAATCTGCGCAGCGCCGCGAGCTATGCGCGGACCGGAAACATTGCGCTGGCTCAGATGGAGATCGAAGAGGCCACAGCGGCCTGGAAGCAGCTCGCGACAAATGCGCCCTCTCCCAGCCCCGCTTATATGCCTGCCGCGCTGACGGAATTTCTCGGCCGCGGCAGCGAGCAGCTTGGTGCGGTCGCGCGGGCACTCGATGACGGTGACGTTGTCGCCGCCGGACGAGAGCTGCTCCTGCTCCGCCGGTCGTTCCACGACCTCAGGCGTCGATCCGGCCTCTACGATCTCGCCGATTGCGTCTTCGAGATCGCACCCGCGATGGACAGACTGCGGGTTGCGGCCACGCACTATGGCGAGCACCCTGCCCCGGCACGGGCCGAGGCTACCATCGCCAGCGCAAGCGCGTTGCGCGACCGTCTGCAACGTTGCAACGATTGGGCCCGGGCGAACGTTGCTGAAACGAGCGAGTTCCGTCGGCTGATTGACGGAGCAATCGCCAGCAGCGCCGAAATCTCCCGTGCGGCGATGGCCGGCGACGGGCCGCTGGTCCATCGCTACCTGATCGAGCTGCAGTCTTACGCGCAGCTGCTCGATTTCCGCTTCGGCTGAAACCGTGATAGTCAGCCGATGCTGGTCAATGCAGGGAAATGCTGCAGCAGCCATTCCGAGACGGCTGGCATCAAGCCGGTCAGGAACATCAATCCGGTCGCAACCAGAAAGGCGCCCATCGTCTTCTCCACCAAGGCCAGGTGCCGGCGGGCACGGCCGAGCGCGGCGACGAAGCGACCGGTGAAAGCGGCAGCGATTAGGAAGGGAATGCCGGTCCCTGCCGAATAGGACAGCAGCAGCAGAGCTCCCCTCGCCGTGGTGTCCTCGGACCCCGCCATGAACAGGACGGCCGCGAGGATAGGACCTGCACAAGGTGTCCAGCCGAACGCGAACGCCAGACCCATGACGAAGGCGCCCGCAACACCGGCAGGCCGGTTCTCGACCTGCAGCGTCGCGCTGCGATACAGCAGCGGAATCCTGAGCACGCCGAGAAAGTGCAGACCCATCAAGACGATCAGGGCGCCCGCGACGATGCCGAGCGTCGAGATGTGGGCGGAGATGAAGCGCCCCGCAATCGAGGCGGTCGAGCCCAGCGCCACGAAGACCAGGGAGAAGCCGGCCACGAAGGCCAATGCAGAAACGAGGATGCGCGGCCGCAATGCCGGCTGCCCATCGGAGAGATCCGAGACCGAGACACCGGCCATGTAGCACAGGAACGGCGGGACCAGCGGCAGGATGCAGGGTGACAGAAACGACAATAGGCCAGCGACAAAGGCCGCCCCAAGCGTGACATCCAAGGTCATTGCCTCCCACCTATTACGTATGCGAATTTAATGATATAAAGAACCGAGGAAGTCCAGAGGCCGCTAGAGGCCCGAAGTCCGGAGGTCATCGCGCGGGATGAGCCGACACGTCGCATTTCTCTTGGCATTGCTCCTGGCCGCAATCACGCTCGCCCTGCCGGCGACGGGGTCCCGCGCGACCGAGCTGGTCATGTTCGAGCGGGCCGGCTGCGTCTGGTGTGCGCGCTTTGATTCCGAGATCGCGCCGATCTACGGCAAGACCGAGGAAAGCCAGGCCGCACCGCTGCGCCGCGTCGATCTCGGCCGCCCCCTGCCCGCCGATCTCGCCGGAATCGATCCGGGTGCCTTCACGCCGACCTTCGTCGTGGTAAAAGAGGGCCGGGAGATCGGCCGCATCCGCGGCTATCCGGGGGATACCTTCTTCTTCGGCCTGCTGAACCGCATCCTGACCGGTTCGGGATCGATGCCGGACAGGTCGTGACCAGAGATGCCATGAGGAACTTGACGCGATGCCGTTGCCAAAGCTGAAGGAGATCGAGGGATCCGCCGAACTCGAGCAGATGATCGAGAAGGCGCGCGAGGCGAGCGACATGCTCAAGGCGCTGTCGCACGAATCCCGCTTGCTGCTGCTCTGCATCCTCGCCGAGGGCGAGAAGTCGGTGACCGAGCTCGAGCAATTCCTCGGCGAGCGGCAATCGACGGTATCCCAGCAGCTCGCGCGGCTGCGGCTCGACCGTCTGGTCACCACCCGCCGCGACGGCAAGACCATCTATTACAGCCTCGCCAGCGAGGACGTCCGCAAGATATTGACCGCCGTCTACGACGTGTTCTGCGAGCCGGTGCGCCGGCGGCGCCGGTAATTATCCGCTCTGGCTTTCCGCAACCCTCCGGCGCAAGCTGACCGGAAGGACAACAAACATCTCCGGGAGGAATGCTGAACCCGTCGACCATAGCGTTCGCATGCGGGCTTGCAGCCGGCGCCATGCTCGGTGTCGCGGGTCGCGCGGGACGATTTTGCACACTGGCGATGCTCGAGGATGCGTTCTTCGGGTCGGATTTGCGCCGGCTGAAATCCTTTGCGCTGGCCGCGGCCGTGGCGCTGCTGGCGACCCAGGCGCTGGCCGAATTCGGCATCGTCGATCTGTCGCGATCGATCTACCTGACACCGTCGATCGGGCTTGGCGGTGCGATTCTGGGCGGGCTGATGTTCGGCATCGGCATGGCGCTGGTCGGCACGTGCGGCTTCGGCACGTTGGTCCGCGTCGGCGGAGGAGATCTGCGCGCCATCGTGGTCTTCCTCGTGCTCGGCCTCTCGGCGCTCGCAACCATGCGCGGCATCACGGGCATGTTGCGCGTGATGCTGATCGAGCCGTTGTCTCTGCGGCTCTCCGCAGGCACCGACCAGACGCTTACCTCGCTTCTCGGCGCGGGAGGCGCGATGCGCGCGCTGCTCGTCGTGTCGATCGCCACGGCGCTCGCCGTCTGGGCCCTCGCCGACGGCAGGCTGCTGCGATCGCCCCGACTGCTGGCCTCCGGCCTTGCCGTCGGCGCCGCGGTCGCATTCGGCTGGTTCGCGACCGGCTGGCTTGCCGATGACGAGTTCGATCCCGTCCGCGTCTCCTCGCTCAGCTTCGTCGCGCCGCTCGGCGACACCATCCTCTACATCGCGACCTTCTCCGGGGCGCGTCTGAATTTCGGCATCGGCTCCGTCGCAGGCGTGGTGGCAGGCTCATTCGCCGCGGCGATGCTCGCGCGCGGCTTCCGTTGGGAGGCCTGCGACGACGCCCGCGAATTGAAGCGTCACATGACCGGCGCGCTCCTGATGGGCATCGGGGGCGTCATGTCGATGGGATGCACGATCGGGCAAGGGTTGACCGCGTTCTCGACCCTCGCCGTCTCGGCGCCGATCACCCTGCTGGCGATCGCCTGCGGAGCCCGACTCGGACTCGAATTCACGATGACCGGCGAGTGGCTGCCGGCATTGCGGCGGCTGTTCGGCGCCTCGACATAGCCCGGACCACCGCGATTTCACGCCAATTGCGAGCTGCGTCGAACGTCCCACAGTGCCCTGAATAGCGCCCTGCCTTACCCCTGAGGTAATCGAATTGGCCCGCGGGCCGGCGCATCTTCTGTTGCAACAGGAGATGACTATGATCGCGCTGCTGCTCTACCGGACCATCGCAGACCACCTCGTTCCCTGGGCCATGGCGCTCGCGACCCGCATGCTGGCACGCAGCCTCAACATGCCCGAGCCGCTGGTGCATTCGACCGGCGATTACGTGGTCGCACAGGTCATCGCCTTCGAGCACGGCGTCGGCAGAAGCCTCTGCCCCTACCGTCTCGCCCGCCTGCTCCGCGCCTGGTGGCGCGGACGGCAGTGAGCTCCACCCCACCCCAAGCAAGGAGACCTACCATGATCGTTGCATCCACCTTCCTCCGCCGCGCCCTGTTCGCCGATGCCGTCTTCAGCGGCGTCGCCGCCCTCGGCTTCACCTTCGGCGCGAGCACGTTCGCTGCGCTCTTCAACCTGCCCGAGGCGCTGCTGCGCGAGACCGGCCTGTTCCTGATCGGCTACGCCGCGCTGGTCGGCTGGCTCGCTTCGCGCGCCGCGGTGGCGAAGGCGCTGGTGCTGCTGGTCGTGGTCGGCAACGCCGCCTGGACCGTCGGCAGCATCGCGCTGCTGCTCTCCGGCGCAGTGTCGCCGAACCTCGCCGGCGAGCTCATGGTCGTGGCGCAGGCGATCGCCACCGGCGTGTTCGCCGAGCTGCAATATGTGGGATTGCGGAAGAGCGGGAGTGTGGCGGCGGCGTGAAGGCCGCTCTTGTCCCGGACGCGCTGCAACGCTTCGGCGTTGCGGCGCAGAGCCGGGACCCATTTGTAATGGACCCCGGTTCTGCGGCGCACCGCACCGGACGATGCTTCGCATCGCCGGGGTCGCTGCGCCGCGTCCGGGGCACGAATGGGGGCTAGGCCCGCGCGCGGGCCTTGCCGACGGCGTGACCGTTGAGCTTCTTCTTGGCCGCCTTGTTCTTGAGGCCCTTCGCGCCCGCCTTCTCGGCCTTGCGCTCGCTGCGCGCCTTCACCTTGGCACGTTCGGCCCGCGCCTCGGCGCGCAGCTTCTTGCGCTTCCTCTCGCAGGACTCGCACTTGCAGCCGATCGGCTTCAGATAGGCTTTGAAATAGTCGGTGCCGTAATCGTAGTTGATCTCGTCGCCGGGCTCGATGTTCTTGATGGCGCGGATGAACACCTTGCGCTCGCGCGGCCGGACGTCGGACTCGGCGTTGGGCCGGCAGGAATGGTTGATGTAGCGGGCGAGATTCTTGCGCACCGACCCGTCGATGGTCCAGCGCCCGTTGAGCTCGAACAGGTACTTGTTCTCGATCTCGTCGTGCGCTGGAATCCGCGAATCCAGGATCGGTCCGAAATAGCGGATGATCCTGGTGCCCTTCTTGATCGGCTTGGTGGCGAAGAGGCCGAGTCCGGTCTTGGAGCGGCCGACACGATAAGGTTTGTTCGAGATGGCTGGCATGATCGAGAAAATGAGGACGCGAACGAGGCGGGAGAAGCCCAAGCGAAGCCGCTCTTCTAGAACGATTCCGCGGCGCTGTCAGGTATATCCCGCTCCGGTTTGAACCTTGCCCACAATCAAGACGTCTGATGGGACCAAGTTCCCACTGCCGCGGAGCCTCATGATGAACCACAACAGCATAGGTCTTGCCGTTCTGATGACCTGCATCGGCCTGACCTGCGCCGACGCCCAATCCGTGGGCAGCACCTACACCTCGACGGCGCCAAAAGATTGCCGCCAGATCGGCAAAGCGAGCGAGCTCGACGGCAGCACCACGAGGACATGTCCGGGCAGGAACGGCCTCCTGGTGCTGGTTGCCGAGGACGATCTCCGCGAGATCGTCTCGGTCGGCCGCAATCGCAAGCAAGCGGCCGAGGAACCGGCGGCCAAGGCCTGGTTTGCGCCGTTCAATTCGTCGGAGACCACGATCGAATGGCGCGCAGTGGGCGCAAAGCCGTTCGCGATCATCCAGCGCTGGCACATTGCCGACAACGGCGATCCCGACAAGCAGGGACGGCCCAACACCAAAGCCATGCTTGTCGTGACCCGGCTGCCGCCCGGCCCGGTCTGCCACGTCGCCTATGTCGATGCCATCGCCAATCCCACCGCCAACGAGCTCGCGCGCAAGGCGGCGGACGATTTCGCCCGCGGCTTCGCTTGCGGCAAGGACGAGGTGAAGATCATCGGCACGCGCGGCCGCGCCGTCGAATTGGCGACGATGCGCTAGCCTCCCGACTTGGCTCGCCGGTAGCGCGCCAGCAGACGCTCTCCTTTCGCAGCGATGCGCCGCGCCGCCGCGACTGTCTTCGGAACCGGCTCGCCCCAGGCATGCGCCGACAGCGCGTGGCGGGTCGGACGCCCCCTTGCATCGACCAGCGGCGGCAGCTTGGCGCGGCCATAGAAGCGCACGGCCCAGCTTCCTTTCCGCCGCATCTCCTGCGGCGTCATCTCCGACTCTTTCTTGGTGACGCCGGGCCGCAAATCGGCGCCCTGCTTGCGCGCGAACGCCTTGCGACCCGCCGCGGTCAGGCGCCGCGCGGATCCTTCTCGCGCGCGGATGCGCTGCGCTTGCGAGACTTGGCCTTCTTCGCGGTGCGTTTGCGGGTCTTCCTCGCGGAAGTCTTCTTTGCTGTCGAGGATTTCGATTTCGAAGCTTTCTTCGAGGCCTTCTTCCTGGAGGTCTTCTTTGCTGCCATGCGCATGTTGTCCACGAGGTTGGGATAGCGGCGGCCGGCGCGGCGGGCGCGCGCTTTCGCCGCCGATTTCTGCGCGGGGCTGAGATGCTTGGAAACCTTCCCTGTCCGTTTGCGGGGATTGGCGCGTTTCCAGGGAGCGCGTGCTGTTCTTGCCATGCGGCGTCAACGCCTGATCACGGCAAGGGTTGCGTTGATCCTTGATGGATCAGTGTCCGGGCGGTTTGCTCGTGATGGGCGCGGTCAGCATCGCCTCGAGCAGCCGTTCGGCCGTGGTCCCCTCGGGGAGCCGCTCGAGGATATCCTCGAGCCGGCCGTCGAGCAGCAGCATGGTGAAGCCGTGCACCATCGACCAGGCGCGTGCGATGGCGGCGCCCTGATTCAGCGTCAGCGCGTCGCCGCTAATCTGCTCCTGCCGCATCATGCCGATCGCATTCGCAAGTCCCGCGAAGGAAGCTTCGGCCGCCTCGTGCAGAGAGGGCCTCGAATAATCGAGACGTTCGCTGCGGAACATGATGCCGTACATGCCGGGATGAGCCTGCGCGTAGGCGACATAGGCCTTCGGCCGCGCCAGCGCGGCTTCGAGCGGCGTGGTGGCGGCATCGCAGGACGCGGTCATCGCTGCGTTGAACTGCCGGAAGCCCACGGCCGCAAGCTCGCTGAGGAGGCCGGTGAGATCGCCGAAATGATGGGTGGGCGCAGCGTGCGAAACGCCCGCCTCGCGTGCCACCGCCCGCAAGGTCAGGCCGCCGAGCCCGTCACGCTCCAGCACACGTTCGGCAGCCTGGAGCAGCGCTTCACGCAAGGCGCCGTGATGGTATGGCGTCTCGGTCTTCGCGCTCGCCGTGCGGCGCGTCGGTCGCGATGCAGTAATCGGCGTCGCGCTTCGGCGGGGGCGCGAGCCTCGCGTGGTTCCGCTCTTGGTGTCGGTCTTGGCCATTTGCAAGCTATATGACGCAATATTGACAGTGTAAAGATTTCGCTTGACCGACCTGGCGATCGGCGCTATCTGATCTTTACGATGTAAAGATAGGGAGGGATATGCCGTGCAGAACGACGCCACCGCCGAGCGCCGCAACAATATCGCACCGATCCCGTTCGAGGCCGATGCGCCTTTCCTCAAGATCATCGGCGAATTGCCGCGGGAACTGAACGGCACGCTCTATCGCAACGGCCCCAACCCACAATTCGAATCGCCCGGCGCGCATTGGTTCGTCGGCGACGGCATGCTGCACGCCTTCCACCTCGAGAACGGCCGCGCCAGCTATCGCAACCGCTGGGTTCGCACGCCGAAATGGCTTGCCGAGCACGACGCCGGCCGCGCCTTGTTCGGCGGCTTCGGCCGCAAGCTGCCGGATGCCCCGGCTGATCTCACCGACGGCGGCGTCGCCAACACCAACATCATCTTCCACGCCGGCAAGCTGCTCGCGCTGGAAGAGGCGCATCTGCCGACCGAGATCGAGCCGGGCACGCTGGCGACGCGCGGTTATCACAACTATCAGGGCCGCGTCGCCGGCAGCTTTACGGCGCACCCGAAGATCGATCCCATCACCGGCGAGCTGGTGTTCTTCGGCTACAACGCCGCTGGTCCGTTGACCCCTGCCCTCTCCTACGGTTCGGTCGATGCCTCCGGCAAGGCGACGCATTTCGAACGGTTCGAGGCGCCCTATGCCAGCATGGTGCACGACTTCATCGTCACCGCGAACCATGTGCTGTTTCCGATCCTCCCCATTACCGGCAGCATGGAGCGCGCCATGAGCGGGCGGCCGCCCTACGCTTGGGAGCCGGACAAGGGCGCCTATGTCGGCGTAATGAAGCGCAGCGGCACGGCAAAGGACATCGTCTGGTTCCGTGCCGAAGCCTGCTACGTCTTCCACGTCATGAACGCGTGGGAGGACGACAATCGCATCGTCGCGGACGTCATGCAGTTCGAGCAGGCGCCGCTGTTTCCGCATCCCGACGGCCGGCCGACCGATCCGGAGAAGTCGCGCGCCCGGCATTGCCGCTGGACCTTCGACCTCTCGGGCAATACCGACCGCTTCCAGCAGACCTATCTCGACGATCTCACCGGCGAATTCCCACGCATCGACGACCGCCGGGCCGGACTGAAGAGCCGTCACGGCTGGTACGCCTGCGCCAATCCGAAACTGTCGATGTTCGGCGCACTCTCTGGCATCGTCCATGTCGACGGCAACGGCAGACGGCTCGGCCAATATCTGCTGCCGGCCGGCGACACCATCTCCGAGCCCGTGTTCGTCGAGCGCGCCAAGGATGCGGCCGAGGGCGACGGCTGGCTGCTCGCGGTGGTCTGGCGGGCGCGAGAGAACCGCAGCGACCTCGCGGTGTTCAACGCCACCGACGTCGAGGCGGGTCCCGTCGCGCTGGTGCAGCTCGGCCACCGCGTGCCCGATGGCTTTCACGGCAATTGGGTCGGGGCGGCGTAGCCCTCGTCAATGCGGGGCGCAACGCGGTCGCGAGCCCGGAATCCCCGTGAATATCGCGTCATCAAGGAGGCCCGATGCACAAGCTCCCGATCGCCGCGCAATCCGTCGCTGTCCTCGCCCTGGCGGGCGCCGCACTTGCATTCCTGGCGATACGGCTACGCCGGCGAAGCCTCACATTCTTCGAAGGCGGCATCCTGCTCGCTGCCGGCTTTCTACTTGCCGCCACACTCCCGATGTTGCCGCCCCTGCCCTGGACAGGATTGATCGACGAGATGACCGACCAGCTCGCTGCAGCACTTCATTTTCTGGAGGTCGCTTACGTCGTCTTGACATTGTAAGAGATGGTTGACCGCGCCGCTCCGGTTATTGCGGTTCCGCATCCCGTGCTGCGGGGTTCCGACCTGGGCGTTCCGGTCGGTTTATGGGGTCCCTGCGCCATCTCGCAACAGCGCGCCTGTCCTCACAAAGTGATATGCCGGGTATCGCCGGATCAAGTAGGGTGCGCCGGTCCGCGCCTTGCCGGCGACCGCTGAACAGGAATGACGATGAAGGACGTATTCGCCCGCCTCGCCTCCGACCTCCTCTCCGTTATCATCTTCCTGGCCGTCTATCTCGTCACAGACAACGTGATCCTCGCAACGGCGGTGGCGATTGCCGGCGCGATCGCGCAGGTGATCTATGCGCGCCTCAAGGGACAACCGCTCCACTACATGACCTATGCGAGCCTCGCTCTGGTCGTCGTGCTGGGCGGTATCACGCTGCTGACCAATGATCCGCGCTTCATGCTGGCAAAACCCTCGATCGCACATTTTGCGATCGGCGCGATCATGCTCAAGCGCGGCTGGATGCTGCGCTACATGCCTCCCGTCATCGTCGAGACCGTTCCGGAATATGTCACCGTTGCGGGCTATGCCTGGGCGGCGCTGATGTTCGTGATCGGCGCCGGCATGATGGCGGTCGCCGCCACCGGCGATCTGAAGCTGTGGGCGTTCTATCTCATGGTGGTCGCAGGCGGCGCCAAGATCCTGGCCTTTGCCGTGCAGTACTTCGTTCTGCGGCTGATCGTCACCAACCGCCGGCGCGCCGCCGCCCGCGCCTAAATGCCCTATTCGAGGGTTAGGCAGGAGCTGCGAGTTGGGCTATAGGCTCGGCTTGGGACGGCCGCGGATCGTCGCGGACCGCCGAAATCTGTTCGGGAGACGGGAATGGCCGTAGACGGCAACTGGAATCTGACCATGACGACGCCGATGGGCGAGCGCCAGGCGACGCTGAGCCTGAAGGCCGCCGGCGGCACGCTCACGGGCACGCAGGGCGCGGAAGGTAATACCGCCGAGATTTTCGACGGCACCGTCTCCGGCGACAACGTCTCCTGGAAGGTCTCGATCGACAAGCCGATGCCGCTTACGCTCGAATTCACCGGCACCGTCGCCGGCGACGGCATGAGCGGCGAGATGGGCATCGGCCCGATGGGCAGCTTTCCGTTCACGGGTTCACGCGCGTAAGGCTGCGCACCATCATGCGCGTGCTCCGTCTCATCGCGGCGGCGATCCTGTCCGTCGCGACGCAAGCGGCGCGCGCGGACGACACCGGGCCGGCGTGGCGCGCAAGCGCGCTCGCCATGGTGCCCGCCGGCTACGTTGCCGGCACTGCGTATCGCACCGAAGGCTCGACCGGCTATCTCGCGGTCTACCCGGCAACCTCGAATGATCCGAAGACACCGGCCAGCGTGTTCGCCGCACGCCAGACCCTCGTCGTCGCGCTGACACCGGATGCGACACGCGCCTTGTCAGCCGAGATCAAGCCGCGCAGCGATCCCGATCGCGATGACAGCGACTTCGCCAAGCTGCACGCAGAGCTTGCCGGAAAGCGCGCGACGCTTCCCGATCGCACCGAACCCTGCAGTCTCGGCGCCTGGTCCATCGACAAGGATCCACACGGGCTCAACGTGCGCGCCGAGCCGTCAACGACGGCGCGCGTGCTCGGCACGCTGCCGCCCCCCTACCGGCTCAAACTGGGCGGCGCCGAGAACACGCCCGACGGCGGCTGGCTCACCGAATTCCGCATCATCGGCTTCAAGAACGGCTGGTTTCTGATCGAAGGCGCAAGCCCGCCTGGCAAGGACTACGAGGACGAGAAGCGATATCCGCGCAACGCGCCAAAGCCCTATGCCGGTCGCGGCTGGGTTGCAGCGAGCAAGGTCGGCGCGAACTACGCCAATGGCGGCACGCGCGCGGGCGGCCTGTTCCAGGCCCCCTTCGTCGACGCTCAATGGATGCCGGCGCAGCGCGAGCTCGGCGGCCCGATCGACGGCGACGGCGGACCCAAGCGCCTCCTCGCCTGCAGCGGCTTCTGGGGTCTGGTCGAGAGCCACGACGGCGTGCGCGGCTGGTGGCGCGCGCTGTGCTCCAACCAGGTCACGAATTGCAGCTAGCGCAATAGAGCCACCTGGGGCACCGCTCTCGTGTCCCGGACGCGGTGCAGCGCATAGCGCTGCTCCGCAGAGTCGGGACCCATCTCTCGCCGATCGCCCCCCGATCAGCAGCGCAGCATTTCACCCCACGCAGAATCCGGGGAACGCCGCCTCAACCCAGATTCAACTCCTTGAAGAAGTCGTTGCCCTTGTCGTCGATGATGATGAAGGCGGGGAAGTCGACGACTTCGATGCGCCAGATCGCTTCCATGCCGAGCTCGGGATATTCGAGCACCTCGACCTTCTTGATGCAGTGTTCGGCAAGGTTCGCCGCAGCGCCGCCGATCGAGCCGAGATAGAAGCCGCCATATTTCTTGCAGGCTTCCCGCACGGCGGGGGCGCGGTTGCCCTTGGCCACCATCACCATCGAGCCGCCGGCAGCCTGGAACTGGTCGACGAAGGAATCCATGCGTCCCGCGGTGGTCGGACCGAACGCACCGGAGGCGTAGCCGTCGGGCGTCTTGGCGGGGCCGGCGTAATAGACCGGATGGTTCTTGAAGTAGTCCGGCAGCGGCTCGCCCTTCTCCAGCCGCTCGCGCAGCTTGGCATGGGCGCTATCGCGCGCGACGATCATGGTGCCGGTCATCGAGACCCGGGTCTTGATCGGATATTTCGAGAACGTCGCCAGAATATCCTTCATCGGCTGGTTGAGGTCGATCTTGACGACCTCGCCGCCGAGCGACTGCTCGATCTGGGGCAGGTACTGCGCCGGGTTATGCTCGAGCTCCTCGAGATACACGCCGTCCCTGGTGATCTTGCCGAGCACCTGGCGGTCGGCCGAGCAGGACACGCCAAGGCCGATCGGCAGCGATGCGCCATGACGCGGCATGCGGATCACGCGCACGTCGTGGCAGAAATACTTGCCGCCGAACTGCGCGCCGACGCCGAGGCTTTGCGTCATCTTGTGGATTTCCTTCTCCATCTCGACGTCGCGGAAGGCGTTGCCGTCAGGCGAGCCGTGCGTCGGCAGGGCGTCAAGATAGCGCGCGGAGGCGAGCTTCACCGTCTTCATGCACAGCTCGGCCGAGGTGCCGCCGATCACGATGGCGAGGTGATAGGGCGGGCACGCCGCAGTGCCCAGCGTCAGGATCTTCTCCTTCAGGAACGCGAGCAGCCGGTCCTTGGTCAGCACCGACGGCGTTGCCTGGAACAGGAAGCTCTTGTTGGCGGAGCCGCCGCCCTTCGCCATGAACATGAACTTGTAGGCGTCATCACCTTCGGCGTAGATCTCGCACTGCGCCGGCATGTTGTTGGCGGTGTTCTTCTCCTCGTACATCGAGAGCGGCGCGACCTGTGAGTAGCGCAGATTGCGGCGCAGGTAAGCGTCGCGCGCGCCTTCCGACAGCGCCGCCTCGTCGTCACCGTCGGTGATGACGTTGCAGCCCTTCTTGCCCATGATGATGGCGGTGCCGGTGTCCTGGCACATCGGCAGCACGCCACCGGCCGCGATGTTGGCGTTCTTCAGGAAGTCCAGCGCGACGAACTTGTCGTTGGGGCTGGCCTCATCGTCCTCAAGGATGGCACGGAGCTGCTTCAGATGGCCGGGGCGCAGGTAATGGTTGATGTCGCCGAAAGCCGCCTCCGACAGCGCCCGCAGCGCCTCGCGCGACACCACCAGCATGTCCTTGCCCAGGACCTTCTCGACCCTGACACCCTCGGACGAAATCTTCCTGTAGGGCGTTTCGTCCTTGCCCAGCGGGAACAGGGGGGTGTGCTTGTAGGGGGGAACGGGCTTGGACTGGTCGGGGAAGGCGGTCGGGGCGTTCATGGGTGAATCTCGGGGTTTTGGAGCCCTGGCGGGCCTCTCAGCATAGAAGCGTTCTAAGCCTTTTTGCCGCAAAGGGAAGCACCCCGAACGCCGCCCAGCTCATGGGTCGAGCCTAGATTTCGCGATCCCTGGCGCCATGAACGATGGCCAATATGTCGATCAGCTGATTTGGCTGATCGACCGCGTAGACAATGATATAGGGAGCCTCCACCAGCTCCCGCGTTCCTTCAAGCTGGCCCGGACGACCGATGTTGGGCAGGCCCAAAACGGCAAGACGCTCGATCTTCGCCCTGATGCGATCGGCTACCCGCGCTGCTGCGGGGGGATTGTCCTGGGAAATCCAGTCAACAATCTCATCGAGATCACGAGCCGCCGACTCGTGAATGACGACTTTCATTCGCCGAGGCGGCGCTTGAGGCGCTCTTTGAACTCATCGAGCGTGAGACGGCGCGCGTTCGGATCCGACCGGCGGCGGCGAACCTCCTCGACCTGCTCGTCGGTGAGCCGGTAAACGCTCTCGTCCTGCGACTCCATCAGCATCAGCATCTTCGCCGCATCCTCCTGGCGCTCGAGCGGCCAAGTCAGAACGCGATCCAGGACGGCTTTTACCTGCTCCTTGCTCATGTGCTCTTTATATCACGTGCCGGCCAACAAGAAAGACCCGGCCCTTGCGCTTGGCGTCCGCCGACGCTTGAATGCGCGTCGTAAGGGGCTTTTCATCATGACATTGGAACTGAACGTCCGCGGCGCGATCCTGGTCGCCGCCGCCATCACCGGCCTTGTGACCCTCACCTCGCCGGCCCGGGCCGACCGCTGCGATGACAGCGCCAAGGAGCTGGCGAACCAGGTCGATCGCCTGAAGGTGAATTTCCGTGCCGCAAACGTCGTTTACATGACGCATCCGGCGGCCAAGGAGCTCTCCGTGAGTTGCCGCGGCGACAAATATTCGATCGAGCTCTATGCCAAGGGTGATCGCAAGCCCAAGCCGGAATTCTATGCGCTGGTGGGATCGATGGCCGCGATCGTCTTCACCGTGACCAAGGACGACACCACGACGGGCGCGACACGCTGCCTGAAGCGCATGGGCCTGCTCCGCGGCGACAAGGTCAGCATGCGCTATCGCCGGCTCAACATGGAATGCATCCGCACCAAGACGGAGGCGTCGATCGCGATCACGCGCGGCAAGGACGAATAGGCGGCGGCTCTTCTTCGCGCTTGCTGCAGACACGGTACACAAGTGACGCGACGCCGCCCGTCACCGACTCCGTCATTGCGAGCGAAGCGAAGCAATCCAGAAATCTCTCCGCGAGACAGTCTGGATTGCTTCGTCGCGAGAGCTCCTCGCAATGACGGGGAGAGATTTTGTCATCTCCTTCGGCATCGTGCGGATGACGCAAACACCGCGATCCTCCCGCCCAATCCCTCGCATTTTAACGATCGCCTTGAAGGAATCTTCGCTCCTCACAGCGCAGGCTGAATCGTTTCCATATTGTGAGGATTTGCGGATGAAGGTTTCTACCGTAGCACCGCCGCCAATCGCGATCGTGGTTCCCAGCTACGACACGACCAAGCAGCAGGACGATCAGACCAAGACCAGGGACGCCGACCCGACCTACAAGCCGCAGCCGCCCGTGCCGCTGCCGCCGGGTCAGGGCACGCGGATCGATCAGCTCGCCTGATCGGTCCTTTCGCAATTGCCGAACGTGGTCCTGGTCGCCGCCACGGCGCGCGGCTGTTCCCGTTCGCGACGATGTGCCCTCGGCATTCCCTGCCCTAAGGCGCCGGCCCCCTTCGCGCATCGGCGAGGAAACTGCCCGCGTTTTCTTGACGCGAACCGGTATCCACTTCGCTTGAAAACGCTTTACCCGTCCAGTTCCTTGTAGCGGCGGAAGATGCCCTGCTCGTTGAAGGGAATGCGGCGCGGGCTTGTGAGATAGGCCTTGATGTTGGGCCGCGCGGCGATCCGATCGTGCAGGCCGGCGAGGCCCGGCACGTCCGTCTCGAACGCCTTCATGCGCTTGGGAAAGCCATAGCGCAGCCCCGCGACGATCTGGAACAGCGAGAGATCGACATAAGTGAGCCGGCGGCCCGTGACATAGCCGCCGCCATTCGCGTCGAGAAGCTGCTCGAAATAGCCGAGATATTTCGGCACCCGCTCGTCCCAGAATGCGGCCGTGCGCTTCTTCGCCGGCGGCTTCTGGTCCTCGTAGTACAGCGAGGGCCCGAGCGGATGATGGGTGTCGTGGATCTCGACCACGAAGTCGGTGATGGTGAGCTGGAGCTGATGCACCCACAGCTTTCCCGCCTCCGTCTTCGGCGCAAGCCCGTGGCGGCTGCCGAGATAGAGCAGGATGTTGGCGGTCTGGCCGATGACGAGCTTGCCGGCCTTCAGAAACGGCGGCGCAAATGGCGGCGTGCCCTTGCGCGCGTCCATCATCTTCATCATCGCCGCCGTCCCGCGCGCTCCGCGCGCGACATCGACGTAAGCCGCGCCTGCCTCCTCCAGCGCCAGCCGCACATATTCGCCGCGGCCCTGGATCTCGGGCCAGTAATAGAGCTCGTATGTCATGGGAGGGGTCCGCGAACGTGAACACGTGCGGACTAATGTAACATGCCGTCGGAGGTTCCGTCAGGGTGAGACGGAGTACTCGCGCCGCATAGCCACCATTGCGGGCGTCGCGACTTGTCCGCCGAAGCCTTCGGCGAAGGCGGAAGCAATCCAGTTTGCCTCGGCGGAATAGTCTGGATTGCTTCGTCGCATCTGCGCAAAATGGCTACGCAATTTTGTCGCTGAGCTCCTCGCAATGACGCGCCGATAGAGTTCAGCGCTTCAATTCGCAGCGAAACAATACAGCAGCCCGTCGCCGCCGGTGCTCCTCAGATCGGCCTGCGAGCAACCACCATCGGACCCGCGCGAGGTGTGCGAGCTGTTCCAGGACTTTGACGGTTCGTCGTCGCGCAGGCCCTGGCGATCGGCATGGCCGACCACCGCCGCACCCTGCGTGCTCGACGTCCAGTTCTTGCACGTCTTGTCGTCGCCGGCCGCGAACGCGGTGCCGTCGGGTTGGGTTCCCGTCAGGATGTCGTGCCGGTTCGGCGTGTCGCCGCGGCCGTTGATGATTTCACCCTTCTCGCTGAGGGCCGTCTGCTTGGTCAGGTTGTTGGCGGAACCGTGCAGCTCGGCCACGTCCTTGGCAATCACCGCACCCTTGGCATTCTGCCACGGTCCCTTGCCGATGCGATCGCGCGCATTGACGGCCGGCTTGCCCTCGGCGGCCTGTGTCGAGAGATAAGCGCGCCAGGTCTTCGCGCCGGCGCCGGAGGCTTGTGCCAGGTTCTGGCACTGCGCATCGGCTCCCTCCAGGCCGCCGAGGTCGGCACCCTTGCCGAGGCCGCTGGAGGTCACGAAGAACGTCATGTCGGCCGACTGCGCCTGCGCCGACAGGGCCGCAAACCATGCAAGCGGAACCACGGCCAGCGCGGAAATCGTCAGGGATCTCCTGATACGGATCATGTTGTCCTCCCGTTTTGTTTGTCGTTTGTCGTTGGCCGCCTGATTTCAACCCGCTGCGCCCCCGCTTATTCCGATGCCGCGATGCAGGGCCGCAAAAGAAAAGGCGCCGTGCGGGAAGCACGGCGCCCTTGTCTTCAATCGCTTTGCGATCAGTTGGTCTGCTGGATCGCCGACAATTCCCAGCCGCTGCCGGGCCGACGGGCGAACGTCCAGACCTCGGTGACTTCACCCGGCTGCTCGCTACCGGCGATAAGCGTGCCGCTGTTGCGGTCCAGCGTCTTGTCGGTGAGCGCGAAGCGCAGCGCCACCGTGGCGTAGTCGGTCTCGCCTTCGCGCCAGGCTTCGGCGAGGTCGCCCTGCAAGAGCTTGACGTCGGTCACCTTGTTGACGACGTTCCGCGCACGGTTCTGGGCGAGGTCCTGCTCGAAATAGGAGACCATCTCGGGCGTCGCGAGCGTGTGCAGCTTGGCCACATCCTCGTTCGACCAGGCCGCCTGAATCTCGCCAAGCAGGCGCTCGAACGCTTCATAATCGTCCGGCTTGATCTCGACCGGCGCATTGTTGGCACCGCCGAAGCCGAAGCCGCCAAGGCCGCCTCCACCCAGAGCGCCGCCGCCGAGCGCACCGCCACCGAGGCCGCTGCGATAATTGGTCTGCGGGCCCTGGCCGGAACCGGCGTTAGCATTGGCGTAGGCCGGCTGCTGCTGCGCGTGACGGCGCTGCCACCAGGACATCGCCAGCCGCACCACGAGCACCACCAGCGCGATCTGGATGATCAGGCCGAGGATGGAGGCAAAGCCGCCGAGGCCGCCGAACAGGCCGCCGCCGAACAGCATGCCGAGCAGGCCGGCGCCGAGGAAGCCGGCCGCGAGGCCGCCCATGAAGCCGCCGGCGCGGCCGAACAGGCCGCCGCGCGCGGGCGCGGCAGCAGCCGAGTTCATGCCTGCACCCGGCTGGGTGTAGGTCCGGTTGAACTGCGAGGCCGAGCCCGGCGCCGTCGTGGTCGGGGGCGGAGCGGAATAGGTGCGCGAGCCGCGCGAACCGGACGAGCCGCCGCCGCCGACACGCGCGTCGGCGGACGAGATGACGAGCGCTGTCGGCAGCGCAAGCGCCAGCATGACGGCGAGCGTCTTGAAGAGATTGCGGGAGCGTAGCGAGAAATTCATGTTCGTTTCCCAAATCCCCGGCATGGGGACGTGCTCTTAAGATGGGCAGACTTCCCCAAAAGTGAAGCCGGTTTCGGAACTTGTGGCTGCGGCCCTCAGTCGCGGGGATGTGGCAAAAGCCCATATTGGGCGGGATCTGGCCGGATCCGGCGGGGAAACCGTCGCTACGGGTTACCGGCGGGGCCGCAGATGCGCGGCGAGAGCGCCCTCAGCCCTGCTTCGTCATCGTCTCCTTCACCGCCGCCACGAGCTGGCTGAGCGTGAATGGTTTCGGCAGGAAGTCGAACTGCTGGCCCTCGGGCAGGCTCTTCTCGAAGGCGTCCTCGGCGTAACCGGAGACGAAGATGAACTTGATGTCGGGGTTCTTCTCCCGCATCGCCTTCAAGAGCGTCGGTCCGTCCATCTCGGGCATGACGACGTCGGAGACGACGAGATCGATCGCCCCGCTCTGCTCCTCCAGCATCTCCATGGCTTCGACGCCGTTCTCGGCCTCGACCACGGTATAGCCGCGCGAGCGCAGGCCACGTGCGTTCAGCGCGCGCAGGCCCTCTTCGTCCTCGACCAGCAGGATGGTGCCCTGTCCCGTGAGATCGGTGCGCGGCTTGGCCTCGACGGCAGCGGCGTCCTTCGCGGCGCCATTGGTCGCGCTGGCGACAGCCGGCTGCTCGACCTGCACCTCCGGCTCGGCGTGATGGCGCGGCAGGAAGATGTGGAACGAGGTGCCCTGCCCCGGCTCGGAATCGACATAGATGAAGCCGCCGGTCTGCTTGACGATGCCATAGACCGTGGAAAGGCCGAGGCCGGTGCCTTTGCCCACTTCCTTGGTCGAGAAGAACGGCTCGAAGATTTTGTCGCGGATGTCGGCGGGAATGCCGGTGCCGGTGTCGGCGACCTCGATCCGGACGTAATCCGCCGCCGGCATGCCCTTGTAGGCGAGCTTGCCGGCGTCCTCGGTGGAGACGTTGGCGGTGCGGATGATCAGCTTGCCGCCGTCGGGCATGGCGTCGCGCGCGTTCACCGCGAGGTTCACGATCACCTGCTCGAACTGGGAGACGTCGACCTTCACCGGCCAGAGATCGCGGCCGTGGACGAGGTCGAGCTTGACCTTCTCGCCGATCAGCCGGCGCAGCAGCATGGTGAGATCGGAAAGCGCGTCGCCGAGGTCGAGCACCTGCGGCCGCAGCGTCTGCCGCCGCGAGAACGCCAGCAGCTGCCGCACCAGCGTCGCGGCGCGCGTGGCGTTCTGCTTGATCTGCATGATGTCCTGGAACGACGGATCGGTCGGCTTGTGCGCGTTCAGCAGGAAGTCGTTCGCCATCATGATGGCGGACAGCACGTTGTTGAAGTCGTGGGCGATGCCGCCGGCGAGCTGGCCGACCGTCTCCATCTTCTGCGACTGGTTGATCTGGTTCTCCAGCGCGCGCCGCTCGGTGGTCTCGAGCATGTGCACGATGGCGGCTTCCGCGTCGTTCTCGGCCGAATCGACCGGCGTGACGAAGAACTGGCCCCAGCGCTCCTTGGTCCCTTCCAGCGCCACCTCGACCGGCGCGATGTCGGCCTGGCCTTCGGCGGCCTGGTTGATGGCCGCGATCAGGAGGTGGCGGTCGCGCGCATTGACCGCGCGGAAGATCGACTTGGAGGCGCTGTCGAGCCCCAACGCCTGGCCGAGCTTGGCGTAGCGGGCATTGGCGCGCACGACGTTGCCGGCGCGGTCGACGGTCGCAATCGCCATCGGCGTATGGTCGAAGAAGCGCATGAAGCGCACTTCGGCGGCACGATCGGGGTCGCTGCGCTCGTCGCGGGCGCGGCTGATGACGAGCGTGCGCGACGGCCCCGGCGCGCCGTCGGCGCCGAAGGCGAGCTTGTGATAGAGCCGCACCGGCATGGTCTTGCCGGTGCGCATGCGCAGATCGATGTCGAAGACTTCCGTCTTCACCTCGCCCGGCACCGCCACGATCGACGTCAGCAGCGAGGCGCCGTCGCCGGAGACGATGTCGGTCAGCTTGAGGCCGCCCGAACCGATCTCGGCGAGGTCGTAGTCGAGCCAGTTCGCCAGCGTCGCGTTGACATAAGCGAGCTCACCGGCCGGATTGACCGAGAAGAAGCCGCACGGCGCGTGATCGAGATATTCGATGGCGTGCTGGAGCTCCTGGAACACGTCCTCCTGGCGCTCGCGGTCGCGGGTGATGTCGGCGATCGACCATACCGCGTATTTCGCCTCGCGCTTTTCAGTGCCGAGCGGGCGAACGCGCATGCGCAGCCAGCGGCCCTGGCTGCCGTCGTGGCCGGAGATGCGCACCTCCTCCTGCTGGCGCTTGCCCTCGCGCGCGGCCTTCAGCAGCCGGAACACGGCTTCGGAGACATCGGGGTTGCCGATGAAGACGCGTTCCACCGGACGCACGTCCTGCGGACCGCTGGCGCCGGTCAGCGTCAGATAGGCGGCATTGGAATAGATCACGTGGCCGCGGGCATCGGTGACCGCGAGCCCGTCGAAGGCGTGATCGGAAATGCGGCGAATGATCGGATCGTCGAGATTGCGATCGGCAAAGCGGATGATGCCGGCGGCAAACGCGAACAGGTTGAACAGGCCGACCATCGCCAGCACGGCGAGGACACCGAGGATATAGGGCTGCGCCTGCACCCGTCCGAGCGTCATCAGTCCGACGGCGACGGCGACGAGGCCGGCGGCCACCAGCAGCACCAGCGCAATGCTGCCCGAGCGCGGCGACGGCTCGTGCGCCGCACCGGGCTCGCGTGTGAGGTCGTGGTCGGTCTCGGCGGTCATCTCAAGCTGGCGCGGCCTGTCGGCAGAGAATCAACGCGCCACGGGGCGCATGGGGTCCTCCCTGCCTGAATCGGACCCTGAGGTGCAAGGGCAGCAGGAGCGAAAGGTACGCTGATTCCCAGATTACGGCCATTTCCGGTATTTTTCGGGTGCTTTATCCCCGCCCCGCGCCAAATCCGCGCTTCAGCCGCATGACGTAGCCGATCACCTCGGCGACCGCGTGGTAGTGCTCGGTCGGGATTTCCTGGTCGACCTCGACGGTGGCATAGAGCGCGCGGGCCAGCGGCACGTTCTCCACGATCGGGATGTCGTGCTCGCGCGCGATCTCCCGGATCTTGAAAGCGAGGTTGTCGACGCCCTTGGCGACGCAGACCGGAGCCGTCATGCCGCGCTCGTAGGACAGCGCCACCGAATAGTGGGTCGGGTTGGTGATGATCACCGAGGCCTTGGGAACCGCCGCCATCATGCGTTTCTTGGCGCGCTGCTGCCGCAATTGCCGGATCTTGCCCTTGATGTGCGGATCGCCTTCGGACTGCTTGAACTCCTCCTTGATCTCCTGGAGCGACATCTTCTGCCGCTGGAACCAGCTGCGATACTGGAAGAAATAATCGGCGATGGCGACGATCGCGAGCGCGGCGACCACCGCGCCGAGCAGTTGGACGGTCATGCTGGTGCTGGCGCCAAGCATGGCGACCGGATCGAGCCTGACCATCGCCTCCATGCGATGCCGCTCCGGCCACAGGATCATGGTCATGACCACGGCCAAGGCAACGAGCTTGCCGATGCCCTTGAGAAAATTGGCCGCCGCCTGCTTGCCGAAGATGCGCTTGAAGCCGGCGCCGGGCGAAATCTTGTTGAACTTGGGCTTGAGGGACTCGGCCGACCACACCAGACGGTGCTGGAGCATGTTGCCGGCGATGGCCGCCAGCACCAGCATCAACAGAGGCACGCCGACCGCGGCGAGCACGGCGAGCTCGATCTGCTGCATCAGGGCGAGCAGGGCCTTGCCGTCGGTCTTGATCATCCAGGAATTGGCGAGCAGGTTGCGCATCGGCGTCAGCAGCCCGCTGCCGACCGAGCCCGAGAAGGTTGCGACCACGAGCGTGCCGCCCGCCATCATAAACCAGGTGTTGATCTCCTGGCTCTTGGCGACGTCACCGCGTTCGAGCGCATCGTCGAGACGCTTTTGCGTCGGGTCTTCTGTTTGACTTTCGGGATCGTTGTCTTCCGCCATCGTTCGACCCCCGTCACTTGAGCGGCATCATCTGGTGCATGACACCGATGAAATAATCGAGAAACGTGCCCATCATCGCGGTCAGCACCACGGCGAGCACCAGGAAGCCTGCGAAGATCGACAGCGGCACGCCGACGAAATAGACCTGCATCTGCGGCATCAGCCGCGCCAGCACGCCGAGCCCGATGTTGAAGACGAGGCCGAACACCAGGAACGGTCCCGAGAGCTGCAAGCCCAGGAGGAACGCGGCGGCAAAGGCGCGCGTTGCCAGCGAGGCGACATCGCCGCTCGACACGGTCTCGCCCGGCGAGAAGATCGTATAGCTGTCGTTCAGCGCGGCGATCACCAGATGATGGCTGTCGGTGGCAAACAGCAGCGTCACGCCCAGGATGGTCAGGAAGTTGCCGACCAGCACACCCTGCTGTCCCTGCGTCGGATCGACCGAGGTGACGAAACCGAGCCCCATCTGCTGCGCGATCACGGATCCCGCGACCTGGAGCGCCGACAGCGTCACGCGCGCGGTCGCTCCCAGCACGATGCCGATCGCGATCTCATGCAGCATCAGCACCAGCAGCGGCGCCAGCGAGCCCATATCGACCTGGTAGGCGTTGCGATGCAGCGGCAGGATGATCAGCGTGAGCAGCAGCGCGATCGACAGCTTGATCCGCGTCGGGATATTGGTCTCGCCCAGCCCCGGCAACAGCATCACCATCGCGCCGACCCGGGCGAAGGCGAGCATGAAGGACGCGGCGAGCTCCGGCAGCAGCGAGACGTCGATGCGCATAATCGCTGCATCTTGCCTCAGCCGCCGATGATTCGCGACGAGATCCGCAGCATATGGGAATGAAGCGCGTCGGCCATGAACGGCAGCGCCAGCAGCATCGTGGCAAAGATGGCCAGGATCTTCGGCACGTAGATCAGCGTCTGTTCCTGGATCTGCGTCAGCGCCTGGAACAGCGACACGACGACGCCGACCACCAGACCGACCACCATCAGCGGGGAGGACACGATCACGATCGTCCAGATGGCATCGCGCGCGACGTCGAGGGTCTCGGGGCCGGTCATTCGCAGAATTCCTTGTCCACTTTCATCCCCAACCACCCCGGCGAGGACCACCCGGCCCCTCCCCGTCATTGCGAGGAGCCCTTGCGACGAAGCAATCCAGACTGCCGCCTCGGAAAGATCCTGGATTGCTTCGCTGCGCTCGCAATGACGCCCGGAGCAGGCGCCAGCGCCGAACCATCAGATCGGCATCTTCATGATGTCTTCATAGGCCGCGATCACGCGGTCGCGGACCGACACCAGCGTGGACACCGCGACGTCGGTGTCGGCGACCGCGGTCACGACGTCCATCACGTTGGCCTTGCCGGAGGCCATCGCGATCGTCTGCGCGTCCGCCTTGCGGCCGGATTCCATGACGCTGCCGACGGCGTCCTTCAGCATCGAGGCAAAGGATTGCCCGCTTGCCTCGGTGCTCTTGCCGGCACCGCCGGTCTCCAGCACCCGGGCAAGGTTGGCGTAAGCATTGGCCGCGATTGTGGGTGATGCCATGGCTCAATTGTCCTGTTCAGCTCTTGAGGATGTCGATCGTGCGCTGGATCATCCGGCGCGTCGCACTGATGATGTTGAGATTGGCCTCGTAGGACCGCTGCGCATCGCGCATGTCGGTCATCTCGACCACCGAGTTCACGTTGGGATATTTGACGTTGCCGCTGGCGTCCGCGACCGGATTGTTCGGCTCGTATTTGACGCGGAAGTTCGACTGGTCGGGCTTGATCCTGCCGAGGGTGACGACCTGCGCGTCCAGCGCGCGGTCGAGCGCGGAGGAGAAGGTCGGAACCTTGCGCCGGTAGGGGTCGCCGCCGGGGGTCTGCGCGGTCGAATCCGCGTTCGCGATGTTTTCCGAGATCACCCGCATGCGGCCGGCTTGCGCCCGCAGACCGGAGGTCGCGATCGCCATCGAGCGGGCGAAGTCGCTGCTGTCATTGGCCATGATGCGCCTCCTCTAGCTGTTCTGTTCCGAAGATCATGCGGCTAGGCCTTGCCGATCGCGGTCTTGAGCAGATGCAGGCTCTTCGAATAGAGCGAGGTCGCCGCCGCGTAGTCCATCTGGTTGCTGGCGGCCTTCATCATCTCCTCTTCGAGATTGACGGCGTTGCCGGCAGGGCGGGTTTCGAAGCCGGCGTTCTTGTTCTGGTCGAATACGGAAGCCGCGCCCGACGGCGTCATGTGCGAGCCGCTTGTGCGGGTCAGCGCCAGGGGGCCCATCGAGCCCGTGACGGCCCCGCTCTTGTCGAGTTTCGGCTCGACCAGGTCGCGCGGCCGGAATTTGGGCGTATCGGAATTGGAGACGTTCTCGGACAGGACGCGTTGGCGTTCCTGGTGCCACTGCATCTTGGTGCGAAGCGCCGACAGCTCCGGGAGGTCGTTGATGGACATCGTCGCGGCTCCTTCCGCCTGACACGGACCCCGAGGTCCGCAGCTAGGCAGAATTTGCCGCGTGTATGGTTAACAGCTGGTTAAGGGATCCCCGACGCATGTCCCCGAGCGGGACAGGATTTCCGCACCCCGTGATTCTACGCCCTGCAGAATCAGCATTAACCCAACCGTTTGGCGGCCGTGCACAGGCCAAGAAGTCGTTTTGGATCGAGCGATTCATGGGTTATTAAGAGTTGGGGACGGCAAAACTTGCCGTGGGACGTTAAGAAATCGCAGTTTGGGGCATCGTAGGCTGGTGGTTGGCGTATCCGACCACGGGCACGAGAGAAGCGCCATTTGTCGGGGACTAGTATGCAAGGCAGCCCTATCACCTTCATCGTCGCGTTCATCGTCGTTCTGGCGTTGATCGGCGTCGCTGCTTGGCTGGTTCGCCGATTCGCCACCAGCCGGCTCGGCGCCAACACCCAGCGCGGCAGGATGCCCCGCCTTGCCGTGATCGATGCCGCCGCGGTCGACGGCCGGCGCCGCCTGGTGCTGGTCCGGCGCGACAATGTCGAGCACCTCCTGATGATCGGCGGCCCCACCGACATCGTGGTCGAGCCCAACATCGTTCGCGCCGCGCATGGCCGCGATCAGCTCCCCCAGCGTCCCAACGCCGCCGAGCCGCCACGCCTTGCTCCCATGCCGGACGCCGGCGGCTGGGCCGACGAGGCGCCGCGGCCCGAGATGCTCGATCATCCCGAGCCGCAAATGCCCGAGCCGCCGCCGCGGCCTTCGCGCCCGTCCTTCGCCGACGAGGTGCGCCGGCCCGCCCCCGCTCTGGCCGAACGCCGCAGCGATCCCCTGGCCGGCTTCACGGCCGATACGATCGCGCCAAGGCCCGAGCGCGAACCGCGGCCCGAGCCGCTGCCGCCGCGCGTTCCGCGCAGCGAGCCGCCGCTGATGCCAAGGCCGCCGCGCCAGAGCGAGCCGATGAAGATGCCGCCCGTGCGGGCCGAGCGCGCCGCTGCCCCGCCGCCTCCTCCGCCGGCTCCGCCGGTTGCACCGCCGGCGCCCGCCGCGGGCCCGTCGAGCGCCGAGCAGAACCTCGCGGAAATGGCGCAGCGGCTGGAGGCAGCGCTTCGCCGCCCCGCCGGCGAAACGGTCGCCCCGCCCGTCGCGCCGGAGCCGCCGGCCGCTCCCCCGCGGGCGGCTCGCAGCGAGCCGGCGGCGCCACCGGCCCCGCCGCAAAAGCCGGCCGCGGAAAAGACCAGCTTTGAAAATCTCGAAGACGAGATGGCCTCGCTGCTCGGCCGTCCGAAGCCGTCTTCGTGAGGCTGCCGTCCCTCCCGCGTAGAGTTCTTTTCCTTTCTGTCCTGTTGGTCGCGGCCTCGCTCGCAGGCCTTGCGCATGCGCAGGACATCAGCATCAACCTCGGCGGCGGCGCTGGCGGTGGCGGCGTCACCGAGCGCGCGATCCAGCTCATCGCGCTGCTCACGGTGCTGTCGATCGCACCGTCGATCCTGATCATGATGACGTCATTCACGCGCATCGTGGTCGTGCTGTCGCTGCTGCGCACCGCGCTGGGCACGGCGACCGCGCCGCCGAACTCGGTGATCATCGCGCTGGCCATGTTCCTCACCTTCTTCGTGATGGGCCCGGTCCTGCAGAAATCCTACGACGACGGCATCCGGCCGCTCGTCGCCAACCAGATCGGCGTCGAGGACGCGCTGCAGCGCGCCTCCGTCCCGCTGCGCGGCTTCATGCAGAAGAACGTGCGCGAAAAGGACCTCAGGCTGTTTCTGGATCTGTCGGGCGAGCCGGCACCGGCCACCCCCGACGACCTCGCACTGCGCATCCTCGTCCCCGCCTTCATGATCTCCGAGCTGAAGCGCGCCTTCGAGATCGGCTTCCTGTTGTTCCTGCCCTTCCTGATCATCGACCTCGTCGTCGCCTCGGTGCTGATGTCGATGGGCATGATGATGCTGCCGCCGGCGACGATCTCGCTGCCGTTCAAGCTGATCTTCTTCGTGCTGGTCGACGGCTGGTCGCTGGTGGCGGGAAGCCTGGTGCAGAGCTACGGGGGGTGACGGCGGGCGCACCGCTGGCGCATCCTCTCCGCTTCCCGCAATAGCCACCGCGCCCTCCCCGTCATTGCGAGGAGCCCTTGCGACGAAGCAATCCAGACTGCCGCGGCGGAAAGATTCTGGATTGCTTCCGCCTTCGCCAAGGCTTCGGCGGACAAGTCGCTGCGCTCGCAACGACGGGGATAGAGCGGCGGCGCTCGCAAATGACGGAGGATGCGGCACGGTCCCACGCCGCGCTTTGCGCGGCTCCCTACCGCGTCATCTTGATCTGCCGCACGACGGGGATCGTCGGCAGCGAGCCGGTGTGGTCGGCTTCGTCCTTGGCCTGCGGCGCGCGGGCGGAGGCGTCGGGGAAGCGCTGCTTCATCTCGCGCAGGAAGCCGTCGAGCGTGTCGACGCTGGCGGCGAGCTTGGCGATCTCGGCGAATTCGGCGCTGGAGGCCGCGGCCGGCTTGCTGGCGATGTCGAAGGCGAGACGGTCGGCGCTCTCGCTCATCAGCGGCGCGTATTTCTCGCGGAAGCGCGACAGGCCGATGGAGTCGTCGGCGAGCGCATAGCCGACGGCGGCGCGGATGATGTCGCTCTTCTCCACCGCGTTGAGCGGCTTGAAGTCGCGGAAGCGCTCGCCGTAATAGAGCTCGATCTGCTCGGCGGCCTCGCGCCAGCGCCGTGCCGCCCAGAAGATGTCGGAGCGCAGGCGGAGCACTTCGCGCCCGGCGACGTTGGAGACGATGTCGAGCGCGAGATCGTGACGGCCGACGTCGCTCTGCGCGCGCGCTTCCAGCAGCAGGCGCTGCTGCCTGAGCTCGCCGGAGAGATCGCTGATGCGGCTGGCGCGCAGTGCGGTGATCGCCATGTCGGGCTTGCGGTTGGCGAGATAGATCATGGCAAGACGCGCGGCGACCTGGGCACGCGCGGCGCCTTCGAGGCGATGATCGACCTGGTATTGCAGGAGCTCGGCGGCCTGGTCGAGCAGGTCGATCGAGGCGAGGCGGTCGGCGAGCCGGCGGATCAGCTCGTCGCCGCGGCGGCCGATCGGCGTCAGCTCGCGGAACTCGTAGAACATGCCGAGCGCTTCGACCGGCGGCAGGTCGTCACCTTTCGGTCCGAGGAAGATCTGCGTGAACAACTCGGAGGCGAGGTCCTGCGCCTGACGGGAGGCTTCCGCGTTCGGCTGAAGCCTCGTCGCGGTGCGCGCCGCAGTGAGCGCGTCGCGGTAGCGACCGCTCTCGGCATACATCTGCGACAGCATCTGCAGCGTCTTGACCTCGATCGAGTCGCCGCGCCAGGTCATGGACAGGGTCTCGAGCTCGCGCAGCGCGTCTTCCTTGCCGATCTCGTCGCGCCTCTGCCGCAGCGCGATCTCGAGCTGCTTGGCCTCCGCCGCCGCCGGCCGGTCGGCCGAGGCGGCTGCGAACCTGTAGTCGTCGAGCGCGTCCTTGTCGTGGCCGAGCGCCTCGGCGAGCCGGCCGCGCAGCACGGCGAAGCCGGGCCCCGCCTCGGGCGAGACGCCGACCACTTCGAGCTCGCTGCGGCGCTTGGAGGCGCCGGCATAGTCCTTCACCTCGAGGGACGCGCGCATCGCATCCATCGTCACGATGCGCTGGATGTCGAGCGGCAGCGAGGCGATGGCGAATTCGACGTTCTTGAACTTCTCGCGCGCGTCCGCCCATTTGCCCTGGCGCGCGAAGGCGAGCGCCTTCCAGAGCTGGGAATCGTGGCTGTTGCCGATCACGGGGTTGGCGAGGTCCTTCAGGCCCTGCGCCGGCCGGCCGATCAGGATGCTGGCGATCGCATGGATGATCAGCGCGCCGCTCTCCTCCTTGTTGAGGGGATCGCTCAGCATCACGTCGGTGACGGCCTTGGCCTCGTAATACATCGCGCGCGACATGTAGAACTGCGCGAGGTCGAGCCGCGGTAGCGAGCGCAGCGCCGGCTCGACCGCCGAGATCGCCGTCATCAGCTCGTTCTGGCGCGCCATGAAGTTTTCCGACTGGCCCTTGCGCCAGGCTTCGGGGCTGAACACCGGGCGCACCGCGGTCGGCGCCCGCTCGGCCGAGATGTCGACCGGCGACAGCGTCAATCCGCCCTTCTTGCCGAGGATCACCTTGTCGGCGCCGACCTCGACGCCGACCTCGTCGGAGTTCGGCCGGATCGCGATGCCGTGCGCCGATTCCAGCAGCGAGAGATCGACGAGGTCCTGCCGCTTGATGAAGCCGCGCACCGGCCGCTGCCCGGTGACGACATAGAGCGTGTCACCGGCATCGGGGTCGGTGAGCTTGTGCAATTGGCCCGGGTTGGCGAAGGGGATCGCGATGTTGGCAAGCGCGGGGTCGGTGATGTTGCGGGACATCATCAGCGGCAGCGGCGTCGACTGGATCTTGTCGGCCAGCGTCAGGAGCCAGTTGGTTTCCTTGCCGACCTCCTCGCTCGCCAGCGAGTAGACCAGCGGGCGCGTGAGACGGATGCGCACCGCCTGCCCCTTGTCGAGGGGAATGCGGCCGACCTCGCCGATCATCGCGCCGCCCTTGGTGCGGATCGCCTCGACGTCGATCGGCTTCGGCGAATCGAACACCAGCCAGACGGTATCGCCGCGGCGGAACGCGGCCGCGGCCGTTGCGACCTGAATCGGGAACGTCACGCGCAAGCCGTCGCTGTCGCGACGCGCATCGACGCCGGCGATCGCGGGCTGCGGCGCAGGCTTGACAATTTCCTTGGCCGTTTCCTTGGCGGCTTCCTTGACCGGCTCCTTCGCGGCCTCTTCGGCCGGCGCGGGCTTGGCCGGCACGGTCGCAGCTTCGCCAGTAGGGGGCGCCGGCTTCGCAACGTCCTTCGTGGCCTCCTTGGCCGCCTCCGGAGCGCGCGCCGCCTCGGTCGCGGGCGCCGGCCCCGGTTTCGGCGCCTCCGCTGCCGGCATCGCCGTCGGCGCTTCCGGCTTCAGCTCGGGTTTAACGTCCGGCTTGACGTCGATCTTGGCTTCGCGCGCGATCGTCTCGGAGGTCGGCGGCACGATCTCGCGTTGGGCATCCTTCGGCCTCTCGGCCGCGGGCTTGTCCGGCGCAGGCCGAGGTCCGGAACCTCCGGGCTTCATCTGCGTGAGCGCCGCCTCCGGCGTCGCGGCAATCTTGCCCTTGTCGGGCTGGAAAGACACGTCGACGATGTAGTTCTTCTCGTCGCGGAACGAGTGCACGTCGGAATCGCCGATCAGCGCGATCTCGACATTGGTCTGGTCGATGTCGGCCTTCTGCTTGATCGAGGCAACGTTTGGCGGCGCCGCGACGACCGCGTCCGCCAGATCGAAATTGAGGTTGGCATTGAACGCCAGCGTGAGCTTCTGCTCGTTGAGCACGGAGGAGACGCCGACACCGTCGGGCATCTCGAACACGAAGCGCACGAAGGTCGGCTGCACCGAGGCACGCACGCGGATCGGCGGACGCTTCTTGGTCTCGGCCGCGACGCGCTGGGCGCGCAGCGCGCGCTCGGCGATGCGCGCACGCTCGGCGAGCTCCTTGACGACGTCCATCGGCAGGCTCGGCGGCGGCCCCTTCCAGCCCTCGGGCAGGAGATCGATGAAGGTGCGCTCGCCGGCGTTCATGGTGTTGACCGTGACGCGCCGCGCCAGCGACAAGCGGATGGCACTGCCGTCGGGATCGCGGCGCGCGGAATTGATGTAATCGGGGGCGCCTTCCGGCACGCGGTCGACGGGAACGTCGACCGGCCGGTCGAAGCGGATGATGAGGATGGAGCCGGCGGTCGCCACCTCGGAGGGAACGTCCTCGCCGAGCTTGATGACGAGGCGGGCAAAGCCGCCGCCGGCCGAAAAAGTCGCCTCGCCCCTGACGGGATCGGCGGCCCGGCCAGGTGCACCGAAACCGATCAGCAGGCAGACCGCCAGCATGCCCGCCGCGCGGACATGACGCGACAGGCCCGGCGCTAAAGCGCGGGCTCGCGACACAAATCCAGCGGCAGCCTCTCGCGCCATTGGCGGCATTTCTTCCGTTTCGACGGTCGACGCCGGTCCTGACGCCGGCCCCTGCCCTCGACTGTAGGTCTCGCCAATTAAGGACTTGTTAATGCTAAATCTTGATTTGCTCTGGGGAGCTGCACGCCGTGCCGCATCGAGCGTCGACGGATCCGCTGGATTTGAATTTGAGGCGCCGATGGTTAAGGATTTGTTAACGCCTGCACAACGGCGCTGTCGCGGATGGTCAGTCCCTTCGCGGCACCCCATAGCGGACAAAAGCTTCGTCAATCGCAGCGTCGATCTTCTTAGCCGCGGAGATGTCGCTATGGCCACCGTCTGTGTCGCCCAGCTTGAATCGGGCAAGCCCTCGGCCGTACAGCGCGCTGGCAAGCTTGGGCACGAGCCGCAGTGCTGAGTTGTAGTCATCTATAGCCGCGGAGAATTGCCCCATTTTCAGATTTATAAGAGCTCGCGAGTCGTATGCTGCCGCGTTGTTTGTTTCCGATCGAAGCACAATATCGCAGTCTTCCAGCGCAGCCTGTAAAGCGCCAAGGACGGCGCGGGTCCAACAGCGGCCGCTCCGCGCCGCCTCCAGCTTCGGATCAAGGCGAATTGCCTCGTCATAGTCCCGCGCCGCACGGTCGAACGCGTTCGTCTTCAAGTAGGCTGCCGCGCGGTTGGCATAGGCAGCGCCATAGTTCGGGTTGAGCTTGAGCGCCTCCTCAAGAGCGCCGATCGCTAGATCGTTCGCGCCCTTTCTCAGATAGGCCACGCCGAGGTTGTTGAAGGCTTTCGCATAGTTCGGGTCAAGCCTGGCCGCTTCGAGGAAGTCCTTGATCGCGCGTTCGTAGTCGGCTTTAGCGCTATAGGCATTCCCCCTGTTGTTGTAGGCGATAACGAAGCCGTTCACCGCTCCCTCGCCCGCTTCGATGAACGCCGTGCAGCCATCGATCCGAGCTTCGGGCGACACGCGGTCTGAGCTGTTACACAGTTCGACGTTCTTGAGGGAGCTGCCCTTCTTCGGCTTCTGCGCCCAGCCAGCCGAACTGGACAGCACAATGATAAGAACGAGCATCACCGCGTTGATGAAACCGGCTCTTGCGGTCATTGCCACACCAAAATCCCACTCCGACAGCGAGCGAAGCACCAATGCCCGGCCGGCGCTGCGGCATCAAGACGGCTTCGGAGCAGGCCAGCTTCTCAGCATCCCCGACAGATGTTGAGCCTGCGATTGCTGCTTCGATCGGGCTCCGGCGCCGCGGATGTCGGCGGCTTCTTCAGAAGCTTGCTCTTGCCCTCTTCGATCAAGGTAGAGAATCTGACCGACCCATCATCCGAAATCTCGATATGCGGCGTCGTGCCCCGGATCCCGAGCGTGGCGACGGGGGTATCGACCTTCATGTCGCCTGTCTTTGCGACGCTGCCTGCAACAAAAGTGAACGTTCCCTTGGCGAGATTGAATAGGCTCGCATTGGACTTGCCGGCCGGCTCATATACATAATGATCCAGCACCATACGGGCGTTGCTCGATAGATTGAACGAGCTGCCGTCGGTAAAATTGATGCCGACTCGGCCGTCGGCCCCGGTCTGCACCACATCACCAAGATATACGGGGTCACCGGTGTTGGCCCGGCCGGGGTCGCTCGCCACATTCGCCTGAACGATCACTGCGCCCGCATGTTCGATGGTGACGGAGCCTGTGGCCGCTACCACCTTCCCAATCGGCTTCGGTGACGCGGTAGCGACGGCGGGCTTGGCGGAATCGATTTGCGCTCGAGCGGCACCCGGCAAGAAGCAGGCAAGCGCCACAACAAGGACGGTCGCCAGAGCGGCTATCGCAGGTCTGCACATGATCCCCCCTTTCTGAGAAGATCTTGCCGCTATCGGCGGTCCATTTTTTGAACCGCGCAACGCCGCCACAATAAATATAATTATTGTTTAATCTTATTAACCGGACTACCTTATATCCAGCGCCAAGCGAGCGCCACAAATTAAATACATCTCGTTTGTCTATTTAATCACATTGGCGGGAGGGGCACGGCGGGGGATGGGGGTACGCTTCGTTGTCCCCGGCACAATGCGTCTCTCCCTCTCAGACTTGATTTTTCGGCGGGCAAGCCTTCGGGGCTGCCGGCGCTAGGAAATGTTGTGCCTTGGCGAGGACCCCGAGCAAGGCGGCACGCCGAGCCTGAAACCCAGGCGAGGGCGAGCCATGTTAGTTGCTTCCGGCATCCAGGCTGATAACGGGGCCGCCATGGCCCTGCCCGCCGAATTCATCGGCCATATTCATACGGTGATCGGTTGCTGTACGCTTACACGAGCGAGCGGCATCGCCACACAAGCGGTAGCTGGTGCGCCGATCTACAGGGGCGACGTGCTGGAGAGCGGTGCCGACGGACAGATCACAATTCGCTTCATCGACGGTACTTTTTTCGGCATCGGCTGCGGCACTCAAGTTGAGCTGAGCGAGTTCGTCTTAGACGTCGAAGGCATGCCACTCGCAGCCCTGTTCGACGTGACCCGAGGGAGCTTCAGTTTCGTCCCGGGCCGGCTGGCAAAAGGCGGGTCGCTCCAGTTGAATACGCCCATTGCAGGCATTCGCGCCCGGAGCCACGCGGGCGGTTTCGGGATGCTGACGCTGGCAGCATTGACTTTCTCGACCGCGCAAGATGCCGAAGCCGCGGATCCGGAGGTCACTTTCCTGGATGACGATTCCATTACCTACAAGGACCTTGCGCACGGCGCATTCGAGCTCGTGACCAAGGAGCGGATCCCGCGACACATCATCGTCGAAGATCCCGGCGAGACGATCGTCCTCAAGAAGGTGGGCTCCACCATCAGTATCAACCAAGTCGGGAACACGGCCGCTCGCATGGACGAGTTGCGCGCCGCTCAGCAGGACGTGCTCGCCAATCTCACAGACGGGCAAGGTCCACGCGGATCGAGCACACCACCCTTTGTCAAATCGCTGTCGTTGCAGCCAATCAATTTCATTCCATCCGATGCGCCCGCGCCGCAGAACCTGCTGGCCCCCGTGTCACCATTCGTTATTCCCATTCTTGACCCTGTGCCGCCGACGCTCAGCACCGGAGCGGGGCCAACCGAGCTCGATACGGTGGTGTTTGATACATTCACTCCGACGAGCGGAGTTTTCACCGCCAGCAGCACCAGCAGCGGCGCCAAGCTGACCTTTGGGGTCATTGGGGCGGCCGCCAACGAGACGATCCTCGAAGGAGTGACATACGATCTGTCAAAGCCAGGTCCGTACGGGACGCTCTACGTCAACAGTACGAGCGGCGCCTACACGTTCGTGCCGAACAGCGTCGCGATCAACGCGCTGAAATCGCCCTCGACCGACGGTTTCGTTATCACGGTTTCCGACGGCCTCACCTCCGCGAGCAAGACGTTCACAATCACCGTCAACGGTGTCAACGACGCTGCAATCATCTCCGGCAATACGACCGGTTCGGTCGTCGAGGCCGGCGGCATAGACAATGCAGCGCTTGGCACGCCGATTGCGACCGGCACCCTTTCTGACACCGACGTCGACGATCCGCCCAATACGTTCACGGCAGTGAGTTCGCCAACCTCGAGCACCGGTGGCTATGGCACCTTCACGATGACGACGTCCGGCGTGTGGACATACACCTTGGACAATGCCGATCTCACAGTGCAGCGGCTCAACGCCGGCGACACGCTCACCGACACCTTTACGGTGACCACGATCGGCGGCACCGCCCAAGTGGTGACGATCACGATCCACGGAGCCAGTGACGCCGCGATCATCTCCGGCGCGACGACCGGTGCAGTGATCGAGGCTGGCGGTCTCGCCAATACAAAGCCTGGCACGCCGACCGCGACCGGCATCCTCACCGACACAGACGTCGACACGACTGCAAATGCTTTCACGGCAGTCACCTCGCCAACAGCGAGCACCGCCGGCTATGGCACCTTCACCATGACGGCAGCCGGCGCTTGGACCTACACGCTCGACAATGCCAACGCCGCGGTGCAGGCGCTCAATACCGGCGAGACACTGACCGATACGTTCACAGTCACCACACTGGACGGAACTGCCCAAGTCGTGACGGTCACCATCCATGGCACCAACGATGCTGCCATCGTTTCAGGAACCACGGCCGGCTCGGTGACTGAGGCGGGCGGCATCGCCAATGCGTCACCCGGCAGTCCGAGCGCAACTGGCACCCTCTCTGCCGCCGACGTCGACAATGCACCCAACACCTTCGCCGCGGTGAGTTCACCCAGGGCAAGCACGAATGGTTATGGCACTTTTACGTTAACCGCCACCGGCGTGTGGACCTACACGCTCGACAACGCCAATGGCGCGGTGCAGGCGCTCAATGTCGGCGGCACGCTCACCGACAGTTTCACGGTCACGACCCTCGACGGCACGCCGCAGGTGGTGACGATCACCATTCAGGGCAGCAACGACGCGGCCCTCATTTTTGGCACTACGACCGGCTCAGTGACCGAGGCAGGAACCTTCTCATCTGGCGCTCGGATCGCGACGGGCACGCTCACCGATACAGACGTCGACAACGCGCCGAACACGTTCACCGCAGTCCCTTCGACAGCAAGTGACGGCGGGTACGGTACCTTCACGATGACCGCGGCCGGCGTATGGACTTACACTCTTGATAATAACAACAGCGTGGTTCAGGCGCTCGACGTCGGCGACATGTTGACCGACACATTCACGGTAACTGCCATCGACGGTACGACGCAGACGGTCACCGTCGCCATTCATGGCGCCAGCGACGCTGACCCCAACGATTATGATAATTTGGCCACCGGATCTGCAGTGATCTCCGATCCACCCAACGTGTATGGAACGCCGGGGAGCGAAACCATTGCCGGCGGCGGCGATGGAGGTCAGATCATCTACGCAGGGGCCAGCAGCGACACCGTCAACGGGACCGGCAAAGCCGACGTCCTCTATAGCGGCTCGGGAAATGACACGATCAAAGGCAATGACGGGGATGACACCATCTACGGCGGCTCGGGCAGCGATACAATCAACGGCAATAACGGCAGCGACACCATAACCGGTGGATTTAGTGCGGATCAACTCACCGGCAGCAATGGGAACGACCGCTTCGCTTATTTGTTCGTAGCCGATTCCCACGCAAGCCAGTTCGACACCATCACCGACTTCGCCTCGGGGGCCGACAAGATCGACTTGACTGCTCTTGGCGCGCTTGGGTTTGTCATATTGGCCTTGAGCTCAACCAGCACGGCCGTGCCGCCACATACGATCGCCTGGCTCTATGACAGCGCGGCGAATGAAACGATCGTGTACATCAATCCAACCGACGAGACCCTGCACGTTGGCGATTCCGCTCTGCTCGAAATTCATTTGCAGGGGATTGCAACGGTCGACGCGTCGGACTTCATCATGGCGCCGGCGGCGGCACCTGTGATGGCGGTTTCCGGCGAACTGCTCGACCTCACCGCAACCGCGCAGAGTGACGCAAGCGCTGAGGCGACGACCGCCTCCGGAGTCTCGTCCGATTTCGGCAGCATCGACGGCACGCTTCTCGCGGCGGAGAGTTCGACGATCCAATCGACCGAGCCGGCCTACAGCCTCGATTCGAGCTGGGACCAGATCGGACGGACCGAGTATTCCAGCTTCTCCGGTTCAGACGAAGTGCAAACGCTCGCGATCGAGCCGCTGCGCAGCGACGCGGCACCTCCCTCAGCCGGCGCACTCGCGGTGATCGTGCAGCACATCGTCACACACACGGAGACCAGCTTTATATTCGACAACCTGACCGGGCTCGACGCGGCCTCAATGGCTGGCAAAAGCGGCGCGATTGCCGCGAGCGGCCAGGTGCCCGGCATTCCGGTCGCCATGCTGAAGTCTGTCCATGACGGTGCCGAACACCACGCCGGGGGCAGTTTTGCGCCGGGGAGCAATGCTGACGACGGCATCTTGCCACCGGGAAGCGCCGCCAAGGCGGCTCATGCCCATGATCATGCCAGCGATGAAACGGCAGACACGACGCCTAACCCAAGCCTCCTGAAGTCAGCGAGCGGCGGCGCCAACCATTTGCCGTCAAGCGAGGCGGAGCAGCACAACCCGTCCCAGGGAGAGTCCGGATCCAAGCCCGTCAATCCGCAGCAGCTCGGCGACTCGTTCCAGTTTACAGATGACGCTTCGCCGGGCTCGCTGCACAGCGCAGTGTGGGAGCATCCCTCGGACTTCGTCGGTCAGCACGGGCAGGCTGAGGGACTCCATGGGTCCGAGCTGGCGTTCATGGCTGAAACGTCGCCATCCGATGCTGACCCGCCTCACGGGGCAGGAACAGTTCACGGCCATGTGTTGCACGATCTAATCCTGTGACGCTCAAGTCGATTGCCTCGTCAGTGTTGCTTGTCCGCGCCTTCCGGCGCCGAGGAGCTCTGTTCGTCGAGAGAAGAGTCTTCCTCGTAGCCGTCGTCAACACCTGGCGGAGCTGAATGCTGATGGCTCAGGGCGGATGTCCACGCGGATGTCATCGCCGCTATGAGCAGCCGGTTGACGGCCTCAATGACGCGTTCTGCTGCGGACGAGTAGTTCATGGCCTTCTCCTGCGCTGCCGATTGCGAATGGCCGAAGCGTAGGACCGCGCCTTGAGCGCCACTGTACGCCAGCTCACACCTGCGCGCGTCAACTCATCGCAGTCTCAGAGGGTGCCCCCTGGTTCGACTGCATCCGCCGCGGGAGTTCGATCTGTCGCCTTGATGAGTTGCCGGGCGCGCGCTCACAACCTGCGGGAGGTTGCGGTCCGCGCGCGACTCTGAATCAGATGTGACCTCGGCGATGCGAATCGCATTGGTTAGCTTCGGGGGTAATCAATGAACGGAGAAGCCGGTTGCATTGTGTGTAGCAGGGCAAGAGCCGTCGTCGCGATCGTTCCGATTGCCCGAGGATATGCCCTGAAAACATTTGAGTGCTCCTGTTGCCATAGCACGCTACAGCTCGTGACTCGCGTCACGAAGGCGCCGCCGATCAAGCAGCAGGTAGATATTCTTCCTCGGGTGGAGAAGCGGTGGCGCCCGCCTGCTCGGAGGGTGCAACAGGTTTTCGTGAATTAGGCACGCAAGGCGTCTCGCTGGGATTCATTCGAACGACCACGCCACAACGCGACCGGCCGCGATAGCACTGTTCGCCTCGCGCCCTCAATTCGGCTTTTGCGTCGGCTTGCCGTCGATCTTGGGCAGTTCCGCGGCCGAGGCCGATTGGTCGCCGCCGCCATTGGCACGCCGCGCCATCTCGACCGTCAGCTTCTCGGCGGCCTCCGACGACATCAGTCCGAGGATGTCCGACATCTTCCGCGGCGCGATGGCCGAGGCGATCTCGATCAGCACGCCCATCTCCAGCCGGTCGAACACCCGTGCGGCATCTTTCGGCTTCATGCCCTCGTACATGGTGACGAGGCCCTTCATGCGCTGGGCTTCGGCGGCCTTCTGCTCGGCCTGCGTCGCGGAGATGCGGGTTTCCACCGCCTTCATCTCCTCGACCTTGCCTTCGATGCGCTTCTCGGCCGATTTGAGCAGGCTTTCGCGGATGTCGATCTCGCGCTGGCGCGCCTCGATCTCCTGCCGGCGCGCCTGCAACCGCTCCAGGATCGCGCGCTCGGAGGCCGAGACCTGTGGCTGGGTCTCGTCGATCTTGACCGGGGTGCCGCCCTCGATCTTGGTCTCGGGCGCGGCCGGCTTCGGTGGCTCCTTCGGCGCGCCATGGGTCGATCCCGTGATATCGGGATCGTCGCGGCCGGTCGGAAAATTCAGGTTCTCCTCCGCCCAGGACTTCTTGCCCTGGTTCGGCTTGTAGTCGAACACATAGCCGCCATTGATCGCGAGGCCCGCCACCTTCAGCGTGGCGAGGCCCGCGACGGCAATCAGGACGACCGGGATGACGCGGATGTTACGAAAGGATTTCATGCCCTGACTTCATGCGGCAAGACCGTTGGAGCGTCGGCGCTCGGAGAAGGCTTCGGCCGCCGCCGCCACTGCCTTCGCGGTCGAGGGCTTGGACGTGGGCGCGGCGACCGCTTCCGGATTGGTGACGGGGCGCGCGGCGATCGCGATCTTGGACAGGCGCCGCACCACGTTGTCGGCTTCGCCGAGCTGCTTGTAGAGCTGGTCCGACATCTGCGTCGCCGCGGCGAGCTGGCTGCCGAGATTCTCGTTGACGTCGCGCACCGCTAGCTTCAGCCCGCCGATCGCGCGCTCGGCGATCTCGGTTGCGGTGATCAATTCGCCGATCACCGCCTTCAGCGAATGCTCGTCCGCCTTCAGCCGCGTCAGGCGCTTGTTGAGCATGACGCAGTAGACGATCGTCAGCATCAGCAGGATAGCCACCAGCGTCTCGATCGCCATTCCCAGGGAGTGGTTCATGGGGCCTCCATCATCTTGTTCTGCTCGTCCACCTTCTCGAACATCGCAAGTGTCGTGCTTGGCTTGCGCAAGGGTTTCGTCACGCGGATCGCGACGCGGTCGCCGACCCGGCCCATCCGCCCCTCGGTCAGCGTGACGTCGCCGCAGCGCACGGTGACGTTGGCGTCGGCGCGCATGTCCAGCGGCAGCGTGTCGCCGACCTTGAGCCGCATCAGCTGCTTGAGCGGGATGTCGGCCTCGTAGAGCACGGCATCGACGGCGATCTCGGCCTGCACGATCTCGGTGGCGAAATGGCCTTCCCAGACCGGGTCGCGGCCGAATTTTTCGCCCATGAACATCTGGAGCAGGACGCCCCGGATCGGCTCGATGGTCGCATAGGGCAGCAGCAGCTCGATGTTGCCGCCGCGGTCTTCCATGTCGATGCGCAGGCGCACCAGGATCGCGGCATTGGCGGGACGGCTGATCGCGGCGAAACGCGGATTGGTCTCGAGCCGGTCGATCGTGAATGTCACCGGCGACAGCGGCCGGAACGCCTGCTCGGCGTCGGCCAGCACCACCTCGACCAGCCGCTTCACCAGCTCGGTCTCGATCGTGGTGTAGGGCCGGCCTTCGATGCGGAGCTGGCTGGTGCCGCGGCGTCCGCCGAGCAGCACGTCGATCATCGAATAGATCAGGTTGGAATCGACCGTCGCCATGCCGAAGTTTTCCCACTCCTCGGCCTTGAAGACGGTCAGGACGGCGGGCAGCGGGATCGAGTTCATGTAGTCGCCGAAGCGCACCGAGGTGATGCGGTCGAGCGAGACTTCGACGTTGTCGGAGGTGAAATTGCGCAGGGACGTGGTCATCAACCGCACCAGGCGGTCGAAGACGATTTCGAGCATCGGCAGACGCTCGTAGGAGACCATCGCCGAATCGATGATGGCGCGAATGCCGGAATGGTCGTCGAGCGTGACGTCGCCGACGGTGAAGCCGAGGAGATTGTCGATCTCCTCCTGCGACAGAACCCGCTCGCCGGAGTTCTTGCCGCTGCCGAGATCGCGGCTGCCGTCCTCGACCATGGCGGCCCATTGCAGGGCCATGGTCTCCGACAGCTCGTTTTCGGCAGCAGCCTTTGCGGCCTCCGCGGGATCCTCGGAATCGAGCGACGCCTCCCATTGGGCGGCAATCGCATCCTGGTCCATTTGCTCGTTGCCGGCCATGGCGCTAGTCCGTTGCCTCCCGCAGCGCCATCACTGAACCACGACTTCCTTGAACAGCACCGCGCTGACCTGGATCGGGGCGACCGCGGCGTTGACGCGCTTGGTCAGCTCCTCCTTGAGGCGGAAGATGCCGGCGGACCCGTTGAGGTCGGAGGGGCGCAGCTCGCGCACATAGGTCTGGAAGATGTCGGTGACGCGCGGCATCGTCGGCTTGATCGCCTCGATCTGCTTCTCTTCCTTCAGCTCCAGCACGATCTTCAGCCGCAGATATTGCACGCGCTCGCCGGGCGAACCGGCGAGGTTGACCATCAGGTCGGGGACGTCGACGAAGGCCGGCGGCTTCGGCGGCGGCGCGGCCTCGGCATGGTGCTCGGCATCGCCGTGACGGAAGAAGAAGAACCAGGTCGCAGCACCGCCGCCGAGGATGGCGAGCACGCCGACGGCCATGATGATGAGCTTGAGCTTGTTCTTCGGCGGAGCGCCTTCGGTGCCCTCACCGGCTGCGCCGCCTTCCGCTTCGTTCTCTGCCATGGTCGCCGCGCCCGGATTTCTAAAAGGGGTCGAAAGAGCGAAGGCTCAAGACAGTGACGCGATACAAATGCCCCGGCGCAATGCGCTCCTTTTCATGGCAAACGCTACGGTAATAATGGTTAACGGAATCTTTCGATCGGGCTCGCGCTAGGAAAAATCTGCCGGGCAGACATGGCTAACAGAACCTTTCTGCCGCCCTCCCGCGCCCCTCGAAAATCGACAAGACATTGAAATCGCAAATTTTTCCAGGTTGGCACGGCTTTCGCTGAGAAAGGGCCGAGACCCACCGGTTTGGGAGAACCTGAAGGTCTCGTTCACGGGGTCGGCCAAGGCGCTTGGGAGAGCGAGATGGCGGATCCACTCAGGGGAGATTTCCGATGCAGAACGCGCTTCTGATCGGGTTGTCACGGCAGATGACGTTGGAACGGCAGATGGATGTCATCGCCAACAACGTCGCCAATGCCAACACCAACGGCTTCAAGGCCGACCATTCGCTGTTCGAGGAGTATCTCAACTCGAACGCGCGTGAGGACAATTTCATCGGCGCCGACCGCCGCGTCTCCTATGTGCAGGACCGCGGCACCTTCCGCGACGTCGGCCCGGGGCCGATGGAGATGACCAAGAACCCGCTCGACCTGGCGATCACCGGCGACGCCTATTTTGCAGTGCAGGTCAATGGTGCCGAGCGCTACACACGCGACGGCAAGTTCTCGCTCAACTCGACCGGCCAGCTCGTCACCTCCGACGGCAACCTCGTGCTTGGAACCGGCGGCCCGATCACCTTCCAGCCGACCGATCACGACATCAACATCGCGCCCGACGGCACCATCACGGTGCTCGAAGGCACCGCCAGGAACGATTCGATCCGCGGCAAGATCAAGATGGTGGCGTTCGACGATCCGGCCAAGCTGACCAAGCTCGGCGCCAATCTCTACGACACCGGCCGAGCGACCCTGCAGCCCGCCACCAAGTCCACCGTGGAGCAGGGCTACGTCGAGAAGTCGAACGTGAATTCGGTCATCGAGATGACCCGCATGGTCGAGGTCATGCGCAGCTACAGCGCCGTCGCCAACCTGCTCCAGCAGCAGAGCGACCTCCACAAATCGGCGATCGAAAGACTCGCCGACGTTCCGGCCTGATTGAGGGAGAACTGAGATGCAGGCACTTCACACCGCAGCGACCGGAATGGCGGCACAGGAACTCAACGTTCAGGTGATCTCCAACAACATCGCCAACCTGCGCACCACCGGCTTCAAGAAGCAGACCGCGGCGTTCCAGGACCTGATCTACGAACACGTGCGCCGCGTCGGCGCGCAGGCCTCGGACCAGGGCACCATCCTGCCCGTCGGCGTCGACATCGGCGGCGGCGTCAAGACCGTCGGCACGCCGCGCAGCATGACCCAGGGCACGCTGTCGCAGACCGGCAACGATCTCGACCTCGCGATGTCCGGGGAAGGCTTCTTCAAGATTCTGATGCCCGACGGCACCTACCAGTACACCCGCGACGGCACCTTCCAGATGGACAATCAGGGCCGCGTCGTCACCGCGCAGGGCAACCCGGTGCAGCCGACCATCACGATCCCGAACAACGCGTCCGGCATCAGCGTGAGCGAGCAGGGCCAGGTCTCGGTGACGCTGCCGGGCTCCTCGACCTCCTCGATCGTCGGCCAGATCGGCGTGACCCGCTTCATCAACAAAGCGGGCCTGCAGCCGGTCGGCAGCAACCAGTTCACCGAGACGCCCTCGTCCGGCCCGCCGCAGGACGGCACCGCGAATTCCGAGGGCTACGGCAAGATCACGCAAGGCAGCCTCGAGCAGGCCAATGTCGACGTGGTCTCCGAGATGAGCGACCTGATCGCCGCCCAGCGCGCCTACGAGATGAACGCCAAGGTGATCAGCGCCGCCGACCAGATGATGCAATCGACCACGGCGCTGTTCCGCTGAGGCCAACTGAAGCAATGACGATGATCCGCACCACTCTCGCCACCATCTCCGCCCTGCTCGCGCTGGCCCTGCCGGCCGCGGCCGCGGACGACTTCATCGCCGCCCCGGCGCTGCGCGCGAGCGTCAGCGTGACCTCGGACGTGGTTCGGGTCGGCGATCTCATCGACAATGCCGGATCGGCCGCGACGATCCCGGTCTACCGCTCGCCCGATCTCGGCACCACCGGCACGCTGACCGTCGGCCAGGTGCTGTCGGTGCTCCGCGCCAAGCAGGTGATCGGCGTGATGACCGGCGACATCAAGGAAGTCCACGTCACGCGCCTCTCCCGCACGCTCGCGGGCAAGGATATCGAAAGCGCGGTCGCCTCGGCGCTCGAGCGCCGCTTCGGCCTCGGCGATGCCGCCAACATCACCATCACCTTCGACCGCGCCGTCACCGAGATGCGGTTGGACGCCGCCTACAGCGGTGCGCTGCAGCCGGTCGCAACCCGCTACGATGCCCGCAGCGGCCGCTTCGACGTCGCCTTCGAGATCGCCAACGACAACAATCCGATCCCGACCAAGCTGCGCTTCGCCGGTACCGCGATCGAGACGGTCGAAGTGGCCGTGCTGACGCGCGACATCGACCGTGCCGACGTGCTGAAGTCCTCCGACATCGCGCTGGAGCGCCGGCCGAAGGCCGAGGTCACCGGCGAGCCGGCTTCGCGCGAGCGCAGCGTCGGCATGCAGCTGCGTCGGGCGATGCGGGCAGGCATGCCGCTTCGCGCCGCCGACATCGTCAAGCCCGACTTCGTGGTGCGCGACCAGAGCGTGACCATCATTTTTCAGGCGCCTGGCCTCTATCTCACCACGCGCGGCAAGGCGATCGAGAGCGGCGCCGATGGCGACACCGTCAGCGTGCTCAATCTGCATTCCAAGCGCACGCTGACCGGGGTAGTCACCGGCCGCGGCCAGGTGACGATCCAGGGCGCGAGCCAGTCGGCGCCGATGGCGCCGGCGGTCGACCAGACCTCCTCGCTCCGGCGCGACGAGACGCCGGCCCCCGTCGACACCGCAGCTCTCCTCCGGAACCTGGTGCAGGCCCCCGCCTCGCCGGCCCAGATCGCAGAAGCCCAAACCCCGCAAGCTCGCGTCTCGCAAGCTCAAGCCAAGTAAGAGTTCGTCATGTCCGCTTTCAGTCCGGCTTTCCGTCTTCGTCGCATCGCGATCTCTGCCCTGCTGCTCGCCTCCTGCGCGCTGGGCGGCTGCTCCTCGATCGATCGCCTGTCGCAGATCGGCGAGCAACCGAAGCTGTCGGCGATCGAGAATCCGACGGCACAGCCCGGTTACAAGCCGGTGCAGATGCCGATGCCGAAGCCGGAAGTCGCCTCCTACAATCCGAACTCGCTGTGGCGCAACGGCAGCCGCGCCTTCTTCAAGGACCAGCGCGCCCGCCAGGTCGGCGACCTCCTGACCGTGACCGTGAACATCACGGACAAGGCCAACATCGAGAACGACACCTCGCGCAGCCGCACCAACAAGGAAGATTCGGGCATCACCGACTTCATCGGCGCGAAGACGCTGGGCACGCAGGCGCAGAAGGTCCTGCCGGGCCGCATCCTGACCGCCGACTCGACCTCATCGAGCGAGGGCAAGGGCAGCGTCGACCGCAAGGAAGCCTTGCAGACCAACGTCGCCGCCGTGGTCACCCAGGTGCTGCCGAACGGCAACCTGGTCGTCGAAGGCAAGCAGGAGATCCGCGTCAACTTCGAAATTCGCGAGCTGATCGTGGCCGGCATCGTGCGCCCCGAGGACATCCAGAGCGACAACACCATCGATTCCACCAAGATTGCCCAGGCCCGCATCGCCTATGGCGGCCGCGGCCAGATCATGGACGTGCAGCAGCCGCGCTACGGCCAGCAGGTCATGGACGTGCTGCTGCCCTTCTAAGCCTCTTCAAGAGCTCCCACATCGTGTTCGTGAACTTAAGGCGCGAACGACGATGTACGACGCGGCCTCCGGTAGCTCCCCTGCCGGAGGCCGCATGTACTTTGGGCGGTGTGCCATAGCGGCCACGGGTCAGATCGCCATTGCAGCGAGATCGCTGCTCAACCAGTGTCATTGCGAGCGCAGCGAAGCAATCCAGGCTGCCGCCGCGGAAGGATTCTGGATTGCTTCGCTGCGCTCGCAATGACGGCGGAGGGACCGCGTCCTCACGTAAACTCCGCCTCCACCGTGCCCAGCCCGTCCAGCTCCATCCGCACCTTGTCGCCGGCCTTGAGCCAGAGCGTCTTGACCAGGCTGCCCGTCAGCACGAGTTGCCCCGCGTGAAGACCCTTGCCTTCGGCGGCGAGATGGTTGGCGAGCCAGGCGAGCGCGTTGTGGGGGTGACCGAGCACGTCTGCGCCGGTGCCGTGGCTGACCTCCTCGCCGTTGACGATGGCGCGGCCCTTGACCGCTTTCAGATCCGGCACGGACGAGCGGGGCACGGACGGCCCGAGCACGCAGCCGGCCGCGAAGAAATCGTCCGCGATCAGCGTCGGGGCGCCCATGGTCTCCCACTTGACGTAGCGGTCGTCGACGATCTCGATGGCGGGATGATAGGCCTCGACCGCCTCGCCGACCCACTCGGCCGTGAACGGCGCCTCGCCGGCGGCGAGATCCCGCTTCAGCCGCACCGCGATCTCGCATTCGACGCCGACCCGGACATAGTCGGAGGCGGCCAGCCTGGCGCCGCTGTCATGCACGCCCTTCTGGAACACGCCGCCGCCGCAGGGATGCGGGATGCCGATATAGTCCTGCATCACCTGGCTGGTGCAGCCGATCTTGTAGCCGACCTGCGGCCCGACATGCGCCAGCAGCAGATCGTGCAGCGCGCGCTGGACCTGATAGCCCTCGGCCTCATCCCTGGGCGGACGTTCCAGCGCCGCGAGCGGCGCATGATTGCGCCGCGCCAGCGCGATCGCCTTGGCGGCTTCGAGAATCCTGTCCATCGGCGCCGCCTCCCACGCTACGCATTCAATGGCGGCACTTCAGCATTCCCGCCCGGGCATGACAAGCGCAGGTCGGCGCTCGTCCGGTCGATGACGGGACGCTCGCCCCGCTTAAGGAAATATTGAGTTGGTCAGGTCTTTATGGAGCCACGCGCCCGCCCTACGCGCGGCAGAGACCCTGATTGCAGCGATGCGTGAAGCCGCTGCGCCGCCGTCTCAAGATGCCGGTCGATCCCCTTGATGCGACTCGCAAAACGTCCCGCGCCTGACGTGAAGGCTTTCTCTCATGCGAATTCACGTGAGCACGGAGGATTCGACTCTAGCCCATTGATTGCGATTCATTTTTTGCGATCTCTGCAATATCCCTGGCAATCGGTCCCCACGACCATCGCGTTGTGGCGCAGGAACGCGCCACAACGCCAAGTGCAACGGCATCGCCTCCGTCAATTGCGTCCAAGTGCGACGCGGATGGCGACCTCGACCGGCGAGTAATCACCCTCCTTCCGCTCCAGCTGGTAGGGCTCGGCGAGATGCAGCGGCGGCTGCGCCAGGAAGCGCGGTCGCGTTCCCCGGTGCTTCTGCGCGGCATGAACCAGGAAGGGATGACAGAGATAGACCGTCCCCGCCGCCCCGGTCGCCACCGCAACCGGGCAATCGGCCCCCATCCGCTCCAGCATCATGTGCGCCCGCCCCGCATCGCCGGCGGGCGCCAGATAGCGCGCCATCGGCAGGTGCGAACCGACCCGGATCCACGTCGGCGCATCGTCCTCACCGACATCGGAGAACAGGAACAGCAGCAGCAGCGCCCGGCCCCGCGAGGTGACGTTGACGCGCCAGGCCGAGAAATCCTGCGCCTCGTCCGGGTTGCAGCCCTCGCCGCGAAAGCTGAGATCGACGTGCCAGCCATCGTCGCCCGGATCGTCCGGATGGGGAAAGCGCACCGGAAAGGTGCCGATATCGCCTCGCGGCCGCCATCGTCCCGGCCCGACGATCTGGTCGAACGCGGCATGCAGCACTGCGGTGTTGATGGCATCCCGGAACGGCGGGCCGCCATAGTAGGGCAGCCGCACCACGGGCCGGGTCCAGCTTGCGGCGTCGTGCTCGCTGCACGGCAGATCGCGCCACATGATGGCACGCGCCGCCTCGGCCAGGCCGGGCGGAAAGGCGTTGTCGATCCGAATGAAGCCGTCGCGAATGAATTGGTCGATCTGCGCGTCGTCGAGCGCGCGGGGATTGGCCGTCATGATGATCTCTCGATGTCTCGTCCAGCCCGCATCGTCCGCTCGCTGCGGAACCGGCTGGGGCGATCGGTGGGGAATCCGCAAGTCGCACTTGCGGGACGCAATGCCTCCGCGGCGGAGGCGCCCTGCGCTCAACCCAGGAAGAAGACCGATGCGATGTCGAGAGTGTAAATCATCATGGCGGCGCGAATCTACGCGCCGCGCAGGCGACATTCAAGCGGCAAGCAACAACGCCGGACGCGGCGCGAAACCGCGCACCATCCGCCACGAAATAAAAGAGCCGCATCTCTGCGGCTCCGCCTCTATTCGTCGCGATAGACCTTCTCGCGTTTCTCGTGGCGCTCCTGCGCTTCCACCGACAGCGTCGCGATGGGCCGGGCCTCGAGCCGCTTCAACGAGATCGGCTCGCCGGTTTCCTCGCAATAGCCGTAGGTGTTGTCCTCGATGCGCTGGAGCGCGGCGTCGATCTTGGCGATCAACTTGCGCTGGCGGTCGCGGGCACGGAGCTCGATGGCACGGTCGGTTTCGGACGATGCCCGATCGGCGAGATCGGGGTGGTTGACGTTCTCCTCCTGCAAAGCTTGCAGGGTCAGCTTGGACTCTTTGAGGATCTCATCCTTCCAGGCAAGGAGCTTCAAACGGAAGTACTCCTTCTGCCGGTCGTTCATGAAAGGCTCTTTTTCGGTCGGTCGGTAGTTTTTCAACTTTTCCAAGGGCGGCCTATCTGTCTAAGCAACGACTCGCAACGGAAACAGGGTCCGTTGAACCGGGCCTTATATAGTGGCCTCCTGTGACAGACAATATTTCCCTGAGAGTCTGGCCGGCGCCCCCAAGTCCTTGCACAGGAAGGTTTATCCTGGGATGGCTCGGGGGCGGCCGAAAGCCTAGTAACCGACCGTGAAGCGCCGCCTCGGATGGGCCGGGCGCTCGATCTCGTCGGCGAGCGCGATGGCGTAGTCGGCAAAAGTGATCCAGCTCTTGCCGTTCGCATCTGCGAGAAGCTGATCGGTCCCGAGCCGGAACTTGCCCGTGCGCTCTCCTTCGACGAACAGCGCGGACGGCGAAAGGAAGGTCCAGTTCAGCTCCTTCTCCTGCCGCAACAGGTCGAGGAAGGCCCCGCCTGCCTCGGCTTCCGCCTTGTACTGGGCCGGAAAATTGGGAGTCGTGACCAGCTTCACGCCCGGCGCGACCTCGAGACTGCCGGCGCCGCCGACCACGAGATAACGGCCAACTTTGGCCTCCTTCGCCGCGCCGATCAGCTTGCGCGAGTCGCTGGCCAGAAAGTGCACGGAACTCACGGCGACGTCGTGGCCGGCCCACAGCTTGGCGAGGCCGGCCTGGTCGAGCACGTCCCCCTTGGTGGGCGTGACATTCGGCAGGGCCGCGATCTTCTCCGGGTTCCGGGCGATGGCGGTGACCGCGTGGCCGCGGCGGGACAGCTCCTTGGTGATCTCCGACCCGGCCCGGCCCGAGGCGCCGGCGACTGCGATTTTCATGGAAGGCTCCTTTTGCTACCATAGTAACTAATGGAGACTAGATATCGCAAAGAATGCTGGTGTTAAGAGAGCACTTTGTGCTTACCTGCTTACACGAGGGTGACCCCCACTGTTATTTGACGAACATGGATTTCGAGGACCGACGATGAAACCCGACGTCTACGCGGCGAACTGCCCCACGCGCCAAATCCTCGACCGGGTCGGCGACAAATGGGCGGTGCTGATCCTCCTGCTGCTGCGCGAGCAGCCGATGCGCTTCAATCAGCTGCGCCGCACGATCGAAGGCATTTCGCAGAAGATGCTGAGCCAGGTCCTCAAATCGCTCGAACGCGACGGCCTGCTCAGGCGCCATGCCATCGCGACCGTGCCCGTGACGGTCGAGTATTCGATCACGCAGCTCGGGCTGACGCTCGCCGGCGCGGTCGATCCGCTGCGCGATTGGGCCGAGCAAAATCTGAAGGACGTTCTCGCCGCCCAGCGCCGCTACGACGCGCGGCAGAAGGAGGAAGCGGCGTAGTTGATGGGATGAGTTTTACGCCTGCCCGGCTTTCGCCAGTTCGACCTCGACGCGCAGCTCGATCTCGGCCAGCACCGCATCGAGACCGGTATCGCCCGAGGACGATTTCAGGTTCGCTGCGGCATCCCGCAGCCGCATCACGGTCGAGGCGTCGAGATTGCCGGACAAGAGGCCCATCTTGAGGTCGTCGAGCACGTCGAGCGCAGTCCTGCCGCGCGCGACCGAGCGCTTGCGACGCTCGACCGGATCCTCCTCGACGCCTTGCAGGGCCAGCAGCCCATCGATGTTGGTGGCGGACTTCGGTGCGGCCGCGCTCCGGGTCTCCTGCGCCGACGAAGTGTCGGGCAGCACGAAGGTGCCGGAGCCGGTCCGCCTGGCCTGGCTCGCCGGCGTTCCAAGCGTGGTGCCATTCGGTCCGTAGATGCGCATCGGAGGGAATCCGGGTGATCGATGCCGTCACCTTCGCCGTCTTATGGTTAACGGCGCGTAAACAGCCCGGCAAAATCTGCCGACGGGCGGCAGTTTCGCTCCTCAGGGACAACGCCGGCTGACACCGGTCGAAACAGATTTATTCAACCTATTCAGCCACCTAACCTTGCTGCCCGGGTTGGCACAGCCCTCGCAAGGACAGCGTCGGACCAGCTCGTCATGGGAGTGTCGTGCAGGTCTTTCCGATTTGAGGGGCCCGCTTTAGGAGCCTTGGGGAGCAGAGGATGCCAGGCGTTCGTTGGGTAAGGATCGTCGGGGTGGCCTGCGCGGCGCTGTCGGCGCTGGCGGCGCTGGCGCTGTTGGTCGCGCCGGCGGCTGCGACCTCGCGCATCAAGGATCTCGCCAACATCGAAGGCGTGCGGCAGAACCAGCTAATCGGCTATGGCCTCGTCGTCGGCCTCAACGGCACCGGCGACACGCTCAACAACATCCCCTTCACCAAGCAATCGCTGCAGGCGATGCTCGAGCGCATGGGCGTCAACATCCGCGGCGCCACCATCCGCACCGGCAACGTCGCCGCCGTGATGGTGACAGGCAATCTGCCGGCCTTCGCCACCCAAGGCACGCGCATGGACGTCACGGTCTCCGCGCTCGGCGACGCCAAGAACCTGCAGGGCGGCACCCTGCTCGTCACCCCCTTGCTAGGTGCCGACGGTAATGTCTACGCGGTGGCGCAGGGCTCGCTCGCGATCTCCGGCTTCCAGGCCGAGGGCGAGGCGGCCAAGATCGTGCGCGGCGTTCCGACCGTGGGACGCATCGCCAACGGTGCCATCATCGAGCGCGAGATCGAGTTCGCGCTAAATCGCCTGCCGAACGTGCGCCTGGCGCTGCGCAACGCCGACTTCACCACCGCCAAGCGCATCGCGGCCGCCGTCAACGACTATCTCGGCGTCAAGACCGCCGAGCCGATCGACCCCTCGACGGTGCAGCTCTCGATCCCGCCCGAGTTCAAGGGCAACGTCGTCGCATTCCTCACCGAGATCGAGCAGCTGCAGGTCGACCCCGATCTGGCCGCCAAGATCATCATCGACGAGCGCAGCGGCATCATCGTGATGGGCCGCGACGTTCGCGTCGCCACCGTCGCGGTGGCACAGGGCAACCTCACCGTCACCATCTCCGAGAGCCCGCAGGTGAGCCAGCCCAACCCGCTCTCGCGCGGCCGCACCGTGGTCGCACCGCGCAGCGCCGTCACCGTCACCGAGGACGGCAAGAAGCTGGCCGTCGTCAAGGACGGGGTCTCGCTCCAGCAACTCGTCGATGGCCTCAACGGGCTAGGCATCGGCCCGCGCGACATGATCAGCATCCTGCAGGCGATCAAGGCCGCCGGCGCCATCGAAGCCGACATCGAGGTGATGTGATGCAGACCAGCACGATCAACACGCCGCGCCTCGCCACCTCCTCGGCCTTCTCGGTCGAGAGCCGCAACGGGCGGCCCGATTTCGACCTCGCCAGCGCCCTGCAGAAGGTCTCGCCGAAGGAGCAGGCCAGGGCCCAGAAGACCGCCACCGATTTCGAGGCGATGTTCCTCAACAGCATGTTCTCGCAGATGACCTCGGGCCTGAAGGGCGAAGGCCCGTTCGGCGACACGCCCGGCACCGGCGTGTGGCGCTCGATGCTGACCGAGCAATATTCCAAGAACTTCGCCCAGGCCGGCGGCGTCGGCATCGCCAGCGAAGTCTACCGCACCCTCATCATGCAGCAGGCGAAAACCATCCGCACGGCATAAGGTCAAACGAGATGAACCACTTCAACGCCTCACGTCAGCCGATGCAGGCCCAACGCCCGAACATTGCGCCGGGCAACGCCGAGGCGCGCAAGCTCGCCGAAGACCTGATGGATGCGATGAGCGCCCTGCTCGGGCTGATCGAGCGCGAGACCGAGCTCGTTCGCGCCGGCAAGGTGCGTGAAGCGATGACGCTCGAGAGCAAGAAGCAGGAGCTCTCGCGAAACTATGTCGGCGCCGTCAGTCAGTTGAAGGCGAACCAGGCGCAGCTTGCGAAATCCGCCCCTGAGCTGCTCTCGACGCTGCACCGCCATCACGACGCGTTCCGCGCCATGCTCCAGGTCAATCTCACCGTGCTCGCGACCGCGCACGCCGTTTCCGAGAGCGTCGTGCGCGGCGTCAATGCCGAGATCCAGAAGCGCAACGTGCCGAACACCTATACGGCCGCGGGCCGGCGCGCAGCTCCGGGCCCGCGCCACATCTCGCCGCTCGCGGTCAGCCGCTCGCTCTGATCGGCACGAAAACAACCGACAATTTTACGAAAAACCGCGCGGCGATTTCGTCGCGCGGTTAGGCACGTTTCCTTACCGGGTCTTCAGTCCTGACGTTCCATGGTTGCGTTATTAGAGGGGTTGGGATTTGACTCAATCAAGGCAACCAGGAGGCTGCCATGAGTACAGATTTCAGCATCAGGCCGGTGGGGATCCCGGCCCCCGTGCAGATCGTAACGACGTCCAGCGTGGCGGCGAACGAGGCTGTGCAAACCGATCTCCCGGTGAGCCAGACGGTCGCCGCGGCGGATACGCGCGCCCCCGTGCGCAACGATCTGCCGAACCACGAGAACGTCTCGCGCCAGGTCGTGTTCGACCAAGCGGCCGCGTCCTTCGTCTTCCAGGTCGTCAACGACAAGACCGACGCGGTGGTCAACCAGTTCCCCGACGAAGCGATGCTGCGCCGGCGGGCCTACTTCCATGCGCTGGACATGAAGTCCGAGCCTGCGCGTCCGCTCAGCACGGACGTCAGCGCCTGACCATCGCGTGACGAGATCGCGGGATCGGTGACGATGTTCTGCTTCGCGTCTGACCGACACCGGTCAGCGCGACATTCGTATTGCCGAAGCAGAACTGGGGACCCTGTTCGTCACCTGCCCCGATGGCGATGTGTCGCCGCGGCATGGCGCGACGAGCCAGAGACAGGCGGCAGGACGTTCGATCTGGATGAGGACTCAAGAACGCTCGTGATGTCGACCATCACGAGTTGCGGTCACGGCCGCCCGGACAGACCCGCAGCGATATTGCGGTTGATCTCGATCAGCGGACGGAAATGATCGAATTGCGGGCTCATCTGGAGCGCGGCGGTCTGGCTCAGCACGAACACGCTGATGTTGGCGATCTTCTGCCGGACGTCGATCGGCTGCGGATTGTTGTCGCGCATCGCCTCGCTCAGGAAGATGGTCCAGAGCTTGCGGTTGAACATCAGGGCCTGCATGGTCTGCTCGCTGAGCGGATCGGCGTTGTTCACGGCGTCCTGGAGCTTGTTCGCGGCCTTGAGCAGGGTCTGCGCCTCGATGTCCCGAGGAGATGCGGTGGTCGTTGCAACACGCGCATAGGCCGAGGCAGCGGAATTCGACATCAATCACACCCTGGAGGTTACCTAGCGCGTTGTACGCGCTTAAGGATTTCTTTCCCAACCCTAGGCAGCACCGCTTAAGATTTGCTTACGTGTGTGCTTTGGAAGCACTCCGGACAATTACGGGGCACGGAGGTCTTCTCAGCGCAACGCTAGATCCACGCACGCACGATGTAAACTCGCTTGCCGTGATGCGCGCCGATCTCAGCTAATCTTGCCTTAGCGATCTCCCTCAAAAGAACGGCGGAGCGTTAGCTCCGCCGCGAAATCTCGAGTGACGAGCGTGCGCCGTCGAATTAGCGGAGCAGCTGCAGCACGCTCTGCTGCGACTGGTTGGCCAGCGACAGCGCGGAGACCGCGATCGACTGGCGGGTCGACAGCGCCTGGCTGTTGGCCGCCTCCTCGTTGGTGTCGGCCAGCGTCAGGTTGGCCGAGCCGGTCTGCAGCACGTTGATCAGGTTCTTGGAGAAGTCCTGACGCACCTGCACGATCGACAGATTCGAACCGAGTGTCGAGCCTTCCGAGCGCAGCGTGCTCGAGGCGGCGTTCAGGCTGGCCAGCACCCTGTTGGTGGCGCCGTTGTCGATGAAGTCGACGCCGTTGACGAGATTGCTGAGGCCGAGGCCGGCGGCATTGAACACCACGCCGTTGATGCTGAGCGTGGAGCTGCCGGTCTCGTTGAAGACCAGCTTCAGCGTGTCGCCGTTGAGCAGGTTGACGCCGTTGAACGAGGAGTCCTGCGAGGTGGTGTCGATCTGGGCCAGGATGTTGTTGAACTGGTTGACCAGGTTGGAGCGCGCGGTCTGCGCCACGGGGTCCTGAATCGGCGGCTGCGCCGTCGTGAACGCCAGGACGCCGGTGATCGTGCCGCCGACTGCGCCGCCGGCAAGCGTCGAGCCGAGCGTCGAGGAGGCGTACTCGTTGACGGTGGTCACCGTGAGCACGCCGTTGGCGTCGATCGTCGCCGTCAGATGATTGGCCTGCAGCTGCGCGTTGAGCTGGTCCAGGGTCTTGACGGTGCCGTTGGTGCCGTCGCCGAAGGTGACGTTCACCGGCGTGCCGCCGTTGAAGGAGGTGAACGTCAGCGTCTTGCCGCTGATGCCGCCGACGCCGGAGGTGCGCGCCGCCGTGAAGGCGGTCGCCGTTCCCGTGTTGCCGCTGAGGCCGAAGGCGCTGAGGGCGTTGCCGGTGCCGGTGATCGAGAGATCGGAGTTGACGCCGGTGGAGATCGCCAGCTGGCCGCTGGAGTTCACCGACGAGGGGATCTGCCCCGACGTGGTCGAGAGCGTCGCCGCGCCGTTGAAGATGCTCGCGGTCTTGACGCCGGTCGCAAGGTCGACCGCATTGAGCAGGTCGGTCAGCGTCGCGCTCTGGATGTAGACCGTCGAGTTGCCGTTGCCGTCGGTAACGACGTTGCCGCTGACGCCAAAGCCGTTGGCGACGCTCGCCGCCGATTGCGGCGTCTGCGCGTTCTTGAAGGTGATGGTGTGGCCGTCGATGTTCAGCGTCGAGCCGTCCTGAACGAGCGTGCCGAGCGAACCCGCCGTGGTCGAGCGGTTCGCGGTCACGTTCGCGTTGCCCGCGCCGGTCGCGGAGGTCAGACCGAGCGCCTTGAGGAAATCGGCCTTGCCTGTCACGCTCAGATCGGCACCGGTCGAGCTCTTCAAGGTCACAGCGCCCGCCGTGATGGACGAGGCCACCTGAAGTGTGCCGACGGGACCGGCCGCGCCGCTGACGGCGATGGTCGCCGCGCTCGCGCTGATGGTTGCGGTCTTGACGCCGCTGGCGAGATCGATCGCGGTGAGGACGTCGTTGATCGTCGCCCCCGGCGCAGCCGCCGTTCCCTCATAGACGATCGAATTGCCGTTGCCGTCGGTGGCGATATGGCCGCTGGCGTCGAGACCCCAGCCGGTCGGCTGCGTGGCCGGCGCGACGCCGGTGCGGAAGGTGATGGTCTTGCCGTTCACCGTGATGGTGTCGCCGTCCGCGGGCGGCGTGCCGAACGTAGTGGAAGCCGTGGTGCCGAGCAGCGTCGCGGTGCCGGACAGCGCGGTCGTGCCGTCGGCGGCAAGCGCTGCCGTGCCGGTGAAGGTGCCGGCGCTCGAGCCCAGCGAGGCGCCGAGCGCGGCGGTTCCCGTCACCGGGGTCACGCCACCGGCGGCGCCGGTATAGAGCACGTTGCTCTTGGCGGTCGCGCTCGCATAGGAGGTCGTGCCGCGCAGGTCGGCCGGCGTCGCGCCGGGAATGGTGGTGGAGACGTTCGACTTGGTGGAGTAACCGACCGTGGTCTGCAGCGCCTGGTTGGCGATCGACTTCGCGCTGTCGATCAGCTTCTGCAGCGAGGTGATGCCGGTATTGGCCGCCTGCAGCACCTGGACACCGTTGTTGATGCCGTCGAGCAGGTTGCTGATGTCGCTCGCCCGGTTGTCCAACCCCTGCGCCGTGAAGAAGTTGGTGGGATTGTCGAGCGCCGTGTTGACCTTCTTGCCGGTCGCCAGCCGCTCCTGCGTCGTGGCCAGCAAGTCGGCCGTCGACTGCAGCGACAACAGGTTCTGGCGAACTGACGCCGAGAGAACGATGTTGGACATTGGCGAGTCTTCCTCTTGAACCGGATACGAATCGGCCGCTCGGGTCTGCAAGCGGGCTTTCGTCCAGTTTTAGGAGGTGTCCTTTAAAGTATGGTTAACGCCGGTTTAAGGGATAGGGTTAATGCGCGGTGAACGCCCCTGCCCGGCTCGGCACGCAAAAAAGAGCGGCGGGGCAACTGGCCCCGCCGCTCGATTTTAGTGAGTAATTTCAGTCGCTTGTTAGCGGAGCAGCTGGAGCACGCTCTGCTGCGACGTGTTGGCCAGCGACAGCGCGGAGACCGCGATCGACTGGCGGGTCGACAGCGCCTGGCTGTTGGCCGCCTCGACGTTGGTGTCGGCCAGGGTCAGGTTGGACGAGCCGGTCTGCAGCACGTTGATCAGGTTCTTGTTGAAGTCCTGACGGATCTGCACCACCGAGAGGTTCGAGCCGAGGCTCGAGGCCTGCGAGCGCAGCGTGCTCGAGGCGGCGTTCAGGTTGGTCAGCACCCGGTTGGCGGCGGCGTTGTCGATGAAGTCGACGCCGACCGTTAGCGACGCGAGGCCGAGACCCTTGGAATTATAGGTCACGCCCGTGATGTTCAGGCTCGACTTGGCGGTCTCGTCGAACACCAGCTTGAGCTGATCGCCGTTGAGCAGGTTGACGCCGTTGAACGAGGAGTCCTGCGCGGTGGTGTCGATCTGGTTGAGGATGTTGTTGAACTGAGACACCAGATTGGCACGCGCGGTCTGGGCAACGCCATCCTGGACGGGGGTGGAGGCCGTCGAGAAGGTCAGGGCCGAGGTGAGCGTGCCGCCGATCGCACCGCCGGCAGCCGCCGAGCCGAGCGTCGAGGACGCATAGTCGTTGGATGCGGTGATCGTCAGCAAGCCGTTGGCGTCGATCGTCGCAGCCAGGTTGTTGGCCTGAAGCTTGGTGTTGAGCTGATCGAGCGTCTTGACCGTGCCGTTGGTGCCGTCGCCGAAGGTGACGTTGACCGCCGTGCCGCCGTTGAAGGAGGTGAAGGTCAAGGTCTTGCCGGCGATGCCGCCGATCCCGGAGGTGCGGGCCGCGGTGAACGCAGTGGCATTGCCGGTGTTACCGGCGAGACCGAACACGTTCAGCGCATTGCCGGTGCCGGTGATCGACAGATCGGCGTTCACGCCGGTCGAGATCTTGAGCTGGCCGGAGGTGTTGATGGTCGAGTTCGACTGGCCGGTCGCGGTGGCTAGCGTCGCGGTGCCGTTGGCGCCGATCGTCGCGGTCTGCACGCCGGTGGCAAGGTCGATCGCCTTCAGCACGTCGTTGACCGTACCGGCCTGCAGATAGACCGTCGAGTTGCCGTTGCCGTCGGTGAGGACGTTGCCGCTGACGCCATAGCCGGTCGGAATGCTCGGCGCGCCGGTCGAACCCGGGATCGGCGCGTTCTTGAAGGTGATGATGTGGCCGTTGACGTTCAGCGTCGAGCCGTCGGTGACGGTCGCACCCAGCGAAGCCGAGCTCGTGGTGCGGTTGACGTTGACGGTGGCATTGCCTGCACCTGTTGACGTCGTCAGGGCGAGCGCCTTGAGCAGGTCAGCCTTGCCGGTGACGCTCAGATCCGCACCCGTCGAGCTCTTCAGCGTGACGGCGCCCGCAGCAACGCTCGAAGCGGTCTGGCCGTTGCTCGTGGCGATCGTCGCTGCACCCGAAGTGATCGACACCGTCTTGACGCCGCTGGCCAGATCGATCGCGGACAGCAGATCGTTGACCGTCGCGGCCGGGGTACCGGCAGTGCCGAGATAGACCGTCGAGTTGCCGTTGCCGTCGGTGACGATGTTGCCGCTGACGCCGGAGCCGGCGGGAACGCCGGTCGCGCCCGGAGCCGAGCCGCTGCGGAACGTGATGGTCTTGCCGTTCACGGTCAGCGTGTCGCCGTCGGCAGGCTGGGCGTTGCCGGCAAGGCCGGTCGCGGTCGTGCCGTTGGTGGCGATCAGCGTGAAGGTGCCGGCCAGCGCCGTGGTGCCGTCACCAGCCGTCGCGCCCGTGCTCGCAAAGGAGCCGATGGTGGCGCCGAGCGTGGTGGTGCCGTTCGCCGCGGTGGTGCCGCCGGCGGTGCCATTATAGAGAACGTTGCTGGACGCGGTGGCGCTGGCGAACGACGTGGTGCCGCGCAAATCCGCCGCCGTCGCACCGGAGATCGTGGTCGAGACGTTCGACTTGGTGGAGTAACCGACCGTGGTCTGCAGCGCCTGGTTGGCGATCGATTTAGCGGAGTCGATCAGCTTCTGCAGCGAGGTCAGGCCGGTGTTGGCAGCCTGCAGCACCTGCACACCGTTGGCGATGCCGTCGAGCAGGTTGTTGATGTCGCTGGCGCGGTTGTCGAGCGACTGGGCCGTGAAGAAGTTGGTGGGATTGTCCAGGGCCGAGTTGACGCTCTTGCCGGTCGACAGACGGTTCTGTGTGGTGGCGAGAAGATCGGCGGTGGACTGGAGAGAGAGCAGGTTCTGGCGAACCGACGCAGAGAGAACAATACCGGACATGACTCTTACCCTTCTGGCTTACGCGTCTTCGTTCGATCGCTTCTGGATCGAGTGACGGGGCCAGCGTGCCGTGACATGGCTAACAAAGGGTGAAACGAGCATCGCCTGCATAAGCGCCGGTTCACCATAAGCGCGAACAAGGCGCCGGCGGCAATCGGCAATCAGCCTGATATCATTAGTATTTCTTCGCGCTTACGCTCCATTAACCATAACCGCTGGTTACTTTTGCAAGCGCGCCTGCCTTCTCCAAATCTCGAGCCGTAACCAAAGAAAAGCGGCGGGGCCGAAGCCCCGCCGCCGGATCTTACTTGCGATGTCGTCCGCTATTAGCGGAGCAGCTGGAGCACGCTCTGCTGCGACTGGTTGGCCAGCGACAGCGCGGAGACCGCGATCGACTGACGGGTCGACAGCGCCTGGCTGTTGGCCGCCTCGACGTTGGTGTCAGCCAGCGTCAGGTTGGACGAGCCGGTCTGCAGCACGTTGATCAGGTTCTTGTTGAAGTCCTGACGAACCTGCACGATGGTCAGGTTCGAGCCGAGGCTCGAGGCCTGCGAGCGCAGCGTGCTCGACGCGGCGTTCAGGTTGGTCAGCACCTTGTTGGTGGCAGCGTTGTCGATGAAGTCGACACCGCTGGTCAGCGAGGCGAGGCCCAGACCCTTGGAGTTGTAGGTCACGCCGGTGATGCTGAGGCTCGACTTTGCAGTCTCGTCGAACACCAGCTTGAGCTGGTCGCCGTTCAAGAGGTTGACGCCGTTGAACGAGGAGTCCTGGGCAGTCGAGTCGATCTGCTGGAGGATGTTGTTGAACTGATTGACCAGGTTGGCACGCGAGGTCTGGGCAACCGTATCCTGGACGGGGCTGGAAGCCGTCGAGAAGGTCAGAGCAGTCGTGAGCGTGCCGCCGATCGAACCACCCGCGGCGCTCGAACCGATGGTCGAGGACGCGTAGTCGTTGGTGGTCGAGATCGTCAGCAGGCCGTTGGCGTCGATCGTCGCGGACAGGTTGTTGGCCTGCAGCTTGGTGTTGAGCTGATCGAGCGTCTTGACCGTGCCGTTGGTGCCGTCGCCGAAGGTGACGTTGACCGCCGTGCCGCCGTTGAAGGAGGAGAAGGTCAAGGTCTTGCCGGTGAGGCCGCCGACGCCGGAGGTACGGGCCGCCGTGAAGGCGGTCGCGGTCCCGGTGTTGCCGGCGAGGCCGAGGACGTTCAGCGCGTTGCCCGTGCCGGTGACCGACAGGTCGGCATTGACGCCGGTCGAGATCTTGAGCTGGCCCGAGGCGTTGATCGTCGAGTTGGTCTGGCCGGTGGCGGTCGCAAGCGTCGCGGTGCCGTTGGCAGCGATCGTCGCGGTCTGCACGCCGGTGGCAAGGTCGATCGCCTTCAGCACGTCGTTGACCGTGCCGCCCTGCAGGTAGACCGTCGAGTTGCCGGCGCCGTCGGTGAGGACGTTACCGCTCGCACCAAAACCGGTCGGAACGCTCGGAGCACCGGTCGAGCCCGGGATCGGCGCGTTCTTGAAGGTGATGACGTGGCCGTTGACGTTCAGCGTCGAACCGTCCGTGATCGTCGCACCCAGCGAAGCCGAGCTGGTGGTGCGGTTGACGTTGACGGTGGCGTTGCCGCCGCCCACCGACGTGGTCAGGGCAAGCGCCTTGAGCAGGTCGGCCTTGCCGGTGACGCTCAGATCCGCACCCGTCGAACTCTTCAGCGTGACGGCGCCCGCAGCAACGCTCGAAGCGGTCTGGCCGTTGCTCGTGGCGATCGTCGCCGCACCCGAGGTGATCGAGACCGTCTTGACGCCGCTGGCCAGATCGATCGCAGACAACAGATCGTTGACGGTCGCAGCCGGGGTACCGGCGGTGCCGAGATAGACCGTCGAGTTGCCGTTGCCGTCGGTGACGAGGTTGCCGCTGACGCCCGAGCCGGTCGGAACGCCGGTCGAGCCCGGAGCCGAACCGCTGCGGAACGTGATGGTCTTGCCGTTCACGGTCAGCGTGTCGCCGTCGGCAGGCTGGGCGTTGCCGGCAAGGCCGGTCGCCGTCGTGCCGTTGGTGGCGATCAGGGTCATGGTGCCGCCGAGCGCCGTGGTGCCGTCGCCGGCCGTTGCGCCCGTGCTGGAGAAGGTGCCGATGGTGGCGCCGAGCGTGGTCGTGCCCGTTGCCGAGGTGGTGCCGCCGGCCGCGCCGCTATACAGCACGTTGCTGGAAGCGGTGGCGCTGGCGAACGACGTGGTGCCGCGCAGATCCGCCGCGGTCGCACCGGAGATCGTGGTCGAGACGTTCGACTTGGTGGAGTAGCCGACCGTGGTCTGCAGCGCCTGGTTGGCGATCGACTTCGCGCTGTCGATCAGCTTCTGCAGCGAGGTGATGCCGGTGTTGGCGGCCTGCAGCACCTGCACGCCGTTGGCGATACCGTCGAGCAGGTTGTTGATGTCGCTGGCGCGGTTGTCGAGCGACTGGGCGGTGAAGAAGTTGGTGGGATTGTCCAGGGCCGAGTTGACGCTCTTGCCGGTCGACAGACGGCTTTGGGTGGTGGCGAGAAGGTCAGCGGTGGACTGGAGAGAAAGCAGGTTCTGACGAACCGAGGAAGAGAGAACGATACCGGACATTGAGTGTTACCCTTCTGGTACGCAACGCAACAAACTTCGATTAGGATTAATCGATGGCCGGGACGGTGAACGTTGTGGGCTAACAAAGCATGAAGCGCGTCGCGCCAGTCCTTGCGAAGATTCACCATATCCGGATTCGGAGCAGCAACGCGCTCGTCGATATCATCATGATAGGATGATGCTTTTTGGTACCGTCGCCAGCCGTTTGCGACTTGTCAACCATAACTCAGAGTGAGCAATTGGCGGCATCCAGATGCAGCGTTCCCTTTCGCCGAACGGCATCTTGATGCCGCCCAAAAGAAAGCGGCGGGGCCGAAGCCCCGCCGCCGTAATCTTCTTGCGATGTCGTCCGTGACTTAGCGGAGCAGCTGCAGCACGCTCTGCTGCGACTGGTTGGCCAGCGACAGCGCGGAGACCGCGATCGACTGGCGGGTCGACAGCGCCTGGCTGTTGGCCGCCTCGACGTTGGTGTCAGCCAGCGTCAGGTTGGCCGAGCCGGTCTGCAGCACGTTGATCAGGCTCTTGTTGAAGTCCTGACGAACCTGCACCACCGAGAGGTTCGAGCCGAGGCTCGAGGCCTGCGAGCGCAGCGTGCTCGACGCGGCGTTCAGGTTGGTCAGCACCTTGTTGGTGGCAGCGTTGTCGATGAAGTCGACACCGCTGGTCAGCGAGGCGAGGCCCAGACCCTTGGAGTTGTAGGTCACACCGGTGATGCTGAGGTTCGACTTGCCGGTCTCGTCGAACACCAGCTTGAGCTGGTCGCCGTTCAGCAGGTTGACGCCGTTGAACGAGGAGTCCTGCGCCGTGGTGTCGATCTGGTTCAGGATGTTGTTGAACTGATTGACCAGGTTCGCACGCGAGGTCTGGGCAACCGTATCCTGGACGGGGCTGGAAGCCGTCGAGAAGGTCAGCGCCGAGGTCAGCGTGCCGCCGATCGAACCACCCGCGGCGCTCGAACCGATGGTCGAGGACGCGTAGTCGTTGGTGGTCGAGATCGTCAGCAGGCCGTTGGCGTCGATCGTCGCGGACAGGTTGTTGGCCTGCAGCTTGGTGTTGAGCTGATCGAGCGTCTTGACCGTGCCGTTGGTGCCGTCACCGAAGGTGACGTCAACCGCCGTGCCGCCGTTGAAGGAGGTGAAGGTCAAGGTCTTGCCGGCCATGCCGCCGATGCCGGAGGTGCGAGCCGCCGTGAAGGCGGTCGCGGTCCCGGTGTTGCCGGCGAGGCCAAGCGCGTTCAGCGCGTTGCCCGTGCCGGTGACCGACAGGTCGGCATTGACACCGGTCGAGATCTTGAGCTGGCCGGAGGCGTTGATCGACGAGTTGGTCTGGCCGGTGGCGGTCGCAAGCGTCGCGGCGCCGTTGGCGCCGATCGTCGCGGTCTGCACGCCGGTGGCGAGGTCGATCGCCTTCAGGACGTCGTTGAGCGTGCCGCCCTGCAGATAGACCGTCGAGTTGCCGGCACCGTCGGTGAGGACGTTACCGCTCGTACCAAAACCAGTCGGAACGCTCGGAGCACCGGTCGAGCCCGGGATCGGCGCGTTCTTGAAGGTGATGACGTGGCCGTTGACGTTCAGCGTCGAACCGTCCGTGATCGTCGCACCCAGCGAAGCCGAGCTGGTGGTGCGGTTGACATTGACGGTGGCGTTGCCGCCGCCCACCGACGTGGTCAGGGCAAGCGCCTTGAGCAGGTCGGCCTTGCCGGTGACGCTCAGATCCGCGCCCGTCGAGCTCTTCAGCGTGACGGCGCCGGCCGCAACGCTCGAAGCGGTCTGGCCGTTGCTCGTGGCGATCGTCGCCGCACCCGAGGTGATCGAGACCGTCTTGACGCCGCTGGCCAGATCGATCGCGGACAACAGATCGTTGACGGTCGCAGCCGGGGTACCGGCGGTGCCGAGATAGACCGTCGAGTTGCCGTTGCCGTCGGTGACGATGTTGCCGCTGACGCCCGAGCCGGTCGGAACGCCGGTCGAGCCCGGAGCCGAGCCGCTGCGGAACGTGATGGTCTTGCCGTTCACGGTCAGCGTGTCGCCGTCGGCAGGCTGGGCGTTGCCGGCAAGGCCGGTCGCGGTCGTGCCGTTGGTGGCGATCAGGGTCATGGTGCCGCCGAGCGCCGTGGTGCCGTCACCGGCCGTTGCGCCCGTGCTGGAGAAGGTGCCGATGGTGGCGCCGAGCGTCGTGGTGCCGGTGGCCGCGGTGGTGCCGCCGGCAGCGCCGCTAAACACGACGTTGCTGCTCGCGGTCGCGCTCGCATAGGAGGTCGTGCCGCGCAGGTCGGCCGCCGTCGCACCGGAGATCGTGGCGGAGACGTTCGACTTGGTGGAGTAGCCGACCGTGGTCTGCAGCGCCTGGTTGGCGATCGACTTGGCGCTGTCGATCAGCTTCTGCAGCGAGGTGATGCCGGTATTGGCGGCCTGCAGCACCTGCACGCCGTTGGCGATGCCGTCGAGCAGGTTGTTGATGTCGCTGGCGCGGTTGTCGAGCGACTGGGCGGTGAAGAAGTTGGTGGGATTGTCGAGGGCCGAGTTGACGCTCTTGCCGGTCGACAGACGGTTCTGCGTGGTGGCGAGGAGGTCAGCGGTGGACTGGAGGGAGAGCAGGTTCTGACGAACCGATGCGGAGAGGACGATACCGGACATGACTCTGTTACCTTTCTGGTAAACGACGCTACTGTTACACGTCTGCTTGGATCGCGATTGACCCAGCGACGGCGGACGGTGCCGCCGAGACCTCTAACGAAACATGAAATGAAACCCGTGCTTTTGCCCGGTCGCGCGTGATTCGGTCCGGGATGCCGCGCGCAGCGCTACGCCAGCACACAGCCGCACCGTTGAAATCATTGAGTTTTTTGGCGCGACTGGCGGGAATTTACAGCTCGTTAACTAGTTGCGAGCGAGAATCACGTCTTGGCAGGCCGCAACGAACGCTCGGTTACGAAAGCGTTGATGGAGAACAGGCAATGGCCCTCAAGGTCGAGCTCAGACCGCACGAACGCATCATCGTCGGCAACTGCGTGATTACCAATACGGACCAGCGTGCCCGTCTCTTGATCGACGGCGACAACGTCCCGATCCTGCGCGAGCGCGACATCCTCACGCCGGAGACCGCCGATACGCCTGCCAAGCTCGTCTACCTGGCGGTGCAGCTCATGTACATCTCGCCGGATCCGCAGACCCAGCACGGCACCTATTTCAACCTGGTGCGCGACATCGTCACCGCGGTCCCGAGCGCCTGGCCGATCATCGAGGCCATCAACAACAACATCCTGAACGGCGACCTCTACCGGGCGCTGAAGGATGCCCGCAAGCTGATCGCCTATGAAGAAAAGCTGCGGGGCCAGTTCGAGGCCGCCCATCCCAAGCCTGAAGCGGCCAAGGCTGAAGCGGCCAAGGACGACGTGAGCTCCGCCGCCTGACCATCAACGTCCGCGCAGCGAAGCCTCGCGAACGGCCCAGCTCTGCAAACGATAACGGCCCCGGATCATCTCCGGGGCCGTTGTCGTTTCAACCATGCGCGGGCTATTGCGCCGCGAGCGGCGGCGCCTCGACCTCGATCACGCCGTCGCCGCATCGCCGTGCGCCGAACTCCAGCACCGCCGCGACCAGCACATCGATGTCCGCCTCCTCGGTGCGGTGATTGACGATCGCGGCACGGATCGCAAACCTGCCGTCCAGCGTCGTGCTCGACGGCGCCGCCACTCCCGACTCCTGGATATCGGCGACGATCTCGCGATTGACCGCATCGTCGGCACGGTAGCGGAAACAGACGATGTTGAGGTTGACCGGAGCCAGCAATTCCAGCCGCGGCTCGGCCAGCACGCGCGCCTCGAGATACTTCGCCAGCGCACAGCTTCGCGCGATCGTCGCACCCAGCCGGTCGATGCCGAACGTCTTCAGGGTGAACCACGTCTTCAGCGCACGGAAGCCGCGCGACAGGTCGGGGCCGAGATCGCAGGGCCAGACCGCCCCCGCCGCAAGCCCCCTCGCCTCGCGGCGCAGATAGGCCGCGGGCTGTGCAAAGGCCTGCCGATGCTGCTCGCCGTCGCGCACCAGCAGGAAGCCTGCATCGTACGGCACCTGTCCCCATTTGTGGAAGTCGAGCGCAATGGAATCGGCGAGCTCGATGCCGGCGAGCAGCGGCGCAAGCTCGGGCGAGAAGATCGCAACCGCACCGAAAGCACCGTCGACGTGAAACCAGATTCCCTCCTCGCGGCACAGCTCCGCGACGGCCTTGAGATCGTCGATCGCGCCGATGTCCACCGTGCCGGCGGAGGCGACGACCAGGAACGGCTTGAAGCCGACCTCGCGATCCACGGCGATCTGGGCGCGCAACGCGGCAATGTCGATGCGATGATCGGCATCGACGCCGACCTTGCGCAGCGCATCGGTGCCGAGCCCGGCAATGTCCATCGCCCTGGAGACGCAGCCATGTGCGGCCTGCGAAGTGTAAGCGGTGAGGAGCGCACCGTCATTGCCGATGCCGTGTTGCCGCGCCAACGCGCCGAGCGCAGCGGTGCGCGCCACCAGCACCGCCATCAGATTGGCCATTGAGGTACCCGTGACGAAGATGCCGCTCGCGCTATCCGGAAAGGCGAACAGGCGGCGCATCCAATAGACGATCTGGCGCTCGACCTCGATCGGCATATGGTCCCGGCCGCCGAGATTGGCGTTGAGGCCTGCCGCGAGCATATCCGCGAGCATGCCCACCGCGGTTCCGCCACCATGCACCCAGCCCATGAAGCCGGGATGGACGTTGCCGGTCGCATAGGGCTCGACGTGATCGGCGAATTCGCGGTAGACCTCGGCGAGGTCGCTCGCCTCGCGCGGCACGTCGGCCTTGAAGGCCGCGCGGACGTCGTCAGGGATCGGCTGCCAGACCGGACGCATCCGGATGTTGGCGATGCCGTCGATCGTCTCGTCCAGCATGCGATGGGCGAGCGCGCGAAACGCGCTCCAGTCCTGCGGATCGAGCGAGGCGTGCACCACGGAGCTCTGCGTGTTGCGGACGATCTCGTTCATGTTGCACTCCCCTCGCCCACTCTTGCATACCGCGACAGCATCGCCGCGAACGCCGCAAAAATCTTGCGCATCTGCGGCGGCTTGTAAGGAAACACGGCTGGCGAATCCATGTTGTGCACGACGGCGGTGTTGTCGGCTTCGAAGACCAGGAGTTCGCCGTTCTGGTTCTCGGCGCAATCGACGATGAAATAATCGAGGCCGACCCGCCTGCTCATCTCGTCGAGTGCGCTTCTGTGGCGCGCCGCGAAGGCGTGGTCGAAGTCGCGCATGAAGATCGCCTCCTCCGCACGCTTCTCTTCGCTGAAGGCCATGTTGGCGTTGAGGTACCAGATATCCCAGCGGTCGGCGATCGCCATGTGGCAGGCGTAAGGTTTGCCGTCGACCATCGCGAGACGATATTTGCGATAGAGCCCGTCCGGATTCATGTAATCGACGAAACGCGCGACGAAGAAATCCTGCTCGCTACGCTCGCCAAGATAAGATGCGAGCGCCGCCGCATCGTCGAGCTTCGCGAGTCCGACGCCGGCATGCGAGCCGCGCGGCCGCGCGATCATCGGAAAGCGCAGTTCACCCGCGATGTCCCGGCAGGCGATCCGCCCGCTCGAAAGCTCCGACAATTGCGCCCGCGTCGCGTGGATGGTCGCGGGAATGTCGAGCCCCGGCACGCCGGCCAGCAGCCGATGCAGCTTGTCGCGATCGAGATTGCCGATGCGATCGGGACGATTGAGCAGCGGCCGCGGCCAATGCGGCGCGGCCTTTCCGATCAAGGCAAGCGCCTCGCGGCATTCCTCGGAATCGGAGGCGACCACGATGGCGACGTCGTGCTCCGGCAAATTCTCCGGCAGGCCGACGCCCTTGACCACGTAGAGCGTTAACAGCTCGATGTCGGAGCCTTCGAGCAGAAAATCGATCGGCGTGTTGCCGCCCATGTCGATGTCGGCCGCCAGCGCGAGCACGCGCAGGCCGGGCTTCGGAGCGGCGCTCGGCGTGCGAAACAATTGATGGAAGGCCAGCACCTCCGACTGGATCGCAAGCCCCTGATCCTTGTCGCCGAGAAGCTGGGTGATCAACGACAGATCGAGCCCTTCGCCCGCCAACGCCGTCCCCGCCGCGATCCGCGCCAGCAATTGGTCGCGCAGCGGATGCAGGTCGACACCTTCGAAGGCCTGGCGCGTCAGCTGCGCAAAGCCGATGCGATCGGCATAGTTCGCCGCAATCATGCCGATCGGCGCGGAAAGCGGATGCTGCATCTCACACCTCGAACGCGGAGTTTACCGGCGCGGCAGCGACTGCGCCACGGTCGAGCAGCAGCTCGATCTTTACCAGCACATGGGCGATGCGATCGAGGACCTGCTGCACGTTGCGTTGCGCCTCTGCCGGATCCGGCGACCAGGCCTCGGTCACTATTCGGGCGCCGACGCAAAGGCGCAGCACGGCCTGCGGGGCCGCGTCCTGCCGCTCCAGACGGACCGGCTGGCCGATCAGGCAGCGGTGCGCGGCGACCTGTCGATCCGCCGCGGTGCCGCCGATTGCCTGGCTCATGTCACGCGCCAAAGCCTGATGGATCGCGTTGGTCTCGGCGATCGAAACCGGCTTGCCGCCGCGCAACAGCATGAACGGAAAGATGGTAGTTTGTGCAAATTCCTCGTCATCCGCGTCGGCTGCTTTGGTCGCGGTTGCGACCGAGCGAAGCGACGGCGACAACGCGATCATGCTGTCGATGCCGGCAGCGAGCTCGGCGAGCACCTTTGCGCGGAATGAAGCGGGCACGGCGTAATAGCCGCCAATCTCGGCGAGCGCCGCCTCCCAGCGCAGCCATTGGCCGAAGTTCGGCCGGCGCTCGAAGCGCGAACGCAGCTTCGTCCAGGCCATCGGCCAATCGCAACGGCCGGCATAGTCGAAAATGCCGGGCGCGATCCCCTCGGCCTGGTCGAGCGTCCGCGACATGCTCTCGGGCACCAGCAGCGCACCGCTGAAGGCAGGCCCACCGTAGAATTTCGAGCCCGTGATCAGCACCATGTAGCCGCGGTCGAGATAGGAGCGCAGCCGGCGGCGCCCGAGCCGCGCCTGACAGGCATCGACGACGATCTGGACCTTGCGCGGCCAGCGCCGCGCGATCTCATCGAGGCAGGCCGCGCTTGGTGCGCGCCAGCCGAGCTTCGATGCATCCATGATCTGGAGCAGCACGGGCGCGCCTTGCGCGATATTCGCTTCGACCGCACGCAGCACCGCGGCATCGGCATCCCCGCGCATCGCAGGCGCGGGGCCGGCCTCGAGCAGCGGCAATGCAACACTGGCGCCGGCGAGCCCCGCCACCGCGCCGTCCTTGCGAACCGCAACGCCGCTTGCCGTGATGGAGCTGAAATGGTGCCCGCGCGCGGCATGGATCGTCCCGCTTCCGGTCTGGTCGGCGCCGACCACGATCGTCACCGGCGGCGCCCCGAGCGACGCGCGCGCCAGGAACAAGGCGTGAAGCTGGGAGTCCGTGCCGGAGGGCGAGAACACGATTTCGACGCGCGGTGGAAGCTGGAGGTGGCCGCGCAACTCGGTCCGCATGTCCTCGCAGCGCGAGTCGAAGGCGACCTCGACTTCGTCGAACAGGCATTTGTGCACCAGCTCTTCGCGCGCCAACGCGACACGGTCATAGGCAGCCTGCGAAATCGTCGACGCCGTCGAGGAGGCGAAATTCCAGATCTCCGGCTCCGGCGCGGCCGTGCAGCCATACACGTTGAGGCGGGCCGCGGCGTCGAGCGCCAGCCGCGGTTCTCCTCCGGAGACGAGCAGCGTATCGAGGGGCGTGAAAAGATCGCGCAGGCGGTACCGCGAACCGCCGTCGGATGCGCGTTCCGCTCCTGACAGGCGGGATGCGCGGGTGCTCATCCCGAAAGTCTCAGGCCGCATCGACCGCCGCCGTTGCGGGCGCCGGTGCGAATTGCGAGGCGATGTCGCCATGAAACACCGACGGCCCGACGTGATCGAGCGAGCTCTGGATGTCGGCCCAGATCTCGCCGCCGATATCGGTCCAGCGCTTGCAGAAGGCGAAGTCCTCGGAAAGATAAGTGCCGGTCGCCGGATCGATCATGCATTCGAACAGCGCGAAGCGGTTCTGGCTCGCGACCAGCGTGTCGTGCGAATGCTCGCGGAAGAACTGCAGGCCCGCATAGTCCGGGTGGCGGCACATCGCCTCAAGCGCGTGGCGCCGGATCATCAGGAAGCCGGTGCCGGCATAGCGCACGCGGGTGAAGCCGTTGACGACGACGATGCGGTCGGGATCCTCGATCTCGAGCACGTAGTCCAGCGAAGCCGCCGGCACGTCGGCCCGGCCCGACTGGATCGCCCGCGCGGCCTTGTCCCAATTGATCCGCTTGATCGGATAGCAGCCGGCAACGACGTCCGCGCCGCATTCGATCAGGCGGAACACCTGCTCCGGCTTGAAGCCGATATCGGCGTCGATGAACAGGAAATGCGTCGCATTGGGATCGTCCAGGAACATCGCGACCAGATTGGCCCGCGCGCGGGTGATCAGCGCGTCGCCGTCCCGCAGCAGCACCTTGAGCTCGAGATTGGACATGCCGTGAACGGCGCGCTGCAGCGCGAAGATCGAGCTCGCATAGATGCTCGACACCTGCCCGCCGAAGCATGGCGTCGCCACCACCAATTGCATCCTGTCCGACATCGGCAGCTCCGCCCCGCTCCAATCCTCACCAAGAGGTAAAGAGGCATGGTTAACGGCGCCTTAACGCGGGCCCTTACAGGAACTTGACCAGCGAGAGCTGCGCGAGGTTCGAGGTCACCTGGTAGGACGCCTGCAGCGCGTTCTGCAGCGCCAGGATCTCGCTCGCGACCTGGTCGGGCGAGGCCGATTCCGCCTGATCGATGATGGTCTGGAGCTGCGCCTTGGCCTGGGTCTGGCGCGTGGAGGCGTCCTTCATCGTGTTCTGGGCCATCGCGATGTCTGTCTGGATGTCCTCGATGCGCTGCTGACCCGGCTGCTGCGTCAGCGCCTGCGTCACCCGCAGGCTCAGCGCCGAGACCTGCCCGCCCGAATACTGCCCGGTCGGCGAGGTCGAGAACGTCCCGAACACCGCGATCGCCTGCAACTGGCGGCGGATCGCGTCCTCGTTGGCCTGGGCGCCATACTGCACCGTGATGGCATCGTCGACCCGCGCCATCGCGGTCGAGCGCGCCGAGCCGGGCCCGTCATTGCCCAGATACCATTTCACGGTGTTGGCCGTGCCGTTGACCAGCGTCGTCGCCGAGCTCGCCGGCGAGGAGCCGACCCGCAGCGGCGGCTGCGTGGCGGTCACGGGCGTCGCGCCGAACCCGAGCGAGCCCAGCGCGCCGGTGTTGGAGCTGGTGATGTTGAGGCTCGCCGCATCGTCGGTGTTGATCGTGATCGAGCCGCCATGGACCGTCGAGGGCTTCGACGTCCCCGTGATGGCGTCGATCTTGCCGAGCAGGGTCTGGATGCTGTCGGTGACGTTGAGCTGGTTGCCGGTCGCGCCCGAGGCCACGAAGGTCAGCGTGGTGCCGTTGACGGTGATGGTGTCGCCGGCGACGAAGCCCGGCGAGATCGAATCCGAGGGGCTCGCCCCCGACAGGGCCGTAGCGCCGGTGACGGGCGCCGGAATCGCCGCCTGGTTGTTGACCGGCGTGCCGATCGCAGAGCTGGCGGTATTGAAGAAATTGTCGCCGGCGACGATCGCGGATGCCGCGACCAGCGAAGTGTTGGCGAGCTTCGTGATCGCGGTGTTCAGCGCGGCATTGAGATTTGTCGCGGTATTGGTCGGGTTGACGGGGATGCTCGCATCGATCGCGAAGCTGCCGATCGGCGTCGGCGTCGCCGAGGATGCGGTCAGGTCGATCTGCTCGGTCGTGCCGTCCGGCAGCGTGAACTGGATGCTGAGCTTGTCGCCGTTGTTCGGGTTGTTGCCGTTGAGATCGACCGAGAACGACACCGGCGAGCCGCTCGGGCCGGTGACGGTCGCGCCCGTCAGCGTCGAGGAGACCGCCTTGAGCTTGAGGCCGAACGGCGAGCCCGCAACGTCTTCCGACACCTGAATCGAGCTCGGCGTCGGCTGCGTCTGCACCAGACGGCCCATGCCGTTGGCCCCGAGGTCGGCGGCCTGGCGCTCCGCCATCACCGTCTTGAAGCCCGCCTGCGTCGTGGTGCCGTTGATGATGTCGCCGGCATCCGTAACCGACTGCGTGTTGACGGCGGTTCCCGAGAACAGATAGCGGTTGCCGGTCTGCGTGTTGAGGACGCCGACCATCGAGCCGAACTGGGCCGCGGCGGTGTTCTGCGCGATGGTCTGGCCGTTGACGTTGAGATCCTGCGCCGTGTTGGCGGAGCCGGTCTGCACCGTGCTGCGGATCTTGGTCAGCGACTGCAACGCGGTATTGGCGAGGTTGATGCTGACATTGACGTTGGTGATGGTGTCGGTATAGGCGGCGATGTTGGAGAGCTGCGCGCGCCCGGCGATCGCGAAGCCCTCGTTGGTGCCCATGCCGGCATAGTTCTGCGACAGCTTGCCGGTCGAGAGCTGCGTCGACAGGTCGGTGAGCTGCTGATTGATGTTGCGGATCTGCGCGCCGAGAACCGACGATGAGTAGTTGATGCTGCTGATCGACATCTTTCAGAGCCCTGTTACTGGTTACAATTGAGCCTGGATCAACGTGTTCATCATGCTCTGCACCACCGACATGACGTGGGCGTTGGCGGCATAGGCATTCTGAAGCTGGATCAGGTTCGACATCTCCGAGTCCAGGTTGACCTTGGAGGTCGAGTCGAACTTGGCCTGGAGCGTCGAGACCACGACGCTCTGGCCCTGCTGAAGCTGGGTGGCCTGGGTCGCGGCGTTGGCCTGCACGCTCAGGAATTGCTGGAGAAAGTTCGAGACGCTGCCGGTGAACGGCTGGCTCGCCGAGCCGAGGCCGCTCTGCGGCGAATAGGAGAACACCGCATTGGTGAGCTGCGAGTAGAGATAGTCCGAGCGCGTGGTGTCGCCCGCGGGCGTCACCGGCGAGGTATTGTAGACCGACATCCGGGTTGGATCGGTCACCAGTTGCGTGTTCACGGCGATGCGCCCGGCAAGACCGGTCATCTGCGAGCCCGATGCCGTGATCGCGCCGGTATAGAGCGCCTGCCCGCCGTCGGTGAACAGCGGCAGCTGCGGATTGCCCGAGGTCAGCGATGACATCGTCTTGGTGGTCGAGGCCGAACCGACCTTGGCGAGCCCGGTATTGTCGTCGATCACCCGCAGCGTCGTGGCGGTCGCCGGCGACGGGGCGGCGGAGAACGACAGGTGCGAGCCCGACAGCGCGGTATTGAGCGCAGAGGCGATTGCGCCCATGCCGCCGGCGAAGTTGACGCCGATCCGCATCGGGTTGGCGTTGGTCGCGTTCTGGAGCGGCAGCGCCGCCGGGTCGGTCACGTTGACCAGCGTGACCTGGCGCTGCGTGTTGGTCGCGGTGTCCGTATAGGTGATGTTGACCGTGTTCCCCGGCAGCGCGCCGGCGAGCTCGAGATCGAAGCCGGCCGGCGGGCCGGAGACGGTGCTGCCCGCCGTGGTCTTGTCGGACAGCGCGCTCGACATCGTGGCGGCGAGCTGGTCGATCTGGTTCTGCGCCTGCACCAGAATGTCGTCACGCAGCTTCAGGTCGGCCGCGATCTGGCCGGACGACACCACGTTGTTGGCGACGACATCGACCTGCGAGCCGTTCGGCAGCTTGATGTTGAAGGCGCCGACGCCGGACTTGGCAGGGTCGATGTTGTATTGCGACGTCGCCGACAGCGTGCCGGCGGAGGCAAAGGAGAATTCCGAGGCGAGCCCGGCGCCGACCAGCTGGATGCCGGTCGTCGTGTAGATGTTGGCCTGGTTCGAGTTGTCGGTGGTGACGCGGACGTCGACATATTTCGACAGCGTGTTGATGGCCTGGTCGCGCTGGTCCATCAGCGTTGCGGCGGAGGGATCGTTGGCCGATAGGCCCTGGAGCCTGGTGTTGATGTCGGCGATCTGCTTCATGGCCGCATTGGCGGCCTGCGCCGAGTTGCCGAGATCCTGCTCGACGTTGGAGCGCAGCGACTGGATGCCCTTGGTGGTGACGTTGAGCTGCGTCGCGAGCGCCTGCGCCGCCCCGAGCGCGACGGTCTGCGCCGACGAGGCACCCGAGCTGGTCGACAGCGCCTGCAGCGCCGTGGTGAACTTGTTCAGCGCGCTTTCGAGGGTGCCGGAATTGCCGGGCGTGCCGTAGACATTCTGAAGCTGCTTCAGGATGTTGGCCATCTGATCGGCGTAGCCGCTGCCGCCGGTCTCGGTCCGCAGCTGGTTCTGCACGTAAGTGTCGAGCAGGCGGCTGACGCCGGTGGTCATCGCCGTCGAGCCGAACTCGCCGGTGGTGACCTCGATCTGGTTCGGGGTCTGGACGACGTAACCCGGCGTCTGCGCATTCGCGACGTTCGAGGAGACGATCGAGAGCGCGGCCTGGTTGGCACGCAGGCCGCTCATCGCACTGGCGAGGGCTGAACTCAAACCCATATCACTGGCCCGCCTTTGGTTGCCTCACGCGCCGATCAGCGCAACACGTTCAGGAGATCCTGCACCATCGAATTCGCGGTCGTGATCACCTTGGTGTTGGCCGAATAGGCCTGCTGCGTCACGATCAGCTTGGTGAATTCGTCGGCGATGTCGGTGTTGGATCCTTCCAGCGACGAGCCGCTGATGGTGCCCGAGGCGCCGTCGATGGCGTCGCCCGACTGCTCGGTCGCGGCATAGGCGCCGCCGTCCATCGCCTTCAGGTAATTGGTGCCGTTGAAGTGCGAGAGCTGCACCTGGGCTAGATTGAGGTTCTGGCCGTTCGAGAAGGTGCCGACCACGACACCGTTGTTGTTGACGGCGACCGAGCGGAGCTGGCCGGCGGCATAGCCGTTCTGCGTGATGGTGTTGATGGTCACCGCGCCGCTGGTGCTGGCATATTGCGTCAGCCCGCCCGAGGAGATGTTGAAGGCGACCGAGCCGAGCGACTGGCCGCTGACGGTGACGTTGTTGATGGTGATGCCCGAGCCGCTCGGCGAGGTCAGCGAGCCGTCGGCGGCAAAGGTGAAGGTCTGGCCGGTGTTGACCCAGCCGACCGCCGTTCCGGTCGCGTTCGGGTCGGTCTGGTAGAACAGGTTCCAGCTGTCCGAATGGCCCGCGCCGAGCGAGGCGCTGTCGGTCTTGGCCCAGCGCAGTTGCAGGTTCACCGGGGTGCCGGCGGCGTTGTAGGCAGTCACCGCGCCGCCGCTGATCGATTCCTTGGTGAAGGTGGCGATGTCGTTGCCGATCACGCCGCCGGTGCCGGCCGTGCCGCCACCCTCACGATTCCGGGTGATCGTCGAGGTGAAGCCGAGCGCCGAGAAGGCGGCGCTGTTGGAGCTGGAGACCGTCAGGTTCGAGACGGTGCCGGTGTTGAGCGTGATCACACCGCCGCTGCTGACCGACGACCCCGAGGCGCCGGAGAGCGCATCGATCTTGCCGAGCAGGGTCGTGACGTTGTCGCCAACGTTGATCTGGTTCGGCCCCGCAGCACCCGAGGCCATGAAGGTCAGCGTCTGGCCGTTGACGGTGATGGTGTCGCCTGCGGAGAAGCCGGATGTCAGCACCTGGGCGCCGCCGGCGGTCGCGGAGCCGCTCAGCACGGTCGCGCCGGAGATCGCGGGCGAGGACAGCACGTTGCCGCCGCGGGTCACGCTGCTGATGCCGAGGGCGGTGGCGGCCGTGCCGCTGCCGATCGCAACGTCCGTGCCGGTGCCGGTCGCGATCTGGATATTGCCGCTGACCGAGAGCGAGGCGGTGACGCCGGCGCCGCCGGCCGTCTGGATCGCGTTCAGAATGTCGGCCACCGTCGCCGTGGTGCCCGCACCGAGGCCGATCGTGGTGTTGCTGCCGACGGTCGAGACCGTGGTGCCGCCGTTGAACGTGATGGTGTTGCCGTTGATGGTCAGCGTCTGGCCGCTCAACGCGGTCAGAATGCTGGAGGCCAAATGCGTGCCGGCGGTATTGTCGAGCGAGGTCGTTGTCGAAGCGACCGCCGAGGAATTGTTCTGAAGCGCAACGGTGCCCGTGGCCGTCGTCGACGAATAGGCCGAGCGGATGTTGCCGGTTGCGGCCGCGCCCGAAACCGTTGCGTTGGCATAGGGCGCCGGCGGCGTGCCGACCGGCAGCGGGTTGGCGGCGAAATCGGACGGGTTCAGGCCGCCGGCCGCGAGCAATGTGCCAGTCGAGGCCGTGGTTTTCGCCACCGTGTTCGGCTGGGTCGGCAGGTTCGCCGCGTATTGGATCGAGGTGGTCGCCTGCGCCGGAATGAAGTTGTTCTGGAATTGCAGCACGTTCGCCACGCTGCCGGTCGGGTTGCCGGTCTTCGGGTCGACCGTGACGCCCATCAGGTAATAGCCGGCGCCATTGACCAGATTGCCGTTGGCATTGAGCTGGAAGTCGCCGCGCCTCGTGTAATAGGTGACGCCGGTGAACACCGGCACGTTGTCGACGACGCCGCTCGCCTTCTGGATCGAGAAGAAGCCGTCGCCGGTGATCGCCATGTTGGTGGCGACGGTGGAGGACGAGATCGTGCCCTGCGTGGTGATGGTGGCCTTCGCATTGGCTTGCACGCCGCCTGCGACCTGCTTGCTCGGGACCGACGAGTCGGGAATGAGGTCGACGAAGCTGGTGCCGATGCCCTTGTAACCGGTGGTGGACGAGTTCGCGATGTTGCCGGAAATGTTCTGCAGCGCGAAGGACTGCGCCTGCAGGCCACCCACCGAGGTGTTCATTGCATCGAAGATACCCATAACTTTGTCTCCAAATCCGATCTCGGCGGCCGGTCGACCATGGCCGCAGTCGGGGGAGACCGTCGCAAGGCCTATGCCAATGCGGGTATTCTTGTGAAATCAACGACTTAATGAAAAGGCCCCGGCCAGACGACCGGGGCACAATTGCCGGGACCGGCAACAATTGCCGGGGCGTTCGGTCATTCCGGGGCGGTCCGCAGGACCGGACTCCGGTGCGCAATTGCGCACCGCGGATCTCGAGATTCCGGATTCGATGCTGACGCATCGCTCCGGAATGACGGCCTCATGCCTACGTCGCCGACGCCGCCGCGGGATGGAACACCAGCCCGAAACCGTCGATGCAATAGCGCAACCCGGTCGGCTTCGGACCGTCGTCGAAGACGTGGCCGAGATGGCCGCCGCAGCGCCGGCAATGCACCTCGGTGCGAACCATGCCGTAGGCGCGGTCTTCGGTCTTGCCGACATTGCCCTCGATCGGCGCATAGAAGCTCGGCCAGCCGGTGCCGCTCTCGAACTTGGTCTCCGACGCAAACAGCGGCAGGTCGCAGCCGGCGCAAGCAAAGATGCCCTTGCGCTTCTCCTTCAGCAGCGGGCTGGAACCCGGCCGCTCGGTGCCGTGGTTGCGCAGGATCTCATATTGCTGCGGCGTAAGCTGGGCGCGCCATTCAGCCTCCGTCTTCATGATCTCGAATTTCTTGGCGGTCTTCTCGCCGGCCTCGGCAGGCGTTCCCCTCAGCCAGCGAAGGGCGCCGAGGCCAAACAGTCCGGCGGCAGTCGTCAACAGGATGCGGCGGTCAAACATCTCATTCTCCGTGCGGGAGCTCCACGCCCTGAGATACGGACTTGAACGGCCGAAGTTACACGTCCGGGCGGAATTTCACTCAACTTATCGGGAGGCCACGTCGTCATGCGAGGCCGGTTCCACGGCTTCGGCCGCCGGTCGCGGCGGCGGTGACGGTCGCGGCCGAACGCCGGGGGGCGGGCGGCGCGGCCCGGTGCCGGTGGCCCGGTTGGCCTGGGCGAGACGTGCCTCGCGCTCCCTGTCCTTGACCCGCGCGCGCTCGCGGTAACGGGCCAGAGAGCCCGCCACGGCGGAGCTCGCCCTGCCCCAGATCCCGACCAGCTGGCCTGCGACCCGCCCGGTGGCGCCGCCCGCCCAGACCAGCTCGAACGGCGAGAACAGCTTCCAGCGTTCGTCGCCCGCCAGAATGCTGCGCGCGATCATCTGCCCGGCCATGGCCGAGGTGTTCATGCCCTGGCGGCCGAAGCCGCTCGCCACCCACAGGCCTTTGCGCAACTGGCCGATCTGCGGCATGCCGTGCACGGTCTGGCCGATGGCGCCGCCGAACATGTCAGTGACCTCGACATCGCCGAGCGCAGGAAAGATCGTGCGGATCCGCCGTCTGACGGCGCCCGCAAAGCGCTGCGGACGCGCGGCCCAGGTGGTCTCCGGGCTCTCCCACATCAGCCGGTCGCCGTCGACGATGCGGAAATGATCGACACCGTCGCTGTCCATCACCGACCCCTTGAAGGCGACGATCTCGTGCACGCGCTCGCCGAGCGGCGCGGTGATTCCGGCATAGCGCCAGACCGGCAGCAGCGTCTCCGACAGGCGCTTCAGGGGCGCACCGAGATGGATGTTGCCCGCAAGCACGATGTGGGTGGCGCGCAGCCGCGCCGAGGGCGTGACGATGCGCTTGCGGATGCCGGAATGATCGATGCTGACGACCGGCGTGTCCTCGAAGATGCGGGCGCCTGCCCGCCGCGCCAGCGCCGCGAGGCCGTGCACATATTTGCGGCCGTCGACCTGGAACGCCCTGGGATAATACACGCCGTGGAAATAGCGATCCGTCTTCAGCGCCTCGCGAACGCGATCGACCTGCCACCCCTCGACCTCGGTGTCGAAATCCTCGTTCAGCATCTGCAACCGGCTGATCAGCCGGTCGCCGACATCGACGTTCGAGACCTCCAGCACGCCCTCGCTTCTGGCTATCCCCGGCATGTTCTCCTCCGTGGCGTTGGCCCGGACGAACTCGGCGCCCTCCTTCGACAGCGTCCACAATTCGCGCGCGTCCTCGAAGCCGATGCGCTCGATCAGGTCGGTGAGCGGCAGCGCAAAGCCCGGCATCACCGTGCCGAGCTGGTTGCCGGACGCGTTCCAGCCGATGTGCCGGCCCTCGAGCACCGCGACACTGGCCCCGAGCCGGGCCGCCTCCAGCGCGATAGTGAGCCCGGCCAGCCCCGCACCGATGACGCAGATGTCGGCGTCGAGGTCGAACGACAGCCGCGTGCGGTCGCGAAAGCCGGCTTCGTCCTGGGACACGCTTGTGTAAGTCTCGCTCATGTCGTTTGTTTAGAGGACTGTGCGGGCGCCTGTCACCTTGTCCTCAACCCGCGCCTGTAGATTATTCTGGACGGGGAGCGATTCGAGAATGCCATGCGCCGTTTGATGTTGCTGCGTCACGCCAAGACCGAGACCGACGCGCCGAGCGGCCGTGACCAGGACCGCCGGCTCGACGAGCGCGGCCGCAGGGACGCGGCGCAGATCGGCGACTGGCTCGCCGACCATCCGCCCTTCCCCGATACCGTGCTGGTGTCGCACGCCGTCCGGGCCCGGCAGACCTGGGACATCGCCTGGGAGGCGATGAAGGACCGCGTCCCGGCGCCGCAGGTCGAGATCCTGCCGGAACTCTATGGCGCCGATCCCGCGCAGATCCTTGACTCCATTCGCACGGCGACGGCCCCGGCCGACCCGAAGCAATTGCTGCTGGTCGCCCACAATCCCGGCATGCACGAGGCCGCGCTCATGCTGATGGGCGGCGGCGATTCGGATGGCGCCAACGCGCTCGCCGACAATCTGCCCACTTCGGGACTTGCGATCTTCGACTTTGACGTGAAGGATTGGGCCGACGTGGCCTACCGCCGCGGCAAGCTGGTGCTGTTCACCAGCCCCAAGCTGCTTCGATCGGGATGATCGCGACGTACCGCTGACCGCAAATCAGGAGGCGCAGATGTTCAAGTCCATCCTCGTGCCCATCGACCTCGCCGACACCGATCTGGCCAAGCCGGCGATCGCGACCGCGGCAACGCTGTCGCAGACCTGGAGCGGCACGGTGCGGCTGCTCAACGTGCTGCCGATGACGCCGGTGATGCTGGCCGAATACGTGCCGGCAGATTTCGACGAGCAGCAGCGCCAGACCTCGGAAGAGGCGCTCGCCATCGTCGCGCGCGAATCCGGCATCGAGCCGGGCCGGATCTCCAGCGTGGTGCGCCAGGGCGGCATCTACCACGAGATCCTGGAGGAAGCCGCGCAGATGAAGGCCGATTTGATCGTGATGACCTCGCACCGGCCGGCGATGCGCACCTATTTCCTCGGCTCCAACGCCGGCCACGTCGTGCGCTACGCCAAATGCTCGGTGCTGGTGGTGCGGCACTAGGGGGCTGGTTCGTGCCCCGGACGCAGCGCAGCGCTTCTTCAGCGGTGCGCTGCAGAGCCGGGGGCCCATGCATCGACACGCACTGCGCTTCCTGATGGGGTCCCGGCCCTGCGCAGCAACGCAAGGGCGTTGCAGCGCGTCCAGGACACGCGACCCTCGTTGCCTCGTAGCCCGGGGGGAGCGCAGCGAGACCCGGGAGCCGCTCTCGGTACGAATCCCGATATCGACGCGCTCATCCAGGTGTGGCATTTGGCCCGATAGCGGTTACCCCGACCTATCTTCAATGGAATTGGGCGGTGACAGAGCTGCGACCAGAGGCGGGACCGCCGCGCCATCTATGTTTCGTCGTCATCATCCTCGTCGCCCTGTTCGTCATCGTCAGAATCAACAGCCATAGCTTCGATGTAGTCGCGACGAACTGCTCGCAGTGTGCGACCTGACGCAGGATCGGTGAGGAAGAACCACCACCCTCCGGTCTTCTTACCATAGATTGCGGTTGCGGCTTCCCCAGCGTTCGCAAAGGCCTCACCATCCACCTCTACACGCCCGTCCGCTAACAGCGTAGCTACGCGATGGCTGAATTTCTTGCGCTTTGGGACTAATGACATTCCCGGCTGCAGAAGACCCGCGTTGATGAGGTCTGCGAGTTCCACCTTTCGTCCCGGTCGTCGCCGCGTTACGGCAAAACCGGAGCGGTGATTGGGAGGTACCGTCCATATCTCCGCTAGAATTGATGCGAGTTCTTGCGAACGCCGACTGATTGAAGTGTCGTTCCACTCCGCTTCTGCTTCCTTCAACAAGGTCCGATTTAGGAGCAGCACGTCATGCGCCTCGAGACCTGCCCGCTTGCTGTTCGTTCCGCGCCAAGGACCGTTGGATACTGTTGAATTCAACTTTCCGGTCAGGAGGGTAAGATTGCCCAGCGTATGTATAAGTCTATCGCGCTCCTGCTCGTCGGAGCCATGTATCGGCCAATGCTGCTGCCATTTTCTCGGCATCACATGCTCGATTGCCAGCTTGCCGCGAGCAACGCGCTCTCCTCCCAGGCCTTGCTTACCATCTCGCCAACCGCGCAAATGATCCTCAATCGCTTCAAGAACCATCCGAAGGCGCCCCCGCCGCAATCGGCGGTAAGCCTGGAGATCAGCAATTTCCTGCTCCAGCTCAGCATCGTCCGGCCAATACCGGCTTTCTGCGGTTTGTCCTGCGAGAAAGGATTGGATACTATCGCCTACGGTCGCTCTATCCCAGCCGCGAAGCTGCCCGACGAGCTCGGCAATTAGCTGATTATAACCCTTGGCTGTGGCGCGCACGAGCGCTCTGCGAACCATCCAGCTTTCGATCGCATCCAACGCCTTGTTTAGCTGGATCGCCGGAACAGCAGGACGTTGCGGATCAAGGAGGGCGAGTATCAGAGGCTTGATTACCTCGCTCTCAAGGACGCTCGTTCGATATCCAAACAAGCCAAGTTTATCTATTGAGCCCCCTTCTCTCGAAGCAGCCTCGATGAAATTTCGGTAAACGCCAGCGGCGGCGTGGATTTGCTTAAGCAGGTCCTGCATAGGCAGACCGGCATCATGATCCACGAAGCGTTTGAAGCGGTCAAATACCTCTCTCGCAACTACTTCTTCGCCCGTCTGAGCTACGAGCCAATGGTTGAGAAAAACAGATGATCGCGGATAGCGAAACCGGCCAACACTTACTTCAACTTCCCAAAAACCGGTCTCGAATTCCGCCCAGTACTTCTGATAGGCGTCCTCAACATCCGCTCCGTTTTCGAGAAGACGCTGAAAGATGAGGTTCTTAATCAAGTCGGCGGCCGTAAGCTGCGCTCCACGCGCGTTCAAAGTCTCGAAAATCTCTTGAGCATTCTCGTCAGCCGCGAGATCGATCACAACCAGTTGTATCAGTTCGCGCACTGATCGTTCCATTGCAGCCGCCCGCGCTTGCACCATCTCGGGACCCTTTTCATTGAGCCAAGCGCGCGATTGTTCACAAAAGAAATGGTGAGCCTGTGTCATTCGTTCGTTACGGAATTTGAGTTGCTGATGATCGACAGGAGGCGATGCGCCCATCACTTCGTTGAAAGCTGGCCTGTCCCGATTCGTCGGCCAAACCTTGAAGCGGTCCTCTGGCTTAGCGCAGAATGGCTCGGCATTGGTCACAAGCGGCTCGATACGTGCTGCAGAAGACAACGCTTGGGCTGCGGTCAATTCAGCACTAAGCGCATCAAGCAATAGCTGGAGCGTCGTCAATCTTTGTTGCCCGTCAATGATTGTGCGCTGCTGCATCAAACCTGATTGGTTTGGCATTTGTTGCAGCACGACAGCACCAAGAAAATGAGGCTGATGCCTATCCGTCGGATAGGCAAGCACGCGCTCCGCAACACGCTGCACATCCTCCCAAAGTGGCTCCCATTGAGTTTCCTGATTCCAAACATAAGGCCTCTGAAACAGGGGAACGACTAGCCGTTGAGGCTGCATAAACACCATCTGCGGTGTCCGAACTTGCGTCTCCATGCCCTAGTTCCCCAGCCTGCGGTTTTCTCAGAACGGAAGGGTTGTAAACTTAGGGGATAATGGAGTTTCTTGGCAACTGCTGGTCACAACGACATTTATCAACTGCGCTTTTGATGAGGCCAAGGCAGATTGATCAGCGCAGCAAACCATCGAACTTGTTCGGCAACTGCGTGGTATTGATTCCAGCTGCGATTTGGCGCCGAGCAACGGGCGCCCAAATTCGCCGCATACCTCACCGCATCGGCTGCGTGCTTGCGCACGATCGTGACCCGCGGATGCATGGCAGCCTCGGGACCACTCGCGCCGCGAATCCCGGATATCGCTGCGCTCATCCGGGCAACAAGCCCTTGTGCTGCCCGACGGGCAAAACACCCAATCCATCGGTCAATCCGCGTCGCCGAAAATATTCCACTTTACCGAATTTCGGAAATGACGTATGTGTCGCGCAACCCGGCCCAAGGAAGAGGGGCGTATCGCGATCGTCACGAACGCGGGCCGGGCGGCGGTGGACGCCGATGGCATCGGCGCGAAGGGTTTTGCAGGGCGGGCAACCGTGAGCAAGGTCGTCGCGCACACGACCGGTGCGATCGGCGTACGGCAAAATCGTGTGGTCCTGGCGCCCGGGGTCTGTGCGCCAAGGCTTGCGGTGATGTGGCGGCCCGACCGGGCGGCCGCATCGATCATCCGCAAGGCGACGGGGGCAATAGTGCAACGCTCCCCGGGGAGAGCACGATATAAGCCGTTCAAACCACTGCGCAGGGAAGGCCGGGATGTCCCGGTTGCCCTGTTCTCCGCTATGCAGCAGCACACGCAGTCTGCCCTTGGCATGGCGGTCCATGGGAGCCACCGGCTCCCGGCCTTCCCTGCGCCCTCTTTCAATTCAGAGGGCAAAGCGATCAGGCAAGACTCGGGCGAACAAGCCGCGAGGATGCGACCCCATGTCAATCATTCACCGACGCTCTCGTGCCCCGGACGCAGCGCAGCACGAAGTGATGCGCTGCAGAGCCGGGGCCCATGCATCGGCGAGCGCTGCGGCCTGCTGGGTCCCGGCTCTGCGCAGCAGCGTTTCACGCTGCAGCGCGTCCGGGACACGCACGGCTCGAGCGTCGAACGTGTCTCACAGATACCGCGTCAGCTCGGTCCTGAACTGCCCGTACACCGCGTCCTCGATCTGGCTGCGCGTGATCCCGATGTCGCGCAGGGCGCGGTCGTCGAGCTCGTTCAGCGTCTTGACGGCGGAGCGGCGCTCCAGGCGGTCGAACAGCGCATAGGCGGCGTGGGCGAGCGTTGCAAAAAATCCGCTCGAGGAGGATGGGCGGAAGCTCCGCCCGGCAGTTTGCGAGATCGTGGTCATTCTTCTTTCTCCGGCCTGTCGTTCCGCGCAGCGAAGCCAATGCCGTTGGCGCGGACGCTTGTGAGCGCCTGCACCTCATTTGCCGTCGGATTGCTCTCGCTCTCCTCGGCTCAATCGCGGACCTTGATGGAACTTAAATGCTTCAGTACACTGCTCGGAGCAAGGAAAACATTGCTCTCGGTGCAATAATGTCCAAGTTCGAGTACGTGAAGCTTGCCGATGCCATTGCCGTAGATATCGCTAACGGCACGTTAAGGCCCGGCGACCGGCTGCCGCCGCAGCGCAATTTTGCCTATGACCGCGGCATCGCGGTCTCGACCGCGAGCCGGGTTTATACGGAGTTGCTTCGCCGCGGCCTCGTGGTCGGCGAGGTCGGCCGCGGCACCTTCATCTCCGGCGATATCAGGCGCAAGGTCGAGATGCCGAGCGAGCCGGCCGAGGCGCGGATCAATTTCGAGGTCAATTACCCGCTGCTGCCGCAGCAATGGGCGATGATCGCCAAGAGCCTCGCCGGGCTCGAGCGCGTCGATGCGCTCGAATCGGCGCTGCGCGTCTCGACCAGCACCGGTACCAGGAGCGCGCGCAATGCCGCCGCCGCCTATCTCGCGCGCAAGGATTTCGCGCCGCAGGCCGAGCAGATCGTCTTCACCGCCAACGGCAAGCAATCGCTCGCGGCCGCGCTCGCCGCGCTGGTCCCCACCGGCGGCCGCTGCGGCGTCGAGGCGCTGACCTACCCTTACGTCAAGAGCATCGCCGCTCGGCTCGGCATCACGCTGGTCCCGATCCCGATGGACGAGCTCGGCGCACGGCCCGATGCGATCCAGAAGGCGCATCGCGAGGCGCATCTGTCCGCACTGTATCTGCAGCCCATCATCCAGAACCCGCTCGGCGTCACCATGAACGCGACGCGACGCGCCGACATCATGCGTGTCGCCGAAAAGCTCGACCTCACCATCATCGAGGACGCGGTCTACGGCTTCCTCGCCGACGACACGCCGCTGGCCGCGCTCGGGCCGGACCGCTGCATCGTGATCGACAGCCTGTCCAAGAAGGTCGCGCCCGGCCTCGCCCTCGGCATCCTCGTGGCGCCGCCGCGCTTGCGCGAGAGCGTGATGAGCGCCGTCCGCACCGGCGGCTGGATCGCCTCCGGCCATGCGCTTGCGGCCGGGCAGCGGCTGATGGCCGACGGCACCGTCGCCGAGCTCACGCGGCTGAAACGCATCGATGCCTCGCGCCGTCAGCAGACCGCGGCACGGTTGCTCGCCGGCTACCAGCTCGCCGCCGACCCTCGCTCCTATCATCTGTGGCTGACGCTGCCGCCGCACTGGCGCTCGCAGACCTTCGTCGCGGCCGCGGCGCGCCGCGGCATCGCCCTGACGCCGTCCTCCACCTTCGCCATCGCCCACGGCCACGCCCCGAATGCGGTGCGCCTCGCGCTCGCCCCACCCTCGTTCGAGCAGCTCGATGCCGGCCTGCGCACGATCGCGTCGCTGCTCGGCACCAAGGAAGAGGATTTGGACTCGACGGAGTAGATATCGGTCTATGGCAGCACGGACCGGGGCAATTGATCGAAGCCATAGCTGCACGGCCGGTTACGCCGCACGAAGCCGCCGACCTGCCAGGCGAACAGCGCGGCAAAGCCGAGGACGAACAGCGCGCCGGCGAACTCGCCGATCACGAGCGCGCGGATCAACAGGCCCACCATCGCGACCGTGAGCATCGCCAGGAATGCCAGCACCATCGCATAGGCCATGCGGCCGAGCCCCGACGTCAGTACCGCGTGGCTGCCGGCTTGCGCCATCCGTGCATGCAATTCGACGATGAAGGCGCGAAAGCCGTTGTCTTGCGGCGCCATCAGCGCGGCGGTCTGCCAGCTCGTCGACAGGATCGCGATGCGACGGCCGCTGCTGTGGGTGATATCGGCGCGAAAGCGGTGCTGCTGCATCGAGACCGGGCGGAACGACAGCCGGATCGCGCTGATCTCGTCATACGGCCACAGGCCCGAGCGGCTGCCGATGTGCCAGGACAGCCCCTGCTCCGTCAGCGCGAAGCGATGCGCCGAGCCGATCAGCGACGCCTTGTAGGCATAGCTCGTGACTGACGCGGCCTCGGCTTCCGAACCCTGCATCCCGACAATCGATCCCGTCCGCGCCATCGCGCCCGCGATCCGCTTGCGCGGTCGCCCTCGCCCATCCTACAAGCGGGGCATGGTTGAGACGACCTTTTTTCCGCGCCGTCTGATTCTCGGCGCCGCAATGATCTCCGGCGTGCTGCTGGCGCTCGCGGTGCACATGCTGGGCGCGCGCTACGGGCTCGACCTCGGCGGGCTCTGGCGCTCCGACTCGGCCGAGTTCATCCCCGCGGGCGCGGCGATCGCGTGGTGGCTGATCGCCACGGTCGGCTTTTCCGGCGGCTATTTCACCGCGACGCTGATGCAAAGCGCGGCCTCCGGCCAGATCCCGCAGCGGATGCGCCAGTTTCTGATCGCGGTCGGCGTGCTCCTGCTCGCGGGGGCGGGTCAGGCAGCCTCCGCGCCGAGCCCGATCCCGACCGTCTCCGGCGTGCTGGCCGGGCTCGCCGCGCTCTGCCTCGGCGCCGTCATGGCGTTCTGCGGCGCCCATTTCGCGCTGCGCCGCGGCTGATCGCAGACACGGGCCGCAAAGAAAGAACGCCGCGCGGAGGCCGCGCAGCGTTCGTCGAATTTGGGCCCGGCTCAGCTCGCCGCGCGCAGATTCACCTTGCTCTCGGCCAGCGTGGTCAGCTTATGATCGGTCGCCTTTTCCTCCTCGAGCGTCTTGGCGAGCACGGCGGCGCAATCGTTGCGGCCGAGCTGCTTGGCCCAGGCGATCAAGCTGCCGTAACGCACGATCTCGTAATGTTCGGCGGCCTGGGCTGCGTTGATCAGCGCGGCGTCGAGCACGGCCTTGTCGGCAACTTCGCCGGCGGTCTCATCGGCTTCCTCGATGATGCCGTCGATCGCCGGGCAGTCGACCGCCTTGACGGGGACGCCATGCATCTTGAACACTTCCTCGAGCCGCGCCACGTGCTGCTTGGTCTCTTCGAGGTGCGTCAAAAAGCCCTGTTTCAGCTGCGGATCGGTGGCCTTGCTGGCCATCTTCGGCAGCGCCTTGGTCAGCTGCTGCTCGGCGTAATAGATGTCCTGGAGCTGATGCACGAACAGGTCGTTCATGGTTTTGATGTCTTTTGTGAACAGTCCCATCGTTTCGTCCTTTTTCGGTTTGCTGGAACACGCAGGCAGCGGCTTGCACGAAAAGCCGCTCATTGCGCCATGTTTCGGTTGCTGTTCGGACCCAACGAACGCGCGACATCGACGTTCCAAAAAACACCCGCATGGCATTGCGTTGGAACAATGCGGGCGGCGCCGGGATCTGAAATCATAGGCCGATACGAACGCACGCGCCGGCCCGCTTTCACGACTCATATGCTTAACGCGCCTTCCGATGTGAACCGCGTATGACAAAGTTGCCGGTCCGGCGCAGAACCTATTGTTGTCAAGGGCTGCACAAGCTGCAGTTTTTGCCTTAAATGAGCTGGATCACGCCTAGCGATCGCTGCCTGCCTTTGGTGATGATCGCACCCGAACTGGCCAATGCCTGGCCCTGTCGGTCTTGCCCCCCGCCGGGAGGATGAATGCACGGACTGCTGCCTGCGCTGAAGCGCGGCTTCAAGAGATGGATCGGCTGGCGACGGCTTGGAGTTGCCGCGAGCATCTTCATCATCGCCTTCGCGATCACCACGCTGGTGCGGACCCTCAAGGGCATCGATACCGGGGTCATCCTGACCGCGTTGACCGAGATCCCCCGCGGCAGCATCGGGCTGGCGGCGGTGTGCGTGTTCTTCGCGTTCTGCACGCTGACCTTCTACGATTATTTCGCACTGCGAACGATCGGCAAGAAGCACGTGCCCTATCGCATCGCGGCGCTCTCCAGCTTCACGTCCTATTCGATCGGCCACAACATCGGCGCCACCGTCTTCACCGGGGGCGCGATCCGCTTCCGGATCTATTCGGACTACGGGCTGAACGCGATCGACGTTGCCAAGATCTGCTTCCTGTCGGGCCTGACCTTCTGGCTCGGTAACATCTTCGTGCTCTCGATCGGCCTGGCGGTCCATCCGGACGCGGCCTCCTCGATGGATCAACTTCCTCCATCGATCAACCGGCTGATCGCGCTCGGCGGCCTTGCCTCGATCGGGGCTTATCTCGCCTGGCTCGTCATGGGCGAGAAGCGGCGCGAGCTCGGTCAGAAGGGCTGGAAGGTGGTGCTGCCCTCGGCGCCGCTGACGCTGGTGCAGATCCTCATCGGCGTGGTCGATCTCGGCTTCTGCGCCATGGCGATGTACCTCTTGATGCCGGCCAATCCGCCGATCGACTTCATGTCGCTGGCCGTGGTGTTCATCCTGGCCACCCTGATCGGCTTTGCCAGCCATGCGCCCGGCTCGATCGGCGTGTTCGATGCCGCCATGCTGGTGGCGCTGCCGCAGTTCGGCCGCGAGGAGCTGCTGGCGACGCTGCTGGTGTTCCGCATCCTCTATTTCGTGATCCCGTTCGGTCTCGCCATCTCCATCATGGGCACGCGCGAGCTCTGGATGAACGTGGTCGAGCCCTGGCAGGAGCGACGGCGGCTGGCGGAGGCCTGTGCGCAGGCCAATCTGCCCAAAGAGGTGACGCCGATGCAGCGCGAGCGGTTGCTGCGGCAGGCCAATAAGCGCTGAAAGCAGCCTGCCCGGACCGGAGGGTTGCGGGCGGCAGCGCAATGCTCTCTTATTTCCGCCTCAACTTTGCCGTTGAAGACGCGGGCCATGATCCCTGTATTGCTTCGTACCCTCTGCGCCAGCGCCTTGCTGCTGGCCGGACTTTTGTCCGTTTTGCCGGCCGAGCGCGCCGCCGCGCAGGACGCCGGCCCCCTGCAGATCAGCTGGGAGGTGCGCAACCGCTTCCGACTGTTCCGCGAGGAGCGCGACTTCCTGCTCCATGTCGAGAATGCGCGTAACCGCAGCATCCTCGCCGCAGAACAATCGCTGGAGCTCCAGAGCGAAGGCCGCGGCTGGGCGCGCAACATGGTCAACCGCCTCTGCATCGACCTTCAGGGCCGCGTCAACCAGCCCTGCACCCGCGACAACACCAAGGAAAACTACCTCACCCCGATCGACCATCCCGTCACCGTGCGTCTCGTGGGCGCGGTGCCGGTCGGCGCCACCTGCGCCTGGTCGTTCGACGACGGCGACGGCCCGCAGCAATCGACCTTCGACTGCGCCGAGCCGATCAACCTGCGCGTCCGCTACGGCAAGCAGACGGTCGCGACCGTCGACGTCTCCGCCGGCGCCGATCCGACCCAGCGGGTCCAGACCGAGATCCAGGTCCGCGACATCTTCGTCGCCGGCCTCGGGGACAGCATCGCCTCGGGCGAGGGCAATCCGGACCGGGCGCTGGCGCTGTCCGACGAAGGTTTCTGCTTCCGCTCCTATCTCGGCACCGCCGGCGGGCAGTATTACCGGCCGAGCCGCCACGGCTTCAAGGGCGGCCGCGCTTGCGAGGCCCCGGATACGCTCGCCAACTGGCAACGCTACAGCGCGCTCTGGTTCAACGCACCGTGCCACCGCTCGCTGTACAGCTACCAGACGCGCACGGCCCTGGCGCTCGCGGTGCGCTACACCCACATCGCGGTGACCTACCTGCCGCTCGCCTGCACCGGCGCAAGCATCGGCGACGGCCTGCTCGGCTCGCAGCGCGCCCGCGAATGCCCGCCCGGCAAGACCGGCGTCTGCAACACCAGTGTGAACGCGCAGGTCGCCGAGCTGCGCGAGGCGCTCACCGCGGCGAAGAAGCGCCAGCCCGACCGCACGCTCGATCTCGTGCTGCTGTCGGTCGGCGCCAACGACGTCTATTTCTCCGGCCTCGTCGCCGACGTCATCGTCGACACCGCGACCGAGCGGGCGCTGTTCCGCCGCTCCGGCGTGATGGCGACCGTCGACGAGTCCCGCGATGCGCTGGCGCGCGAGCTGCCCCAAAACTTCGTCAAGCTGCGCGAGGCGCTGAAGCCGCTGGTCGGCGGCGACCTCTCGCGCGTGGTCTATGTCTCCTACGCCAATCCCGCGCTCGCCGATGGCGGCGTGCCCTGCCGCGGCGGCCGTGCCGGCTTCGACATCCATCCGTCCTTCAACGCCGACCCGCAGCGGCTCGCCCGCGTCTCGACTTTCGTCGACACCGAATTCCTGCCGCAGCTGAAGGGGCTCGCCACCTGCACCCGCGGCGCACTGTGCCGCGATCCCGAAGCCGAGCGCATGACCTTCGTCGATGCGCACCAGGCCGCGTTCGCCGATCACGGCTTCTGCGCCCATTCCGGCAACGATCCGGAATTCGACCGCACCTGCTTTGCCGAGAACGGCCAGAGCTTCAATCCCGATATCGTGAGCGCAGCGAGCCAGCCGATGCTGTGCGGCCGCGGCGCCTCGGAATATCGCGCCTATTGGCCCCGCGCGCGCTGGATCCGCGACGCCAATGACAGCTATTTTTCCGCCATGACCTATCCGCAAGGGCTGCCGGCGGCGAGCCAGCCGACCGACATCCACGACGCGACCTGGGGCGTGCTCTCCGCCGTCTATGGCGGCGCGGTGCATCCGAGTGCCGAGGGCCACGCCGCGATGGCGGACGCCGCCCTGCCGGCCGCGAGTGCCGTGCTCGGGCTCGACGCCGTGCCGCCGAACGTGACGCGGGGATTGCTGCCGCAGCTGTTGCCAGGCACGCAGCAGTAGAGGCGAAGACGAACTCTCTCCTCGCGTCATTGCGAGGAGCCGTTGCGACGAAGCAATCCAGACTATTTGCGCAGACGCATTCCTGGATCGCTTCGCTGCACTCGCGATGGCGAGTTGGTGGCATGCACTTCCCACACCCGCGGCGACACCATCATCATTCCCCCTCGTCTGCGTCCCATCGATCCAAAAACGGCATCGATCGATACCCGCTTGAACTTGGACACGGCGCGGCGGGCGCCTCTACGAGTCGTGAACGTTCCTCCTGAGGGCTCCCATGGGGAGCTCGACCAGGCAACTCAACGGCGGCTTCACGGCCGCCGTCTTTGTATTGGAGGTGATCGATGCTAGAAGTGCCGGGGAAGCGCCTTATCCATCTAAGGCATGTATCGATGTTCGACCTCAACCAGCTCCGCTGTTTCGTCACGGTGGCGGAGGAACTGCATTTCGGCCGCGCCGCCGCGCGGCTGAACATGACGCAGCCGCCATTGTCCCGGCAGATCCAGGTGCTCGAGCACATCATCGATGCGCCGCTGCTGGAGCGCACCAGCCGCTCGGTCCGCCTCACCCCTGCCGGGCGCAGCTTCCTGCCCGAGGCGCGGCGCATCCTCAAGCTTGCGGAAAGCGCCTCGCAGGTCGCCCGCCGCATCGCGCTCGGCAAGATCGGCTCGTTGAAGATCGGCTTCACCGCGGCCGCGGCGTACGGTTTTCTGCCCGAGCTCATCGCCGCCTGCCGCGCCCGGCTGCCCGAGGTGGATTTCTCCTTGAAGGAGATGGTGTCGGGCGATCAGTTCGAGGCGCTGACCTCCGGCCAGATCGACGCCGGCCTGCTGCGGCCGCCGATCGCGCGGCCCGAGCTCGCCAGCCGCCGCGTCGTCGCCGAGCCCCTGCTCGCCGCGATCCCGAAGAAGCATCCGCTGGCCAATGCCGAGAGCATCACCATCAAGGATTTCGACGATCAGCCCTTCGTGATGTATTCGCCCTATGAGAGCCGCTACTTCCACGATCTGCTGGTGGCGCAGTTCACCCGCGCCGACGTGCTGCCGCGCTATGTCCAGCATCTCAGCCAAATCCACTCGATCCTGGCCATGGTCCGCGCCGGCCTCGGCCTCGCCATCGTGCCGGCCGCGGCTGCGGGCCTGAAGATCTCCGACGTGCGGCTGCGGCCGCTGAAGCTGAAGGGCCGCGTTCCGGTCGAGCTGTTCATGGTCTGGCGCCGCGACGACGAGAATCCGCTGCTCCCGGCGCTGGTCAAGATCGCCGGTGAACTGTCCTCCGCGGAGGTGCCGGAGGATTGATGCTCGATCCGCATCAGTCGATACAGGCTTTGGCTTGGACCCGTATCGAACCGTCTCTTAAACCCCGGTGCATGGACGCGCGGGCCATTAGGCTCCCTCCGCAACACGCACCAAGGGAACAGTGCCCGTGAGCAAGATGACCCCGCAGGAGATGGCCCAGAAGATCGGATCCGGCCTCCTGTCCTTTCCCGTCACGCCGTTCAAGGCGGATTACTCCTTCGACGAACCGACGTACCGCGCCAACATGGACTGGCTGTGCGGCTATGACGTCGCAGGCCTGTTCGCCGCCGGCGGCACCGGCGAGTTCTTCTCGCTGACGCCGACCGAGGTTCCTGAAGTCGTGAAGGTCGCCGTCGAGGAAACCAAGGGCCGCGTGCCGGTGCTTGCCGGCACCGGCTACGGCACCGCGATCGCCCGCGAGATCGCCGCTGGCGCTGAAAAGGCCGGCGCCGACGGCCTGCTCCTGCTGCCGCCCTATCTCACTCACTCCGAACAGGACGGCCTGGCCGCCCATGTCGAGGCGGTGTGCGCCGCCGTGAAGATCGGCGTCATCGTCTACAACCGCGACAACGCGATCCTCCAGCCCGATACGCTGGCCCGCCTTGCCGAGCGCTGCCCGAACCTCGTCGGCTACAAGGACGGCATCGGCGACATCGAGCTGATGACCCGCGTCTACACCAAGCTCGGCGACCGCCTCACCTATGTCGGCGGCCTGCCGACCGCCGAGACCTTCGCGCTGCCCTATCTCGACATGGGCGTGACGACCTATTCCTCCGCCGTGTTCAACTTCGTGCCGGAATTCGCGACCCATTTCTACGCGGCCGTGCGCAAGCGCGACCACGCCACGATCCAGGCCGGCCTGAAGAACTTCATCCTGCCGCTGATCGCGATCCGCAACCGCAGGAAGGGCTATGCGGTCTCGATCATCAAGGCCGGCATGAAGGTGATCGGCCGCGATTCCGGCCCGGTCCGCCCGCCGCTCACCGATCTCACCGAGCAGGAGCTCGCGGAGCTGGCCGAGCTGGTGAAGAACCTGCCCGCCATCCGATCGACACAACAGGCGGCAGAATAGGCCGGCTACAGCAAGGAGCGAGCGGTGGCGCAGTGCGCCGGCCGTCACATCAATGCAGGTGATCCGGTCTCGGGCCCTCCAGGCGCCGCTCCAGATCAGGGGCGGCAAGATTGCGGTCCCTGATAGCCCGGGCCTGGGTATCGAAATCGACAGGGCCGCCATCGATGCCGCGCATGAGCTCTACAAGCAGCATGGACTTGGCACCCGGGATGACGCTATTGCCATGCAGGACCTGATCCCCGGCGGGACCTTCGACGACAAGCGTCCCTGCTTTGTACGGTAAGAAACTCTGGAGGAAACGATGACTGCGATCCTGAAGAACTTCATCGGCGGCGAATGGGTCGACGGCTCCGGCGTCACCCGGAACATCAACCCTTCCAACACCAACGACGTCGTCGGCGAATACGCCAAGGCCGACAAGGCGCAGACCGAGAAGGCGATCGCCGCCGCCAAGGCCGCCTTCCCCGCCTGGTCGCAATCGACCCCGCAGGCGCGTTTCGACGCGCTCAACAAGATTTCCCTCGAAATCCTCGCCCGCAAGGAAGAGCTCGGCCGCCTGCTCGCGCGCGAGGAAGGCAAGACCCTGCCGGAAGGTATCGGCGAGGTCGCCCGTGCCGGCCAGATCTTCGCGTTCTTCGCCGGTGAAGCGCTGCGCCTGATCGGCGAGAAGGGCGCCTCCGTGCGTCCCGGCCTCGACGTCGAGCTCACGCGCGAGCCGGTCGGCGTCGTCGGCATGATCACGCCCTGGAATTTCCCGATCGCGATTCCGGCCTGGAAGATCGCGCCCGCGCTCTGCTACGGCAATACCGTGGTGTTCAAGCCGGCTGAGCTGGTGCCGGGCTGCGCGCATGCGCTCTCCGAGATTATTGCCAAGTCCGGCATTCCGGCCGGCGTCTTCAACCTCGTGGTCGGCTCCGGCTCGGTGGTCGGCCAGACCCTGCTCGAGCATCCGGACGTCGCCGCGATCTCCTTCACCGGCTCGGTGCAGACGGGACGCAAGATCGCGCAGGCCTGCGTGCTCTCGACCCCGATGAAGAAATTCCAGCTCGAGATGGGCGGCAAGAATCCGCTGGTCGTGCTCGACGACGCCGACCTCAAGACTGCCGTCGAGGTCGCCGTCAACGGCTCCTATTTCTCGACCGGCCAGCGCTGCACCGCCTCCTCCCGCCTGATCGTCACCGAAGGCATCCACGACCGCTTCGTCGCGGCGATGGCCGAGCGCCTGAACAGCCTGTCCGTCGACGACGCGCTCAAGGCCGGCGTGCATATCGGCCCGGTGGTCGACCAGAGCCAGCTCGACCAGGACCTGCGCTACATCAAGATCGGCCAGGACGAGGGCGCCAAGCTCGCCTTCGGCGGCGAGCTGCTCAAGCGCGAGACGCCCGGCCATTACCTGCAGCCGGCGCTGTTCACCGAAGCCAACAACAACATGCGCATCGCGCGCGAGGAAATCTTCGGCCCCGTCGCTGCCGTCATCCGCGCCAAGAACTACGACGAGGCGCTGGCGATCTCCAACGACACCGAGTTCGGCCTCGCCTCCGGCATCTGCACCACCAGCCTGAAATACGCCTCGCACTACAAGCGCAACAGCGATGCCGGCATGGTGATGGTCAATCTGCCGACTGCCGGCGTCGACTATCACGTGCCGTTCGGCGGCCGGAAAGGCTCGAGCTACGGCGCCCGCGAACAGGGCTCCTACGCGCGCGAGTTCTACACGACGGTGAAGACGGCCTATACGTTCCCGGGCTGATCGGCTGACTACGTAGGGTGGGTTAGCGCAGCGTAACCCACCTCTTCTTTTTCTGCGGACCGAGACATTGGTGGGTTACGCTGCGCTAACCCACCCTACAAATCCCGGAGTCCTCCATGGACCAGGACGTCGCAGCGAAAGAGCAGCCCCGCTACATCAAGCTCAACGAGCGCGACAATGTCGCGATCGTGGTCAATGATTTCGGGCTTCCCGCGGGCTCCCGCTTCGCCAGCGGACTGACGCTGCGCGCCTTCGTGCCGCAGGGACACAAGACGGCGCTGGTCGACATCGCGCAGGACCAGCCGATCATCCGCTATGGCGAGATCATCGGCTACGCGCTGTCGCCGATCCTCGCCGGCGAATGGGTGGACGAGGCGCGCATCCGCATGCCGGAGGCCCCAGACCTCGACAAGCTCGAGATCTCCACCGCCGTCCCCGCGCCGCTGCCGCCGCTCGAAGGCTTCACCTTCGAGGGCTATCGCAATCCCGACGGCTCGGTCGGCACCAGGAACATCCTCGGCATTTCCTCCTCCGTGCAATGCGTCAAGGGCACGATGGAATATGCGGTCAAGCGCATCCGCGCCGAGCTGCTGCCGAAATACCCCAATGTCGATGACGTCGTGCCGCTCACCCATGCCTATGGCTGCGGCGTCGCCATCAATGCGCCCGACGCGGTGGTGCCGATCCGCACCTTGCAGAACCTCGCGCTCAACCCGAATTTCGGCGGCGAGATCCTCGTCGTCGGCCTCGGCTGCGAGAAGCTTGCGCCCGAGCGGCTGGTGCCGGAGGGCGTCAGCGACGCCATCGTGCGCATGCAGGACGAAGCCTTTGACGGCTTTGGCGCGATCGTCGATGCCATCATGACCCAGGCGGAAGCGCGGCTGAAGGTGCTCAACACCCGCAAGCGCGAGACCTGCCCGGCCTCCGATCTCGTCATCGGACTGCAATGCGGCGGCAGCGACGCCTTCTCCGGCGTCACCGCCAATCCCGCCGTCGGCTTCGCCGCGGACCTGCTGGTGCGCTCCGGCGCGACCGTGATGTTTTCCGAGGTCACCGAGGTGCGCGACGCCATCCAGTTGCTCACGCGGCGCGCCATCAATGAGGATGTCGGCCGCGCGCTGGTGCGCGAGATGGCTTGGTACGATTCCTATCTGGCCCGCGGCGGCGCCGACCGCAGCGCCAACACCACGCCCGGCAACAAGAAGGGCGGCCTCGCCAACATCGTCGAGAAGTCGCTCGGCTCGATCGTGAAGTCCGGATCATCCGCGATCACCGGCGTGCTCTCGCCTGGCGAGAAGGCGACACAGAAGGGCATGCTGTTCGCGGCAACGCCGGCTTCGGACTTCATCTGCGGCACGCTGCAGCTCGCCTCCGGCATGACCTTGCAGGTGTTCACCACAGGTCGCGGCACGCCTTACGGCCTTGCGGCTGCGCCCGTGATCAAGGTCGCGACCCGCAGCGAGCTGGCGCGGCGCTGGAAGGACCTGATCGATTTCGACGCCGGCAGCATTGCCACCGGCGAGAAGACCATCGAGCAATGCGGCTGGGACCTGTTCCGACTGATCCTCGACGTCGCCTCCGGCCGCACCAAGCCATGGTCGGACCGCTGGGGCATCCACAACGATCTCACGCTGTTCAATCCGGCGCCGGTGACCTGAGCGCCGACGAGCCGGCCTCACGGCCCCCCGATCAAGTGCATGTCACTGAACGTGACGGGCAGGCTGCGCGCAATGAGGTCGACGACTGCGGCACGCAAGCGTTCGCTCGACGCAGAAGCGCCCAGCGCCTCGTCGACCGGCCCGCTCGGACCGGCCAGCTGCACGGTGCCGGTATTGTCGAGCGGCCCGGCCGCCCGCTTCTCGATCACGTTGAACGACTTGCCGTCGATGACGCGGACTTCGTACAGCGCGTGGATCAGGCCGTAATCCGCAAGCAGCGTCCGGTATTGGGCAAGGCCGACGCCCTCGACGCTGCGGCCGTTTCCAAGTTTCGATCGCGCCCGGGTGATGACGATGTAGGCGTCCAACCCTTGGGGGGCGACGTCGCTGCGAACCAGCTCCTTGAACGGATCGCTGCGCAGGAGATTGACCGGCGCCACCGCCGAATCCCTGATCGCGGCGAAAGCGGCGCGCCTGTAGCTCACCGGCTGCACGCGAAAGCGTCCGTCCAGCAGCCTGGTCGCCTGCTGGACGATCAACTCGTCCAGCGCCCAGGCGCTGATCGACAGGCTTTGCGCGGTGGCGTCCGGCCGGGTCAGACCGGCTTGCGTCAGGCTCATCTCCTCGCCGATGGCGGAGACGATGCCGACCGTCTTGATCGCCTGAATACGGCTGGCGCGGGTCTCGAATGCCGCGGCGGCGCCGAGCGCGACGCAAGCGGCCGCGAGGCCGATCCATAGAAATGCGATGCGGCGCATGCGGGCTACCGAATCCTGAAATCGAACGAATAGGACGCGCCGAGGCCGACCGTCGTCTGGTTCGACGACCCACGCAGCTTCACCAGCGGGTTGTCCGCGGCATCGCCGAGCAGCTTCTCGTATTCGACATAGGCGTGGACCTCCCACTGCGGATTGATGCGATAGGAGATCTGGCTGCCGAAGCCGACCGAGTGCGCGCCGCTCTTCGCATCGTACATCGGCAATCCCGATGCGAGGGCCTGCGCCGCATCGACGCCAAAGTAAGGCGCCGTCGCCTTGCTGCTCTTCCAGGTGAAGCGCGGGCCGGCCGAGATCGTCAGCCTTTGAATCAGCGGCACGATGACGTCGGCGGAGACGTCGGCGACCGTGCCGGTGTGGCCGCCGATGCCCTGGCGCAATTCGCCGCGCAGGCGTAGCCAATCGACCGGGTAATATTCGACGAAGCCGCCAAGCTCGTAGGCAGCCTTGACGTCGCCGAGGCCGGTCAGCTCGGCATATTTGTCGGCTTTGCGCGCGGCGACATATTTGAACGCAGGTCCTGCGCGAAAATTGCCGACGTCGAGCAGCGCGATGCTGGCGCTGTCGCGCGGCCCGCGAAACTGATCGATTGATCCGGCGCGGCGAATCGAGAAGATCGGGATCGGCATGAACTTGCCGTTCTTCGATCCGACGAAGTCAGGCATGTATTGTCCCCCGATGCCGACCATGACGGTCCAGTTTCCAGTCGGCGAGGGCAGCATCGGCAGATCGAATGGAGGAGCCGGCAGCGTGAACGCGGTCTTTGCCGCGGTCTGCGCCGATGCGGATTGAGGGATCGTCAGGGTTGCGCCGAGCGCGGCAAGCAAGGCGGTTGTCAGCCGCGCAGTCACCGTGAGGCGGAGAGCGGCTTCGTCAGGATAAGTCATTACGGGGCCCCGGACCGGCCTTGTGGCCTGGTCGACTGATGTGGTTCGGAGCTCAGCATGTGGCCCGGCAAAATTGCCCCAAGATTGCAAGGCAGGAGCCGCTGGCCGATCCGCCGCCGGTAGGCAAATCGCGGGCCACCGAACCAACATTGCACGAACATTGCCGGGACTTCCTCACGCGTCCAAATTTCGAGCGCCGGCATCGGCCGGCTCCTTGGAACCTGCCTTTTATTCGCCAAGCTGGCTGCCTTAATGGGAACCCTGCGACGAGCCGAGGCGCCAGATTTCGGCCGGGGAGCGTCACGCTCGGGGATGTGCTGCCCCAGCAGAGTTCAAGGACGACCCGCGTGCGCTCCCTCGTGATCGAAGACGAACCGCAGATCGGCGCCTATGTCAGCCGCCTGCTCGGACAATTGCACGGAATCGTCGACATCGTCGGCTCGATTGCCGATGCCCGTCAGGCGCTGGACAACTTCAAGTATGATCTCGCGATCGTCGACCGCATGCTGCCCGACGGGGACGCGCTCCAGGTGGTCACGGCGCTGAGCCGGTCGCCGGAACGTCCCGCGATCATCATGCTGACCTCCAAGGACGCCAAGGAGGACGTCGTCGACGGTCTCAACGGCGGTGCCGACGACTATCTCGGCAAGCCGTTCGAACCGCAGGAGCTGCTTGCGCGCGTGCGCGCGGTGCTGCGCCGGCCCCGGCTGCTTGCGCCGTCGGTGCTGTCGATCGGCAATGTCGAGCTGCATCTCGGCAGCAACGAAGCGGTGGTCGCGGGCAGCAAGATCCTGCTGCGGCGGCGCGAGGCGCTGATCCTCGGAGCGCTCCTGATGCGGCGCGACCGTGTCATCACCCGCGCCGCCCTGATCGAGGAAATCTACGGCTTCGACGACGAGATCGAGTCCAACACGCTCGAGGCACAGGTCTCGCGCCTGAGGAAGAAGCTCACCGAGCTCGGGGGCGACGTCGAGATCCGGAGCATGCGCGGCATCGGCTACATTCTGCGGCCGGCGACACCGCGATGAGGTCGATCGCCCGGACCTTTTCGCTCTCGCTCGGCATCGCGGCGACGACGATCTTCCTGACCATGCTGGGCATCTTCATCTCGCGATATCCGACTGAGGAACACGAGTTTAGGTCCTGCCAGGTCGTGGCTGCCGTTCTCGATCGCGCGACGGTCATCGAAGGGCACGGACTGACGGTCCGTTCGACTCCTGCCCTCGAGGAATTGAAGGCGGACAGCCCAAACCTCTGGTACGTCGTGTCCGCAGGCGAGTTGGTTAGCGAGTATGGCAGCGAACATCGGCCCGCCCTTCCCTTCGTGTTTCCCTACCGCGGGCCCGTCGGCACGTCCGTCTTCAGCACCCTCGACCAGAACAGCACTTTCTGTCTCTCCGCCGTACAACGGGGCTCGGTGCGGCTCGGGATGATGGTTGGCGAGCCACGGGTCCGCTTTGGCCGGATTGCAAGGACGTTTCTCCTCCGCAGGATCTTTTCGATCTTCCTCGTGGCGCTGGCCTTTGCCGCAACCGTTGCCGTCGGCTCGGCGCTTGCTGCACGTTACGTCTCGCGCAGCATCGAGCGGGTCGCGCGTCGCGCTCTCGCGATCGATCCGTCGGCACCGCAAGGCTTGATATCCTTGTCGGAGGTTCCCTCGGAGCTGAAGCCTCTGGTCGAGGCGCTGAACCGCGCCTTCGGCGAGATCGACGCCTATATCAGGATGCAACGCCGCTTTCTCGGCAACGCCGCCCATCAACTGCGCACGCCGCTCACGCTGCTGCGTGCGAAGATCGAGGACTTGCCTGACCCGGCCCTGAAGGCCGAGCTGGTACGCGACGTCCGCCGGCTAACCTCGCTGGTCTCCGCCATGCTCGATCTGGCGCGGCTGCAAAACCATGCGATCGAGACACGACCGATCGATCTCGGCGAAATAGCCCGAGACGTGCTGGCCGATTTCGGCCCCTCGGCGCTCGATGCCAACATCGAGCTCGCACTGGAGCAGGCCGGGCCCGATCCGGTCATGGTGCAGGGCGTGGACGCGGCGGTGCGCAGCGCGCTTGCCAATCTCGTCGGCAATGCACTCATCCACGCCCGTGGCGCGCGACGCATCACCGCCACTCTCGGCCGCGATGGCATCTCAATCCACGACGACGGCGCGGGCCTGCCCGACGGCGTGGCGCAAGGGCTGACCGAACCGTTCCAGACCGGCACTACAGCAGGCGACGGCGCCGGCCTCGGCCTGTCGATCGTCCGCGAGATCATGGCCGCCCATGGCGGCGAGCTGGTCATCTCCTCCGCACCCGGCCGCGGCACGACCATGAGCCTGCGCTTTCCCGTGACCGCAGCGCCGACCCGATCTCCGCACCTGGAGCTGCAGACCGGCTAGCTGCGAGCTGCGTCGATCGACGCCGCGAAGCCATCCGGAAACATTGACGCGGAAGACTTCGTCGTCGTTTCATCCTGTCGCATCACGCAATCAAATAGATGCGCTCACGGCCACACGATTGTTCGCACGCGAGCGAACCTGTTCCTGCATCGTCACGACCAAACCTCCGATTGACATCTCCAACGGAGCTTTTCCAATGCGTATTCTCACAATGATTGCCATCGCCGGCGCCGTGATTGCGAGCTCGGCCGCGTTGGCCGACGAGCTTCCCTCCTACGAAGTGACGTCGTATCCGATCACGCCGACGCAGGTTCGGGTGCTCGGCGGCGCCGGCGTGGAGGAGCAGTCGGCCGCGCCTGCGATGATCGTCGCCGGCATGCCGGCCTCGCCCGTACAGCTTTCCGTGCTGTCGCCGCGGATCAAGCAGCTCGCGAGCGCAGGTTCGAACGAGCAGGCGCACTGAACTTGGCTTTGTCGTCGTCCGGTTCGGTGCTCCGCGCCGACCGGATGGCAAGCGCTTCTGCGTCATGATGCCCCGCGGTCGAAGTGGTCACGGCTAGGGCGAACGAGCCCGCCGTCCGCATGCTGCGCGGCGACGGGGCGTGTACTCATAAGTCGCGGATGTCAGGTTCTGCGAGCAAAACAGAATTGTTCCGCTTGTTGATCGCCATACCGGCCTCGACCTGGAACAGCCATGTGCTGGCGAAGATCGTTCCTCGTAAGCGTGAACGGTGATGGACTCGCACGATCGAGACTTCGCGAAAGACTTTTTCAAGTCCTTCCTTCGCTGAGTCCTTACCGCGCGAGATCGCTCGGACCAACTTCGATAGTCGCAATCACGCAACAGACTTTGACAGAGTCGCTTGTTTTGAGTGGTTCTAACCGCCGTCCCGATGCCCGACGATATCCAGCATGGTAAGGCCAGATCGGCTCTGGGATCAGCGGTGCTTGGGGGTGTTGGGGATGTCGCGTGTACATTGGTGCGGACTCTTGCGTCGAGCGGCTTTGTTGGGCGCTGTAAGCCATCTCGCTCTCGCGGCCCAATCCATAGGATGTGCAACGACGGTTCTTGCGCAATCGGTCCTACCGCCGGTCCAAGTCGAGGCGCCGAAGCCTGCGGCTCCTCGCGCGCGCCAGGCTCAACGGACTCAAGGAGCAACTACGACTCCACAGCGCCGCATACCTCCGGCTGCACTTCGTCAGGTCGAGCCGGTGCCTTATGTCGCGCCGGCCACCGGCGCACTGGGTGCTCCGCCGGCTCCTTATGCTGGCGGTCAGGTCGCCACCGGCTCGCAGCTCGGCTTTCTCGGCAATCGCGGGGTGATGAACACGCCGTTCAACCAGGTCAGCTATACCGCCAAACTGATGCAGGATCAGCAGGCGCGCACCGTCGCCGATGTGCTTGCCAACGATCCGTCGGTCCGCAGCAAGACACCTTCCGGCAACGGCGTCGACGGCCTCTACATAAGAGGCTTCTATTACGACGCCGGCGACTATGCGATGAACGGCCTCTACGGCATGGCGCCTGCATATTCGACGTCGGCCAATTATCTCGAGCGCGTCGAGCTTCTTAAAGGGCCCGGCGTCATGCTCGGTGGCATGCCGCCGGCGGGCGCAATCGGCGGCAGCGTAAACTTGGTAACGAAGCAAGCTCCCGACTTCGACATCACCCAACTTACCGGCGTGTACATTTCCAAATCGCAGTTCGGTGCTTTCATCGACGTGGCGCGTCGCTACGGCGAGCACAAGGAGTTCGGCATTCGCTTCAACGGCGGCGGGCGAGGCGGAAACACCGCGATCGACCGTCAGACCGACGAGCTTGGAAACGCGGTCCTCAATATGGACTATCGCGGCGAGCGTGCACGAGTCTCCGTTGATCTCGGTTACCAAGCCGAAAATCTCACGCCGCCGCAGCGTTTCCTGACGTTTACGTCAAGCCCGCCCTTCCCGTTCACTATTCCCGTGCCGCCTCCGCCTCGGCCCGGCACCAACTACATGCCGGACTGGGCGAGCTGGAAGACGAAGGATACGTTCACGATGGCACGGGCCGAGGTCGACATGACCGACTGGCTCACCGTTTACGCTGCCGGCGGCTATCACCGGAGCGACGTCGATTTTCAATACGTATCGCCGCGCATCACCAACGTGGGTGGCCTTGGAAATTGGTCAAATCCCGCTCTGAAGGGGTATGACACCTTCGAGAACTATGCGAGCGACATCGGCTTTCGCGCAACCGGTAACACCGGCCCTGTCAAGCATCTCTTCACGATGAACTATTCGACGTTCGACCGAGACTACACGTCCTTCGGCAGGTCTGGCGGTATCATCAATTCGAATCTGTACAACCCCATTCCGAGCCCCCTGCCGAACTTCACCACCATCGTGCAGAATCTGAAAACTCAGACAAATATGAGAAGCGTCGGCATTGCCGACACGATGTCGATGTTCGGCGACCGCCTGCAGCTCATCGTGGGCGCGCGGCGGCAATCGGTCGGTGCGGACAGCCAGACTTTTCTGACGCCGCCGACCGCCTCGCATATCGAAGGCTCGGTATGGAGCCCCGGCTACGCAATCATCGTGAAGCCCGTCGAGAATGTTTCGCTCTACGCGAACTACATCGAAGGCCTTAAGCTGCCGGAAATAGTCTCTGGAGCGACAACATATTCGAACGTCGGCGAAATTCTGCCGCCCGCTCAAACCAAACAAATGGAAGCCGGCGCCAAGATCGATGTGGGTCGCATTACGTTCACCACTTCTTACTTCGATATCACGGCTCCGAACGCATCGTCGGTTCCTGTGGCGGGGCGGCTGCCCGCACGACGGCTCGTCGGCGAACAGCGCAACCGTGGCATCGAACTCTACACGTTCGGTGAATTGGCTCCCTGGTTTCGGGTGCTCGGCGGTGTGACGATCATCAACGGCGAGGTGGTTTCCCAGAGGTACGCGTACCCGGGCGGCGCCACATTCAACTACAACGGCAGGACGCCGGTCGGTATCTCGACGGTGAACCTCAATATCGGCGCTGAATGGGATACTCCTTTCGTCGATGGCCTGACGCTTACGAGCAGGGTCATCTACACCGGCGAAAGTTTTGCCGACGATGCCAACACACAAGTGCTGCCTGACTGGACGCGGGTCGATGTCGGGGCACGTTACACCTTTGCTTCGCCGTGGAACGGCAAGCCCATTGTCGTGCGCGCGAGCGTCGAGAACGTTTTCAACGTGGCCTACTACAACTCCTACCGCACGGTCAGCAGCGCAGTCTCGCTCGGCGCGCCGCGCACCTATCTGATGTCGACCACGTTTAATTTTTGAGCGAGGTCCACCGTTTGGCAGCGTCGCATTCAAAGGTGCGGAATCGCAGCCGCTGGCATCCCTGGCTGCGGGCCCTGCTGGCAGGACCGTGCGCGCTCGCACTCACCGCGCTGATCTTGTCCGTGATGCCGTTCTGGATGCCGAAAGGCGCCGGAGGCGTTGACCACATCGCGTTTCCATTGTTCTTCATGCCCGCGATCTGGGGCATCATCTTCTTTTATGCCCTGCTGGATCGGAACCTCGGCCGCGTTGCGATTACAATGACGGTCATCGCCGCCATTCACGCAATCGCACTAAGCCGCATGTTTGCCGGTTAGCTCGCGGGGAGAAGCATGTGATCAATCTGAAAGCACGCGAAACCAAGACGCTGGTAGCGGTTCATGGCTGGGCCGGCGCCGTGTTAGGCCTCTTGCTCTACGTCGTCATCGTGACGGGCATGGCGGCGGTGTTCTCGAACGAGATCAAAGCCTGGTCGGGCGGACTGCTCGGTATCAGCGATCCGCTGAACCAACCGCTCGGCGCTGTGCTGGCGCGGCTCGAAGCGCAAACACCTGAGGAATTTCGTGACGACCTCGGTCTTCGAGCCACACCGGCCGGCAACGTTCATGCGTTCTTCCATGCCGATGAAACTGTAAACGGCGTCCGCCGCGAGCGCGGCGTCCTGTACGAGATCGGACCGAACGAAAGCGTGATCTCGCGCCAGGAAGGACTTGGGAACGAACTTGCGGCCAATGATCCCCACGCCGCGCTCGGACGCTTCTATGTGGATCTTCACGTGCGCCTGCACGTGCCCAATCCGTGGGGACTGATCCTGACTGGCATCTTAGGTCTTGCCATGCTGGTGGCGGCGGTCTCGGGTATCCTGATGCACCGGCATCTGTTCCGGGACATCTTCCTGATGCGCGGACGCGATCGGCTTGTCGGCCTGCGCGATCTGCATTCCGTCGCGGGGACATGGACGTTGCCGCACGCCTTCGTCCTGGCCTTCACTGGAGCTTATCTCAGCTTTGCCATCGCCGTGGCGCTGCCGATGTTGGCGAAAATCGCTTTCAAAGGCGACGTGCGCGAAATGGTCACGACGCTGAATGGCTTGAATAACGTCGACGCCCGTCCGGCGGCAATTGCCGACATTGATCGCATACTGTCCGATGCGCGTCAGCGTGCCGGTGCCCCGCTGATGAGTGCAGGATGGGAAAACCGCGGTCGCGCCGATTCGCGGATCACGGTCTTTCCGGCGCCGCGGAGCGGGGACCTGACGGCGATGCGCTTGATCTACAACGGATCGACCGGCCAGTTGATCCGCGAGCGGCCGATCATCGGCTTGAAGCCATCTTGGGGTGCGTCGCTTCTTGGCCTCATCGGCCCAGTTCACTTTGGCAATTTTGCCGGCTGGTGGTCGCGTTCGGTATGGTTCGCGCTGGGTGCTGCAAGCGCGTACGTCGCATGGAGCGGATTGAATTTATGGGTTCGTCGTCGCTCCAACCAACGTGGCTGGCGTGGGCTTGGCCGCGCCACGGCCTGGGTGGGGGGCGGATTGCCATTCGCGATGACGGTTGCAGCCGCGGCTTATTTTGCCAGCCTGCCGTCGCTCGCCACGGTGTTCTGGACTCCTGCGGCCTTTCTGATTGCGGCCGCCCTTGCGCTGATTCCCGCGATAGTGATGCGCTCGGTCGAACGAGTCCCGCCGCTGCTATTCGGCGCGACCGGCATTTTGATGGTCGTGATCCCGGTGTTGCGCACTGCCGTTGGAGGACCCGATTGGAACGCGGCGCTCGCGGCAGGCCAGAGCGCGATACCCGTAATGGATGGACTGGTAGTGCTCGGCGGCCTTGTGTGCGTAGTCTCGGCTGGCTTGTCTTTGCGCCGTCGCGAGCAAACGACATTCGGCGCGGGCGCCGTCATGCAGTCGGCCGAATGATGCTGCTCGGCTGGCTCGGCTTGGGGGCGGCTTTCTTCAGCGCCATCTGCGTCGCGATCCTTGCAAGACTTGATCGGAGACGTCGTAACGGCATCACCGTGCGCCCGGGCATCCGGCGATTGCTCCTGCTGGCGATGTTGATGCCGGGACTCGTCCTCGGCTTTGCCGGAAGATGGAGCGACTTCCTGATTTGGATCGGCGCTGCCGCGATTTTCGGCTGGGCGGTTGCGGCATTAACGAATATGCGCGGCAATCAGGATCAACCATCTTGAGCTCGTTTGCATTCGGCACCTTAAGCTGGCCGAGCACGCCCGGGATGAGGCTCACTTATCTTCGCTCGTCGCGCGACCTCCACCCGCTCACGCTCTGTGCATCGCGCAGAGAGCGTCAGGGTCGGATCCACTTTGCCAAATGGCAGACGGGCATGCTTCGGTCACAGCGACTTGCAACATAATCGGGCCCGACCCGGACTTCAGGTTCCGCGTTTGCGCCGCTCGCGGGGAAAGCGGACATCGGTCGGGCGCTTATGACCCGCCCAACGGCTCTACTGCTTCGGCGCCGGCGCCATCATGCCGCCGCCCTTCTTCGCCGGCGCCGTTTGCTTGGTGGCCGTGGCCTGGGCGGGCAGATATTTTGCCACGATGGCGGGATCGACCTGGGCGATGTTGGCGTCAGGCAGGCGCGTCCAGGTCTCGTCCTTGCCGAGCAGCGAAATGCCGAGATAGCCGCGCAGGGTCAGGGTCTGGCCGTCGGGACTGACCTTCATGTTGGCCTTCCAGATCTGGCCGTCGCGCGGATTGAGCACGTTGCCGCCTTCGTACTTCAAGCCTTCGCGCTTCATGTTGCGGACGAAGGAGATGCCGAGCACCGGCGCGTTCTTGCGATCGTCGGTGCACTTGCTGCAGACCTCGTTCGGATCGTCGCCGGGACGCGGGAAGGTCTTTGCGATCACGCCTTCGAAGATGCCGCCGCGGTCGATGAAGAGAAACCATCCGACGGTCTTGCCGTCTTCGACCTTCTGCCACAGACCCGCCGCCGTGGGCTCGGCGGTCTGCGCCGCAGACGGCGTCACCGTCGCGAGCGAAAATGCGAGCGCGAGGAAGGGCAGCAGCCGAAAGCTGGAGAAATTCCGCATTAGATCACCCTAGTTATTCCACGACCGGAATGGCCGCAGACTACGGCGATTTCGCGAACGGTTCCAGCACCAGAAACATGGGGCATGCCTTGCCGCCCCCGTCGCCGTCAGTTGACACCGAGCTTCTTTTGCAGGCTGGAGGACGAGGTCGTGTATTGGAACACGAGCCGCTTCTCCGGATAGACGTAGCGATGGGCTTTTTGCGACATCAGTGCGCCCTCGTGGAAGCCGCACAGGATCAGCTTGATCTTGCCGGGATAGGTGTTGATGTCGCCGATCGCGAAGATGCCCGGCACGTTGGTCTCGAACGCGGAGGTCTCGACCGGCACCAGATTGTTCTCCAGCGCGATGCCCCAGTTTGCGACCGGACCGAGCTTCATGGTCAGCCCGAAGAACGGCAGCATGGTGTCGCAGGCGACCTCGGTGATGCTGTTGTCGTTGCCCTTGACGGTGGCACCGGTGAGCTTGCCGTCGGCGCCTGACAGCGCGGTGACCTGGCCGAGCTTCAGATCCATCTTGCCGCCGGCAACCAGCGCGCGCATCTGCTCGACGCTGTGGGGCGCGGCGCGAAACTCGTCGCGGCGGTGCAGCAGCGTGATACGCTTGGCAATGGGATGCAGATTGAGCGTCCAGTCGAGCGCGGAATCGCCGCCGCCGACGACCAGCACGTTCTTGTCGCGGAACGTTTCCATCTTGCGCACCGCGTAGTGCACCGAGGTGCCTTCATAGGCCTCGATGCCCGGCACCGGCGGACGCTTGGGCTGGAACGAGCCGCCGCCGGCTGCGATCACCAGCACCTTGCATTCGAACACCTTGCCGGCGTCCGTGGTGCAGCGAAACAGGGGATCGCCGATCTTCTCCACGGTCTCGACCATCTCGCCGAGATGGAAGGTCGGATGGAACGGCTTGATCTGCTCCATCAGCGCGTCGGTGAGGCCCTGCCCCGAGACCTGCGGGATGCCGGGAATGTCGTAGATCGGCTTTTCCGGATAAAGCTCGGCGCACTGGCCGCCGACCTTGTCGAGGATGTCGACGAAATGCGCCTTCATGTCGAGAAGGCCAAGCTCGAAGGCGGCGAACAGACCGCAGGGGCCGGCGCCAATAATCAGCACATCGGTTTTGATCGCGTCGCTCATGTCGTCTCTTTGTCTGTCGCTATCTGTTGGACGGCGCCCTTTGGGCCGAGGTGACCCCTGCCTGTCTAGCCAACGGGGATGGATCAGGGAAGGCATAAAAGCGGGAGCGCCCCGCGGCCGCGCCCACTTGCCGGGGCAGCATAACTGGGCTGTAACCAGCAAGGATATGACGGAGATCAATCGGTGAACGCACCAAGTCGCCTCGATACGACGCCGCGCCTGGAGGACTTCCCCTACCGCCTCAGCGACAACGTCCGCTTCGGCGACCTCGATCCCAACCAGCACGTCAACAACGCGGTCTACGCCACCTATTTCGAGACCGGCCGCGTCACGCTGATGAAGCTGCCGGAATACGGCCTGACCCCGCCGGGCCTCGCCTGGATCATGGTGCGCCTCGACATGCATTTTCGTGCCGAGCTACGTTGGCCGGGCACCATCGAGCTCGGCCTCGGCGTCGTGAAGCTGGGACGCACGTCCGTGACCTTCGAGCAGGTCGTGTTCTCGGAAGGAAAATGCGTCGCCTCGGCGACGTCGGTCGGCGTCTTGCTCGACGAGGCGACGCGCCGGCCGGCCCCGCTGACCCCTGAGGTGATCGAGAAATTCAGACCCTGGCACAAGCGCGGCATCGAGATCGCGCCGCCGAGCGGTTAGTCTCGTCGAGGGACGATCAGGCCTGGCGTTCCGGCGTCGTCACGACGAGACCGTCGAGGTCGTCGGTGACCTTGATCTGGCAGGACAGGCGCGAATTCGGGCGCACGTCGAAGCCGAAGTCGAGCATGTCCTCTTCCATCGGGGTCGGGCTGCCGACCTTCTCGCGCCAGGCTTCGTCGACATAGACATGGCAGGTCGCGCAGGCGCAGGCGCCGCCGCATTCGGCCTCGACCCCGGGAATGCTGTTGCGGATCGCGGCTTCCATCACGGTTGCGCCGTTCTCGATTTCCACCGTGCGGGTTTCGCCCTTGTGGTCGACAAAGTGAATCTTGGCCATGTGTGCTCGTGTTGCCGCGGTGCTGGGAATGAAGGAGGGTCCGGGCTGTCCTATAACGGGTCGATCAGCCCGGCGCCATAGGGTTTTGATGCGAAGTGAATGCCGCTTTGCGGCAAGAAAATGCGTCAAAACAAGAGGCTAAGACAAGAGCCTGGTATCCGGCTCGGCCGCGCGGTCTCAAGCCTTCAGGATCGCCTCGATGGCGGCGCGAGCCTCGGTCACCGCCTCCTTCAGCGCGGCGAAGGCGTGGCGCTCGTTATGGCCGATCTGGATCGCGGTCTCCAGGCTCGCGGCGGCATCGGCCACCGCAAAGGCGCCGATCCCGCGCGCCGACCCCTTGAGCTTGTGGGCAAGCGCGCCGGCCTCGGCCGGCAAGCCCGCCATCGCCGCCACCAGGCGGACCGCCTGCTCGGCGAACATGGCCAGCACTTCCTGCTCCAGCTCGGCGTCGCCGAGCGTCATCCGGGATAGATGGTCGAGGTCGAGCGGGCTGTCGATGGGTGCAAGCGGGGGCGAGGGCATCCAGTCCATCCGTTGCAGTTCAGGCGTCATGGCGAAAGGCCCCGGCATCGCGCGACGGTTCCGCCGGTCCGGCGGTGAGATCACTTCACCCAAGCATGGAAATGGTTAACGAAATGTTTGGGGTCGAAGACGCAGTTCTGCCCGTTTATTGACGAAAAGTTGCCGCAATCGACCGAGTCCGGTGGAGAATTTCATTTATTGCTAAGGCGTTACGGCGCGATCCTGTTAACGATGATTAAGAATGTCTTAATCGCGGGCATTTCATTCGCGACGCTCTGCCAATAGGATGTTGCGGAAATTGGCGGACAAGCCGTCCGGGTGGGGACGGCTCGGAGATCCGCGCAAGCGGCATGATCCGGTCTGTGGGCTTGCGCAGGGCGCAGGGCTCGCGGGGGGACGCGTACAAGTAACGAGGGCTCGGACTGAACATGGCGAACACTCCGAAAAAGGTCAAAGACCCCACAGAAGTCGCGCTTTCTGCAATCCAGGAAGCCCTCAACATCAGCGACACCGCTGCAGATACCAGCCGCAACGCCGCGATGCGCAGCGAGACGGCGCCCCCGGTGACTCCTCCGGCCTTCGACGAGCCGAGCTTCGAGCCGCGCCCTGCCGCGAACGAACGCTCGACCGTGTTCGACCCGGTCGAGGAGCCGCGCGCCTCGCGTCGCGCAGCCAACGATGACCGCGAGACCATCGGCCAGCTGCTGCAGGCGCTGCAGAAGGGCCGCCCTGCCCGCAGCGTCTATACCTTCGCCACCATCTTCGCCGGCGTCTGGCTTGCCGCCTGCGCCGCGCTGACGTTCGGATTCCTGCCCTCGATCCAGGCCGCCATGGGCCAGAGCGGCGGCGTGCTCGTCATCGCCGGCCTGATCGCGATGTTCTTCGCGCCGATCATGCTGTTCTACTTCCTCGCCAGCCTGGTCTGGCGCGGCCAGGAAATGCGCATGATCGCGCAGGCGATGGCGCAGGTCGCGATCCGCTTCTCCGAGCCCGAGGGCTCGGCCTCCGATTCCATGGTCACCGTCGGCCAGGCCATCCGCCGCGAGGTCGCGGCGATGGGCGACGGCATCGAGCGCGCGATCGCGCGCGCCGGCGAGCTCGAGACGCTGGTCGCCAACGAGGTCGCCGCGCTCGAACGCGCCTATTCCGACAACGAAGTGCGCATCCGCGCCCTGCTCCAGGACATCGCGCATCAGCGCGACAACCTGGTCGGCCAGGCCGAGCAGGTCCGCAGCGCCATCTCCGGCGTGCAGATCGATCTGCGCCACGACATCGCGCTGATCTCGGACGCGATCGCCTCGCGCGTCGATGAGGTCGCCAAGTCCATCACCGGCGCGCTGGAAGAGCGCGGCGCCCACATCACCAGCGCGCTGAGCAATGCCGGCGACAACATGATCCTGGCGCTCGGCGAGCGCGGCGGCGACCTGCTCGACCGCCTCGAAGAGGCCAGCAACGAGACCACGCGTGCCGTGCTCGACGCCAGCGAGCGGCTGACCACCAGCCTCAACTTCAAGACCGGCCACGTCCACGACGAGTTCGTCGACCTCGCCGACCGCGTCCACGAGATGCTGAACGAGCGAATCGACCGCATCACCGGCGAATTCGAGCAGCGCTCGGCTGCGATCGTCGACGGCATCTCCGAGCGCACCGAGCAGGTGCACGACAGCCTGAAGAATTCGTCCGACTCGCTGCTACTCGAGCTCGAGCTGCGTTCCAACGACCTTTCCGCCAAGATCGACGACGCCGGCAACCGCCTCGCCGGCCAGATCATGACGAGCGGCGACAAGGCGAGCGAGGCGCTCGACGCCACCGTCAACACCCTGGTCGCCAAGGTCGTCAGCCAGACCGAGACCGCGCACGATTCGCTGTCGCTGCAGATGAGCGCGTTCGACGAACTGGTCAGGAACCAGGGCACCGAGCTGGTCGAGAAATTCGCCCGCGATTCCGGCACGCTGGGCGCCCTGATCACGCGCCACATCTCCGAGTTCGACCGCACCGTGAAGACCTTCGGCGGCGAGATCGTCGAACGCATGGGCCAGCGCACGCAGGACATCCATGAGTCGCTGAAGACCTATGTCGACAATTTCGACACCCGCTTCACCGCCAACGGCGGCGAGATCACCGCGATCCTCGACCAGCGCCTGGCGCAGTTCGAGACCACCATCGGCGAACGCGTCAGCAATTTCGACGCCTCGCTGAACGGCAAGATCACCGGCCTCGATTCCACGATCGAGGGCCACATCAAGACCTTCGACGAGCAGCTCGGCGGCCGCGTCACCGCGCTCGAGCAATCGTTCGACAGCCGTGCGAAGTCGATGACCGAGACGATCGACGGACGCATCAACACGCTCGCCTCGTCGCTGACCGACGGCGCCGCCCAGGCTATCCAGTCGATCGACAGCCGCCTCACCCACCTCACGAGCACGCTGACCGACGGCGCGTCGCAAACCATCCACTCGATCGATACGAGGCTGACGCATCTCACGACGACGCTCACCGGCGGCGCGACGCAGGCGCTCGAATCGATCGACTCCCGCCTCACCTACCTGACCACCGCGGTGACGAACGGCGCATCGCAGGCCGTGCAGTCGATCGACACGCGCCTGACGCTGCTGACCTCGACGCTCACCGACGGCACCGCGCAGGCGATCGAAGCGGTCGACCGCCGCATTACCGGCGTCACCGAGATCATCGACGGCCGCAGCATGCACCTGACCGACACGGTCACCGCGCGCTTCCAGGAGATCCAGCAGGCCATCGAGACCAAGGTCGGCTCGGTCGCGAGCGACATCGACGTGCGCGTGGCGCAGTTCGAAGACCTGCTCGGCTCGCGCGTCGAGGCCGTTGCCGGCCGCATCGAAAGCAGCGGCCGCCAGGCCAGCGAGGACATGATGTCCCGCGCCGAGATGATCTCGACCGCGATCCGCTCGCATGTCGAGGACGCCGAGCGCTCGCTCACCAACCTCGTCGTCAACACCAGCGAGACGATCCAGACCGGCGCACGCGCCGCCCAGCAGTCGCTGATGACGGTCTCCTCCGACGTCAACGCCCAGCTCAAGATGACCTCCGCAGAGGTCGAACAGGCGTTGACCGCGGTCGGCACCGGTGCGGCGAACTCGATCCTGAGCAGCGCCCGCGAGGCGCAGTCGACCCTGGTCGCGGCGTCGGGCGAAGCCTCCACCCAGATCAAGGGGCTCGCGACCGACGTCGAGCGCACGCTCTCGGCGGCAGGCTCGGCCACCGCAGCCTCGATCCTGGCCGGCGCCCGCGAGGTGCAGACCACCCTCGTCACGGCGTCCTCGGACGCGGCCAACCACGTCAAGACGCTGACGGCCGACGTGCAGCGCTCGCTGTCGCTGGCCGGCACCACCACGGCAGAATCGATCACCGCCGGCGCCCGCGACGCGCAGAGCGCGCTGATCGCGGCCTCGAGCGAGACCGCCAACCAGATCAAGGCGCTGTCCTCAGACGTGCAGCGTTCGCTCACAATGGCCGGCACTTCGACCGCCGAGATCCTCACCACCGGGGCACGCGAAGCGCAGAACACGCTGGTCGCCGGCTCCGCGGATGCGGCGGCCCAGGTCAAGTCGCTCACCGCCGACGTGCAGCGCTCGCTCTCGATGGCCGGCACCTCGACCGCCGAAACGATCACGGCCGGCGCGCGTGAAGCGCAGAGCATGCTGGTCACGGCGTCGTCCGAGGCAGCCAACCAGGTCAAGTCGCTCGCGGCCGAGGTGCATCGTTCGCTCTCGCAGGTCGGCCAGTCGACCGCCGAGACCATCACCACCAGCGCCCGCGACGCCCAGAGCACCCTGCTCACGGTCTCGGCCGAGCAGACCAGCCAGGTCCGCTCGCTCGCAGCCGAGATGCAGCGCGCGCTGGCGACTGCCGGCGGCGCCACCATCGAGGCGCTGACCAGCGGCGTGCGCGAGGCCCAGGGCACGCTGATCACGGCTTCGACCGACGCGGCGACCCAGATCAAGTCGCTGACCACCGACATCGAGCGCACGCTGACCGCGGTCGGCGCAGACACCGCCTCGACCATCCTCAACAGCGCGCGTGAGGCCCAGACCTCGCTGACCTCGACCTCGGCGGACGCCGCGAGCCAGATCCGCACGATCTCGACCGAGATCGAGCGCACGCTGAGCGCGGCCGCCGCCAACGCGACCAACGACATCCAGACCAGCGCGCTCAACGCCCAGAACGCGCTGATCTCGGCCTCCAACGAGGCGAGCTCGCGGGTCAAGTCGAGCTCGGCCGACGTCGAACGTTCGGTGCTCGCCGCCAGCTCCAGCTTCGGCCAGGCCATGACCGGCAAGACCGACGAGATCGTCACCTACGTGCAGCAGCAGGCCGACCGCCTGTCGAACATGATCGACGCCAAGCGCGGCGCCCTGGTCGACGCGATCGGCTCGAAGACCAGCCAGCTCACGCTCGACATCGACCGCGTCACCTCGGACGCGCTGAAGTCGATCGAGACGCGCGGCCAGGCCTTCTCGCAGACCATGATGGGCAACGGCTCGGAAGTCGCCCGCACCATCAACGCGGCGAGCGAGATCGCCACCAGCGCGGTCGGCAAGTCGCTCAAGGACCTCGAGCAGGCCTCGCGTTCGGCGATCGACCAGTCGCGCCAGGTCTCGGTCGCGGCCGTCACCGAGATGCAGGAGACCAGCAAGATCCTGCGCACCGACACCGTGGCGCTGTTCGAGCGTCTGCGCGAAGGCAACATCCTGCTCCAGGAAGTGCTGACCGGTGCGCACGACAACCTCAACTCGCTCGAGCGGGCGCTGGTGACGCGCGTCGCCGACTTCGTCTCGGCGATGAACGACGTCACCTCGCGCAACGGCGCGGCGACGCAGAACCTGGAAGAGCAGCTCAACGTCTTCAACAGCAAGACCACGAAGGCGCTGCAGGATCTCGGCGAGCTGTCGACCCAGTTCGACGCGCACGGCAAGGCGCTGGTCGAGGCCGCCCAGGTCGTCGAGCAGAGCAACAAGAACACCACCGCCTCGCTCGCCGAGCGCAAGCAGGCGCTGGAATCGCTGGTCACCACGATCGACCTGCGCACCGCCGATCTCGACCAGCGGCTGTCGCGCTTCACCGGCCTGCTCGACGAATCGCTGGCCGCGGCCGAGGAGCGTGCCCGCGACATCGCCCGCGTCGTCGCCGAGACCGCCGGCGCCGGCTCGGCCGCGATCACCCGCCAGTTCGAGGCGGTGCGCGTGGCCTCCGAGGAGGAGCACCGCCAGACCATCGAGGCGATGCACGACATCTACCGCCAGACCACGGACGAGGCGGACGCGATGTTCAAGCAGTCGACCGAGAAGTTCACCAACCTCGTCGCCAGCATGAAGCAGATGGCCCTCGAGATGCACAACGAGCTCGAAGCCACCCGCAACGAGCTGCGCCGCGGCGTGCTCGAGATGCCGCAGGAGGCCGCCGAGAGCACCGCGCAGATGCGCAAGGTGATCGTCGACCAGATCGAGGCGCTCGCCGAGCTGAACCGCATCGTGGCCCAGCACGGCCGCGGCCTCGACGTCACCACGGCGGGCCGCGCCTCCGTCGCCGTGCATCGCCAGGAAGAGCCGGTGATGGCCGTTGCGGCCGCTCGCGCGACCGAGACCCGCATGCGCGACACCGGCAGCGCCTCCACGCTGCCGCCGCCGGACCTCGGCATGCCGGCCGCGCGCCGCACCGAAGCGCCGCCGGTCGCGCCTTCCGGCAACGACCAGGGCCGTGACGGCTGGCTGTCGGACCTGCTCAGCCGGACCGACGCCAATCAGGGCGCCCCGACCGGACGTGAGGCTCCCCGTGGCCGCCCCGCGCCGCAGCCGCAGGCCCCGCAGGCCAGCAGCAATCCGCTGGAATCGCTGTCGCTCGACATCGGCCGGCTGATGGACCGCAACCTCGCCGCCGAGATGTGGGACCGCTACCAGCGCGGCGAGAACAAGGCCTTCACCAAGCGCCTCTACACGCCCGCCGGTCAGAAGGCCTTCGACGAGGTCGCCCGCAAGTACCGCGCCGACCGCAACTTCAAGGGCACGGTCGACCGCTACGTCGCCGAGTTCGAGCGCCTGCTCGACGAAGTCGCCCGCGACGGCCGCGGCCCGCAGGAGCTGCGCAGCCACCTGACCTCGGAGACGGGTCTGGTGTACACGCTGCTGGCGCATGCGGCGGGACGGCTGGGGTGAGCGGCAAATAGCGAGTGACGGATAGCGAACGCAAAACGGAGGCCTCGCGGCCTCCGTTTTTTTGTTTTGCATCCTCGCTGCCGTGCCCCGGACGCAGCGCAGCGCCCCCTTCGGCGGTGCGCGGCAGAGCCGGGGCCCATGTCTCCGCGTGTACCGTGTTGCCGCTTGGGTCCCGGCTCTGCGCAGCAACGCTGACCCGTTGCCGCTTGTCCGGGACACGAGCGCATTCGCCTACCGTCTCGGCGCCGCCGCCGGCTTCGGCGGTTCGGGCGGCGGTGCGGGCTGTGACGAGTTGCTGGCGCCGAACAGCACGCGGGTGGGGTTGCGGTCGAAATTGTTCACGGCGCGGCTGATGTCGCCGAGGGTGCGGCGGCCGTCGGCCATCAGCGCGCCGGAGCGCTTGTCGAAATCGTCGGCGAGCTCGCGGATCGACTTCACCGCCTGGAACAGTTCGCCGCCGTCCTTGCCGCCGGCCAGCGTGTTGAGGCCGAGCATGAGATTGTCGGCCTTGAGCATGACGCCGTCGACCTTGGCCATCACGCCGTCGATCTTCTCGGAATTGCGCGCCAGCGAGTTGGTGAAGGTCTCCAGATTCTTCAGCGAGTTCTTCACCGATTCCTGATTGTCGGCGACGATCTTGTTGACGTTCTGCAGCGTGGCGCGGATCGCCTCGGTGACGTCCTGCAGCTTGTTGGGATCGGCGGTGAGCGTCGGGATGCCGTCCTGGTCGAGCGGCGGCGGGGCTGCCGCCTCGTCGCCGCCCTTGAGCGAGATCGCGGCGACGCCGGTGAGACCCTGGAATTCGAGGCCGACCAGGGTGTCCTTGCGGATCGGGGCGTTGTTCTCGATCATCGCGAGTGCGACAACCCGCCGCGGATTGTCCAGCTTCACCGAGACCACTTCGCCCACCCGGATACCGTTGAAGTTGACGCTGCCGCCGTTGCGCAGGCCCGCCGCCGGGCCCTCGAACACGACACGCAAGGGGCTGCGCTGCTTGGTGGTATGCAGCGACTGAAACCACAGCACGAAGCCGATCGCCGCGGCGATCACCGCCAGCGTGAACGACCCGATCAAGATGTAGTTCGCCCGCGTTTCCATCAGGTGCTCCGGCTACTCAAGTCATGACCGCGCGGGCGCGCTTGCCATGGAAATACTGCCTCAACCAGGGATGCTGCGAGGCCTGCATGTCGGCGATCGACCCTGCCGCAATGATCTTACCGTTCCCTAAAACGGCGATGCGGTCACATGCTGTGTATAGGCTGTCGAGATCGTGGGTTACCATGAAAACCGTCAGCCCCAAAGTGCGTTGGAGCGTCCTGACCAACTCGTCGAAGTCGCCGGCGCCGATGGGATCGAGGCCCGAGGTCGGCTCGTCCAGGAAGACGAGGTCCGGATCGAGCGACAGCGCCCGCGCCAGCGCCACGCGCTTGATCATGCCGCCGGAGAGCTCGGACGGAAAGCGCTCGGCCACTTCCGGCTTGAGGCCGACCATGGCGAGCTTGGCCATGGTGATCTCGTCCATCAGCCGCTGCGAGACCCGCAGATATTCGCGCATCGGAAACTGGATGTTCTGCCGCACCGTCAGCGAGGAGAACAGCGCGCCCTGCTGGAACAGCACGCCCCAGCGCCGCTCGACGTTGCGGCGCTGCGCGGTGCTCGATGAATCCAGGTCGACGCCGAACACCTCGATGGAGCCTGCGACCTTCGGCACGAGACCGATGATGGTGCGCGTCAGCACCGACTTGCCCGCGCCCGACGGGCCGACGAAGCCGAGGATCTCGCCGCGCTTGACGTCGAGGTTGAGGCCGTCGAGCACGCGCGTCGTGCCGAACTGCACGGTGATGCCGCGGACGCGGATGATGGGATTTTGAATCTCGCTTTGAATTTCTCTTTGAACTTCTCTTGCCATCGTCACATCCCGATCGAGGCGAAGAAGATGGCGAACACGCCGTCCATCACGATGACGAAGAAGATGCCCTTCACCACCGAGGCCGTGGTGTGCTGGCCCAGCGATTCCGCGCTGCCCTGCACGGCAAGCCCTTCGACGCAGGCAACGATGCCGATCACGGCCGCCATCACCGGGGCCTTGACGATGCCGACGATGAAATGATCGATCGAGATGGCGTCGCGCAGGCGCAGCAGGAAGGCCTCGGGCTCGACGCCGCCATAGAGCCAGGCCACCAGCCCGCCGCCATAGAGCGCGGCCATGGCGCCGAGGAAAGCCAGGATCGGCAGCGCCAGCACCAGCGCCATCATGCGCGGCAGCACCAGCACCTCGATCGGATCGAAGCCCATGGTGCGCAGCGCGTCGATCTCCTCGCGCATCTTCATCGAGCCGAGCTCGGCGGTGTAGGCGCTGCCCGAGCGGCCCGCGACCATGATCGCGACCAGCAACACGCCGATCTCGCGCAGCACCAGCACGCCGAGCATGTCGACCACGAAGATGTCGGCGCCGAACCGCCGGAAATGGAAGATGCCTTGCTGGGCGATGATGCAGCCGATCAGGAAGGTGATCAGCACGATGATCGGCACCGCGCGCCAGCAGACCTGCTCCATGTGGTGCACGGTCGAGGTCAGGCGGAACGAGCGCGGATGTATCAGCACGCGAAACCATGCCGCGAGCACGGCACCGAGCATGTCGACGAGGCCCGCGACCGTCCCGGCCAGGCCGGCCACGGTCCGGCCGATCTGCTCCAGCATGCCGGCGATGGTGATCGGGCTGCTGTCGACCACGGCCCCCGCCCTGACCCGCCGCACCTCGTCGACGAGGCTGGAATAATTGGCGGACAGCCCTGCGATCTGGGCCTCGACCGCGCCTTGGGTCAGGCTGCGGCGCAGCCGCTCGATCAGCCAGGCGCCGAAAGTGTCAAGCTTGGCGACTTCGGAGACGTCGATGAAGATGCTTTGGGGGCCGCCGGCGAGTTTCTCGGCGTCGGCGACCATCCGTTCCAGCGCCGGCGCGAAGCTCGCGGTCCAGGTCCCAGTGGCGCAAAGTGCCAGCGCGTTGCCCTTGGCAATCCGTTCCAGCTTCGGATCGCTATCCAAATGTCCGCTCCCGTACTGGGGCGGAGAAAATCACAGAGTTGCGCACGCGCCCTTACCCAGAGAAGGTATCCCCAAGTGGTTAATGTTAGTTGCTAGAGGTAACTAGCAGGTTCAGATTTCGCCAGAGTTCAAAATGACTTCCACGAAATTTGCCTCCCTGGCGGCGCGAATCGAGCGCTTCCCGATCGCGGGCAGCTTCACCATCAGCCGCGGGGCGAAAACCGAGGCCGTGACCGTCATGGTGGAGGTCAGCCGGGACGGGCTGACCGGCCGCGGCGAGTGCGTGCCCTATCCCCGCTATGGCGAGACGCCCGAGGCGACGCTGGCGGCCATCCAGGCCATGCAGCAGGCCGTCGCCGACGGTATCTCACGGCAGGCGCTCCAGGCCGCCATGGCGCCCGGCGCAGCCCGCAACGCCCTGGATTGCGCCCTGATCGACCTCGAGGCCAAGGCGGCGGGCTTGCGGGCCTGGAACTTGCTCGAGCGTCCGGTGCCGGGCGAGCGCACCACCGCCTACACGATCTCGTTAGGGGCCCCCGAGGCCATGGCGGAGGCGACCGCCAAGGCGGCGCACCGGCCGCTGCTCAAGATCAAGCTCGGCGGCGACGGCGATCCGGAACGGATCGCGGCGGTGCGCAAGGTCGCGCCCGAAGCCGAGCTGATCGTCGATGCCAACGAGGCCTGGACCGAAGCCAATCTGGAAGCCAACCTCGCCGCCTGCGCCGCCGTCGGCGTCATCCTAGTGGAGCAGCCGCTGCCGGCGGGCCGGGACGAGGCGCTGGCGCGGATCAAGCGGCCGCTCGCGGTCTGCGCCGACGAGAGCGTGCATGACCGCTCCTCGCTTGCACCCTTGCGCGAGCGCTACGACGCCGTGAACATCAAGCTCGACAAGACCGGCGGCCTCACCGAGGCGCTCGCGATGGCCGATGCGGCACAGGCACTCGGCTTCGAGATCATGATCGGCTGCATGGTCGCGAGCTCGCTGTCGATGGCCCCGGCCATGCTGGTGACGCCGCAGGCGCGCTTCGTCGATCTCGACGGCCCGCTGTTGCTGGCACGCGACCGCGACCACGGGCTGCGTTACGACGGCAGCCTGGTCTATCCGCCGGACGCCTCGCTCTGGGGCTGAGCCATGAGCCGGTGCCGCGCCGACCAGATCAGCAGCGCGCCGCCGGCGGCCATCGCGGCCATGACGTAATACAGGCCGTCACCGATGCGGGCGTAGATCGCGCCTGACGCGATCGAGGTGGTGGCGCCCAACAGGCCGTTGCAGGCGGCGTAATAGCCCTGCCCGCGTGCGATCTGATGCGGCGGCACGCGCTGCACCAGGAGATTCATCGTGCCGACGATGGTCATGCCGAAGGTGAAACCGTGGCCGAGCTGCACGATCGCGAGCAGCGCCAGCGGCGGCTCGTTGGCGGTGACGATCCAGCGCACCACGGCGCTAAGCCCGCCGATCGCGATCATGGTGGAGGGATGCAGCGAGAAGCGCGGCGACAGCGCGAACACGACGATCTCCGCGATCACGCCCAGCGTCCACAGGCCCGCGATGGTCAGCCCGCTGATCCCATGGAGCTGCCAGTTGATGGCCGAGAAGGTGTAATAGGCGACGTGGCTGCCCTGGATCAGCGCCGCCGAGACGATGACGGCCCAGAAGCCGGCATCGCGCAGCAGCGCCTTGCCGGCATGCCTCTCCGCCGTCTTGCGCCTGAGATCGTCGAGCGGCTGAAGCAGCAGGCTGGCCGCGACCGCAACGACGGCCCATGCGACGATGATCCAGATCAGGTCGCGCGCGGCGATGACGTCGACGAGATAGCCGCAGGCGAGCGAGCCGGCGGCGAAGGCCGCCGAGCCCCACAGCCGCAACGGCCCGTAATCAAGCCCGTACCGGGCGACGCCGCGCAGCGCATAGGCATCGGTCAGCGGCATCGTCGGCGTCCACATCATGCAGGTCAGCGCATAGATCAGGAACAGCGCCAGCGGCTGCTGCTGCAGGCCGACCGCCGTAAACCCGATCGCGGTCGCCAGCACCGACAGCATCATGGCCGCGCGGATCGCCTGTCGCTTCTCGGCAAAGGCGGTCACTTGCGGCAAGGTGGTGAAGCGGGTGATCGCCGGCAGCGCGTTGATCAGCCCGATCCAGGCCGCGTCGATGCCGATCGCCTTCAGCCACACCGGGAAGAACGGCAGATGCGTGCCCGAAACCGCGAACACGGCCGAATAGAACAGGGCGAGGCTGACGGCGAATCGCCGCTTCCTCGATGCCGCGATGGGGATTTGTGATTCGGACTGCATCAAACCAATTGCGATTCGGTCGATATCGTGGTGATCGTTACAGTAACGCGTAGTGATTTGCGCGACGAGATCGTCATGGCCAACGAAGCATTCGCCCTCTCGCCTATGTCTGCCCGCGCGGCCGAGCCGAACGAGCAGGATTACGACGCGATCCGCGAGGCCTTCATGGAGACCGCGCGCGGCCGCTGGTTCCTCGGCGAATACGCCAAGCGCAACCGCAATGCCGACACGCGCATGGTGCTCGACGCGGTCGCCAAGATCGAGGAAACCCTTGCGGCGCAGCGGCAACCCGTCGTCGAGGACCGCCTGCCCGAGGCGCTGGTAGAGATCCGCCGCGCGATCCGCGAGGCCGAGACCATTGCGCTTGCTGCGTTCGATCCCGCCGCGATCGAAGCCAGCCTCGCGCCGATTCCGCGCGGGGTGCGCATCATCAAGGAGATCTCCTGGCGCTGGCGCGAGATCGGCGCCGACGGGCGAATCTGCGACCTCATTGATTCGCAGCTCGCCTCGATCGAGGCCGCCTGCTGTCAGGCCCAGGCCATCGATCCCCGCGTCGAGCTCAGGATCGCCTTCGATCTGCTGAAGGATCGGGTCGAGCAGACCGAGGGCGGCGCAACGAAGCCGGCGGCTTCCCCGGCTCCGGTGCAGGAGGCGGCGGCCCCCGTTGCCGAAGCGCCGGTCGAGACCGCGCCGGAGGCGATGGCCACCGAAGCACCCGTGGCCTTTACGGAGACGGCGCCGGACGTCGCAGCAAGTGCCGCGCCTGAAGCCGCCGTGGAGACAGCCGGCGCCACCGAAGCGTTCGCCGCGGCCGAGCAGGCAATGGACACGGCGGTCGCGACGGAGATCGCGGCCGAAAGTCAGGTCGCTTTCGAAAACGCCGCGCTCGACCAAGCCGCGCCGGAACATGTCGCGCGTGCAGATGCCGCGCCTGAAGACGTCTCGTTTGAAGAGCCGGCAACTGAACCCACCGCCTTGTCGGACGTCGCCGACGCGCTCGCGCTCGATGCCGCCGCGCAGGCCGAGGACGATGCCGTGCTCGAGGCCATCGCGCTCGAGATGGCAGCCCCCGATCCGGAGTTCGACGAGATCATCGCACCGGCGGAGATGGACGCGGCCGTTCCGGAGCCTAGTCTCGCGGAGACCGCAGCGCCCGTCGCTGCCGAGCCGATCGCGCCTCAACCGGTCGTCGCTGCCGTGGTCGAAGAGCCCGCCGACGCACCGATATCGATGGACTCGCTCGCGCGCCTCACCGACGCCATCGCGGAGGCCGCCGCCGAGGTGAGGGAGCAGCCGGCCCCGGCGATGGCGGCCAGTGCCATCTTGGCCGCGGCCCCGGCTACGACGCTACCGACGCCCTCGCCCGTGCCGGAGCCCTCGCTCGGCGCCACCATCCTCGCCAGCGGCATTCTGCAAAAGCCCCGCGCCCCCGCCAACGACCCCCTGGCCCCGATCCGCCGCATGACCCAGGCCGAGAAGATCGCGTTCTTCTCGTAAACGGGCACGCTTGCTCACCCTCGTGTCCCGGACAAGCGAAGCGCAGATCCGGGACCCAGAGGCCGCAATCTCAGTCGCAGCATGGGCCCCGGCTCAGCAGCGCATCGTCGAAGAGACGCTGCGCTGCGTCCGGGGCACGAGCCCTTCAAATGTTCTCCTCGCTGTTTCAACAGCGTCATTGCGAGCGCAGCGCTGCGCTCGCAATGACGTGCTGAAGCAGCGGGCGTTACGCAATCACCCGCAATTCCACACCGCCCCGATCGGCGTGCGGGTCCAGCACGGGCCGAAGCTGCCGCCGTTGTAGCGGCCGCCGTTGAAGCCGGGGCGGCCGAAATAGTGCCACTCGCCGTCCCAGCGGTAATATTGCGGAACCGGGTCGATGTACCAGTGGCGGCGCTCGTTGCGCGCGAGGCGCCGCATCGCGTCCTTCTGCTTGTAGAGCGGGATGCTGTTGCTCAGCGGCTGGCGATAGCCGGGCAGGAACCCGTAGCCTTTCCAGACCGGCTTGGGACGCTTTTGCGCGGACTCGGCGGGCGCGACCGCCGGCAGCAGCGACAGGACGACGGCAACAAATAGACACATGAGGCGAGACATGAGGCGACAATAGACAGTCGGCTCGAGACACGCCATTCAAATTCGAGTGCGGGATGTTTCGCCGCTTCTGCTGATCGGCCGCGCCGGCTAGGCTGCGAGACCCGCACGAGCGTTGCGATCACGGCTTGCATGATCCGGAGTGAGTGAATGTCGGAGACCCCGCGCGTCGGCGCCTTTGCGATCGTTCCCAGCAACGATCTTCCTGCGGCGATTCCGTTCTGGGAACGTCTCGGCTTTGCGCGCACCGGCGGCGACGCCGGCTATGTCATCATGAGCGGCTGGGGATGCGAGGTGCATCTCACGCAGGCTGGCGATGACCCATGGCGCGTGCCGGCGCACAATCCCTTTGGCGTCTTCATCCGCACGCCCGAGGTCGAGGCCATCGCCGCGCGCGTCGACGATCTCATCATCCGTCCCGGCGGCGTGCTGCGGCACCGGGAATGGGGCATGTATGAGTTCGGCATCAACGGCCCTGACGGCCTCCTCGTTAGGATCGGCTGGCCCTCGGCGCTGATGAGGCCCGCTAGCTGATCACGCCCTTCCTGATCAGGAAGCAACCATAGCCCCTGCTGTCGCCGACCTGCACCACGCCGAAACCAGCCGCGGCCGCGCGATAGAAATCGGCGCGCGAGAGCTTGCCGGGACTGACCGGACCGCCGCTGGCGCGTTCGATCTCGGCGAGCACCGCGCGCTGCACCTCGGGTACGCGATCGGCATCATCGACCGGCATCATCACGCGCACCGGATCGGGATCGAAATCGTCGAGCGGATAGACCGACATGATGGCGCGGACGGCCGTCTCCATCGTCATGCCCGGCAACTGGATCAGCCACTGCGACGATGTGCTGCGAGCGATATGCGTGGCCGGGTGGTTGGCGTCGACGACCACGAGATCGTCGCCGTGGCCCATGGAGGCCAGCAGCCAGAGCAGGTCGGGCGTCAGGATCGGATCGATCGATTTCAGCATGTGACGGCGGCTCCTCTCAGCGATCGCTAACCATAGCAGGTTCCAAGCGTGATTCAGGTCACGTCCACCGCCATGGTGACAGGGATCACGGACCTCGCGCTCGAACGCGGCCAGGCTTGGTCGCAACCAATCTCGTATCGAGATGAGTGCCAAAGGAGCACGCCATGTTCCGCCTAAAGCCTTTTTTGATGACGGCCGGCCTCGTGGGAAGCCTGTTCGGCTTCACCTGCGGGCCCGTTTCCGCGCAAGTCGCCCCGGTCCAGCCTGCCCCCACCGCGCTGCAAGGCCCGGAGCAGCGGGTGGCGCTGGTGATCGGCAATGCGAACTACCAGAGCGCGCCGCAGCTGGCGAACCCCGACGATGATGCCCAGTCGATCGCCCAGTTCCTGAATTCCGCCGGCTTCGAGGTGGTCGCAGCGACCGACCTGACCCAGAACGACATGCTGCGTGTCGTCCAGGACTTCTCCGCCAAGGTCGCTTCGCGCGGTCCGAACACGGTGGCGATGGTCTATTACGCCGGCCACGGCGTGCAGCTCGCCGGCGAGAACTATCTCGTTCCGGTCGACGCCAAGGTCTCCAGCCCGACCGAGCTCGTCAACAATTCAGTGCGCCTCGTCGACGTGATGTCGACACTGGAGACGATCCCGAGCCGCATGCGCATCGTCATCCTCGATGCCTGCCGCAACAACCCGTTCCCTGAGGTCAACGACGCCGGCCGCGGCCTTGCCATCGTCGATGCGCCGAACGGCTCGATCGTCGGCTACTCGACCGCGCCGGGCGCCGAGGCGCTCGACGGCACGAGCGGCCACAGCCCGTACACGCAAGCCTTCCTGAACGTGGCGCGCGAGCCCAACGTGCCGATCGAGCAGCTGTTCAAGCGCGTCCGCCTGCAGGTCAACCAGACCACCAGCGGCGCGCAGATCCCGTGGGAGAGCTCCTCGCTCACGTCGGACTTCACCTTCTTCGGCGACACCGCTGTCGCCGCCAACCGCGCGCCGGTGAAAGCGCCGGTGGTGCAGATGGCCTCCAACCTGCCGAGCCGTTCGACGCGCCAAGCCTATGACTACGTCGTGTCCGAGGGCCGGCCGGAATATTATCAGGAGTTCATCCGGATGTATCCGCACGACCCGCTGTGCGACCATGTCCGCTGGCTGCTCAACAACATCATGATCTCGCAGGCCTGGCACAAGACCGTGCTGGCGAACTCGCCAGTCGCGTACAAGAGCTTCTATGACAGCTACGGCAACAGCCCGTATGCGCAGGTCGCGCTGAAGCTGCAGGCGCAGCCGAAGCAGATCCCATTGATGCAGGCGACCAAGTTCCTGGCGCCGCAGACCATTGCTCCGACCATCAAGATCGGCAATCTCGGCCAGCCGAAATACATGCCGCTGCTGCAGCAGGGCAATGGCGGCGGTCAGCTCGATGGCAACCTGCCGATCGTGCAGAAGCCGATCGACGGCAATGTCATCGGCAAGCCCGGCAATGGCGGCCAGATCGTCAATCTGCCGGCTGGCAACAACAACCAGCAGAACGGCACGCCGTCGCAGACCCCGGGCAAGATCGTCACCCTGCCCGCGCCGACCACCACCAACAAGGGCGGCATCGGCAAGATCGTGACGCTGCCTGCGACCAGCAACAAGCCGGACGGCGGCAACGTCAATGGCAAGCCGGGCAAGATCGTGAGCATGCCGGTGAACGTCGGCAAGGGCGGCTCGACGATCGACGCAAAGCCGGTCGTTCAGACCCAGAACCAGCCGATCCGCGTCAACAACGGCAACACCGGCATCGTGAAGCTCAACAACAACCCGGTGAACAAGGTGCAGAACAACGTGCAGACCAACCGTCCGCAGCTGAACACGATGCCGAGCCGCATGGTCAACAGCAACAGCAACTTCCGGCAGTCGATGAACCAGGCGCCGAGCATGAGCAATGGCGGCAATCGCCGCAGCGGCTTCATGCGCTGATCGCGCGAAAAAGGAGGTGCGCTCCCTCCCCCGCTTGCGGGGGAGGGTTGGGGAGAGGGTGCTTCCGCAACGGGACAATCCCCAAGACAAGACGAAGGGGCAGAGCGGTGACGCTCTGCCCCTTCGTCATCAGCCATTGAACGTCGTCATTCGGGAGGCGCTTCGCTCGCAATGACGAGGGGAGGTCTCGTAGGGTGGGCAAAGCGAAGCGTGCCCACGTCGTCTCTCTTTGGAATCACTGAAAGGTGGTGGGCACGGCGCTTTGCGCCTTTGCCCACCCTACGGCACTGGATTGCTTCGCCGAAAGGCGCGGGCCCGGAATGACGGCTAAGCCACCAGCTCGGCGAACAGATCCGCATCGACATTGCCGCCGGAGAGCACGATGACGACGTTCTTGCCGGCGACGTCGAGACGTCCCGCCAGCAGGGCTGCAAGACCCACCGCGCCGCCCGGCTCCACCACCAGCTTGAGCTCGCGATAGGCGAAGGCGACGGCGGCGCCGACTTCAGCATCGGAAGCCGTGACACCGCGCGCCAGCAGCTTGCTGTTGATCGCAAAGGTCATCTCGCCGGGGATCAGGGCCATCAGCGCATCGCAGATGGTGCGGCCCGCGGGCCCGTGCGGCTCGCGATGACCCGCGCTCAGCGAAATGCCGTGATCGTCGAACGCCTCGGGCTCGGCCACCACGATCTCGGCGAGCGGATAGCGCGCCTTCACCGCGGTCGCGACGCCCGCGATCAGGCCGCCGCCGGACGCCGGTGCCACCACGATGTCGGGGGAAAGGCCAAGCGTTGCCATGTCCTCCGCGATCTCGCGGCCGGCGGTGCCCTGCCCTGCGATCACGAACGGATCGTCGTAGGGCCTCACCAGCGTCGCGCCGCGCTTCTCGGCGATGCCGCGCGAGATCGCCTCGCGGTCGTCCTTGTCGCGATCATAGAGCACGACCTCGGCGCCGTAGGATTTGGTGCGCTCGCGCTTGGACAGCGGCGCATCCGCTGGCATCACGATGGTCGCCTGCATGTCGAGGATTTTTGCCGCCGCCGCCACGCCCTGGGCGTGATTGCCGGAGGAGAACGCGACGACGCCGCCGGCGCGCTTGTCCTGCGGGATCGAGAACACCTTGTTGAACGCGCCGCGGAACTTGAAGGAGCCGGTGCGCTGGAGCATCTCCGGCTTCAGGAAGACTTTGGCGCCAACCCGCTCGTTGAGCACCGGAAAGGACAATAGCGGGGTGCGGATGGCGTAGGGCGCGATCACGCGCGCTGCGGCGTCGATGTCGGCGGGGCCGATCGGGAGAAGCTGTTCGGTCATATCAGACCTTATCGCGGCCATCGAGCCGCGGGCAAGACACCTCCGCGCGAGGAATCTTCCCTTCAGGCGACGAAGCGCGGCTGTTCCGTGCCGTCCCGGCCCGGCAGCACGGCCCCCACCGCCTGGATGTTATCAACAAAAGCCCTCGCCGAGGCTTCCCAGGTGTAATTGGCGGCGAATTCGACACAGTCCTGCCGGGAGATATCGAGCGCCGCGAAGCAGGCGTTGCGCAGGTCGTGATCGAGGGCGCCGACCGGGGCGTCGCCGATCACGTCGCGGGGCCCCTTCACCGGAAAGGCCGCGACCGGCAGGCCGCTCGCCAGCGCCTCCAACAGCACCAGGCCGAACGTGTCGGTCTTGCTCGGGAACACGAACACGTCGGCCGCCGCATAGATGTCCGCCAGGGCCTCGCCGTGCTTCTCGCCGAGGAAGATCGCATCGGGATAGGCCTCTTCCAGCGCGGCGCGCGCCGGGCCGTCGCCCACGATCACCTTGGTGCCGGGCAGATCCAGGTCGAGGAACGCTTCGAGATTCTTCTCCACCGCGACGCGGCCGACCGACAGGAACACTGGTGCCGGCAGGCAGAGGTCGATGACGCGCGGGTGGAACACCTTTGTGTCGACGCCGCGGGGCCACAGTACGACATTGTCGAAACCGCGCTCGGCCAGCTCGCAGGCGAGCGCAGGCGTTGCCGCCATCACGGCACGGCTGGGGGCATGGAAGCGGCGCAGCGCCCGCCAGATCAGCGAGCCCGGAACCGGCACGCGGGCGCGGACATATTCGGGAAAGCGGGTGTGGAAGCTGGTCGTGAACGGCAGCCGGCGCTGGCGGCAATAGCGGCGGACCATCAGGCCGATCGGCCCTTCGGTCGCGATGTGGATGCTGTCCGGGCGCGCCTCCTCGATCAGCCTGGCAATGCGCGCCGGGCGCGGCATCGCCAGGCGCACGTCGCGATAGCTCGGCATCGCGAAGGTGCGGAACGATTGCGGCGTCAGGAAGGTGAACGCAACGCCGGAACCCTCGACATCAAGCCCCTCAGCCGCGTCCGCAAGCTTGGTCAGCGTCCGAACCACACCGTTGACTTGCGGGTGCCAGGCGTCGGTCGCGACCAGGATGCGCATCGGGCGGCCTCTGTTATGCGGCTCTGGCTGCGACCTGCGGGACGGCCGCCGGCTTCTGCAGATGATCCGCCCAGGTGATGATCTCGAAACGGCCGTCGTCGTGCTCGACCAGCGCGGTGCAGCTCTCGACCCAGTCGCCGCAATTCATGTAGCGAATGTCGCCCTCGTCGCGGATCACGGCATAGTGGATGTGGCCGCAGATCACGCCGTCGGCGTCGTAGCGCCGCGCCTCGGCGGCGAGCGCCTGCTCGAACGCGCCGATATAATTGACCGCGTTCTTGACCTTCTGCTTGGCCCATTGCGACAACGACCAATAGGGCACCTTGAATAGGCGGCGGAAGAAGTTGACCAGGCGATTCATCTGGATCGCGAAGTCGTAGGCCTTGTCGCCGAGATGGGCGAGCCAGCGCGCGTTCTGCACCACGAGATCGAAGATGTCGCCGTGGATGACGAGATAGCGCTTGCCGTCGGCGCCGGTGTGGACGGTGTTCTCGACCACGTCGATGCCGCCGAAATGCGTGCCGTAATAGTTGCGCAGGAACTCGTCGTGATTGCCGGGGATGTAGATGACCTTGGCACCCTTGCGCGCCTTGCGCAAAAGCTTCTGGACCAGATCATTGTGCGATTGCGGCCAGTGCCAGCTCGATTTCAGCGCCCAGCCGTCGACGATGTCGCCGACCAGATAGATCGTGTCGGCATCGTGGTAGCGCAGGAAGTCGAGCAGGAGATCGGCTTGAGAACCGCGGGCTCCGAGATGAACGTCGGAGATGAACAACGTGCGAAAGCGCCGCTCGGGGCCCTCGTCACTCACATCGTAACTTCCCATGCGCCAGCCTGTAACAATGTCCCGTGACAGGGGGATGACCGGTTGAACCCTTGAGGCAACTCTAGATACGAATCACGCCTGGCCTCGCCCTCCCTGCGAATATCAGTCGCATGCGACAATCAGGCGACGGCGCCGCAGAAGGCACTGGTTGACGCTACCCTCCCCTGGAGGGGGAGGGTCGATCGCGCGCAGCGCGAGCGGGGTGGGGTGATCTCTCCACTCGGGCACTGTTGGCTGTGGAGAAACCGTCACCCCACCCCGTCTCACGTTTCGCTACGCTCAATGTGAGCCGACCCTCCCCCTCCAGGGGAGGGTAAATTGGCTGCACCACGTGTGCTGAACCGTAAACAGCTTGGCTTCCGCGCGCCCGCGTCAGTAGAACTTGTGAAAATGATGGATCGGGCCGTGGCCGTGTCCGACGCTGAAGCGGTCGGCGGCGGCGATCGCCGCGCTTATCCAGGTCTTGGCGCTGCGCACGGCGCTTGCCAGATCCTCGCCCCGGGCGAGCCCTGCGGCGACCGCCGAGGAGAGCGAGCAGCCAGTGCCATGGGTGTTGCGGGTCGCCACGCGCGGCGCTGCCAGCGCGAGCGTTCCCTCGCCACTGACGAGATAGTCGATGCTCTCGGCGCCCTCGCCGTGCCCGCCCTTGATCAGAACCGCTCGGCAGCCGAGCGCCAGCAGGCGTCGCCCCTGGCTTTCGATCCCCGCTTCGCTTGCCGCGACCGGCTCGTCGAGCAGCGCCGCGGCCTCCGGCAGATTGGGCGTGATCACCGACGCCAGCGGTACCAGTTTTGTGCGCAGCGCATTGACGGCCTCCGCGGCGAGCAGGCGATCCCCCGACGTCGCCACCATCACGGGATCGAGCACGACGTGCCCCGGCGACCAGCGCAACAATGCGGCCGCGATCGCCTCGATGCTGGCGACCTGGGCCACCATGCCGATCTTCACCGCGCCGATGTCGAGATCGGAGAACACCGCATCGATCTGCTCGGTGACGAATGCCGCCGGCACGGCGTGGATGCCGGTGACGCCGCGCGTGTTCTGCGCGGTCAAGGCCGTGATGACGGACGCGCCGTAGACGCCGAGCGCCGCAAACGTCTTCAGGTCGGCCTGGATGCCGGCGCCGCCGCTGGAATCGGAGCCGGCGATGGTGAGTGCGACCGGGGTCGTCATCGCCGGGCACCTTTGCTGGATACGGACACCGCCATGGCCTGTCCTAGCGCGACCGCAGAATAGCGGCAAGGCCTCGGGCCGGCCGCCGGCTGCCAGCAAGCCCGCTTGCTAAATCGTGCCGGGTTTGGCCTATTAGCCGGAAGAATACGCTTTCGGAGTGCCCGCGATGGTTCCTTTCTTCGTCCAGATCAAATGCAAGCTCGGCCAGTCCTACACGGTGGCCAATGCGCTTGCCGAAGCCGAGATCGCCTCCGAGATCTACTCCACGGCCGGCCAATACGACCTGCTCGTGAAGTTCTACGTCGACAAGGACACCGACATCGGCCATTTCGTCAACGAGAAGGTGCAGGTGCTGCCGGGCATCCAGGACACCCTCACCATCATCACGTTCAAGGCGTTTGGCGCCAGCTAGCCCCCGGCTTCCTTGCGCTTCGGTCGCGGCGGACCGTCCACCGGCGGCAGCGATTTGAGATACTCCGCCATCGCCGCAATATCCTCGTCGGGCAGTTGCGAGGTGTTCTTGATCACGCGCGTCATCGCGCCGCCGACGCTGTCGCCGTCGGGCAATTCGCCGTTCTTGAGGAAGTAGGCGATATCCTTCACGCTCCACTCGCCGAGGCGCTTCTGGGTGATGTTGGGCACCCAGCCCTCGCCTTCGGGATTGGGCCCGCCGGCGAAACGCTGGCTCGAGATGATGCCGCCCAACGCGTTGCGCGGGCTGTGGCATTCGGCGCAATGGCCGAAGCTGTTGACGAGATAGGCGCCGCGATTGAATTGCGGCGACTTGCTGCTGTCGGCGGTGAGTGGCTTGTCATCCAGAAACAGGAACTTCCAGATGCCGACATTGCGCCTGACGTCGAAGGGAAACTGCATGTCGTGGTCGCGCACCTTGCCGGTCACGGGCGGCAGCGTCTTCAAGTAGGCGAAGAGATCGAGCACGTCCTCACGCCTGGCGTGCTGATAGGACGTGTAGGGGAAGGCGGGAAAATAATGCTGCCCGCCCGGCGAGACGCCGTGCATCACCGCGTTGACGAAGTCGGCGTCCGTCCATTTGCCGATGCCGTCGTTCGGATCCGGAGAGATGTTCGGCGCATAGAACGTTCCGAACGGCGACTTGATCGCGACGCCGCCACCGAGCCTGCCACGATCGGGCTGGCCGGGCGTGGCATGGCAGGACGCGCAGCCCCCGGCGTTGAACATCACCTCGCCATTGGCAAGGTTGGCCGCATGGGCCGGCGCGTTGCCCGCGGCCGCACCCTTCGGCGCGCTGAGCCACCAATAGGTGCCTGCGGCAACGAGCGCCGCGAGCAGCCCGATGAGAATTGTTCGTTGCAACATGCAGATCCATTCAATCGTCGCGGCGAACTTATGACCGATGTCGTCGCGGCTCCAGCCACGAAGAATTTAGCCCGCCTCGGCCGGACACGGGAATAAACTGAAATGCCGGCTGTTGGAAGTTTGCCAGCCCGAACGGGTTCAGCAGGGAGAATGTCATGAACAAGACCGTCATTGCCGCCCTGGCGCTCGGTGCCGTGACCTTCGCAGGCCCGGCCAGCGCCGAAAAGCTCAAAGCAACCCTCGACGGCAAGTCCGAGGTGCCGCCAACCACCGGCAGCGGCACCGGAACCGCCGAACTGAACTATGATGCCGCCAGCAAGAAGCTGTCCTGGACCGTCACTTATTCCGGACTCTCCGGTCCCGCCACCGCCGCGCATTTCCACGGGCCCGCCGAAGCCGGCAAGAACGCCGGCGTCGCGGTCGCGATCCCGAACGCCGCCGCAAGCCCGGTCAAGGGCGAAGCGACGCTGACGGATGCGCAGGCCGCCGATCTGCTCGGCGGCAAGTATTACATCAACATCCACACCGCGGCCAATCCGGGCGGCGAGATCCGCGGTCAGGTGACGAAGTAAGCCGCAACACTGCTTCGGCGCGAAGGCCGGGCGCAGGAGGGGGCGTCCGGTCTTTTCGATTCCGAGGGCAGCTCAGCTCCGTAGCCCGGATGGAGCGCAGCGCAATCCGGGACAGACTTCGAGCGGTGAACATCCCGGATTACGCTTGCGCTCCATCCGGGCTACGCGCTTTTCGACCGCGCTCAAGCCGCGTTCAGCGCCTGCGCGAGGTCGGCGATCAGGTCCGACGGGTTCTCGATGCCGATCGACAGCCGGATCGTGGAATCCAGCACGCCGATCTTGTGGCGGATGTCGGCGGGAACGCCGGAATGGGTCATGGTCGCGGGCAGGCTCGCAAGCGATTCGGTGCCGCCGAGGCTCACCGCCAGCTTGAGGATCTGCAGCGCGTTGAGAAACTTCACCGCCGCGTCCTTGCCGCCGACGATGTCGAACGAGAAGGTCGACCCCGCCCCGAGGCACTGCCGCGCGAACACGCGGCCCGCCGGCGACGCCTCTTCGTGATGACCGAGATAGTGGACCTTGGCCACCTTGGGATGATCGCGCAGATAATCCGCCACGAGGCGCGCGTTGCTGTTGGCCTTCTCCATGCGCAGGCTCAGCGTCTCCAGCGAGCGGTTGATCATCCAGCAAGAATGCGGATCGAGCTGGGTGCCGATGGCGCCGCGCAGCGCCTTGATGCCCTTCATGATCGCCTTCGAGCCGAGCGCGGCGCCCGCGATCAGATCGGAGTGACCGCCGACATATTTGGTCAGCGAATACAGCGACAGGTCCGCGCCGTGCTCGATCGGGCGCTGAAACACCGGACCCAGCAGCGTGTTGTCGCAGGCGATCACCGGCGTGTGCCCCTGCGCCTTTCCGATGGACTCGGCAACACGCCGGATCATGGCGACATCGACCAGGCCGTTGGTCGGGTTGGCCGGGGTTTCGATCAGGATCATCGAAACGCGCCCCTTGGCCATGGCCTCTTCCGCGGCCTGCCTGACGGCTGCTTCGTCGATCCCGTCGGCGAAGCCGACGGCACCGATCGACAGACGCGCCAGCGTGTTGGTCAGCAGCGTTTCGGTCCCGCCGTAAAGCGGCTGCGAGTGCAGAATGACGTCGCCGGGGCGGACGAAGGCCAGGATCGTGGTGGCGATCGCCGCCATGCCGGACGAGAACAGCGCGCAGCTCTCGGTGCGTTCGTAGATCGCGAGCCTGTCCTCGACGATCTCGCTGTTGGGATGATTGAAGCGCGAATAGACCAGGCCCGCGCCCATGCCTGCGGGCGGCTCGCGCCGGCCGGCGACGTAATCGAAGAAGTCCTGCCCGTCATCGGCCGTCTTGAACACGAAGGTGGAGGTCAGGAACACCGGCGGCTTGATGGCGCCTTCCGACAATTGCGGGTCATAGCCATAGGTCAGCATCAGCGTTTCGGGATGCAGCATGTGGTTGCCGATGTGCGTCTTCGACGGAAACGGTTTTGCCATGGCCTGTCTCGCTGTTGATTGAGATCCTCGCCGCGCGCTGGAGCTCCCGATGTCATGAGGCAATCGGGAAAGAGACGCGACTCATCGCATCAACGCCGCGGCCGCTGCTGCGAACATAACCGTTCGGACGGCGATCCGTCAGACCTTGTGAACGGAAAAACCTTGTAAACGGAAAAAGGGCGGCTGCTTTCACAACCGCCCTTTCTGAATTCCGAGTAGCCCGGATGGAGCGCAAGCGCAATCCGGGACGGAGGAACGACTCGGACAGCCCCCGGATTGCGCTTCGCTCCATCCGGGCTACGAATCTTTTCCTTGGCCTCAGCTGTTCTTGATGCGGTAGGTTTCGTGGCAGCCGCCGCATTCCTTGCCGATCGCGGGCATGCTCGCCTTGAGCGAATCCAGGTCCTTGATCTTGGCCTTGGCCTCGCTGACGACCTTGGCGAAGCTCGCGACCTTCGCGTCGAAGCCGGCCTTGTCCTCCCAGACCTTCGGCGAGGTCGAGTAGTCGCCGTCGAGCTTCACGCCTTTGGCGCTGGCCGGAAACAGGTTCGGCAGCTTCTTGGCGGTATCCTCGAACTGCGCCAGCGCGCTGTCCACGGTAGCCTGGTCGTAGGGCTTCTCGCCCTTCACCATCGCCGACATCGCGCCGGCGTTCTTGCCGTTGCCCTTCATGAGGGCCTGAACTTCCTTGGCGGAATCCTGCTGCGCCCAGACGGCGCCCATCCCGAGCAGCAGCGCGCCCCCGACGATCAATACTCGCTTCATTCGCAAAATCCCTTTCCCTGATGCAGGATCGTGCCGACCCCTGAATGGCCAACACCGATTGGCAGATTTCATTCCATCCGGAGCGGGACGATAAATCGTCGCACTCCGGGTCATTTGGCTGAGCCGCAACACGCGTTCCGCGTTTGCCTGGACTTACAGGCTGTGGCGGCGATGGTGCTCGCTGATGGCAACCCACACCCGCTCCGGCGTCGCCGGCATGTCGATGTGGTCGATCTTGTACTCACGCCAGAGCGCATCGACGATGGCATTGACGATCGCCGGGCAGGAGCCGATCGCGCCGGCCTCGCCCGCCCCCTTCACGCCCATCGGATTGGTCTTGCACGGGACGTTGTGGGTCTCGAACACGAAGGCCGGGCCATCCGCCGCGCGCGGCAGCGCGTAGTCCATATAGGTCGCGGTGATGAGTTGGCCGTCGGTGGCGCCATAGACCACCTGCTCCATCAGCGCCTGGCCGATACCCTGCATGGCGCCGCCATGGACCTGACCGGCCAGCAGCAGCGGATTGAGCGTCTTGCCGAAATCGTCGACGATCACGTAGTTGACGATCTTGATGATGCCGGTGGCCGGATCGATCTCGACTTCCGCAACATGGGTGCCGTTGGGATAGGTGCCGTCGGCGCTGGCGAAGGTCGCGCTGCCGTTCAGCTTCGACGGATCGACGCCGGGCCTCTTGGCAAGGTCGGCAAACGAGATCGAACGGTCGGTGCCGGCGATCCGCACCACGCCCTCGGAGATCTCGAGGTCGCCGGCGCCGGCCTCCAGCGCCTGCGCCGCGATCTCCTTCAGCTTCTGGCCGAGCTCGCGCGTGGCACGCTCGACGCTGACGCCGCCGGAGGGAATCGAGGCCGAGCCGCCGGTGCCGAGACCGGTCTTGATCTCGTCGGTGTCACCCTGATGGATGTGGACACGCTCGGGCGCGACGCCGAACTGCTCGGCGACGATCTGGGCGTAGGCGGTCTGGTGGCCCTGCCCGCTCGATTGCGTGCCGATCAGGACAGTGACATCGCTATTGGGATCAAGCCGCACATTGGCGGTCTCCTCGCCCATGGTGCCGCAGACCTCGACATAGCTCGCCAGCCCGATGCCGCGGATCAGGCCCTGCTTCTTGGCAAGCTTCGCGCGCTTGGGAAAGTCCTTCCACTCGGCAATCTCCATCGCACGCTTCAGATGCGCGGCGAAATCGCCGGAATCGTAGACCTTGCCCGTGGCCGTCTTGTAGGGCAGCGCCTTCGGCGGGATGAAGTTCTTGCGGCGGACAGCATCCGGCGTCATGTCGAGCTTGCGCGCGCAGGCGTCGACGAGGCGCTCGATGACGTAGGCGGCCTCGGGCCGGCCCGCACCACGATAGGCATCCACCGGCACGCTGTGGGTGAAGACGGTGCGCACCCGGCAATGGAAGGCCTGGATGTCGTAGAGGCCCGGCAGCATGCCGGCGCCGCCATGCGGGATGTAGGGCCCGAAGGTCGACAGATAGGCACCCATGTCGCCCATCAGGTCGCAATCCATCGCGAGAAACTTGCCGTCCTCGGCCAGCGCCATCTTCGCGGTGGTGACGTTGTCGCGGCCCTGGGCGTCGCCCATGAAATGCTCGGAGCGGTCGGCCGCCCATTTCACCGTCTTCTTCAGTTTCTTCGCCGCGACCGCCATCAGGGCGTATTCGCGGTACGGGAACAGCTTGGTGCCGAAGCCGCCGCCGACATCAGGACAGATCACCCGCATCTTGTCGGTGGGGATGTTGAGCACGTTCTGGCACAGGATGTCGCGTAGACGATGGCTGCCCTGGCTGCCGACCGTCAGCGTCAGATGGTCGCGCTTGGAATCGTATTCGCAGACCGCCGCGCGCGTCTCCATGAAGCTCGCGACCACGCGCGGATTGACGATCGATATCTCGGCAACCGCATGCGCCTTGGCGAAGGCCGCTTCGGTCGCAGCCTTGTCGCCGATCGAGACGTCGAACAGCACGTTGCCCGGCTTGTCCGGCCAGACCTGCGGCGCGCCCTTCTTCACGGCATTGACGACGCCGGTCACCGCAGGCAGCGGGCTCCATTTGACCTCGATCGCCTCGATCGCGTCGCGGGCCTGATCGATGGTCTCGGCAACCACGAAAGCGACGGCATCGCCGACATGGCGCACCTCGTCCTTGGCCAGAATCGGATAAGGCGGTCCGGTGAACGGATCGGTCTCGAGATTGAACAGGCAGGGCAGATTGCCGAGATCCGCAACGTCGTCGGCGGTCAGGATCAGCGCGACGCCGGGCAGGCCGCGGGCGCGGCTCACATCGAGGGTGTACTTGGCATGCGCATGCGGCGAGCGCAGCACCAGGCAGCGCAGCGCGGCCTGCGGCGCATAATCGTCGGTATAGCGGCCCTTGCCGCGGATGAGCGCGTCATCCTCCTTGCGCAGCACGCTTTGGCCAACGCCGAACTTGATGGGAGCCGCCATTTTCTGATCCCGTCCTATGGTTGTTTTGCGGGCATATTGCCGTGGAAAAACTGGCAAGGCAAATGGCATTAGGCCGGCGCCGGACTCACCCGGTGCTGGCCTGTAAGTCGGGGCAATCGCATCCAATTGACGTGTGGCCGTCCTTCGAGACGCCCCGCCGCCGAGCGCGGCCCGACGACCGGCTCAGCGGTCGTCTCGAAGGAGAGGCGTCACATCCCACCACGGCCCCACAGAGTCCTCGCGTTGTCTCTCACCCTGTCGATGACGCGCTCAGGTGCGATGCAGTCGATCTCGCCGCGCGTCAGGCCGATGTCCATCAGCTCCCTGTCGCTGAGGTCATGCAAGCTGACCGGTACACGGGACCGCCGCGCCTGAAATGCAAGCCAGTATCGCTTGAGCAGGCTCAAGACCATCGAGAGATCGAGGCCGCGCCTTACGGCATCGATCTCAATTTCGGGTGAGATGTTCGTCAGTTGGGGTGGCATCGCACGCTCCTGCTGTTGAGCCGGCAGGGAGCGGGGCCAAAGAAAAGGCCCCGTCCGATGCCGGCGGGGCCTGGTGGAAAAGATGTCGTCGAAATCCTAGCGCACGACTCCTTCCACGGCCCAGCCGAAGCGGGTCATGTGGTTGCGGTTGAGGGTGCGCGACGATTTGATCATGCAGCGCGAATACCACGGGAACATCGCAAAATCAAGAGATGTGCGGATGTTCACTGCAGCCTGGAGGCGAATGCCCTGCTGGCTTAACCACGCACCAGGGAAACTAGCCAGCTACGGCCGAACAGGATGAGGATCGCGAGCGCGTAGACGATGCTGCCGCCGACTGCGAGCAGGACGAGCATCAACTCATTGTGGAAATGCATCGAGGCGAGAGATGCAGCACCGAAGCGCGCGATCAGCCAGAACGCGGCGGCGAGGACGATCCCGGTCAGCAGGAATTTGCCCAGCGACGTCAGCCAGCCACGGTCCAGCACGAGAAAACCGCGCCGCACGGCGAAGAACAGGACCAGCAAGAGATTGGTCCAGACCCCGACGGCCGTTGCGAGCGCGAGGCCGATCTGCGCGAGCGATCCCATCAATGCGACCTTCAGCGCGACGTTGACGGCGATGCCGGTCAGCGAGGCCCGCACCGGCGTCGCGGTGTCCTTGCGCGCGTAGAAGGTCGCGACTGCGCTGCGGATCAGAACGAACGGGATCAGGCCGATGGCGTAGGCCGCGAGCGTCGCGCCGGCCACGGCCGCGTCGGCCTGCGAAAACGCGCCGCGGGCGAACAGCGCCCGCATGATCTCGTCGGGCACGGTGAGGAAGGCCGCCACGAACGGAATCGAGAACAGCAACGTGAAATCGAAGGCGCGGCGCTGCGCCTTCATCGCGCCGTCCTGGTCATTCGCGGTGATCCGCCGCGACATTTCCGGCAGCAGCACCGTGCCGATGGCGATGCCGATGACGCCGATCGGCAATTGATTGAGGCGGTCGGCGTAATACAGCGCCGAGAGCGCGCCGGCGGGCAGGAAGGTGGCGATGATGGTGTCGGCAAACAGCGCGAGCTGTGTGCCCATCGAGCCCAGCGTCGCCGGGCCCAGTGCCTTGAAGAAGTCGCGGACATCTTCGTCGAGCTTGAGCGGCGCAAAGCGCGGCAGGCCGCCGTGGCGCGCGAGATCGCCGGCGAGCAGGAAATATTGCAGGAAGCCGGAGATCAGCACGCCCCAGGCCGCGGCGTGGCCCGCGGTCGGAAACCAGGCGGCGAGCGCCAGCGTCATCATCATCGCGACGTTGAGGAAGATCGAGGCCGCCGCGGCGCTGGCAAAGCGCTGCATCACGTTGAGCATGCCGCCATAGAGCGTCACCAGCGTGATCAGCAGCAGATAGGGAAAGGTGATCCGGGTCAGCTCGATCGCGAGCTTGCGCTGCTCGGCGTCGTCGCTGAAGCCGGGCGCGAGAATGCTCATGGCCTGCGGCATGAACAGCCAGGCGACGATCAGCAGCAGAACCTGTGAGGCCAGGAGCAGCGTGAAGATGCGGTCGGCGAACAGATGAGCTGCCGCCTCCCCCTTCTCGCCATGGACATGGGCGTAGGCCGGCACCCAAGCGGCGTTGAAGGCGCCCTCGGCGAAGATCGCGCGGAAATGATTGGGCAGCCGCAGCGCCACGAAAAAGGCGTCGGCGACGGGACCAGCGCCGAGGATCGCCGCAAGCATGATGTCGCGGGCAAATCCCGTCAGCCGCGAGAGCAGCGTGTAGCCACCAACCGTGAAGATGCGTCCGAGCATGCGGATGTTTTAGAGCATGGAGCGATTAGGTCTAGGTGCAAGCGGCGGTGGAGGTCTGCTCCCTCCCCCGCTCGCGGGGGAGGGTTGGGGAGAGGGTGTCTCGACGACGAAGACTCCCCCAGAGGAGAGAACCCTCACCCGGCGCTTCGCGCCACCCTCTCCCGCAAGCGGGAGAGGGGAAGAAGGGCGAGAATCACCCCGCCAGCGCGCCGCGGACGGCGGCAATGATTCGTTCCTGGTCGGCTTCGGTCAGATAGGCATGCATCGGCAGGCTGATGACGTCCTGCGACAGGCTCTCGCAAGCCGGCAGGCCGCCATCGGCGACCGGGTATTGCTTGTAGGCGGTCTGCTGATGCATCGACTTGCCGTAATAGATCGCGGTCGGCACGCCCTGGGCCTTCAGCGCGGCGGCAAAGCCGTCGCGGTCGGTACCTTCAGGCAGGCGGATCGTGTACTGCGCCCAGACCGAGGTATTGCCGGGTGCCAGGCGCGGCACCGTGACGACGTTGCTCAGGCCACGCGCGTAGCGCTCGGCGACCCTGTTTCGGGCGGCGATCTCGTCGTCGAAGATCTTCAGCTTCTCGATCAGGACCGCGGCCTGCATGGTGTCGAGCCGGCCGGTCAGGCCGAGCCGGACGTTGTCGTATTTGTCGACGCCCTGCCCGTGCACGCGGATGCTGCGCAGCGTCGCCGCGAGCTCGTCGTCATCGGTGAAGATCGCGCCGCCGTCGCCGAAGCAGCCGAGCGGCTTTGCCGGGAAGAAGCTGGTCGCGGTGGCGAGCCCGAAGGTGCCGAGCTTGCGGCCCTTGTAGCTGGCGCCGAACCCTTGCGCGGCGTCGTCGAGCACGAACAGGCCTTCGGCCCTGGCGATCTCGGCGATGGCGTCGTGATCGGCGGGCTGGCCGAACAGGTCGACCGGAATCACCGCAACCGGCTTGAGGCCGGCCTTGCGCGCGGTCGCGATGCCGCGCTTGAGCGAGTCCGGGCTCATGTTGAAGGTCGTCTCGTCCACGTCGACATAGACCGGCGTCGCGCCGGTCCGCGCCACCGGCGAGGCGGTCGCGATGAAGGTGAAGGACGGACACAGCACGGCATCGCCGGGCCCGACATTCTTCGCCATCATCACCATCAGGATCGCGTCGGTGCCGCTGGCGCAGCCGATGACATGCTTGGCGCCGGAATAGGCGGCGAGCTGCTTCTCGAGCTCAAACACCTCGGGGCCGTTGACGAACTGGCAATGATCGAGCACGCGCTTGACGGCGGCATCGAGCGAGGCGCCGAGCCGGCGGCGCTGCGAGGCGACGTCGATGAAGGGAATCGGTTCGGAGCGCAGATGCTGGTTCATGGCCTGGTTCTTGGCGCCTTGCTGGTCTTGAGCGGTCGACATGGACAGGGATCAGCCGGCGATACGGCGCGGCCCCTTGAGGGCGGGCGATTTGGCCGCGGGCCGTGACGGCGTCTCCAGACACTGGGTGGCGATCTCGAGGCTGGCGACGCCTTCGTCGCCGGTGACCGCCGGCGTCTCGCCGTTGCGCACCGCCTTGAGGAACGCGATCAGCTCGGCACGCAGCGGCTCGTCATGGCCGACCGGCAGGTGCCGCATCGAATAGCTGCCATCGGGCTTGAAGCCGAAGCACTCGGTGACCTGGCGCGTCAAGAGATCGCCCATCACGTACTTGCCGCGGGTCGCGACCGTGACGCTGCGCGCCTTGAACGGCGTCAGCCAGTTGGTGTTGATGTGGGCGAGCACGCCGTTGGCCGTGCGGAACTGCAACAGCGCGATGTCCTCGCGCTCGGCGACCGCGCTCGACAGCTGCGGCTGCACCTCGACGATGTCGGATTCGGTGAACCAGCGGATCAGATCGATGTCGTGCACGGCGAGGTCGATGACGACGCCGACATTGGACATGCGCGGCGGGAACGGGCCGACGCGGGTGATCGCGATGGAGAGAATGTCCTCGCCCGCGATCGCCTGCTTGACGGCGGCAACCGCCGGATTGAAGCGCTCGACATGGCCGACCATCAGCGTCACGCCGGCCTTGTGCGCGGCGGCGACGATCTCGCGGCCCTCCTCGACCGTGGACGCGATCGGCTTCTCGACCAGGACATGGATGTTCTTGGCGATGCAGGCGAGCGCGACCTCGTGATGCAGATGCGTCGGCGCGGCGATGGTGACCGCGTCGACGCCGGCGGCGATGAGCTGGTCGAGTGTCTCGAAGCTCGGGCAGTTGGCCAGTTCCGTGGCGCGGGCGCGATGCGTGTGCGAAGGATCGACGACGCCGACGAGGCTGATGCCGGGCAGGCCGCTGAGCACGCGCGCATGGTTGCTGCCCATCACGCCGGCGCCAATGACGCCGACGCGCAAGCCGGCCTTTGCCGGTGCAGATCCCTTGGAACTCATCTGAGCAAACCCCGATTCAACGCAAATCCCCGGCGCGCTTCTAGCACAGACGCCACATTTGTGGCGAATGCCGCCCTCGCGGCCCGGACACGATTTGATTCAAAAAGTTACACGTTCCCCGGGCCTTAAGCGGAAAAATAGCGCTTGTCGGCCCGGGTCTGGTGATTCGGAGCTTGGTGGTTACGACCTTTGATAATCGTCTTCAATCCGGATGATGTCGTCTTCCCCGAGATAGCTTCCAGTCTGGACCTCGATCAGTTCCAGCTGGATCTTGCCCGGATTCTCCATGCGGTGGACGGCGCCCATCGGGATGTAGATCGATTCGTTCTCGTGCACCGTCTTGACGGTCTCGTTGACCGTCACCTGGGCGGTGCCGCGGACCACGATCCAATGCTCGGCACGATGATGGTGCTTCTGCAGCGAAAGCCGCCCGCCCGGCTTCACCACGATGCGCTTGACCTGGTGGCGCTCGCCATTGTCGACGGACTGGTAGCTGCCCCAGGGCCGATGCACCTTGAGGTGCTCCTCGGTGACCTTGGGCGCGACCGCCTTCAGCTTGGTGACGAGACGCTTCAAGCCGTTGGCATCCTTCTGGCGCGAGACCAGCACCGCATCCGCGGTTGCGACCACGACGAGATCGTCGACGCCTTCGAGCGCGACCAGCGCCTGGTCGGTGGTGACGTTGCAATTGCGGGAATCTTCGAACACCGCGGCACCGTGCGCGGCATTGCCCTGCGCGTCCTTCTCGGACAATTCCCACACCGCGTGCCATGAGCCGACATCGGACCAGCCGCACGAGACCGGAACGACCGCCGCGCGCGAGGTCTTCTCCATCACGGCATAGTCGATCGAGATCGCCTTCGCCGCGCCGAATGCCTCCGGCTCCAGCGTGACGAAGCCGAGATCGCGGCCGGCATTGTTGACGGCATTGGTGACCGCCTCGACGCTTGCCGGATCGACCTTGCGGTATTCGTCGAGCAGCACGCTGGCCGGAAACATGAAGTTGCCGCTGTTCCAGAGATAGCCCGAATTGACGTAGTCGGAGGCCTTCACCGCGTCCGGCTTCTCGACGAAGCGCGCCACCGCATGCACCTCGCCGGAGATCACCTCGCCCGGGTTGATGTAGCCGTATTCGGTCGCCGGCCGCTCCGGCTTGACGCCGAAGGTGACGATGCGCCCGGTGCTCGCGGCGGCAAGGCCTTCGCGGCAGGCGGCGACGAAAGCGGCATTGTCCTGCACGACGTGATCGGCGGCGAGCGCGAGCACGATCGCCTCACTGGCGCGGTTTTGAGCGAACACCGCGCCGGCTGCGATCGCAGGGCCGGAATCGCGCCGCATCGGCTCGAGGATCACGTCGGCCTCGATGCCGATCTCGGCGAGCTGCTCCAGCACCATGAAGCGATAGGACGCGTTGGTGATGACGATCGGCCGGTCGAACAGGGAGGGATCGGACACGCGCAGCAGCGTGTCCTGGAAGGTCGAGCGCGTGCCGAACAGCGGCAGGAACTGCTTGGGCCGCACCTCGCGCGAAGCGGGCCACAGCCGCGTGCCGGCACCGCCGCACATGATCAGGGGGATTATGCGTTTGTCCATCGTCATCTCAAACCTTGAAATAGTCCCGATACCAGGTGACAAAATTGTGGACCCCATGCTCGATCGGCGTTGACGGTGCAAAGCCGGTGTCGCGCATCAGATCCTCGACATCCGCGAACGTTTCCAGCACATCTCCCGGCTGCATCGGCAGCAATTCTTTGATCGCCGTCCGGCCCAGCTCCCGCTCCAGAAGACCGACGACGTGCATCAGTTCCTCCGGGTGGTGATTGCCGACATTGTAGAGCTTAAACGGCGCATTTGCGGCAGCCGGATCGTCCCCAGGCACGAGATCGATCAGCTTCGAGACGACGCGCGTCACATCGTCGATGTAGGTGAAGTCGCGACGCATCCTGCCATGGTTGAAGAGCCGGATCGGCTTGCCCGCCATGATGGCGCTTGCGAACAGAAACATGGCCATGTCGGGCCGTCCCCATGGCCCGTAGATGGTGAAGAAGCGCAGGCCCGTGACCGGCAGGCGATAGAGATGGCTGTAGGACTGCGCCATCACCTCGTTCGCCTTCTTGGTCGCGGCGTAGAAGCTCACCGGATGATCGGTGCGGTCCGCAACCGCAAATGGCATTTTTGTGTTGGCGCCATAAACGGAGGATGACGACGCGTAGACGAGATGACGACAGCCGTTGTTGCGGCAGCCCTCGAGCACGTTGAGGAATCCGACGAGATTGGACTCTGCGTAGGCGTGCGGCTGCTCGATCGAGTAGCGCACGCCGGCCTGCGCCGCCAGATGCACGACTTTGGCAAAACGATGTTGCGAGAACAGCGCGGCCATCGTCTCGCGGTCGGCGAGATCGGCCTCGACGAAGGAGAAACGGGGTTCCTCCTTGAGCAGCGCAAGTCGCGCCTTCTTCAGCGCCGGGTCGTAATAGCTGTTGAGATTATCGAGCCCGACGACGGACCGGCCTTCGCCCAGGAGCTGGCGGGCGACGTGAAAGCCGATGAAGCCGGCCGTGCCGGTAACCAAAATCGCCTGATCTGTCATCCTGTTCCCTGGGGATCCAAGCCGGCCCTGTTTAGCCGCCGGCTCGATCGGCTCGCAATAGGCCCGCAGCGCTTCATGAGGACTCCTCTCAGCGTCCTTAACGGGGCTGTTGAACGAGGGCGATCGAACAAGGGCTATTGCAAGATTGGCGCCAAAACCATACCAAAGCGGCCGAATTCGGCGCCTTGCGTCGGGTTGCCTCAAATCTTCGCAAACCCAGTTCATGCGGGCGAAATGCGCCGAATCCTGCTTTCCGCGGCCAAAATCATGATTTCCGCGGCGCTGCTCTATCTGGCGCTGCGCAAGGTCGACCTATCCGAGCTGTTTTCGCGCTTCACCGTGACCAGCCTGCTCTGGATCGGCGTGGCGATCGCGATCACGTTTCTGCAGATCCTCGTCGGCGTGCTGCGCTGGCGCGAGATCAGTGCTGTCTGCGGCGCGCCGCTCGAGCTCAGCCGTGCCATGCGCTACAACGTGATCGGCTCGTTCTTCAACCAGACCCTGCCCTCGGCGATCGGCGGCGACGCGGTCCGGCTGTGGCTGGTCGCGCGCGCCGGCGCCGGCTGGCGCGCAGCCACCTATTCGATCTTCGTCGACCGCGCCATCGGCCTGATCGCGCTCGCGGTTCTCATCGTCGCGAGCCTGCCCTGGAGCTACACCCTCATCACCGATCCGCACGGGCGCTCGGCGCTGCTGCTCATCGACCTTCTGGCGCTCACCGGCGGCCTCGGCTTCCTGATCTTCGGCGCCCTGAAATGGCGCTGGCTCAAGACCTGGTGGGCCACGCATCATCTTCACGCCTGCGCGGTGATTGCCAACCGCGTGATCTTCAATCGCCGCAGCGGACCGGTGATCGCGATCCTGTCGATCCTCGTTCACGTGCTCGCCGTCGTCATTGCCTGGTGCGTAGTGCAATCGATCGCGGCCCCGGTCCGGTTCAGCGACGTCTTTCTGCTTGTACCGCCCGTGATGCTGATCACGATGATGCCGATCTCGATCGCCGGCTGGGGCGTGCGTGAGGCCACGATGGGCCTGGCGTTCGGCTTCGCCGGACTGGCCGCCAACGAGGGCGTCAACATCTCGCTGCTGTACGGCGCCGTGTTCTTCATCGTCGGCGCGGTCGGCGGCCTGGTCTGGATCCTCAGCGCTGAAAAGGCCGCGCAAGGGTCGGCTCCGATCGGAGTGCCGGAGTGAGCTCGACCACCGATGCGCTCGCCGGCGCGCCCGTGCTGCTTGCCGTTGCGATCGCCGCGCTGATCTCGGCGCTCGTCACCTGGACCAGCCGCCCCCTGCTCCAGCGCTACGCACTGGCGCGACCGAACGCGCGGTCCTCGCATCGCATCCCGACCCCGCAGGGCGCGGGCATCGCGGTGATCGCCGCGACCCTGATCGTCGCCGCGCTCTGGGGCGCCTCGGCCAATGTCGCGATTCCGCCGGCGCTGGTCGCGGCGACGGTCGTGATCGCATTGGTCGGCTTCGCCGACGACATCGTGTCACTGCCCGTGCTCGTGCGGCTGGTGCTGCAGGCAGCCTGCGTCGGCGCGGTGGTGTTCACCGCGCCCGAGGCCGCGCGCATCGTGCCGGCGCTGCCGCTTCCGCTGGAGCGCGCCCTCATCGTCCTTGCCGGAGTCTGGTTCGTGAACCTCGTCAACTTCATGGACGGTCTCGACCTGATGACGGTAGCGGAAGTCGTGCCGGTCACCGCGGCGCTGCTGCTGCTCGGATGGCTCGGGGATCTCTCGTGGCCGGCTGTGCTGATTGCCACCGCGCTGTGCGGCGCCATGCTCGGCTTTGCGCCGTTCAACCGTCCGGTCGCAAAGGTCTTCCTGGGCGATGTCGGCAGCCTGCCGATCGGCCTGTTGCTCGGCTGGTGCCTGCTGGAGCTCGCCTGGCACGGCCAACCCGCCGCAGCGCTGCTGCTGCCGGCCTATTACCTTGCGGATTCCACCATCACGCTGTTTCGGCGCATCATCCGGCGCGAGCCATTCTGGTCGGCGCACCGCACCCACTTCTATCAACGCGCAACCGACAATGGGTTTACGGTCCCGCAGGTGATCGGCGAGGTGTTCGCGCTCAATCTCGTGCTGGCGATGCTTGCCATCGTCACCGTTCGCGCCGGCTCGACAACGATCATTGTTGCGTCCTTGGTCGCAGGCGCGGTCGCCGTCGGTTTCGTGCTGCGGCGCTTTTCCCGCCGTCAGGCGTCCTGATCCGACAGCGCCAGCCGCACCCCCTCCTCGAGGGAGACCTGCGGCTGCCATCCGGTGGCGATCGCCTTGGAGATGTCGAGCTCGAGCGAGCCGATCAGCCCGTCCCGCATCTCCTGACGGCCCATCACGCGCAGGACCGTGCCGAGCAGGTTCGGCGGGACGCCGAACAGCCGGGCAGTTTTGCCGGAGGCTCGCGCCATGCAGGCGATGAATTCAGGCGTCGAGACCCGCTCCCGGTCGGCCAGCAGGAAGATCTCGAAATTGCTCGCCGCGTCAGGATGGCGCAGCCGATGCAGGATGAATGACGACAGGTTCTGCACCGCAAGAAAGTTGCGGCGATTGCGGATCGCCGCAAAGGGCAGCGGCAGCCCCAGCCTGATTGCGCGCGCCAGCAGCGGGAAGTTGCCCTTGGCGTGCGCGCCGTAGATCAGCGGCGGCCTGATCACCGAGATTTTCATGTCGACGTCGCGGGCCAGCGTCCTCAAGCCCGCCTCCGCCGCGGCCTTGGATGTGCCGTAGAGGCCACGCGGCGTCGGCGAATCGTTCTCGCTGAACGGCGCGCGGCCGTCATTGCTGCGGCCATGCACCAGAACGGTGCTGATGAAGATGAAATGACGCACGCCGGCCGCTGCTGCGCAGCGTGCCAGGCGCAGCGTGCCCTCGACATTGACCTTGCGGTAGAGCTCGGCCGCGTGCTCGTCGTTCTTGTAATGCACGCGTGCGGCGAGATGAATGACGGCGTCGACGCCCTCGAGCGCCGCCTGCCAATCGGTGTCGGGACCGATCGAGTCGATCACGACCTCACCGTCAGCCCCTTCCGGGCTGCGCACCGCGCGGCGGACCGACCAGCCCTCGCGCGTCAATGCGCTCACGACGTGACGGCCGACGAAGCCGCTCGCTCCCGTCACCAGCGCGACCGGCTTCGTCTCGCTCATCGTCTCTCCGACAGGATAGCGCGCAACACCCCATCGACCGGCATGGTCAGGCCGCCGTCGACCCGAATTCCGGCACCGCATCCTTCAGGATGGTCCTGATGGTGGCGCGGTCCTCGCGCGCGACGGCCTGCTCCAGCGCGCTGATCCATTTGCGCAGCGTCTGCATCGGCGGCTGGTTCGGCTGTGCGGCCATGATGCCGGCAATCCCGATCTCGCGGGTCGGTTCCTCGGAGGCGAACAGGATCTCATACAGGCGTTCGCCCGGCCGCATGCCGGTGTACACGATCTCGATGTCGTAGCCGGGCTGCAGTCCGGAGAGGCGGATCATGCGCTCGGCGAGATCGACGATCTTCACCGGCTGGCCCATGTTGAGCACGTAGACCGAGACATCAGCACGCTGCGCGCCGAGCGCGTGCGTGGCCGCGGTGATGACGAGATCGCAGGCCTCGCGGATGGTCATGAAGTAGCGGACCATGTCGGGATGCGTCACCGTGACAGGACCGCCGGCCTCGATCTGGGCCTTGAACTTCGGCACCACCGAGCCGTTCGACGCCAGCACGTTGCCGAACCGGACCGAGATCAACCGCATCGGCGACCTGGCGCCGCTAGCTGCAGCGAGATCGCGATCGAGAGCCTGGCAGTACATCTCGGCGAAGCGCTTGGTGAGGCCGAGCATCGACACCGGCTCGATCGCCTTGTCGGTCGAGATCATCACCATGGCTTCGGCGCCGGCGTTGTGCGCGGCGTCGGCGACATTGATCGAGCCAAAGATATTGGTCTTGACGCCCTCGCTCCAGTCGCGCTCGAGGATCGGCACGTGCTTGAGCGCGGCGGCATGGAACACGATATCCGGCCTGAACTCGGCCATCAGGCGCATGATGCGCTCGCGATCGCGAATGTCGGCGATCCGCCCTTCGATCTCGGCTGCCACACCCCGCGCGGCGAGCCGTTCCGTGATCGCGTAGAGCGCCGGCTCGGAATTTTCGACGATCAGGAGCCGCGCGGCGCCGAAGGCGACGACGCGCTCGCAGATTTCGGAACCGATCGAGCCGCCGCCGCCGGTGACGATCACCGCCTTGCCGTTGATCAAGGCTTCCAGGCGGGCATAGTCGATCGCCTCGCTCGGCCGCAGCAGGAGATCTTCGACCGCGACGGGGGTGAGCCGCGGCGTATCGCCGCTCTCGAGCGAGGGCATGCGGCTGACGATCATACCCAACTTGCGCGCCCGCATCAGGACCGATTCCGGATGCGCCTCCGGCTCGAACGCCGACGGCGTCATCACGAGGCGGGCAATCGGCTTGTTGCGTTTGGCGAAGTCCGCAATGATGTCCTCGACATCGTCGATGCCGCCCAGCACCGGCAGGTTGCGGATGATTTGGCCCCGGTCCGAAAACGACGGCGACAAGACGCCGACCGGCCAGATCCGCTTGATCGCCCCGCTCTCGATGCCGCGCAGCAGCACCTCTGCGTCCGCGGCGCGGCCGATCAGCAGCGTCGGCGCGGCATCACCGCCTCTCGCATGGCGCCGCACCCGCGTATAACGGAAATAGCGATAGGTCATGCGCAACGCGCTGAGGAAGGCGATCTCCAGGAACCAGTAGAGGACGATCGTCGCCTTGCCGAGGAAGAAGGCGCCGCGAACGTTGGGGGCAACGAAGATGTAGTCGAGCACGAGCAGGGCAACCGTCAGCACGGTCGCCGCGCGAATGATGTTCAGCGCGTCGGGCAGCGAGATGAAGCGCCATTTCGTCGTGGTCAGGTTCAAGACGAAGAACACGACGACGCTGAAGGCTAGAAAATAGGGAAGGATCTGGAACAGCAGCGGCAAACGCTCGTAGAAGCCGTCTCCGCCCTCGAATCGCACGTAAAAGGCGGCAAAAAGCGCCGCCGTCGTCGCCAGCACATCGTGCAGCGCGATCAGGAAATTGCGCGAGGTGAGATGCGATAAACGCGTCATCCGCCGACCGATGAAAATCCAGTTAGATGCAACCTGTCCGCGCTGATAGCCCATCTGAACCAGACTTGCCAGCCGCGCGGCCGCTCAGGAACCGGCTTCCCCCATCTTCGCCTGGCCCCGTTGTGCCCGGATCACCATGCCGCCGGCGACGCCGACGCCGATGACGTACATCCAGCCCTCATGGAAGTCGAACAGATGGGAGTTGAACAGCGAGGTAAAGACGTTCTGCACCACCACCAGCAGCCCGATCCAGTTGGCAAGCCCGTCGCCGCGAAACAACAGCAGATGCAGGATCCAGATCGCATAGAGAATGAGGATGCCGATCGCGCCCCATTGCACGGCAACGTTGAGGGTCTGGTTGTGGGGATTGCCGATCACCTCGGCCGAGGCCCGGTTCTGACCGGCGGGCGCCGCGGCGCGTTCGAACAATCCGCGCGTCGAGCCGGTGCCGTGCCCCATGATCGGCGCCTCCGCCAAGAAGCTCAACGACTTCCGCCAGAATTCGAGCCGCAGGCCCATGGAGGTCGCCTCGCCCCTTTCCACATAGCCCGCGTAGTCGTCGGTAAACCTCTCGGCGGTATGGCGCAATTGCGGAGAGGCGTGCCAGGCCAGAACGGCGCCGGCGAGCAGAGCGGCGGAGATGATCGCGATGCTGCGCCATTTGAGGTGCAGCAGCGCGAACACGCCGAACATGATCGGGATGGTGACGAGCGCGGTACGCGACACCACCACGAAGGTCATGTTGACGAAGAAGCTCAGCGCCAGCGCCGTCAGCAGTCCGGCGAGCCAGTAGCGCTTCTCGCGCAGCAACGTCACGATCGGATAGGCCAGCGCGACCGCGCAAAGCGCGAATTCCTGGCTCTGGTCGATGTAGTTCTTGACGAAGATGCCGCGCTCGGCCGGACCGGACTTGAGCGCGAGGTTGGGATAGAACGCGACCAGCCAGGACATCAACGACAACAAGGCGCAGGACACCAGAAAGGCGATGAAGATCCAGTGGCCGCGGGGCGAGCGCTCGAAATGATAGAGCAGCAACGGCAGCACGAGCAGCTTCACGGTCGGATTGACCGCATAGAATCGCGCCCCCCAGGTCGCGTCCGACCAGAGTGTCCCCACCAGCGCCAGCAGCACCAGCGCGATCGGGGCCGCACAGATCGGACGCTTCAAGAACTCCAGCAACGCGCGGACGTCGAGGAACGGGACCATGCAGACCAGCATCAGCGCGTTGAAGATTCCCGCAAGCGAGGTTGACCAGGGCAGCGAGGCCGCGGTCAGGACTGCGAATATATCGACCGTCTCGCGCCAGGCGGCCGGGCTGCGCAGACGGCGAAGCAACCTTTCGCCGGTCGTCTCGCGTGCGAGCACCGTCACTTGCCCCCTCCCCGCGCGCGATGCACCAGTGCCGTCGTGCTGAAGCCCTGGAGGATATCGACCAGCACGACCGCCCCGCCCGCTTGCTCGACGACCTCGTGGCCCACCACCTGCTCGCGGGTGTAGTCGCCGCCCTTCACCAGCACGCCGGGCTTGATCCGCCTGATCAGGTCGATCGGCGTGTCTTCCTCGAAGATGACGATGAGATCGACGGCCTCCAGCGCGGCGAGCACCTCGGCTCGCGCGCGCTCGTCCTGGACCGGCCGCTCCGCGCCCTTGAGCCGCCGCACCGAGGCGTCGCTGTTGAGGCCCACGATCAGGCGGTCGCAGGCGGCGCGCGCCGCGGTCAGCACCTTGACGTGGCCCGGATGCAGGATATCGAAACAGCCGTTGGTGAAGCCGACGCGCTGGCCCTGTCTCTTCCACTCGGCGAGCTGGGCGTCGAGCGTATCAGGATCGAGCACGATCTTTTCCTCGGCCGCGAGACTGGCATGCGGCAGGATCTTGCGGCGCAGCTCGGCCGCGCTCACGCTGGCGGTGCCCTGCTTGCCGACCGCGACGGCGGCCGCGGCGTTGGCCATGCGCAATGCCGTGTCCCAGTCCGCGCCGGCCGCAAGCGTCACCGCGAGGGCGGCGGCGACGGTGTCACCGGCACCGGAGACGTCGCGCACTTTCACCGGGAAAGCCGGAACGTGAACGGCCTCGCCGCCGCGTGGCACCAGCGTCATGCCGTGCTCGCCCTGGGTAACCAGGATCGCCTCGCAATCTGCGAGCCGCATCACGTCCTCGCTGGCATCGACGATGCTCTGCGGCGTGTCGGCGCGGCTGCGCGTCGCTTCGGAAAATTCCTTGCGGTTGGGCGTGAGCAGCGTGGCGCCGCGATAGATCGCCCAGTTCAGGCTCTTGGGATCGACGATCACGGGCTTGCCGAGCTTTCGCGCCGTGTCGATAGTGTGGCGGATGACGCGCGCCGTCAGCACGCCCTTGGCGTAGTCCGAAAGCAGCACGAGGTCGGCGCGCGCGATTCCCGGCAGGATAGCCTCGATCAGCTTGGTCTCGACCTCATCGGATACGGGCGCCGCCTGCTCCCAATCCGCGCGCAGCATGTGCGTGGAAAAATGTTCGGAGACGAAGCGGACCTTTCGCGTGGTCGGGCGCGCGGGATCGCACACCAGCACGCTTTCGATCGCAGCGAGCTCGTCCAGCGCCGTCTTGAGCCGTGCACCGGCATCGTCCTCGCCGACGAGGCCGACGAAGATGCAGCGCGCGCCGAGCGAGGCGACGTTGCGCGCGACGTTGCCGGCGCCGCCGATGTGGATCTCGCTGCGCTGCGCCGTGATGACAGGCGTCGGCGCTTCCGGCGAAATCCGCGACACCTCGCCATAGACGAACTCGTCCAGCATGATGTCGCCGATGCACAGCACCGTGCGGCTTGAGATGGCTTGCGCGAGAGCGTCGAAATCGAGAATGGGCGTCGGCATGGTCAGGGAGCCTCAGCGGAAGCGGTCGGGCCGGTCGAGGTAATCCCCGACATAGGCCTTCACCGCGTCCTCGAGCGTCGTGAAGCCGCCGTTATAGCCGGCGCGGCGGAGCCGATCGACCTCGCTCTGGGTGAAGTACTGGTAGGCCGCACGGATCTGCTCGGGCATGTCGATGTATTCGATGTTGGGCTTGGTGCCGAGCGCCGCATAGGCAGCCAGTATCAGGTCCCTGAAGCTGCGCGCCTTGCCGGTTCCGACGTTGAACAGTCCGGAGACCGACGGCGTCGCCAGGAGCCACATGATTACGCGCACGACGTCATCGACATAGATGAAATCGCGGCGCTGATCGCCGTCTTCGATGCCCTCGCGATGCGATTTGAACAATTGCACGACGCGGCCGGCCTTGACGTCGTCGAAGCGGCGCGCCAGCACGCTCATCATCGAGCCCTTGTGGTATTCGTTGGGGCCGAACACGTTGAAGAATTTCAGGCCGACACATTGCGGCGGCAGCGGATCGCCATTGGCCACGCGCCCGGCGGCCGCAAGATCGAACATGTGCTTGCTCCAGCCGTAGAGATTCATCGGCCGAAGCTTCTTCAATGCGGGGATCGAAGCATCGTCGTCGAAACCGCTTTCGCCGTCGCCATAAGTCGCCGCCGAGGAGGCGTAGATGAAGGGCACCACGCTTGCCGTGCACCAGTCGAGAAGGCGCATCGACAGACGAAAATTGGTCTCGAACACGAGGTCGCCGTCGGTCGCCGTGGTCGCGGAAATCGCCCCGAGATGGATCACGCCATCGAGCTTGCGGCCTTTCAGCCAGTCCATCAATTCGGCCGGCGGAATGATATCCACAAGCTGGCGCTTGGCGAGGTTCCGCCACTTGCCGTCGGTGCCGAGCAGATCGCAAACCACGACGTCGCTGCGGCCCGCGTCATTGAGCGCGGCCACGACATTCGACCCGATAAAACCGGCCCCGCCGGTCACCAGCAACATTCCGAAATCCCTGCCCGATTTTTCTGCGATCCGGTCCTGCCGTAGCGCATGAGCCGCTAAAGTGTAAGCGGTTTTGGGATTGAGCGGTTTGCCGGCTTTACCTGCCGGCTGGGAGCGGCTACCGAACCGCCCAAATCATTGCGGCCCCTTCAACGAATGAACCAAAATTCACAACTTAGTGGAGATCCAGACCGGAGCGATACCCGCCCGATTCTGATCATTCCCTACATGTGGATCGGCGATTTCGTCCGGAATCATACCGTGGTCCGGGTCCTGAAGGAGCGCTGGCCCAACCGGCCGGTCGATCTCCTCACCACGTCGCTGTGCGCTCCTTTGGTCGATTACATGCCCGGCGTGCGCGAGGGGATCGTCTGGGACCTGCCGCGCGGCCGGCTGGCCGTGGGCCGTCAGCTGGCCTTGGCGAAGCTGCTGCGCAAGCGAAACTACGGCACAGCCCTGGTGCTGCCGCGCACCTGGAAGGCTGCCATCGCACCCGCTTTGGCCGGTATTCCCGAGCGGGTCGGCTTCGTCGGCGAGTTCCGGTTCGGCCTGATCAACCGCTGGCGCTGGGGCGAAAAGAAGCTGCCCCGCTTCATCGACAAGAACGCCGCCCTGGCCCAGCCCGACGGGGCCCCGCTCCCCCCTGAATGGCCGGTGCCGCAATTGCGGGTCCCGGCCGAGGACATCGTCCGCTGGCGGCAGGCCAACGGCCTTGGCGCCGGAGCCGCGGTGGCGCTCGCTCCCGGCTCCGTGGGCGTCTCAAAGCGCTGGACGTACTATCCCGAGGCCGCCCGCCTGCTGGCCGGGCGCGGGCTGGAGGTGTGGGTGGTCGGCGGCCCCGCGGAAAAGGGCCTCGCCCAGGAGATCGTCGCGGCTGGCGGTCCCGGCGTGCGCGACCTCACCGGCAACGATTTGCGCAACGGCGTGCTGGCCATGGCGGCCGCTGGCGTCGCCATCTCCAACGATTCCGGCCTGATGCACATCGCGGCCGCCCTGGGCACGCCCACCATGGGCATCTTCGGCCCGACCAGCCCCTATCTCTGGGCCCCTCTCAACGGCCTTGCCGCCACCGTGGTGCAGGACAAGGAGGTGCTGTCCTGCCAGCCCTGCCAGAGCACGATCTGCAAGATCAACGACCACAGGTGCATGCGGAATATCGCGGCCAGCGAGGTGGCGGCGATTGCGCAGCGGGTGCTGAGCGAGGCGGGAGGGAAGGCGACGACGTGAGCCGGGCGGTCGCCGATAGATCATGCTTGCGCGCGCGTTAGCTCATATGGAGCTGTCAGAACAGCAATTGGAATGCTCCATTCCTTGCTGATGGTACGGATCATGTCCAGCGTCAGTGGACGGACGCGATTCAAAATTTCGGATGCCCGATTGCGTCCGATCAGAGCCGCCAATTCTGACTGCGAGCGTCCCATGGATTCAATTGCAAAATGGAGAACGTCGATTGGATCGCCGTGAGTGGTGGCGAAGTGATTGTCCTCGTACTCCTTGATGAGTGAAGACAAGACTTCGAAACGATCACCGTCAGGCGTGCCGGGAGCAGGCTCGGCCGCAAAATAGCGGGATACTTCCCCGATCGCCCAATCGTAGTCCTGTTCGTTGCGAAGCGGCCTTACGTCCATCATCACACGGTCTCCGCGTCTATTCCGTCGTACTCTGCGTGCGTGCCGACAAACTTGATGAGAGCTGTTTTGAACTTGTAGGAGAAGTGAACCACAAGGCGATACTTGTTGCCGCCTATGTCGAAGATGGCTCTGTTGTCGCCAACAAAGTCGATATTGTTTCCAAACGCTCTCTTCAGATCTGCGGGGCCGCTCCAGTCACCCTTCGAAACGATTTCGTACCAGGTGTCCAAGGGAGTTTCCGCTTGGGGGTGTCGCTCCCAAAAGACCTTGAGCGCCCTTCTAGCTATTACGTTCATAGCCATAGCATGTTCCCAGTTCGGGATCAATTAAATTCCCAAAATGGGAACATAATTGTAGCGCGGACGCAATTTCGCACAAGCTTGCACGAGCGCCAAACCATTGATTTCGCTGGCCTCGCCTACTGTGCATGGGGTTGTTTTCGCATTTTTTGGTTGGTGGCTCCGAGGGCGGCAGTTCAGAGCAGCGACCGATAGACCTCGCCGATCCGCGCCGCTTCGGCATCGAGGCTGAACTTTGCCAGCACCCGCGCCCGCCCCCGCTCGCCCATCGCCGTCGCAAGCGTCACATCGCGCATCAACGGCTCCAGCGCCGTCGCGAGCGCGTCGGCATCTCCCGTCGGGATCAGCACGCCGCTCACACCATCCTCGACCACGAGCTCGGCCGCGCCGGCGCGCGCGGCGACCAGTGCGCTGCCGGCCGCCATCGCCTCGATCAGCGTCAGGCCAAAGCCCTCGTTGCGAGAGGTGAAGGCGTAGATCGTCAGCCGCTGATACCAGCGCTGCACCGCCTCGATCGGCAGCTCGCCGGTGATGACGATGCGCGATTGCAGGCCGGCGGCCTCGATCCGCTTGTTCAGATCGTTGGCAAAGGGCGTCTGCTCGGCCGTGACCTGGCCGACGATGATCGCGGTGAAATCCGGATAGCGCGGCAACAGGCGGCACATCGCATCGACGAAGAGGTCGGTGCCCTTCTGCGCACGCACGCGGCCGAAGCAGCCGATGGCGTAGCGGCCCGGCAGACCGCTTTCGGCGAAAGCAGCGGCGCGATCGATCGGCGGCGCGTAAACGTCGGTGTCGACGCCGTGCGGGATCACCGTCGCCTTCACCTTCAGGAACGAGGCGGAGATGTCGCTCGTCGCGATGATCGCGTCCATGCGCCGGATCAGCCAGCGCGTGATCCAGCTATGATGCCGCTGCGCCGCCGAGGTGAACACGAGCCTCAAGGGCCAGCCGAGCGCACGCAGCACGACGCCGGCGATCATCTCGTTGTTGCGCCGCGCATGCCAGATCAGCGGCGCCTTGCGACGCCATAGCTTGAGAAAATCGGCGATGCCGAGCCGCGCGATCCCGGCCGGCGCGTCGGAGCCGAACCAGGCGGCGCGATACAGCTTTGCCAGCCGCGGGGCCACCATCCGGTTGGTCGCGGTGACCCCGGAATAGCGCCTGTGCAGATTTGGCACGATCACTTCGAGATCGCCGGGGAAATTGGCCACATCACGCTCCGTTTGACCGGCCCCCTATACGCAACATTAAGCATAGTGACCAGTTCGGCCGCGCCGATACCCCCTCTTCACCACGCAGACGTTAGCTTGCAGCGTTGATCGAAGACGGGTGAGATCATGACTGTGCTAGTCACCGGCGGCGCCGGCTATATCGGAAGTCACACGGTGCTCGCGCTGGCGGAAGCCGGCGAGGATGTCGTGGTGATCGACGATCTCTCCACCGGTTTCTCCGCCTATCTGCCTGAGGGCGTGCCGCTGTTCATCGGCGATGCCGGCGACGAGAACCTGCTCGAAGGCGTGATCGCCCAGCACGACATCGAAAGCATCATCCATTTCGCGGGGTCGGTCGTCGTCCCGGACTCGATGCGCGATCCGCTCGGCTATTACCGCAACAACTTCACGACCGCACGCAACCTGCTGAACGTCGCGGTCAAGCGCGGTATCAATCGCTTCATCTTCTCCTCGACCGCCGCCGTCTATGGCAATCCGGACCAGGTCCCAGTGCCCGAGCACGCGCCGACCCGGCCGCTGTCGCCCTACGGCTCGTCGAAGCTGATGACCGAGATCATGCTGCACGACGTTGCCGCCGCCTACGGCATGCAATACGTAACCTTGCGCTATTTCAACGTCGCCGGCGCCGATCCGCACGCCCGCATCGGCCTTGCCACCGTCGGCGCCACGCATCTGCTCAAGATCGCGGTGGAAGCTGCGACCGGCCAGCGCGCCAAGATCGACGTGTTCGGCACCGACTATCCGACCCCGGACGGCAGCTGCATTCGCGACTTCATCCACGTCACCGACCTCTCGCAGGCGCATCGTTCGGCCCTCGCCTATCTGCGCAACGGCGGGGCCTCGACGACGCTGAATTGCGGCTATGGCCGCGGCTATTCGGTGCTGGAGACCATCGACGCCGTGCGCCGCGTGTCGGGCCGCAGCTTTGCCGTGCAATACGCGCCGCGCCGGCCAGGCGACATCATGACCATGGTCGCCGACACCAGCCGCATCCGCGGACTGCTGGACTGGAAGCCGCAATACGAGGACCTCGAGACCATCGCGGCCCACGCGCTGGCCTGGGAGGACAAGCTGTTCCACGAGCGCCATGGCGAGCTTCGCCACGCCGCCTCCGCCTAGAATCATCCCAAGCGCAAGCCCTTAATTGGGCTTGAAAAACCGTAGCTGAGCGGGCACAGAGGCCCATCGATCCCTGACGCGCGGGCAGGCTTTGTCCTGCGCCGTCAATGGACCCCGGATGGCCCAGTTTCCAAAAAAGATCACCGACGATCCCTATGCGGCAATGGCCCTGGTGCGCCGCCTGGTCACGGAACAGGGGATCGTCTACTGGCGGCGCTACCTCGTTGCTTTCGCGCTGATGGCGGTGGCCGCGGCCGCGACGGCGTGCGCGACCTACGTGCTCGGCCAGGTCATCAACCAGGCCTATGTCGACAAGAACATCCCGGGCATCGCGATGTTCTCAGGGCTCACGGTGATCCTGCTCTTCATCAAGGGCGTGGCCACCTACGGCCACATGGTGATCCTGACCAAGATCTCGAACGCGATCCTTGCCACCAACCAGCGCCAGCTGTTCGCAAAATTGATGCGCGAGAGCGTCGGCTTCTTCTCCGAGCGCCATTCCTCCGAATTCCTGGCGCGGCTGACGGCCGGCGCCAAATCCATCACCGACGTGCTCAACATGCTGGTCAACGCCATCGGGCGCGACCTGCTGATGCTGCTCGCCATGATCGGCGTGATGGTGTGGCAGGATCCGCTGATGTCGTTCATCGGCCTCGTCGCGGTGCCGCCGGCGATGCTGGTCCTGCGCAAGCTGGTGAAGCGCATCAAGGGCCTCGCCTACAACCAGTTCACCGGCACCGCCGACATCATGGAGACGATGCAGGAATCGCTGCAGGGCATCCGCACGGTCAAGGCGTTCACGCTGGAAGAGACCATGCAGAAGCGCATCGACGAGAACATCGCGATCGTCGAGCGCAACGCCAACAAGATGGCGCGCGTCGCCAACCGCTCCAACCCGTTGATGGAGATGCTCGGCGGCTTCGCGGTCGCCGGCTGCCTGATGTACGGCGGCTACAGCGTGGTCGCGCTCAACGCCACGCCCGGCGCGTTCTTCTCCTTCATGACCGCGTTCCTGATGGCGACCGAGCCGGCCAAGCGGCTGGCGCGGCTCAACATCGATCTGAACAGCCAGCTCGTCGGCGCCCGCATGCTGCTCGAAGTGGTCGACAGCCCGGCCAGCGAACGCTCCGACGACGACAAGCCGGCGTTGAAGCTCACCGACGCGCGGATCGAACTGCGTGACGTCAGCTTCGCTTACCGCACCGGCGAGACCGTGCTCAACCGCATGAGCTTCGTCGCCGAGCCCGGCAAGGTCACCGCGCTGGTCGGCCCCTCCGGCGGCGGCAAATCGACCGTGCTGGCGCTGCTGCTGCGCTTCCATGAGGTGACGCAGGGCGACATCGTGATCGACGGCCAGTCGATCGGCGCGGTCTCGCGCAAATCGCTGCGCTCGCAGACCGCCTATGTCGGCCAGGACGTCTATCTGTTCCGCGACACCATCCGGAGCAACATCGCCTTCGGCAAGCCGGGCGCGAGCGAGGACGAGATCATCGAGGCGGCGAAGGCGGCCTGCGCGCATGACTTCATCATGGGCTTCCCGCTCGGCTACGACACCCCGGTCGGCGAGCACGGCACGCAGCTGTCCGGCGGACAGCGCCAGCGCATCGCGGTGGCGCGCGCGCTGATCAAGAACGCGCCGGTCATCCTGCTGGACGAGGCCACCGCGGCGCTCGATTCGGAGTCCGAGCGGCAGGTGCAGGAGGCGATCGAGCATCTGTGCCGAAACCGCACCACCATCGTGATCGCCCACCGTCTGCACACCATCATGCACGCGGATGCGATTCTCGTGGTCGAGGGCGGCGAGATCGTCGAGCAGGGCCGGCATGACGAACTGCTCCGCCGGGGTGGCCGTTACGCCTCGTTCTTCCGCCTGCAACACCACCACGATTCCGGCGCGCTGGCGCCGATCAGCGCAACCGCATAGAGTTCGTTCCACCTCAAGAGCAGCGAGACCGCTTCATGAACGCCGCCTCCTACGTCATCCCGCTTCCGCCCCAGGCTTCGCTTCCCGTCGTCGGGGAAAGCGGCCGTTATCCGGTTCGCCGCATCTGGTGCGTCGGCCGCAATTATCTCGAGCACATCCGCGAGATGGGCAATGACGAGCGCGCCCCGCCGTTTTTCTTCGCCAAGCACGCCGACATGCTGGTGCCCGACGGCGCCACCATTCCCTATCCGCCGCTGACCAAGGACCTCCATCACGAGGTCGAGCTGGTCGTGGCGATGAAGAGCGGCGGCCTCAACATCCCCGCCGACAAGGCGCTCGATCACGTCTACGGCTACGCCGTCGGCATCGATCTCACCCGCCGCGACCTCCAGATCGCCTCGCGCAAGAAGGAGCGCCCCTGGGAGATCGGCAAGTCGTTCGACGGCTCCGCTCCGTGCTCGGCGATTCAGCCGGCCTCCAAGATCGGCCATCCCGCCAAAGGCAAGATCTGGCTCACGGTCAACGGCAAGGAAGCCCAGAAGGGCGACCTCACCGAGCTGATCTGGAACGTACCCGAGATCATCTGGCAGCTCTCGCAACAGGTGAAGCTTGCCGCCGGCGACATCATCATGACGGGCACTCCGGCCGGCGTGTCCCAGCTCCAGCCCGGCGACAAGCTCGAATGCGGCGTCGACGGTGTCGGCACGCTGAAGGTGAGCATCGGCCAGCCCGAGCAGGCTTGAATCGTAGGGGGATTGGCGAAAGCGTAATCCACCACCGTCTTGTTGCGTCGAGGTGGTGGATTACGCTTCGCTGATCCACCCAACACGCTACCAGGCCTTCACCGGCCGATTGGCATGGCTTGTCTGCGGGACACCGCGATTGAGTGACATGTGCGAATGGACGCACAGCCAGCCGTCGCCACATCTTGAAAACACCATCGTCGCTCGGCCGGGACGTGGAAATGGGCTGCCATCTTGATGATAGCCCGTGCTCGTCCACGGCGCGATCACGGTTGCCATCGTGCCGTCGGGCGATGCCAGGATCGAGGCCTGATCGAGCACGAATCGGAAGTCGGTCGTCTTGGGCCAGACATTGTCCCATTGGGTCGCGACCCATTGATCGAGGCCGGGGATGACGTCGTTGTGGGTGCCGAAGGCCAGGACGTCGGGATGAAAGAGCGGCCGCGCCGAGGCGTAGTCGACCTCGCGAACATAGCCCGCGAAGGTTTCCAGCCAATCGCGGAAGAACTGCTCGATCTCAACATTCGCGGTCGGCAAGGAGGCCATCACCTGCTCCACATTCGGCAATTTGATCGCGGTAACGTTTGTTGCCATGGGCCGGACGATCCAGCAAGATTTCAGCCCCGAGATCACTCGATCGCGATGGGTAACGTCGCACCCGGGTCCGTTGCTTCGGCATGGCCGGCCCGACTTGATGGAGCCAGATTCATGAACCGCCTCCTTCTGCTTGCCGCCTCTCTCGTCCTCACCGCCAGCGCGGCCGGCGCCCAGTCCAGCCACCCTTATGCCGGCATGGAAAGGCGCCCGATCAAGGCGCTGTCACAGCAGCAGATCGACGACCTTCGCGCCGGACGCGGTATGGGCTTGGCTCTTGCTGCGGAGCTCAATGGATATCCCGGTCCCAGCCACGTGCTCGAGCTCGGCGACAGCCTCGACTTGACAGCCGATCAACGCGTCGAGGTCCGGCGACTGTTCGATGCCATGAAACAGGAAACCGTTCCGTTGGGTCACAAGCTCGTCGAGCAAGAGCGAGCGCTGGAAGACCTTTTCTCGTCCCGTGCGGTCACGTCGGAAGCGCTCAAGACGAGCATCGGGGCCATTGCCGAAACCCAGGGACAGCTCCGCGAGAGCCATCTCAAATATCATCTGTCGACCGCCGCCTTGCTCAATCAGAACCAGATGCAGCGATATGCAGAGTTGCGAGGCTACCAGCGTCCCGACAGCTCCGCAGGGCACAAGCACCGCCACTAGACGCAGCCGACCGAGATCGGACGATCGTGGCAGGACGTCCGAAAGCAATCCGCATATCGGCACGACGCAAGGGCGAACCAAGCTTCGCCGATCCGCCCCATGTGTCGCTTCAATTCAGTGCCGAATACACGATGAGACCGAGAATCAACGCCGCCAGCGCGTATTTCAGCGTGTAGTAGACGTTGCGATTCCACTCCTTGACCTTGCGGCTGGCGAGATGAACCTCGTAGAGCTTGCCGAACACCTTGTTGAGCACGCCGACATTCTCGCCGTCGACGTTCTGGGTCGCCGACGCCTTGACGATGTGATGGCTGACCCAGCGGTTGATTGCGGTCATGAAGCCGAACTTCATTGGGCGCTCGACGTCGCAGAACAGGATGATGCGGTTGACGTCGGTCGCATTCTCGGCGCTGTGAATGAAGGTCTCGTCGAACATGAAGGCTTCGCCGTCGCGCCAGACGCATTCGACGCCGTCGACCACGATGCGGCACTTGTTCGAGTTCGGCGTGACCAGGCCGAGGTGATAGCGCAGTGAGCCAGCGAAGGGATCTCGGTGCGCGCCCAGCCTGCCACCCGGCGGCAGCATCGCGAACATCGCGCCGTGCACGCTCGGGATCGACTTCAGCAGCTCAACCGTCTTCGGGCACAGCGTGTTCGCCGAGGGCAGGAAGTCGTCATACCATTTCAGGTAAAACCGTTTCCAGCCGCTCTTGAAGAACGAGTAGAAACCCCAGTCATTGTTCTTGGCCGCCGCGCGGATAAACCCTTCGTCGAACAGGCGCACGGCTTCGTCGCGGATGGTCTCCCAGTTCTCGCTCAGCGGCTTCAGCTCGGGAAACTGCTCGACCGGGATCACCGGCTTGTTCGGCACCGCCGAGCCCGCATACATCAGCACATTGTAAGGGGCCAGATAGGTCGAGTGGTCGCCGAGCTGGCGGGCAAAGCACAGCCGCTGCTTGCCGCGGAAGTGAACGTAAATCGTCGAGGCCGCGAGCACATAAAGAATGACAAGCTGCGGCGCAAAAAGCTGATTCAACATCTCCCCGTTCCCCAGTGAACTCAGCCGGGGACGTCATCTACTCCGGCCGAACGTGTGCGACAAGATATTCGCCGCTGGGTTGCGTTCACACTGGGGAGAGCAGACGGGGGAACCTGGTGGTGGTCAATCGACCCCATCACGCCCGGGACAGCGCCTGGAGACCCTTGAAGGTCAGGCGCTTGGGGTCGGTGACGCCGGCCAGATAGAGACGGCGGATAAAGGCGATGACGGCATCGCGGTCGCAATCGGTCAGCGCGACGACGGCATCGACGGCGATTCTCTGGGCTTCCATTGGGCTCACCTCGGCCTTGCGAGTAACCCCGGCCGAGACAGGCTAGGATTGATCCGTAAATTCGGCGTTAACCGTTCGGGAACATGGCCCGATTCAGCGAGGCGGCCGTATACGCAAAACAACGCATTGCCAGGCGCGCGGCGGCTCAGCGCGCCTTGATGCTCTTCCTCAGCTGCGCAAAGTGCTTCTTCAGCCGGGGCACGGCAAAATCGGTGAAGGCGCGCACCTTCGGCACAGCGAGCCGGCCCTGCGGGCAGATCAGGTGGGCCGGCATTTCAGGATCCGCATCACCAGCCAGTACAATCTCGAGCTCGCCGCGGGCGACCTGCTCGGCCACCTGGTAAGAATACATCCGCGCAACGCCGCGCCCGGCGACCGTGGAGGCGACCGCCGCATAGGTGCTGTTGACGACAAGCCGAGGTGTGAACTGAACCGTGCGCGGCACTGACGCGCCGGCCTGCGGCGCAAAGGTCCAGGAATTGGGCAGGTGCGCCATCGCCACGATCTGGTGCTTGGCGAGATCGCCGGGCTCGTTGATGTGTGGATGCTGCTTGAGATAGCGCGGTGCTGCCACGACGATGCGGCTGATCTCGCCGACCCGCATCGCGATCATGGCTGAATCCGCGAGGGGCCCGATGCGAAGCGCGATATCGATGCCCTCTTCGATCAGGTTGACCGCCCGGTCGAACAACAGCAGCTTGGCCGACACGGTCGGATAAGCGTCGAGGAACGCATCGAGGATCGGCCGCAAGACCATTTCCCCCGAGACCACGGGAGCCGTGATCGTGAGCAGGCCGCGCGGCGCGGTGCGCGGTCCAGCCGCGACGTCGTCGGCTTCCTCGAGTTCGGCGAGCACACGGCGGCAGATCGCGGCATAACGTTCCCCCTCCTCGCTCAGCTTGATCGCGCGAGTCGTCCGGTGCAGCAGTACGGCGCCGACGCGTTCTTCCAAAAACGCGATGGCCCGGCTCACCGCAGCCGGCGAGCGGCCGAGCTTGCGCCCGGCGCCAGCCAAGCTGCCCTCGTCCACGGCCAGGACGAATACTTTCATCGCATCCAGACGATCCATTCCCTTCCCGTCGCCCCCTGAGCTTCCGCTCGCAGGCTAGGCGCTCGCCGCAAGCTCGACAACCACCGCCGGGGCGGCCGCCCCCGCATTCGCTCGCGCGGCGAAAGAGTGTCTGCCGGACAGCGGATATTTGCGACCGGCCCGTCGCAGCGTACCTCAGCACGCAAGCCGGCCGCTGCCGGCACAGATTCTCGGAGCCAACAACAGGAGCCCATCATGGGTATCGAACAGAAGGTCGCCATCGTCACCGGTGCATCGCAGGGCATCGGCGCCGCCCTGGTCCGGGGTTTTCGCGATCGCAATTACCGCGTCGTCGCCACGGCTCGCTCCATCAAGCCGTCGGGTGACGATGATATCCTCGCCGTGCCCGGCGACATCGCCGATCGGGCCACTGCCGAGCGTGTGGTCTCTCAGGCCCTCGCCCGCTTCGGCCGTGTCGACACGCTGGTCAACAATGCCGGCATCTTCGTCGCAAAGCCGTTCACCCAGTACACGGTCGAAGACTATGCAGCAGTGATGGGCACCAACGTCGCGGGCTTTTTCAACATCACCCAGCTCGCCATGGCCGAGATGGAGAAGCAGGGGTCCGGCCACGTCGTCCAGATCACGACCACGCTGGCGGATCAGGCCAATTCGAACGTGCCCTCGGTGCTGGCCTCGCTGAGCAAGGGCGGGCTGAACGCCGCGACCAGATCGCTCGCGATCGAATACGCCAAGCGCGGCATCCGGGTGAACGCGGTGTCGCCCGGCATCATCAAATCGCCGATGCACCCGGTCGCGACGCATGCGCAGCTCAGTGCGCTGCACCCGGTCGGTCACATGGGCGAGATGTCCGACATCGTCGATGCGGTGCTCTATCTCGAGGGGGCCTCCTTCGTCACCGGCGAGATCCTGCACGTCGACGGCGGGCAGAGCGCGGGACATTGAGACGAGGAGACGCACGATGCCCATCGTCACCATTCAAGTGACCCGCGAGGGAACGACGCCGGGGGCGGCGTCGCTCTCGGCGGCGGAGAAGGCCGCTCTGATCGAGGGTTCGAGCCAGCTCCTGCTCGACGTGCTCGGCAAGCCGCTGGAGTCCACCTTCGTCGTGATCGAAGAACTCGACACCGCCAATTGGGGCTGGGGCGGGCTGCCCGTGCAGGAATTCCGACGCCGGCGCGCTGCCCAGACGGAATGATCGGCCGGTCATGCGCGCAAGGGGGGCCGTGACCGACGCAGACACGAAGCAGTCCATCGCGCCCCGGCCGAAACGGCATTGCGGAGGAGGCGCCGTCAGGAGTAGCGCATCACGCCGTCGTCGATCCGGCCGAAGCGCAGGGACACGATGTCGAGCGCGTAGTTCTGGTACAGCCGCCACGGCCGCTTCGAGCCCTGCTTCGGCATCTTGGCCACCGAGCGCTGCACATAGCCCGAGGTGAAATCCAGCGACGGCTGCGCTGTGATGGTCGAATCGTCGTTGTGCGGCACGCATTGACGGAAATTGTGCCGATCCATGTAGTTGATGAGACGGCAGACATATTCGCAGGTGAGATCGCATTTCAGCGTCCAGGACGCGTTGGTGTAGCCGAAGGCCGAGGCCATGTTGGGCACGTCGGCATACATCATGCCCTTGTAGGTCAGGATCTTGGCAAAATCGACGGCGCGGCCGTCGACACTGACCTCGAGTCCGCCGACGACCTGGAGCACCAATCCGGTCGCCGTCACGATGATGTCGGCCGCAAGCTCGCTTCCATCCTTCAGGCGGATGCCGTCACGCGTGAACGTGTCGATTTCGTTGGTCACGACGCTGGCGCGCTGCTCGCGGATCGCCTTGAAGAGGTCGCCGTCCGGCACCAGGCACAGCCGTTGGTCCCAGGGATTGTAGCGCGGGGTGAAATGGGTTGCGACGTCGTAGTCGGGACCGAGCGCCATTCGCACGCCCTTGAGAATGAGGTCCTTGACCTTCGCAGGCTTGCGCCGGCTGAGCTGGAAGAAGAACATCCCCCACATCACGTTGCGCCAGCGGATCAAATGATAGGCCAGCCGCGCCGGGAGGTTGCGCCGCAATTTGTTGGCGAGGGGATCCTGCGCCGGCCGCGATACCACATAGGTCGGCGAGCGCTGCAGCATCGTGACCTGCGCCGCCTTCTTGGCGAGCTCCGGCACCAGCGTGACCGCGGTCGCGCCCGAGCCGATCACGACGACGCGTTTTCCCGCATAGTCGATGTCCTCGGTCCATTTCTGCGGATGCACGATGCAGCCGGCGAAATCCGCAGCGCCCTTGAACTCCGGCGTGTAGCCCGCCTCGTATTTGTAATAGCCCGAGCACATGAAGAGGAAATTGCAGGTGAAGCGGACCAGCTCGCTCGCGCCCTCGCCCGTGATGCGCTCGGCCTCGACGGTCCAGCGTGCCTCGCTGGTCGACCAGGATGCGCGCTTGACGCGATGACGGAAGCGGATGTGCTTGTCGATGCCGTTCTCGCCGGCTGTCTCGCGCACATAGTTCAGGATCTGCGGCCCGTCGGCGATCGCCTTCGGGTCGGTCCACGGCTTGAACGAATAGCCGAGCGTGAACATGTCGCTGTCGGAGCGGATGCCGGGATAGCGGAACAGGTCCCAGGTGCCGCCGATGCAGTCGCGCCCCTCCAGGATGACGTAGCTCTTGGTCGGACACCTGGTCTGCAAATGATAGCCCGCGCCGATGCCTGATAGCCCGGCACCGACGATCAGGACGTCGAAATGTTCTTGTTGCATGGTTTCCTCCGCCGGGGAGGATTGTCCGCCCGCCGCTGCTGGCCGTCAATTGGCAATCGGCCGTGCCGCAAACGCAAAGCGAGTTGAATTCCATGCGCCGAAACAATGAAGCCCCGGATCACTCCGGGGCTTCGCGTCGATGGTCGATCAGATCATTCGATCAGTAGCGGTAATGGTCGCTCTTGTACGGACCTTCCTGCTTGACGCCGATGTAATCGGCCTGGTCCTTGCGCAGCTCGGTGAGCTTGACGCCGATCTTGGCGAGGTGCAGGCGGGCGACCTTCTCGTCGAGCGTCTTCGGCAGCACGTAGACCTTCTTCTCGTACTTGCCGTCCTTGTTGTTGGCGAACAACTCGATCTGCGCCAGCGTCTGGTTGGTGAACGACGCCGACATCACGAAGGACGGGTGGCCCATCGCGTTGCCGAGGTTCACGAGGCGGCCCTCCGACAGCATGATGATGCGGTGCTTGTCGGGGAATTCGATCTCGTCGACCTGCGGCTTGATGTTGGTCCACTTCAGGTTACGGAGCGCCGCGATCTGGATCTCGTTGTCGAAGTGGCCGATGTTGCAGACGATGGCGCGATCCTTCATTGCGCGCATGTGCTCGATGGTGATGATGTCCTTGTTGCCGGTGGCGGTGACGAAGATGTCGGCGCGGGGCGCGGCGTCTTCCATGGTCACGACCTCGTAGCCTTCCATCGCCGCCTGCAGCGCGCAGATCGGATCGACTTCGGAGACCATGACGCGGCAGCCGGCCTGGCGCAGCGAGGCGGCCGAGCCCTTGCCGACGTCGCCGAAGCCGGCGACCATCGCGACCTTGCCCGACAGCATCACGTCGGTGCCGCGGCGGATGCCGTCGACCAGCGATTCACGGCAGCCATAGAGGTTGTCGAATTTCGACTTGGTGACGCTGTCGTTGACGTTGATGGCCGGCCACAGCAGCGTGCCTGCCTTCTGCATGTCATAGAGACGATGCACGCCCGTCGTGGTCTCCTCGGACACGCCCTTGATGCTCTTGGCGATCCCGGCGAAGTAACCCTTCGGCTTCTCCTTGAGCTGCTTCTTCAAAAGCGCGAAGAAGACTTCCTCTTCCTCGGAGCCGGGCTTGTCGAGGAAGGCGGCGTCGCCGTTCTCGGCGCGCAGGCCGAGATGGACGTACATGGTGGCGTCACCGCCATCGTCGAGGATCATGTTCGGGTGACCGCCGCCGTGCCAGTCGAACAGCTTCGCGGTGTAGTCCCAGTACTCGGCCAGCGTCTCGCCCTTGACGGCGAAGACGGGAATGCCAGCGGCCGCGATCGCGGCGGCGGCGTGGTCCTGCGTCGAATAGATGTTGCAGGAGACCCAGCGGATGTCGGCGCCGAGTGCGGCCAGCGTCTCGATCAGCACGCCGGTCTGGATCGTCATGTGCAGCGAGCCGGCGATGCGGGCGCCCTTCAGCGGCTGCTTCGGGCCGTACTCCTCGCGGGTGGCCATCAGGCCGGGCATCTCGGTCTCGGCCAGCGAGAGCTCCTTGCGGCCGAAATCGGCGAGCGAAATGTCCTTGACGATGTAATCGGTGAAGCCGGGCTTCGCGTTCATAGGAGGTTCCTGTTTGTTTGGCTCGTCATTCCTGGGCGCTGGTGACGCGAGCGAACCTGGAATCCGGAAGTGCGAGATTCCGGGGCTCGCCGCGGTTGCGGTGCCCCGGAATGACGAAAGTGACTTAGAGCACGCGCTTAGAGCGCGCGCTTGAGCTGCTCGACGAGGTCGGTCTTCTCCCAGGAGAAGCCGCCCTCGTTGTCCGGCGTGCGGCCGAAATGGCCGTAGGCCGAGGTGCGCGCGTAGATCGGACGGTTGAGGTCGAGATGGGTGCGGATGCCGCGGGGCGTCAGATCCATCGCCTGCGCCGCTGCCTTCTCGAGCTGCTCCTCCGGCACCTTACCGGTGCCATGGGTGTCGATGTAGATCGACAGCGGACGCGCCACGCCGATGGCGTAGGCGAGCTGCAGCGTGCAGCGGTCGGCCAGGCCGGCGGCAACGATGTTCTTGGCGACGTAGCGGGCGGCATAAGCTGCCGAACGGTCGACCTTGGTCGGATCCTTGCCGGAGAACGCACCGCCGCCATGCGGGGCCGCGCCACCATAGGTGTCGACGATGATCTTGCGGCCGGTCAGGCCGGAATCACCATCCGGGCCGCCAATGTAGAACTTGCCGGTGGGGTTGATGTGCCAGATCGTCTTCGGCGTGATCCAGTCCTTCGGCAGCGCCTCGCGCACATAGGGCTCGACGATCTCGCGGACCTGGTTCGAGGTGAGGTCCGGAACCAGATGCTGGTGCGAGACCACGATCTCGCGCACGGCGACCGGCTTGCCGTTCTCGTACTGCACGGTGACCTGGCTCTTGGAGTCCGGACCGAGCACCTTCTCCTTGCCGGAGTGGCGGGCTTCGGAGATCAGGCGGAGGATCTTGTGGGCGTAGAAGATCGGCGCCGGCATCAGATCGGGCGTCTCGTTGGTGGCGTAACCGAACATGATGCCCTGGTCGCCCGCGCCCTCTTCCTTGACCTCGCCCGGCTGCAGCGCATCGACGCCCTGGGCGATATCGGCCGACTGCGGATGCAGCAGGATCTCGATGTCGCAGGTCTTCCAGTGGAAGCCTTCCTGCTCGTAGCCGATGTCCTTGATCGCGCCGCGGACGACGCCTTCGATCTGCTCGTTGGTCACCGACTTGGGACCACGGGTCTCGCCCGCAATCACCACCTTGTTGGTGGTGGCGAGCGTCTCGCAGGCGGCGCGGATCTGCCAGGGGTCGATGCCGGCCTTCGGCCCTTCGCGGTAGAACAGGTCGACGATCTCGTCGGAAATGCGGTCGCAGACCTTGTCCGGATGACCCTCGGACACGGACTCGCTGGTGAAGAGATAGGACGCGCGCATCAGTAACCCCTTGTTCCGCCGCTAAGCCGGCGGGCGTTTGCGATGTTTACTTTTGATGATGTCAATCACGCCGGCGCGAGATGACGTAGGATTCGTCGAGAAACCAGAGCCCATTGTATTTTCGCAGCACGTCCCTGGCGGCATCCAGAGTGCGGCCGTTTTGAGTCATTTCTGTCAACCGGTCGTCTTCAATCTGAGCGACATACACCGCCGCATTCCACGCTGCAAAGGCCGTGGAGGTCCCGATCGTCCCGGTGACCTCGTTGGGCAGCGCTTCCATATCATACCTGAAGATCGAACGGTTATCCGCATAAGCATTAAAATTTAAGTCGCGGCCCACCGATCCGAGTTCATACTTAACGGCGCGCAATAGCTCATGACGGCTCACCGCGAAAGGGTTTTCTCCGGGCCAGATCGCCTGGATCATTTCCATGCCCGGATCCTGGCCATGGGAGTGGATCCCGATCAGCCGCCCTCCCGGCCGAAGCGCCCGCGCAAGCGGTGCGATGATCCGCTTGGCCCGGAAGTTCACGGAGGACAGGGCGCGGTAGGGCTGGGAGGCGATGACGAGATCGAAATTGGCCTCGGTCTGGCCCGGTCGCGGAATGGTCGAATCCAGCAGGAACCTGTGGTCCTCGCGATACAGCACCAGAACGACGGGCCGCTCATACAGCGGCATGGCGGTGCGCGGGCTGATCGCGGCACGCCAGTTCTGCTCCAGAAACGGCCGGAGCTCGGCGATCTGCTGCTCGAACTCGCCCGATGAGGCGCCCCGCAGCGGGACCTCGTGCCAGACGGTCGCAGCCGCCGCCGCAGGCGATGCCGGCGTGAGCCAGGGCGCCTCCGAATAGAACATGTTGGTGAAGACGAACACCGACGCCGGGTGCTCGAAAATGCGGTCCGGCACCTTCTCCAGCGTCAGGCGCAAATCCTCGAGACTGAGCTCCTTGCCGGCGACGTAGAACGGCATATGGGGAAAGCGCTGGTGCGTTGCGCGCAGCACCCGCGCCAGCACGGTGCCGTCGCCGACGCCGGCGTCGAACAGGCGCAGGGCCGGCGGGCGCGGATGGATCGAGGCGAGCTCCAGCGCGACCCTGTCCGCCACCACCCGCTTTTCGCTGCAGGTATGGACGAACAATAGGTATTTCTGGCGGTTCTCGAAGAAGCGGAAATTGCCGCGCGGATCGCGCTTCTCGGGCGGCACCTGGAGCCCTCGCGGCGGCGGCATGCCGCCGGCCATCGAGGCCGCCATGTAGGCCTGGATCCGCTCCAGCGTATCGATGGTGATGCGCTTGCCCTCGCGCAGGCGATGCACCAGCTTCCCATCGTTCACCGCGCGCCGGCCAAAGGTCGATTCCGCCATGTCCGCCTTGCGGCAGAACTCCGTGATCTGGCTCAGGATTTCGTCGTTCTTCATGAGGTGGGACGCGGTGGGCAGACAGAGTGGGACGCCCCCTCCTAGCAAAGTCTGCCCACCAAGGGAATAGTGGATTGAGTCACCTCCCCTGCCGTTCGCGCTGGCGCCAGCTGTGAAGCCCTGCTGCAGCGAGACGATCCGGCTGGCCAAGGACAGGCGGCCGGTCAACGCCATTACGCCGCCCGGGGCAGTCGCTGGTGATGGATGCGGGCGCGCCGATCGCGCCGCGAATGCAGAAGATGACGCGCGATTTCCCGCGCGAAACCGCGCCGGGCCAGGTCGCGCTCGACGGCGAAGGCGCCAACTCGCCGTTCTCTGCCGCGCTGTCCCGCCATATCGGCACGCCCGGGCTGGAGGTGCAGCAAATGCTGACGCGGGTGCGGGCAGAGGTGGTGTCGAGCACCAGGAACAAGCAGGTGCCGTGGTCGAACTCGTCGCTGCTGGGCGAGGTTTATCTGGCGGAGAAGTGAGGCGGGATTTGCGCGCTGCTTGTGAGCACAGTGCGCCCGACGTTCGCCGTCGTCGCCCGGCTTGACCAGGCGACCCAGTATTCCAGAGACGTCAGTATTCCGGAGACGTCAGCGATTCACCGTGAAGCCGCGGCGTACTGGATTCCCCGCCTTCGCGGGGAATGACACCGAGCATGTGGTGAGGCCTCACCGTCGTTTAGCGGTGCGGGGCTCAGTTGCCCCACACTTCCTTGGCGATCTCGACAGCGAGGCTGAGCTTGGCCCATTGCTCTTCCTCGGAGAGGATGTTGCCCTCTTCCGTCGAAGCGAAACCGCATTGCGGGGAGAGCGCGAGCTGCTCCAGCGGCGCGAACTTGGCGGCTTCCTCCAGGCGGCGCTTGATGTCGTCCTTCTTCTCGAGCTCACCGAACTTCGAGGTGATGACGCCGACCACGACGACCTTGTTGCCCTTGGGCAGGAAGCGGAGCGGCTCGAAACCGCCGGCACGGTCAGAATCGTATTCCAGGAAGTAGCCGTCGTAATTGGTGCCGGCCAGCATGGTTTCGGCAACGGGCTCGTAGCCGCCCGAAGAAATCCAGGTCGAGCGGAAATTGCCGCGGCAGACGTGGGTCGTCACCACCATGTCGGCGGGCTTCTCGGCCAGCGCGTAGTTGATGATGCGCGCATAGATCTGCTGCAGACCGTCCGGGTTGTCGCCGCGCTCGCGCGCCTTCTGCAATTCGTCCTGCGAGCAGAGATAGGCCCACACGGTGTCGTCGAACTGGAGATAGCGGCAGCCGGCGTCATAGAACGCCTTCACCGCCTTGCGATAGGTTTTGCCGAGGTCCTCGTAGAAGGCCTCGAGATCGGGATAGACGTCCTTGGAGATGGACTTGCGGCCGCCGCGGAAGTGCAGCACGGCGGGCGACGGTATCGTCATCTTGGCGGTGACGTGGGCCTGGTCGGCGACCTTCTTCAGGAAGCGGAAGTGGTCGAGCATCGGGTGATCGGCGGGGAAATCGAGCTTGCCGATGACGCGCACCGCGTCGTGACGGGTCTGCACGCCTGCGAACTGGATGCCGGTGTCGGGGTGGAACAGCTCGCAGCCGGTGAGCTTAGCCAGGAAATCGAAATGCCACCAGGAGCGGCGGAATTCGCCGTCGGTCGCGAGCTTGAGCCCGATCGAGGCCTGCTTGTGCACGACCTTCTCGATCTCCATGTCCTCGATCTTGCGCAGATCGTCGGCCGAGATCTCGCCCTTCTCCAGCCGGATGCGGGCTTCCTTGATCTTGGCCGGACGCAGGAGGCTGCCGACCTCGTCGGCGCGGAAGGGGGCTCTGGTTCGCTGCATTCTTGTTTCTCCCGAAATTTCAGTCGGCGCTCGTTGTACCTCCTCTCACCGCACGCGGGGAGAGGCGAAGAAAAAGTCAGTGGCCCGCCGCCCCTGCGACGCCGAGGTGCCGCTCCAGGACCGAGGAGTCGGCCCTCAGCGCGGCGCTCGGAGCGTCGTGGACGATCGTTCCGCGCTCCAATATCACAACGCGGTCGGCCAGCCCCAGAATCTTTTGGGCATTCTGCTCGACGATGATCGAGCAGATGCCGCCCCCCCGGGTGATGGTCCCGATCGCCTTCAGGAGCTCCTCGACGATAATGGGAGCAAGACCCTCGGTCGGCTCGTCCAGCAGAAGCACTTTCGGGTTGAGGGTGAGCGCGCGCCCGATCGCCAGCATCTGCTGCTCGCCGCCGGAGAGCTGATTGCCAAAGTTGGTCCGCCGCTCCTTCAGCCGCGGGAACATCTCGTACACCTTCTCGACCGTCCAGGGGCCCGGCTGGGCCACCGCGGTCATGTTCTCCTCGACCGTGAGCGAGCGAAAGATGTTGCGCTCCTGCGGCACCCAGCCGATGCCGGCGCGCGCGCGCTGGTCGGGCCGCAAGCTGGTGACGTCGGTGCCGGCCAGCACGACCGAGCCGGAGAAGCGGCGGGTGACGCCGACGACGGAGTTGATCAGCGTGGTCTTGCCGGTGCCGTTGCGGCCAAGCAGCGCCAGGACCTGCCCCTCGGCGAGGCGTAGGGACATGTTGGGCAGCACCACCGCTTCGCCGTAGCCGGCGCGAAGTGAGTCGATCGCGAGCAGGTCAGACATGGACCGCCTCCTCGCCGAGATAGACCGCCTTGACCTGCGGATCGCGCGCGACCTGCTCGGGCGGGCCTTCGGTCAGCAGCGCGCCGGAGACCAGCACCGAGATGCGGTCGGCAAAGGAGAAGACGAGGTCCATGTCGTGCTCGATCAAGAGCACGGTGACGTCGCGCGGCAGGCTGCCTACCACGGCGAGGATGTCGTGGCGCTCGCTCTCGGGCACGCCCGCGGCGGGCTCGTCGAGCAGCAGCACGCGCGGCTTGGCGGCGATCGCGACTGCGATCTCGAGCAGGCGCTGCTTGCCGTAAGGCAGCGTGACGGTCTGCTCGTTCATGACGTCGAGCAGGTGGAAGCGGGTCAGGAGATCGGCGATCTCGCCGTTGACGTCGCTGCGCGTGCCCATCCGCCGCCACCAATCGCCGCCATGGCCGAGGCGCTCGGAGACGGCCAGGCCGATGGTTTCGAGTGGGGTGAGATCGGGATAGAGTTGGTTGATCTGGAAGGTGCGCGACAGGCCGAGCAGCACGCGCTTGTGCACGGGCAGGTCGGTGATGTCCTGGCCTTCGAGCAGGATGCGGCCCGAGTTCGGCTTCAGCACGCCGGTGAGCTGGTTGATCACCGTGGTCTTGCCGGCGCCGTTCGGGCCGATCAGCGCGTGGCGCGCCCCCTGCTCGACCTTGAGCGACAGATCGCGGGTGACGCGCAAGCCGCCGAACTGCTTTTCGAGGTTCTGGGTTTCGAGCGCGATGGTCATGCATCGCTCTCCGGCACGGCGACGACCGCCTTACGGCCTGCAACCTGCCTGATGACCAGATTCGGAACATACAGCACCCAGCGATGCAGGCGCTGCCGGCCGACCAGCACGATCACGACCAGCACGAGGCCGATCCAGAACTGCCAGTATTGGGGAGTGATGGTGGAGAACAATTCCTGGAGCATGCGGAAAATCACCGCACCGATCAGCCCGCCATAGAGATAGCCGGTGCCACCGATCACGAGCACCAGCATCAAGTCGGCGGATCGCTCGAAAGCGAACACATCGAGCGAGGCGATCGCAGTGGTCTGGGTGAACAGCGCGCCCGCGATGCCGGCATAGAACGCAGCCAGCGTGTAAATCGCGATCAGGCGGCGGTTGACCGGAATGCCGATGGCGGCGGCCCGCAGCGGGTTGTTCTTAATCGCGCGCAGCGACAGGCCGAACGGCGAATGCACGACGCGGCGGGCGAACAGGAACAGCAGGAACAGCACGGCCAGCGAGTAAAAGAAGCCGGCCTTGCCGAACATGTCGAACGGAATCTGGCCCAATATCGGCTGCATCTCGATGCCCTGCAGGCCGTCGGTACCGCCGGTGATGTTGGAGAAGCGTTCGGCGAGCGCTTCCAGCAGCAGCGCGATGCCGAGCGTCACCATCAGGCGCGTGAGGTCGACGCCGCGGATCACCAGGAAGCTGGTGGCAAAACCAAGCACCATCGCGGCCAGGCCCGCGACGATCAGCGCGAGCACGGGCTCGTTGACGATACCGTGAAGCGCGAGAAGTCCCGCGGCATAGGCGCCGACGCCGAAGAAGGCGGCGTGGCCGAGCGAGACGATGCCGGCATAGCCAAGGATGAGATCGAGCGACATCGTGAACAGCGCCAGGCGCAGGATGTCGGTCATGATCAGATAGCGCGAGGGAAAGGCGAAGCCGCAGGCCAGCACGATCAGCCAGAAGGCGATTTCGCCGTAGTGCCAGCGCGCCTGGCGCTGGGCGTGATAACCGACGTCGGAAGCAGCGCTCATCGGCGAACTCAACGCGCGGCCGTGCGGCCGAACAGGCCGTTCGGGCGCCAGATCAGGATCACGATCATCATGGTGTAGATCACGAAGGGGCCCATCTTCGGTACGTAATATTTGCCGGCGACGTCGCCGATGCCGAGCAGGAGCGAGGCCAGGAACGGGCCTGTTATCGAGGAGGAGCCGCCGACGGTGACCACGATCAGGAAGTAGATCATGAACTTCAGCGGAAAGTACGGATCGAGGCCGAGGATCTCGGCACTGAGCGCGCCGCCGAGGCCTGCGAGCCCGCAACCAAAGGCAAAGGTGAAGGCGAACACCTGCGGCACGTTGATGCCGAGACCGCTCGCGGCGCGGGGATCGTCGACGGCGGCGCGCAGGCGGCTGCCGAAGCGGGTCTTGGCCAGCACCATCTGCAGAGCGATGGTGAGCAGGCCGCAGATGACGATGATCATCAGCCGGTAGCGGCCGATGCCGACGCCGAACAGGTCGAACTGGCCCTGGAGCGCGGCCGGCAGATTGATGAAGACGCGCGATGAGCCCTGGATGTAGTCGACGGCGGCAACCGACATGAAGGTCAGGCCGATCGTGAACAGCACCTGGTCGAGGTGACTGCGCGTATAGAGGTGGCGATAGAGCGTCCGTTCGAGCGCAATGCCGATCGCGGCCGAGGAGACGAAGGCGAGCGGCAGTGCGGCGAAGAACGGCCAGCCCATCCGGTTGACCAGCACCATGCAGATATAACCGCCGGCCATGGCGAAGGCGCCGTGGGCGAGGTTGACGAAGTTCATCAGGCCAAGCGTGACCGCAAGCCCGCAGGCGAGCACGAACAGCAGCATGCCGTAGGCAACGCCATCGAACAGGTTGGTGAGGATTGCGGTCATTGAAGGTCGAAGATCATCTCAGGTATGGCCGAGGCCGTGCTGCGCTCCCTCTCCCGCTTGCGGGAGAGGGTTGGGGAGAGAGTGTCTCCGTAAAGGGACAATCCCCTAGTGGAAGGAGCCCTCACCCGACGCTTCGCGTCGACCTCTCCCGCAAGCGGGAGAGGTGAAACTAACGCGTCACTTCTTGGTCTTGCCGAGATCCTTGACCGCCTCGAAGGTGGCGAACTCGACATTGTACAGCTCGCCGTCGACCTTCTCGACCTTGCGGATGTAGATGTTCTGCACGATGTCGCGGGTTTCAGGGTCGATCGAGATCGGACCGCGCGGGCTCTCCCACTTCTGGCCCTTCATGGCTTCGATCAGCTTGTCGCCGTTGGTATCGCCGCCGGTCTTCTTCAGCGCTTCGTAGATCAGGTGGATGCCGTCATAGCCGCCCACCGCCATGAAGCCCGGACGATTGCCGAACGCCTTCTTGTAGGCGGCGACGAAATCCTTGTTCATCTGCGAAGGGTGCGCCGCGGAGTAGAGGTGCGCGGTGACCGTGCCGAGCACGGCGTCGCCCATGTTGTTGAGCAGGTCGTCGTCGGTGACGTCGCCGGGCCCGATCACCTTGATGCCGGCCTTGTCGAGGCCGCGCTCGGCATACTGCTTCATGAAGTTGCCGCCCTGGCCGGCCGGCACGAACACGAAGATCGCGTCCGGCTTGGCGTCTTTCATGCGCTGCAGGAACGGTGCGAAGTCGGGGTTCTGCAGAGGAACCTTGACCTCTTCGACCACCTCGCCGCCGCCGGCCGTGAAGTGCTGTTTGAAGAAGTTGAGAGCGTCATTGCCCGGCGCGTAGTCCGAGGTCAGCGTCGCCACCTTCTTGATGCCGTTCTTCGCCGCCCAGTCGCCGATGATGGTCGAGGACTGCGCCAGCGTGAAGCTGGTGCGTACGATATAGGGCGAGCGCTCGGTGATGATCGAGGTGCCGGCCGCCATGACGATTTCCGGAATCTTGGCCTGCGTTGCCAGCGGCGCCGCCGCAAGTGCGGCGGGCGTCACGCCGAAGCCGGCGATGAAGTTGACCTTGTCGTTGACGATCAGCTCCTGCGCGGCGGTCTTGGTCTTGTCCGGGATCGCGGCATCGTCCTTGAGGATGATCTCGATCTTCTTGCCGGCGACGGTGTCGCCCTTCTGCTGCATATAGAGCTTGATCGCGTTCTCGATCTGCTTGCCGGTCGAGGCCTGGCCGCCTGTCATCGGCAGGATCAGGCCGATCTTGACGCTGTCCTGAGCCTTCGCAGGCGCGACGGCCGCGAGGCTTGCGATGGCGACCGCTACGGCGGTCCGCGAAAGAATCTTGCGTTCGAACATCAGATGTCCCTCCCCTTCATTCCTGCTCTTTGCCCTGGACCGAGTGCCCGGCCCTTGCCTCAAACTTTGCCGACGCGCGAGCAATCATCGCTGGCCACATGGGCGTCTTTCGCGCCAACCTTGTCAATCGGACGTTTGGCGACTATTCGGCGAGCCCTGCGTTCCGGTGACTCACCGGCCGAAGCGGCGCCCCGGGTTACGTCGGGTTTCCCCGAAGCAACTCGCCCACCAATCATTTGTACGAATGTACAAAGAAAATGGACTTGTCAACGAGAACCCCGCCGCCGACCCACGCCATGTTGTCGCGAGCGTCGCATGGCAGTCTAGAACCGGCAGGGATCGCAGGCATGGAGGATTTCGTCTTTCGCTTGCAGAATATGTACATCCGCGCGCCCTGGCTTCCCGCATCTCGGTAATAAATTACCTATCTCGAATAAGTCTATTTTACCTTGTTGAAGGCTAAGCTTCTGCCCTGCCGGCCCGGGCTGGCGTCCACTGACCGACTGCGCGCCCATACAATGTCCAAGACTTTTCGTTCCGCCCTCGTCCTCGCTGCGCTCGCTGCGGGACTGTCCGGCTGCGGGACGGTCAACGAAAAACTCTCCGCCGGCATGGGCGACTATGTCCCGCAATGGGCCGGCGGCCTGCCGGCCGATGCCCCGCCGCGACCGGGCACACCGCAATACGACGCCTACATGAAGGAACGCGAACGCAAGCGGCTGATGCCGGCGGCGGATCGCGAGAAGGAAGAGCAGGCGCAGAAGGGCGCGACGGGAACGACGTCGGCCAGCACGGTGCGCTGAGGGGCCGAACGGCGAATTGGGAGTGGCGAATATCGTCCCTTTTCTATCCGCCACTCGCTATTCGCTAGTCGACAAACACCACGGTCTTGCGACCGTTGAGGATGACGCGGTCGTCGAGATGGTAGCGGATCGCGCGGGCGAGCACGCGACGCTCGATATCGCGGCCCTTGCGGACGAGATCCTCGGGCGTGTCGCGATGACTGATGCGCTCGACGTCCTGGTCGATGATCGGGCCTTCGTCGAGATCGCGCGTGACGTAATGCGCGGTGGCTCCGATCAGCTTGACGCCGCGCTCATGGGCCTGGTGATAGGGCTTTGCGCCCTTGAAGCCCGGCAGGAACGAGTGGTGGATGTTGATGCAGCGACCCGAAAGCTTGGCCGAGAGATCATCGGACAGGATCTGCATGTAGCGGGCGAGCACGACGAGATCGGTCTTCGTCTTGCCGACGAGGTCGATGATCTGTGCCTCCTGCTCGCGCTTGGTCTCCTTGGTCACCGGCAGGTGGTGGAAAGGGATGCCGCCGAAATCGAGCCCGGCATAGACCTCCCGCGGATGGTTGGAGACGATCGCAGTCAGCGTCATCGGCAACTCGCCGGTGCGCCAGCGATAGAGGATGTCGACCAGGCAATGGTCGGACTTCGACACCAGCAGCATCACCTTGCGATGCGCGGCGCGGTCGCGCATCTGCCATTCCATGCCGAAGCGCTCGGCGATCGCGGCAAAGCCGGTCTGCAGCGCCGACAGTTCCACGGCAAGATCGGCTGCGGTGAACACCACCCGCATGAAGAACTTCTTGGTCTCGACGTCGTCGAACTGCTGGGCGTCGAGAATGTTCTGTCCATTGTGGGCGAGAAACGTCGACACCGCCGAGACGATGCCGGGCCGATCCGGACAGGACAAGGTCAGAACATATTGATGGTCGGGCATGTTGATGGACGGGCTTGGCTCTTGATGAAGGTTTGTGCAGCGGAACGACCCCGCGACCTGCACCCTGCTCTAGCACCGACCCCGCCCTTGCGCCAATCCCAAGACGATCCCAAGACAATCCCAAGACTTGCTTCGACATCATGCGCGGAGTCAGGATGAACAGACGATTGCGATTACGGAGAATCCCATGGCCGACCGCCTGAACGGCTACCGCATCCTGATCCTGGAAACGCGCGAGGAGGCGCAGTTTTCCAAGCTGCTGGCCGAGCAAGGCGCCGAGGTCGTGCAATGCCCGATGTTCACCATCCACGACGCGCCGGACCCGGCCCCGGTCGAGGCCTGGATCCGCCGCGCCATCGACAAGCCGCTTGACGATCTCGTGCTGATGACCGGCGAAGGCCTGCGGCGGATCATGAAGCTTGCCCGCGCCCGCGGGATCGACGCCGACTTTGTCGCGGCGCTCGCCAAGGCGCGGACATTCACCCGCGGCCCAAAGCCCGGCAAGGCGCTGCGCGAGATCGGGCTGGAACCGCAGCAGACGACGGAGAAACCGACCACCGAGGGCGTGATCGAGATGCTGGGCAAGCTCGACCTCAGGGGACGGCGCCTCGGCCTGCAGCTCTATCCGGACAAGGACCATAGCGCGCTGACCGGCGCGCTGGCCGCACAAGGCGCCGCGGTCGATACGGTGCTGCCCTATGTCTACGATTCCAAGGCAGCGGATACCAACATCATCGCCGCCGTCGACGACATGGCCGCAGGTCGGATCGACGCCCTCGCGCTCACCAATCTCGGCCAGGTCCGCCGACTGATCGAGGCCGCGAAGGCGCATGGCAGCGAGGCCAAGCTGCGCGCCGGCCTCGAACGGACGCTGATCGCGTCGGTCGGTCCGGCGGTCTCCGGCGAGCTCGCCGCCCACGGCCTGCGCACCGACGTTTCGCCGGCGGAGGAAGCGTACTTCATGCGACCGCTCATCTCGGCGATGGCCTCAGCCCTGGCGCAGCGGAAGCCGAGAGCCGCGGCGAGGTAAGAGCCGAACGCGGGGGCGGCCTGCGGCAGCTGCGATTGACACGAGCATCGCTGGCGCTAGCTTGCGAGCAAGAAGAAACCACACGGGCTGGGAAATCGCCGTGATACGAGCCATCGCGCCTTGAGCAGAGCCGCACGACCTTCCGCGCTCGCGCCGTTCCGCATTCGCAACTATCGTTTTCAATGGCCGTCGGATCTGCTCACCTCCTGGGCGTTCGAGGTCGAGACGCTCGTGCTCGGCTGGTACATCCTGGTCGAGACCGGCTCGGTGCTGCTGCTCACCGTGCTTGCCTCGCTCCAGTTCGTCGGGACATTGGTCGCGCCGGTGTTCGGCATGATCGGCGATCGCATGGGCCATCGCGATCTGCTGATCGTGATGCGTCTTGCCTATACGGTGCTCTCGTCAACCATCATGGTCCTGGCGCTGACCGGTCATCTGTCGCCGCTGAGCGTCATGATCATCGTCGCGATCATGGGTTTGATTCGTCCCTCCGATCTCGGCGTCCGGGGCGCGCTGCTCGCCGAGATCATGCCGGCCGAGCAGCTGGTTGGCGCCATCAGCGTTGCACGCACCACCCAGGACAGCGCGCGCATCGCCGGCGCGTTGACCGGCGCCGGGTTGTTCGCCGTCCTCGGCATCGGCCTCGTCTATGTGGCGATCGCCTGCCTGTATCTGGCGGCCGCGCTTCTCATGCTCTGCCTGACCCGACCGAAGAGAACCGTCGTCACGAGCGATCTTCCGGCCAACAGCCACGCGGTGTCGCGACTGCTGGGCGAGCTCAAGGAGGGAATCGTCTACGCCTGGAATGGCCCGGGAATGCGCGCGGCGCTGTGCGTGGCGTTCCTGGCCAATCTCACCGCATTTCCCTTCACCGGCGGGCTATTGCCCTACATCGCCCGCGACATCTTTCATACCGACCAGACCGGCCTCGGTTACCTCTCGGCGAGCTTCGCAATCGGCTCGCTGATCGGTTCCATCACGCTCAGCCTCGTCGGCGGACTGCGCATTGCCCGGCTGCTGATCGGCGCGACGCTGGCCTGGTACGCCATGCTGCTGGTGTTCGTCGAAGTCAGGACCATGCCGGTGGCGATGGCCTGCCTCGTTCTCGCCGGTATCGCCCAGAGCATGTCGATGATCTCGGCAGCCGTGATCCTGATGCGGTCGGCCAGTGCCCATCTTCGCGGCCGCGTGATGGGCGTGCGCATGATGGTGATCTACGGCCTGCCGATCGGATTGCTCGCGGCCGGCAGCATGATCGACGTCATCGGCTATTCCGCAACCGGCTCGCTCTATGCCTCCGCGGGCTTCATCACGATGCTGGCGATCGCGATCCGCTGGCGCGCCGATCTCTGGCCGGTGCACGCGCCCGCCAACGCGCGATGAGGTCGCGTTAGTCCCCGTAGCCGCGCAGCCGCTCGATATCGAGGATGGTGACGCCGCCATATTCTAGTCGCAGCAGCCCCTCCTTCTCCAGCCGGTTCAGCGCGCGGTTGGCGTTCTGGCGGGACATGCCGGAGAGCGCGCCGATCTCCTCCTGGGTGATCTCCAGATGCGCGGTCGATTCCGGATAGAGGATCGGGTTGAACAGTGAGGCGATGCTGCGGGCAAGGCGCGCGGTCGCATCGAGGGTCCGATTGACCTCGAGCATGCCGATGAACTGGCCGAGCCGCTCGTTGAGCTGGCGCACCAGAAAGCGGTTGAAGCCGACGCTGTTCTCGAACAGCCACATGAAGGCGCTGCGTTCCATCAGCGCGACGCGGCTGTCGCGCAGCGCAACCACGTCATAGCGGCGCGGCTCGTTCTTGAGCACGCTGCCCTCGCCGAACCAGGCCCCTGCCGTCAGCCCGGCCAGGCTCGTCTCCTTGCCGTCCCGCGAGACCCCGCCCATGCGGGCAAGACCGCTGACCATGCCGGCCCAATAGGCGAAGATGTCGCCTCGCATGAACACGGTCTCGCCGGTGCCGTAGGACCGCTCGGTGATACCGGCGCGCGCGACCTCGATCTCCGCTTGCGTGAGCTCGCGCGACCAGGCGGCGACGCGCTTCAGATGATCTTCTGAAATCATGATCTCGCGAACAGCCGCACCGTTTCGTCACTCCACCTTCTGTTGCATTGCAACATGATTATGACGACTGCCACCCGACGAAAGATGAAGGCCGCTGCCGCCCGGCAAACTTTGTCGCAGAATTGTCAGCCGGGAGACATTTCAAAATAGCGCTTTCCCCTATTGAGGACCACCTCGGCGATGCGGCTCTTGATCCCTGACGGGAACGAGAGTGGCGCGGGCTCCGGTCGAGACCATCTGCTGCATGGCCTCACCGGCACCACCGTACTAGGATCGCCGGACAGAACGGACGAAGAGCGCGGCTAAAAAGCGCCATCACCGGGAGGGTTTCGTTTGGTGGCTACCAGTCTTGAAGTGCGCGGCGTGTCCTTGCGATTCGGCGGCGTCCGTGCGCTGACCGATGTCAGTTTCGCCATCAAGGACGGCGAGCTGTTCTCGATCATCGGCCCCAATGGCGCCGGCAAGACCTCGATCGTGAACTGTATTTCCGGTCGCTACAAGCCGACTGAAGGCCAGCTCTTCTATGGAGACCGCGACATCACCGGCTTGACGCCGAATGCCCGGGCCTCGCTCGGCATCGGCCGCACCTTCCAGAATCTCGCCCTGTTCCACCACATGAGTGTGCTCGACAACATCATGGTCGGCCGCCATCACCTCCTGAAGAACAATTTCCTGACGGGCTCGCTGTACTGGCTCACCGGCGCGCGCAAGGAGGAGCTCGAGCACCGCCGCAAGGTGGAGGAAATCATCGACTTCCTCGATCTGCAGTCGGTGCGCAAAGCCACCGCCGGCACCCTCCCCTACGGCCTGCGCAAGCGCGTGGAGCTCGCCCGCGCCATGGCGCTGGAGCCGCGCCTCATCCTCCTCGACGAGCCGATGGCCGGCATGAACTTCGAGGAGAAGGAGGACATGGCCCGCTACATCGTCGACCTCAACGAGGAGTTTGGGATGACGGTGGTGATGATCGAGCACGACATGGGCGTGGTGATGGACATCTCCCATCGCGTGATGGTGCTGGATTTCGGCAAGAAGATCGCCGAAGGCGACCCCGCGACGGTGCTCGCCGATCCTCACGTCAAGCGTGCCTATCTCGGCGAGGAGGACGAAGTGCTGGTCGATCCCGACGATGCACCGCCTGCGCAGGAGAGCGCGGCATGATGGATTACGCAGGCCGCGTCGCGCAGGCCGACACCTATCCCAAGATGCTCCGGCTCAACGCCAAGGAGCACGGCAACGAAATCGCGCTGCGGGAGAAGGATCTCGGGCTCTGGCGGCTATTCACCTGGAACGACTATCAGGCCCGCGTGCGCGACTTCGCGCTCGGTCTCGTCGAAATGGGCCTTGGCCGCGGCGATGTCATCGGCATCATCGGCGACAACCGGCCGGACTGGGTCGCGGCGGAAGTCGCGACGCACGCCATCGGCGGCCTCAGCCTCGGGCTTTATCGCGACGTGCTCGACGAGGAGGCCTCCTATCTTCTCAATTATGGTGAGGCGCAGCTCGTCTTCGCCGAGGACGAGGAGCAGGTCGACAAGCTGCTCACCCTCGCCGACCGCGCACCGAAGCTGAAGCACATCATCTATTCCGATCCGCGAGGGATGCGGAAATACGACGACCCGCGCCTGATGTCGGCGGAGGCGTTTGCCGAGCTCGGCCGGGCACGTGCCGCGCGCGAGCCGGAGCTCTATGACCGCCTCGTGGATGCCACCAATGGCGAGGATGTCGCGATCCTCTGCACGACGTCGGGCACCACGTCTCATCCCAAGCTGGCGATGCTCGCCGCCGGCCGGGTGCTCGGTCATTGCGCGACCTATCTCGCCTTCGATCCGAAAGGGCCGGACGACGAATACGTCTCGGTGCTGCCGCTGCCATGGATCATGGAGCAGGTCTACGTGCTCGGCAAAGGCCTGTTGTGCCGCATGAAGATCAACTTCGTCGAAGAGCCCGACACCATGATGAACGATCTGCGCGAGATCGCGCCGACGTTCGTCTTGTTTGCCCCCCGCGTCTGGGAATCCATCGCCGCCGACGTCCGGGCCAAGGTGATGGACGCCACGCCTCTCAAGCAGCGCCTGTTCGACCTCGGCATGAAGAGCGGCCTCGCCGCGCTCGAACAGGGCAAACGCTCCGCCCTTGCCGACGCGATCCTGTTTCGCGCGCTGCGCGACCGCCTCGGCTTCACCCGCCTGCGCTCGGCCGCGACCGGCGGCGCGGCGCTCGGCCCCGAGACCTTCAAGTTCTTCCAGGCGATGGGCGTGCCGCTGCGCACGCTCTACGGCCAGACCGAGCTGCTCGGGGCCTATACGCTGCATCCCGAAGGCAAGGTCGATCCCGACACGACCGGCGTGCCGATGGCCGACAATGTCGAGATCCGCATCGACAATCCCGACGTCCACGGCGTCGGCGAGATCGTGGTTCGGCATCCCAACATGTTCCTGGGCTACTACAAGAATCCGGAAGCGAGCGTCGCCGACATCAAGGACGGCTGGATGTGCTCCGGCGATGCCGGCTATTTCAACGCCAACAACCAGCTCGTCGTCATCGACCGCATCAAGGATCTCGCCGAGACCTCGCGCGGCGAGCGTTTCTCGCCGCAATTCATCGAGAACAAGCTGAAATTCTCGCCCTATATCGCCGAAGCCGTGGTGCTGGGCGCCGGCCGCGACGCGCTCGCGGCGATGATCTGCATCCGCTACTCGATCATCTCGAAATGGGCGGAGAAGAACCGCCTCTCCTTCACCACCTACACCGACCTCGCCTCGCGGCCCGAGGTCTACGCGTTGCTGCACAAGGAGGTCGAGACCGTCAACGCCACGCTGCCGCCGGCCCAGCGCATCTCGCGCTTCCTGCTGCTCTACAAGGAGCTGGACGCCGACGACGGCGAGCTCACCCGCACCAGGAAAGTGCGCCGCAGCGTCATCAACGAGAAGTACGCCGGCATCATCGACGCGATCTACCGCGGCGATTCCGACATTCCCGTCGACACCGTGATCCGCTTCCAGGACGGCACCACACAGCGGGTACGGACGACATTGCGAGTGGTGGACCTCGGGATGCACGGGCACATGGCGGAGGCGGCGGAGTGAAGCAGTTCCCAGTCGCGAGCGGTACTGCTCTTCGCCTCTCCCCGCTTGCGGCAGAGCAATCGCATATGCCGTCCGTCATTGCGAGCACAGCGAAGCAATCCGGACTGCATGCGCAGAAAGACCCTGGATTGCTCCGCTGCGCTCGCAATGACGATGCCGGTGCAGCAGGAAATCATAAATGAACACCGCCTTCCTCATCCAGCTTCTGGTTAACGGCCTCGTGGTCGGCACGCTCTATGGCGTGGTCGCGATGTCGTTCGTGCTGATCTACAAGGCGACGCAGGTCGTCAATTTCGCGCAAGGCGAGCTGCTGCTGGTCGGAGCCTGGGTGTGCTGGGCGCTGCTGGCGAAGTACCAGGTGCCGTTCTGGATCGGCATGCCTATGACGCTGGTGTTCATGTTCGTGTTCGGCATCGCGGTCCAGGTCCTGATCCTGCGGCCGATGATCGGCGAGCCCATCATATCCGTCATCATGGTGACGATCGGCCTCTCCACCGTGCTGCAAGCGACGCTAAAATGGATGTTCGGCGTCAATCCGCAGCCGTTCCCGCGCGTGTTCGAGAGCCAGTCGGTCAGCCTGCTCGGGCTGCAGATCCAGACCGTCTATGTCATGAGCCTGGTGGTCTCCGTCGCCATGATGATCGGCATGGCCTGGTTCTTCCGTGCTTCGAAGTACGGCCTGGCGATGCGCGCCACCGCGTTCAACCAGCAGGTCGCGCAATCGCTTGGCATTTCCGTCAAGAGCGTGTTCGCGATGGCCTGGGCGATCTCGGCGACGGTCTCGGCGGTCGCGGGTGTGGTCGTCGCGGTCGTGAACGGCGTGTCGTCGGGTCTTGCCGCCTACGGCATCAAGGTCTTTCCGGCGGCGATCCTCGGCGGGCTCGACTCCGTCGGCGGCGCCGTGCTCGGCGGCATCATCATCGGCCTGCTCGAGAACGTCGCGCAATATGTCGACAGCGAGTATCTGCACTGGGGCAATCTCTACGAGATCGCGCCGTTCTACGTCCTCATCATCGTGCTGATGATCAAGCCTTACGGATTGTTCGGCACCCACGACATCGAACGGATCTGACCCATGGCCGGCCCTGCCCTCATTCCTGCTGGTGATTTCCGCACCTCCTATGCGGCCGACACCACGATCTTCCCGACCGCCACCAGCCGCAACTTCGCCATCGTGGGCGTCGCGCTGCTGTGCTTCGCGCCGCAATTCTTCAGCGGATACTGGCTCAGCATCCTGATCCAGATCGGAATCTTCTCGATCGCCGCGCTCGGCCTCAACATCCTGGTCGGCTTCACCGGCCAGATCTCGATCGGGCACGCCGCCTTCTTCCTGCTCGGCGCCTTCACCTCGGCCTATATCTCCAACAACGCGCCGATCCCGGTGTTCTTCGCCATCCCGCTTGCGGGAATCGTCACCGCGCTGGTCGGCCTGATCTTCGGCATCCCGGCGGCGCGGCTGAAGGGCCTCTATCTCGTCATCGCGACGCTGGCCGCGCAGTACATCCTGCTCGACTTCTTCTCGCGCGCCGAATGGTTTTCCGGCGGCTCGGTGCCGGCGAGCGCCGCGCCTTTCTCGATCTTCGGCTATACGTTGCGCGGCGACCGACAATATTTCTACGTCGTTCTGGCGTATGTGCTCGTGAGCTACATCCTCGTCACCAATCTGATGCGCACGCGGGACGGCCGCGCGCTGGTGGCGATCCGCGACCATTATCTCTCCGCCGAGATCATGGGCATCAACCTGACGAAATACCGCACGCTGTCGTTCGGGCTCGCCGCCTTCTTCGCCGGCATCGCCGGCGCGCTCTACGCGCACTACCAGCTCGTGGTGTCGCAGGAAGGTTTCGGCATCGAGCGCTCGATCCTGTTCCTCGCCATGATCATCATCGGCGGCACCGGCTCGGTCATGGGCACGCTGATGGGCACAGCCTTCGTGGTGCTGCTGCCGGAATCGATGGAGTGGCTGAGCCATCATCTGAAGGGCGGCGCGATCGACCAGGCGCTGTCACTCAACACCAACATCACCTTCCTGCGCGAGATCGCGATCGGGGTGATCATCATCGCGTTCCTGATGTTCGAGCCTGACGGGCTCGCGCATCGCTGGCGGCAGATCAAGGCGTACTGGAAACTCTACCCGTTCTCACATTGAGCGCGGACCACTTCACTTAAACAATAAACAGGAGGAACCGACCATGACCATGAAGTCCCTTTTGAGCACCGCATCGCTCGCGATCGCGATCGCCGCATTTTCGACCGGCGCGCAGGCGCAGATCGCGATCGGACACCTCGCCGACTATTCCGGCGGCACCTCCGACGTCGGCACGCCCTTCGGCCAGGCCGTCGCCGACACCTTCGGCTGGGTCAACAAGAACGGCGGCGTCGGCGGCAAGCAGCTCAACCTCGACACCAACGACTATGGCTATCAGGTGCCGCGCGCCATCGCGCTCTACAAGAAGTGGTCGGCGCCGGACACCAAGGTCGCCGCGATCATGGGCTGGGGCACCGCCGACACCGAAGCGCTGACCGGCTTCCTCGCCCAGGACAAGATCCCCGACATGTCCGGCTCCTATGCCGCCGCACTCACCGATCCCGGAGGCATCAGCGGCAAGGCCAAGCCCGCGCCCTACAACTTCTTCTATGGCCCGAGCTATTCGGACGCGCTGCGCGCAATGCTGATGTGGGCCGCCGAGGATTGGAAGGCCAAGGGCAAATCCGGCAAGCCGAAATTCGTGCACATGGGGGCCAACCATCCCTATCCGAACGCGCCGAAGGCCGCCGGGGAAGCGATGGCGCAGGAGCTCGGCTTCGAGGTGCTGCCGCCTCTGGTCTTTGCGCTCGCACCGGGCGACTACAGCGCGCAGTGCCTGAGCCTGAAATCCTCGGGCGCCAACTACGCCTATCTCGGCAATACCGCCGCCTCGAACATCTCGGTGATGAAGGCCTGCAAGACTGCCGGCGTCGAAATTCAGTTCCTCGGCAACGTCTGGGGCATGGACGAGAACGCTGCGAAGACCGCGGGCGACGCCGCCAACGGCGTGATCTTCCCCTTGCGCACGGCGGTGAGTTGGGGCGGCGATGCGCCCGGCATGAAGACGGTGATGGAAATCTCCAAGATGTCCGACCCGACCGGCAAGGTCTATCGCCCGGTGCACTACGTCGCGGCCGTCTGCTCCGCGATGTACATGAAGGAAGCGATCGATTGGGCCGCAAAGAACGGCGGCGCCACCGGCGAGAACGTCGCCAAGGGCTTCTACCAGAAGAAGGATTGGGTGCCGGCCGGAATGGAAGGCGTCTGCAATCCCTCGACCTGGACCGACAAGGACCATCGCGGCACGCTGAAGGTCGATCTCTATCGCACCAAGATCTCGGGCGCGACCGACGGCGACCTCAACGATCTCATGGCCAAGGGCACGATCAAGCTCGAGAAGGTCAAGACCGTCGAGCTGCCGCGCAAGCCGGAATTGCTGGGCTGGTGAGCCGAGCATTTGCCGAACCCAGGACTGTCATCCCCCGCGAAGGCGGGGGATCCAGTACGCCGCGGCCTTTCGGGGGAACGTCAGGCGTCTCTGGAATACTGGGTCACCCGCCCTCGCGGGTGACGACACCGAGAAAGTAGCTGATCATGAGTGAAACGGCCGAGATCGAGCGTCCCTCCCCCAGCATCGTAGCCGCGCCTCCACTCCTCGCCGTGCGCAACATCGAGGTGGTCTATGACGACGTCATCCTGGTGCTGCGCGGCCTCAGCCTCGACGTGCCCAAGGGCGCGATCGTGGCGCTGCTCGGCGCCAACGGCGCCGGCAAGTCGACGACGCTGAAGGCGATCTCGGGGCTGCTCAAGACCGAGGACGGCGAAGTCACCCGCGGCGAGATCCTGTTCGAGGGCGAGCGCATCAACGGCATCGATCCCGACAAGATCGTCCGCCGCGGCATCTTCCAGGTGATGGAGGGCCGGCGCATCGTCGCCGACATGACGTCGCTGGAAAACCTCAAGCTCGGCGCCTTCACCCGCAGGGACCGCGAGGTCGATTCCGACCTCGACATGGTCTTCAACTATTTCCCGCGCCTGAAGGAGCGCACCGGCCTCGCCGGCTATCTCTCCGGCGGCGAGCAGCAGATGCTCGCGATCGGCCGTGCGCTGATGGCGCGCCCGAAGATGATCCTGATGGACGAGCCCTCGATGGGCCTGTCGCCGCTGCTGGTGAAGGAGGTGTTCTCGATCATCCAGAAGATCAACCGCGACCTCGGCGTCACCATCCTTCTGGTGGAGCAGAACGCACGCGCCGCGCTGTCGGTGGCGAGCCACGGCTACATCATGGAGCAGGGCAAGGTCGTGCTCGACGGCAGTGCCGACGAATTGCGCGACAACGAGGACGTCAAGGAATTCTATCTCGGCGGCGCCGGCGACCAGCGCAAGAGCTTCAAGAACCTCAAGAGCTTCAAGCGGCGCAAGCGCTGGCTGTGATCCACAAGAAGCCTAGCCCAGCACCTGCTCCGCTTCCGTGACCGCGCAGAGAACATGATAGAACGACGACGCAGGAATGGTGTCGATCAGCGATTTGCCGTCGCGATCGAACTGGTCGTACCAGCCGCCCTTCACGGGATGGCTGAGATAATGCCGTTCGAGCCGCACCAGCGCCGCGCGGGCCTCGTCCGCCGCCCCTGCCTCACCCGACTCGGCTTGCGCGATCCACGCCTTCGCAATCTCGGTCTGCGGCCACAGCCGGCGCGTGCTGCGGCGAATGTTGCCGACGTCGTCGCCTTCGTCGATCAGGCAGCCCGTGGTCTCGTCGCGATAGCGCAGCGCGGTCGCCAGGAGTTCGGCGCGCCGCTGCCCGGTCGGGCAGCCCGTGATGCGCTCGAACCCCTTCAGCAGCCAGACCCATTCCGCCTGATGGCCCGGCTCGACGCTGACCGGCTGGATCTTCGACCAGTCCTCCTCGAAATACTCCGTCAGGATGCGCTTTTGCTTGTCGTAGAGATTGGCCAGGAACAGCGCGAAGAATTCGCCAGCGCGGTTCTGGAACGACAGATCGTGGGTCGCATCGAAACAGGCGATCATCGCCTCGAACAGATGCATGTGCGGGTTCTGCCTGCGCGGCAGCGAGACCGGAAGGCCTTCGTGCACGCCCCCATGCGGCGAACGGAGATGGCCGTCCAGGAAAGCGAGCAGCGCATCGATCTCGGCGCGAACCTGCGCGTCCTGGTCGAGCGCGTAGACGGTCGCGAGGGCAAACAGGATGAAGGCGTGGTCGTAGGCATCGCGGCGGCCGTCCAGCACCGTCCCGTCCGGCGTCAGCCGGTGCACAAAGCCGGGCCGGCCGTCGGGCGCCTTGGCTTTGGCCAGCAGATGTTCCAGTCCCTTCAGCGCGACTGCGCGCCCCTCAGGATACCAGCCCATCTGCGCCGCCTTGGCGTAGCAATAGATTTGCCGGGCCTGAACGAACACGCGCCGCGGCGCAGCCGCATCCGCAGTGCCGTCGCGGTGCAGCCGGTCGATGAAACCGCCGGTAGCCTGATCCCAGCCGACGGTCGACCACAGGGGCAGCGCCTCGTCGACCATGCGGAGCTTCAGGCGCGCCACGACATCCGCAGCCTCATTCGCCGCCGCAACGCTTCCCATGTCCGCCATCGGGTCCTCTCCAGGCCTCAACAATGGCGGTCTGATACCCATGCCGGTGGCGGCGCGCAACGGATGCCAACACGGAAAGAACAGCCATGACCGCCCATTACGATGCCCGCGAGACGCGCGAGCCGGCAGCCCGCGAGGCCGATCTGTTCTCCCGCCTGCCAGAGGTCTTGCGCACCGCGATGGCCGCACCGGCCTACGCCGAGCGGCTGAGGGGCCTTGATCCCGCCGCCGTGGCCTCCAGGACCGCGCTGGCCGGCCTGCCGGTGCTGCGCAAGTCGGAACTGCCCGCTTTGCACAAGGCTTCTGCGCCCTTCGGAGGCTTCGTCGCGGCGCCCCCCGGATCATTCGCCCGCCTCTTTACCTCTCCCGGGCCGATCTTCGAGCCGGAGGGACGGCAGGCCGATCCCTGGCGCGGCGCAAGGGCCCTGTTCGCGGCCGGGTTCCGGCCCGATGACATCGTCCTCAACACCTTCAGCTACCATCTCACCCCCGGCGGTTTCATCTTCGACGCGTCGGCGCGCGCGCTCGGCTGCGCCGTGATTCCCGCAGGGCCCGGCAATACCGAGCAGCAATTCGAGCTGATCGAGGCCTACCGCCCGGTCGGCTACAGCGGCACGCCGGACTTCCTCAAGATATTGCTCGATGCGGCGGCGAGCTCGGGCCGCGACGTCTCCTCGATCAAGCGTGCACTGGTTTCCGGGGCCGCGTTCCCGCCCTCGCTCCAGGCCGAGATCAAGGCGCGCGGCATCGACGCCTACCAGGCCTTTGGCACCGCCGATCTCGGCCTCATTGCGTTCGAGACCGGGGCGCGCGAGGGCATGATCGTGAACGAGGACCTGATCCTGGAGATCGTCAAGCCCGGCACCGGCGATCCCGTGGCGCCCGGCGACGTCGGCGAGATCGTGGTAACGTCGCTCGACCCGCATCATCCCTGGATCCGCCTTGCGCTCGGCGACCTCACCGCCGCTCTCCCAGGTCCGAGCAAATGCGGGCGCACCAATATGCGCATCAAGGGCTGGATGGGCCGCGCCGATCAGACCACGAAGGTCAAGGGCATGTTCGTGCGTCCCGAGCAGATCGCCGAGATCGGCAAGCGTCATTCCTCGCTCGGAAGACTGCGCCTCGTGGTGACACGACAGGACGAGACCGACGCGATGACATTGAGAGCGGAAACGGCGACCGCGAGCGAGGCGCTACGCGAGGAGATCGCCGGAACTTTGCGCGCAGTGACGAAGCTCGGTGGCGCCGTCGAACTGGTCAGCCCCGGCGCACTGCCGAACGACGGCAAGGTGATCGCGGACGAACGGTAGAGCCAACCTTGATCTCGTAACAGCGAATATTGCGAAACAACGGCCGCCTAAAAAGGGCCCACGCGCGCAAAACCTCCGTAATTCCCGGCACTTACACCCCTTTCGTTGAGCAGCAGGCGGAAAATAACAGGCAATTCCAAATCACTTGCAGGGAATTTCTGGTCCTAGATCAGGGAATTTGCAGACCCGAGCAGGGAAGCCCATCGCTCACCCGCGGGCAGGAGGAAAGTGGACTCGCGAACGCTACCCCCTGGCTCGCCAGCTCTCCACGACGGCGCGGCCCGAAGCTCCCCGTGCCGACAGCCCTTCGGTAACATCGATGCCGGCTTGCTTGTCACCGCTTTGTGACAAATTCGAGAATGCGATAGGGGCCCTCTACATTCGTCAATTGGACTCGCCCGCTACCCCCATAGCCCTCCGAATCCGCAATATCGGGTTTTGAGCGTTTACCAACGCGGCCGGCCGCGCTGCGGGGAAACGCCATCTTGAGCTAGCGTCTCCGTTCCAACCACCCCTAAGAGGAGGCGTGCCACATGGGCATTCCGTTTGATCAGCAGCAGCTCCGCGACGACCCACCCTGGCTCGTCCGGCACGACCTTCCCGCCAAGAGGGGCCGCGGTCGCCCGCCCAACCATCCTGCACTGGAGGACTTTACCCTCGAGCAGGTCGATCGGATCTATCCCTGGCTGTGCAGGCGGCTCAAGGCACGTCCCGTGGCTCAGAAGCGCACTGCTGATCATGAGGCTATCAGCGAGCGGGCATACAAGCTGTTGACCGATTGGGCGGGAGAGCGCTTTCCGAACATTAACTGGACGACTCTCCGCAACAAGCACACCTTGTGGAAGCTTCGCAGCATTTCCGAAGAAGACCGCAGGAATTCAGAGGACTTTGACGCGGAGATCGAGCGTCAGTTTCCGCAGGGTCGCACGACCCGCCATCCCTGATTTTCCGTGAGCGCATTTCAAAGCTCGGTCTGCAAAAACCTCTCCTCGGGGCAAACCCCAAGAACTCTAAAGGAGAGAACTTATGCAGATCGAGCATCTTTCAATTGACATGTTGAAGACCTACGCTGGAAATGCCCGCACCCATTCGACGAAGCAGGTCAAGCAGATCGCACAGAGCATCGAACGGTTCGGGTTTAACAATCCCATTCTGATCGATGATGATGGCCAGGTGATTGCAGGCCATGGACGTCTTGCAGCGGCGCGCCTGCTCAATCGCGAGACGGTCCCTTGTGTTCGCCTCTCGCATCTCAGCGAGACCGATAAGAGGGCCTACATTCTTGCGGACAATCGCCTTGCCGAAAAGGCAGGTTGGGACAACGAGCTCCTTGCAATCGAGCTTAAGCAGCTCGCTGACGTGGGATTCGACATCGATCTGACGGGCTTCGAAGCCGCCGAGGTCGACTGCATTATCGAAAACTTCGACGACGAAAGCGAGCAGCCGGAGAACCGGATCCCGGAGCGCGGTGAAGGTCCGCCGGTCAGCCGGCTCGGGGATATGTGGCGGCTGGGAAAGCACGTCCTTTTTTGCGGCGATGCAACCGATCGCGCGGTCTACGAAACCCTGATGGATCGCGAGCGGGCCGACTTCATTTTCACCGATCCCCCTTACAATGTTCGCATTGGCGGTAACGTATCGGGCCTGGGCGCGATCAAGCATCGCGAGTTCGCCATGGCGTCCGGAGAGATGAGCAAGGAGGAATTCACCGCATTCCTGTCAAAGACCTTCCGGCTGCTGTCCCACTACTCAACGGACGGCTCGATCCACCAGATTTGCATGGACTGGCGGCATATGAGGGAAATGTTCGAGGCAGGCGATCGGTATTACTCCGAGCTCAAGAACCTCTGCGTCTGGAACAAGACCAACGCAGGGATGGGATCGTTCTATCGCTCCAAGCATGAGCTGGTGTTCGTCTGGAAGAGCGGCTCAGCCCCACACATCAACACGTTCGAACTCGGTCAGCACGGCCGCTATCGAACCAACGTCTGGGATTACGAAGGCGCAACCACCATGAAGGCCGGTCGCCTGGAGGAGCTGAAGCTGCACCCGACGGTCAAGCCCGTGGCCATGGTGGCCGACGCCATCAAGGACTGCTCCAAGCGTGGCCAGATCGTGCTCGATCCTTTCTGCGGCAGTGGAACGATTCTGATTGCGGCGGAAAAGACCGGCCGCTGTGCCCGCGCAATCGAGCTCGACCCGGCTTACGTCGATGTCGCGGTTCGGCGTTGGGAGCAGTACACCGGAAAGAAGGCTTTGCTTTATCCCATGCAGGAGACCTTTGAGGAGCTCGCGGAGCTCCGGGCGGCTTGATCGACTCGTTTTGAAAGGCTCGCCATTTCAAGACGAGGTGCCACTCGGCGGCATCGAGTCTGCGCTGATACGCGCAGCAATTGTCGTGAGCGCCGGCTTGGATCTGAGGTGCTAGTACGCTCTGTGACCCGGCAACCCACCTCGGAAAAACCAAATGGATGACATCGACTCCACTCGCCCTCAAACGCTTGACGAAATACAGGCGCCTTATGAAGTCGGTTATAAGCGTCCGCCGCGGCATGCGAGATTTCCGAAGGGTCGATCAGGCAACCCAAAGGGGCGACCGAAGCGGCCCGAGGGGATCTTGATCCGCGACATATTTGATAGCCCTCAGACTTTAAAGGATGGACGCAAGATCTCGACACGAGAGGCATATCTGCGGCGAGTTTTGAAGGGAGCGCTTGAAGGGAATGCAACCGCGTTCCGGATCTTCCTGAAGTTGATGCACCAGGCCGGGCTTTTCCGCAAGGAGACCTCGAAGCATCCCCACATCATCTATTACGACGATCACACTCCCTCGGAATTTCCGGAGAGCTACGAGGCGTGGAAGCGAAAGAACGCAGCGGAAAAGGCAACCCAGGCCGGCACCAGCGAAGCAGTTCACGAACCCGCGAGAGAACCGGGGTCTTGCAGCCCTGAGCCCGAGATCAGGAACAGCGCTTCGACGCCCCGCCGCAAGATCTCCGTTGCGGAGGACGAAAATATGATCGCGCGATTCAAGCGGCTTGTGACCGAGCGCAAGACAATCAATCAAGATGGCCGTAGCCGCATTGTGACTTTGGCTGAACTCATTATCCTGAAGAACTGCAACGCGGCTTTGCAAAACGATACAGCAGCCTTCAGCAACATTTTCCGCTTGGCCGAACAAGGCGGCGAATTCCTCGATCGCGACGATCCTGCCAAGGTAGGTAAGCCTCTGCTCATGCCCCGCAACCGCTTCGAGACCACGGACGAACTCCTGGCCTTCTATGGCGCGAGCATCGTTGAAATGCCCAAAAAGCCTGCGAGCTAGTCGTCGACGCTCCGAACACGTTCGAGACGGGTTTCCCGGAGCTGCGGATGCTCCCTTGTGAAGGCGCACACCTCACGCACTGCGGATCCTGCAATGAATTTGACCCGGACGGTTCGGATAGCGGAGAGCCGAGCGATCGGCTCCCGCAAGCCACCACTCGGCGCTAGCCAAACAGCCTGATCAGCAACTCATCTATTCCGCTTAAGCGCTCAAAACAGGCCTTGCTCAAATCGCGATGCATAGGGCGTTCAGCCTTCTGTCCGCCTCTGTCGCCGCGCGAATGCCTGCTGACCCTCGCACCCAGATCGGGCAGCTTGATTCCCGGTCGGTCGCCAAACCAGAGGTAACTCTCCAACGCAAGCGTGCGCGGGTTGACCTCGAGCCAAATGACGCAGCCGCTGGGCTTATCAAGCAACCGCGTACTGACCGTCACGTGCCGGACCGCCGAGCCGGAGAAGGTCGACTTCAGCTGGATGTGCCGGAGCACCCCATTGGCTTCCAACACAATATCGTAGCCACCCCGATCGACCTCGCTCTTGAGCACCTCGATATCGTGGAGGCCCTGCCGCCAACGTGCGGCCATGAGTTCCCCGAGCAAGAGATGGAAAATCGCCTGCTCCCGAACGCTGGAGGCGTAGGAATGGGGCATGGTGGGATTCTGATTCAGTTCGAGTAGCACTGTGAAACTCCTTGGGTTCAACGATGCCTGCAGTTGCGCTCCACCCGCCGCACAAGTCCAGCGCACAGCGCGCCCCGTCGCTCAGCTTCACACCGGACGGTTAACACGATCCTATTTTGGGATAATCCCGATACGGGATCAAATTGACTGCCGCCGAATCGCAAAGCCCCGGCGGCCATGGAAAAGTCCCTCAAATCCGCCGAGTATGCCCGCCTGATCGCCCTTCTTGTCGCAACGCGACATAAAGCGGGTATGCGTCAGCAGGCCTTGGCCAAGAAGCTCCGCAAACCGCAGTCCTTCGTCGCGAAATATGAGGGCGGAGAGCGCCGTCTGGACGTGATTGAGTTCATCGTCATTGCCGAGGCATTGGGGGCCGACCCAATCAAACTATTGCGCCGGTTCCTGCAAACCAAGACACGCTAGCTAGCCAGACAAGTCTGCTCCGATAGCGCCATGCGGGCGGTCCGTATCCTTCTGCGTTCCAACACACCCTCATTGAGTCCAAAAAATCGCTCGAAATCCACTGGACTTCGCGGCGGGTCAGAGCGTGCATGGTCCACCAACCATGCAGCGAGCGGATAAATGGATCCACAAGCTATCGCACCGGTGATCAAGGCGTGCTTCGGGGAGATGCAGGCCAAGCTCACGGAAGCCCAACGCATCGCCAAGGCGGCGCAGGCGTGTGCCGAGGCCGGCAGCATCGAGGAAGCAGTGCGGGTCTCCATGGGCATTGAGCAACTCATTTACGAGGCGGATCGCCTTCACGACGCTGTTGCGCTGCTTGGCCGAATGATCACGGCGGACCTCTAGCGCCAATCCAAATTCCTTCGCACCCGCAACAACGGGTTCGGCACGCCGTCACAAGATCCGTCTTGAAGAGTTGAAGCCGAAGGAGTTCTATTTCCCCGTGTCCCGCGTGGGATGAGGTGAAGAATGAGTACGGCGCTCATCGTTCACAGGGCTCATCTGCCAAGAGCGTTGCTCAATGTTCGTGCAGCCCAATATGTCCGCATGTCGACCGACCGGCAGCAGTACTCAATCCAGAATCAGGCCGCTGTCATCGCTGCATATGCGCACGCCCACAACCTTACGCTGGTCCGAACCTATAAGGACGAGGGTGAGAGCGGACTTCTCATCAAGAACAGGACAGGGCTTCTTCAACTTCTCGAGGATGTCGAGAACCAACAGGCGGATTTTGGCCATCTCCTGGTCTTCGACGTCAGCCGATGGGGACGCTTTCAAGACGTTGACGAAAGCGCGCATTACGAGTTCGTGTGCAGACGCGCCGGCATCAAGGTTGCCTATTGCGCGGAGCAGTTCGAGAATGATGGGAGCATGCTGGCAAGCATCGTCAAGAACATCAAGCGAGTGATGGCGGCCGAATACAGCCGGGAGCTTTCCGCAAAGGTCTACGCCGGCCAATGTCGGCTTGCGCGGCTCGGCTATAAGCCATGCGGCCGAGCCGGCTATGCGCTGGTGCGGGAGCTCGTCGACGAAAATATGAAAACCAGACGAGTGATGAAGAAGGGAGAGCGGAAATACATCCTCACCGACCACATCCGCATAAGACCGGGTGACCCGATGGAGATCGCTGTCGTCAGGTGGATCTTCGGAAGGTTCTTGGAGGTTAGGTCGGAGACGGTCATCGCTTGGGAGCTCAATCAGAAAGAGCTCGTCTCGAGTACGGGCGCGCCATGGACTCGCGCCGCCGTTGGCATTGTTCTCAGAAACGAGAGCTATATCGGAAACCTCATCTTCAATCGAAAGTCCCAGAAACTGCGGCAGGCCGCCGTGAAAAATCCTCCCGAACAATGGATCAGAAGCGAGGGCTGCATCGAACCCATCATCGATCGCGAGCTCTTCATCCGCGTCAGGAAGATTATCGAAGAGCGGCGCGTCGATCTTACGGAGGAGGAGATGCTTGTTCGGTTGCGCAAAACTCTTATCAAAGAAGGCCGCTTGACGCCCGCCATCATCGATCGAACTGCGGGGCTCCCCTGCTCTGCAACATGTCAAACGCACTTCGGCAATTTTCGAAATCTTTATCGGTTGCTCGGCTACACTCCGAAGCGGAATTACGAATTCCTGGACGCTCGTCCTGTTTGGTCCAAGCTCAGGGCAAAGCTTGTCGAACAAGCGGCCGCCGCGATTGAGGCGGCAGGCGGGCACGTCAGTTCGGGCGGCTGGAGCGATTGCCTACGTGTAAACCGGACAGTCTGTCTATCCGTCAGGGCCGCCCGGTGGACACCCCGCCGAAAGCCCAGCCATGCACCGCATTGGAGCATCGAGCGCGAGGCTTGCCTTCCCGATGGCTGGATCGCGGCGATCCGCCTGTCAGAGCACAACAAGGCCATACTCGATTACGTACTGTTGCCGACGGACGGCAAAGTGAAGCGCACGATCCGCTTTTCCGAAGCTGCGCGAGCGCGACGAGGAATTCTGCGCTTTAAAACCGCAACTGGCCTCGTTAAGGCCATCGCCCGCCGGCTTGCGGGAGCGCGGTCCACCTCCCAAGCCGCGCCGGGTGCGCAGGGCAAGCCGAGGGCAACGCCGTCCAAAACCAGACTTTCTCACGGACGCCGCCGCTGACTCCGGTGATCTGCATTCTTCCTACCCGCTCCCAGACCGGTGGGTCTTCTTTGAACCCTCGATCTCATGGGGTTGCCGGTTCCGTGCGATCTTAACGAAACTTTTAAGATCTATTGTGCGGCGGCATCCCTTATGGCTAAAAGAACAACCGGTCTCAAGACAGTTGCGTTAGAGAGTTATGATTACGTACAAGCAGTACCACATCCAGCGAGTTGAGCACGGCCATAAGCGCTGGACTGCCCGTATCACGCGGGCGGATGGCCAGAATATTCGCACCATCCTGCCGGCTTCCGAGCACCCATACCTTGATACGAAGCCGGCCGCTTCCGCCGAGGAAGCCGAGGAGCTCGCAAAGGAAGGCATCGACTTCGGCGGAATGGTTTAGCTCAGCCTCGCGCGCAGAAGCTTACATCCTAGCGCTTTGCGGACGAGAACTCGTCATAGCACTTAGAACATTGCTCATGCCTGAGTGCACCACCGTCCATGATTCTCCGCAGCGGGGGAGTATGGCCGAAGCCATACGGGTCGACGTCGTCGATTGCCACTCAGCCTGAAATCTGCGGCTCACAACGCGACGCCCCGTCTCCCCAGCCACGCCAGTGCCGCTGAACAAATGGCTGAAAGCAAAGCGGTCCAGAACCAGGACCGTCCGCGGGCGGCGCTAATCGAACGCAGATACAGGAATGCACCGAGAAGCCTTCCATAGTTCTTGCGAAATTCCCCGTTGAGCTTGGCTAATTCCGGCAGATCAGATAACGCCTTGCATTCGTCGGCCATCGGCTGGGCTCCCATTACTGGACCAGCCCCCCATAAACCGGTGTTTTGCCCGACGATGCAAGCTTCAATTTCGGGTTTTTCGATGCGACTTCCGACGGCAACGTCGTGTGCCGACCCACAATGGCAGACCTGACGGCCTACTTGCCTATCTCAGGCCCGTATCAGGCCAGTGAAGGATCTCATCGGCCGGCCGAGATCGATGCAAATACGGCCGCAGCATCGCATAGAGCACAAACAGGCCCACGGTGATGGCTAGTGCCAGCAGCGGAAAAATGTAGTTCATGCAAACCCCAGAACTTCGAATAGATACTAGCAGTTCTGCAAGAACCGTCCAATCGGGACGATGTTCCCCGCCTAAACCAATTGCGTAAGCTGGGTTTTGCTGCGGCTGAGGAGCCACATTTACTCAATAAAGGGCTGAAGTCCGCTTCGGGTCAAAATGCGAAGAACTCAACCTGAGCAAATCTCGTCCGCAATGCCTCAATAAGCGGGCTTCGTGGAGGGATACTGCCACTTCGCCGAAGGGCCAATACCGGAAATCTGCCCGTGCAACAACGAGAACGACGATCGCTCGTTCCAATTGAGACGGCGATTCTGGATGACCACCTTCAGGAGTAGCAGTTCGCGGAGACTTCGCTTTGTGCCACAGGCCTGCTGAAGCGCCTCGTAGCAGGGCGCGCTGCGGAGCCCGGGCTCCACACAACGGCGGCGTGCGGACCTTCTGGTCTCAGCTCTGTGCATCTGCGCACGAACGCTGCGGCCCGGGCGGGACAGGCCGGCTGCAAAAGCGCCGCGCTCGATGTTTTTCGCTTCGATCTGCAACAGAGGTTCGGTTCAGTCTCCCGGATTGGAGCGCCTAGCCGGGCCGACGCTAGTTGCAAACTTCCGCTTGCCTACCCGCCGCCGCCGTAGGACCTACCCCGCCTGAAGCGGTCTCCAGGCGACAGCCTTTCTGAACCGGACGACAAATGGTGCCGGTGCAGAATATTTGTCCCGCAGCCTGCGGCCTCGCAGGAGAAGCCTCTCTCCTCTTCCTCTCCTCGTCTCGCGGCTTCACATCCTCCCGTGTCGCTACCGGCTTCTTGTCCTGCATCTTCTCGCATTCATTGTCGTCGTTGACGCGATAGCCCGCGCGGCATGTGATCTTCACGCAATTGTCGCCATCGGCCCTGAAGCCGCGGTCGCAGACCAGCGGACAGACGCGGCCCGACTTTGCCTTGATGGCACTCAGCGCATCGAAGCTCGCCTGCTTGGCGTCGAATTTAGTGCCGGCATGCTTGTTGAACAAGGCCAGCGAGCGTTGCGAGGTCGCATTCCAGTCGCCATCCGCATTGCTCGCGAGACATCCGACGCGGCGGAGTTCTGACTGCACGAGCTTGGCAGTCTCCTGCGACGACAGAGAGGGCGGCGATTGAGTTAGGGCCACGGCCGCGACCTTCTGCTCAGCGACGCGCGGAGCCTCCTCTTTGGCAGCAAGCTCGGCAGCTGCCTTGTCGTCTGCAATCTTCTCGGCGAGCGCCTTTTCAGCGGCCTGCTTGTCGGCGAGCGCCTTGGCGACCGCCGCTTCTGCATCCTTCTTGCGCTGCTCGGCGGCCGCCGCCTTGGCGTCCTCGATTTGCTTGGTCTTTTCGGCAAGGATGCGGGCATCTTCGGCAGCCTTTGCAGCGGCTGCAGCCTTGTCCTGCTCGGCCTTCTTAGCGCGCTCCGCCACGAGCCGCGCCTTCTCGTCTTCAGCGTGCTTGGCTTTCTCTGCTGCGATGGCCCGGGCATCTTCGGCCCCGATCTTCTTCAATTGCACCCGGGCAAGGTTCGCGTAAAAACCTTCAGGATAGGCTTGAAGAAACGCTTCCCATGCGTCGCGATCACCCGCCTGTAGCGCCAGCTCGTAATCGCGGCGAACCGCATCTTGCGGATTCGCCTGTGGTCCGGTCGCGACCGGCTTCGCCGGAACCAGGGCCAGGTCGTCACTGCCGAGCGAGCCGTAGACAAAAGGCTCTTGCTTGTTGCCGGTGCTCTTGAGCACATCATCGCGCACAAAGCGAAAGGCCTTACCAAGGTCGAGCCCCGGGGTCGGCAGACGGTCTGCTAGCGCGGTAGCAAACGGGCTGTTCTTCGCTTCCCCGTCTGAGGCCGTCGAGCCTGCCTTCGCCGCGAACGCAATCATGGTGTTCGGGCTTGTCGGCTCGACCTTGGCAAGGCCGCGGCCGATGGCGCGCGACGCGATAGTACGCTTCATGGTCTTTGCAAACGGGTTGTCGCGGCAGGCGTCGAGTATAATCAGGCGCAGCTGCTTCGCGGGCTCGACAGCGAACAGGACGCGATCGAGGGCGACTGTCTCGTCGAGCACATCGCCATCACTTTCCAGCATCGCATCGACGGGAATCAGGTAGTTGTTCCCGTCCAGCTCGATGCCGTGCCCCGCATAGTAGATGACCGCGACCTCGGCTTCGCGCGTTTTGCCTGCGAACTCGCGCAGCGCCCGGCGCAGGTCGGCCGCGTTCACGTCGAGCTTGATGTCGACGCTTTCGAAGCCCGCCTTTTTAAACATCCCCCCGACCAGCGCGGCGTCGTTCGAGGGGTTTATGAGTTTGTTGACGTTCTTGTATGCCGAATTGCCGATCACCAACGCGACGCGCCGCTCGGCCATTGCCGGTCCGCATCCGACCCACATAGCAAAAATCATCAATAAAAAACGAAGCGCGCCCATTGCAGCCCCAGATCAAACGTGAGCAGCGTATTCATAGCCTGCCGGAAGGCAAGTATCAGATCTGTGATGTCTGTCACATATTGGCTGCTTCCGGAGGTCCGGGTCGGCGGACCAAGGTCTGCAACAGGGTCAAAACGAAGAACTCAGGTGGAGCAAATCTGGTCCGCTCTGGCTCAACGAGCGGACTACCGACCGACGAGGCGCAACTTCGCCAGATGAGCCTTGAACGGAAGCTTCGATCGGTGACCGATCAATCCAAATCTAGGACAAGGCTTGTTCGTTACCGAACGAGACCCCAGAGTTAGATGTGGGCGGACAGCGTGCCAAGCATCGGCAGCCTTATCGGTTGGGGCGGCATTCCCGACAACCAAGAGGGTTGAGCGAGAGGACCGCGTTGATCGTGAAAACCAACGGGAGCACCCTAGGTGACATGGAGGGGCATGAGAAGGCTGGCTCGAAATGCTGGCACCTGGATGGGCTCTGCCCCACGGCTTGCTTCCAACTGCTACTTCTAACCATCAAGGCCGTCGGCTCCTGTGCCGATGTCCCAGTTTGCACTTTGGAGTGCTTAAGGTTCCTCCCCCGCTATTACGACGTTGAGAACCCTTGCGTATTTCGGCAGTAAGTGTTGCCAGCTTGCTACAGCAACCTGAGCACGAACGGGTTAATCTTCAACAACAGGTGGGCATTTGCGCCGTTTTCAGAATTTCTTTTGGGGAGATACTCGCATGAGAAAGCTTCTAGTACTTGCGGCCGGGGCGATGGCTTTGGGTCTGTCGGCTCCCGCAAGCGCCGCGGATATGGCGGCCCGTCCTTACACCAAGGCCCCACCGATCGCCGCTCCGGTTTATAATTGGACCGGATTTTATATCGGCGGCCATGTTGGATACGGCTGGGGTCGCTCCAGCAACGACTCCTTCAGTGCCGCGGGTGTTCTGCTCGATACCACGACGAGCAAGTCAGATGGCGTCTTTGGAGGCGGCCAGATCGGTTACAACTGGCAATTCTCCCCAAACTGGCTGATTGGTATTGAGGCCGATGGCTCGGTGGCCGACATCAAGGGCACCACGAATGCTTGTACCGTGACAGGTTGCGGCTCTTCATTTGGCAAGACCGAAGACTTCGGAACTGTCCGGGGCCGCATCGGCTATGTCATCAATAACGTCCTTCTCTACGGAACCGGTGGTTGGGCTTGGAGCCACACCAGCACCGACCGGACCATTACGTGCGTTGTCGCGGGCGGTGGTATCTGCCCGGGCGGGCCGAGCCCTTCACCTCTGACGGGAGCGGTTGCATCAGCCTCCAACTTCAACAACGGCTGGGTAGCGGGTGCCGGTGTCGAATGGATGTTCGCCCCCAACTGGACTGCTAAGGTCGAATATCAGCATCTGCAGTTCGACAATGTTGCCAGGGACTTCAGCTATCCTGGATTTCCGGCCGCCTTCAGGCACGTCGAGTCGGATGGTCACATCGACACGGTTCGGGTCGGCGTAAACTACATCTTTGGCGGACCGAGCGTTGCCCGGCACTAAGGTTCTGAATACCCCATTCCAGTAATCCTTAGCCCGGCCGTTATGCGGCCGGGCTTTTTCCTGACGCTGGGAAAATTACGGGTGGTCTGACGCTGGTGTAGACTGTCGGGCTTCATTTGCGGGTTCTCAATGGCCCGCCGTTCGGCCAAACGAAGACGACTTCTAAGGTCCGCTTCGAGTCATAAGCGGTCGATGCAGGCCGAGCGAACGACTTCCGCTTAACCATCGGCAGCCAACCTTTATGAACACAGGCCCTAATAGCTGGACCTATTCTGCTTCCGCTTCGATGTTGCTGATCCGTTGTCTCGCTTCACGCGTTTGAGGCCTCGCCGCTGCCGCGACAGGGCAACTTTCTCATATCGTTCCAAGCACGACAAAAATTTCATTTGCTTTGGCTCAGCCTTCTCAATCACGGCCAAGATCAGCCCCAGCCTGATAGCTCGCAACCGACTTTGCCGATTCCTGGCTTGAACCAGATCTTGAAGCGCGATCTCCATTCCCGCGCCTTTGAATTCCTCCGCAAAAACCGCATCGAACCTGGCGAGACCAGAACCGTCGGAATCGTCCCAGCGAGACAAGCCATGCCGATAAGCATTGCGGCTGGAGATGACCTTCCCGGTGCTGGTTCGCGGGCCGGTACTCTTCGCGGCGTTCGCACGATTGGCTTCGACTTGTCGCTTTGACGCCAAGTTCCCTCCTTCATTTCCCGAGCTAGCAATCGACCGCACAACTCTTACGTTTCGGCGTCTCCGCGATGCGACGGTGATTGTTGAGGAGGGCTGTAAGGCTGACCTGTCAGCAATGGAGCAAGGAAGGTGTGGAGATTAGACCCATCAAATAGATGGGCTGCGATGCCGGCCGCTTGCGCTGCTGCAAGGTCGCTCTGCTTGTCCCCGATCATAAAGCTAGCGTCGATATCCACCGGATAACGCTCAAGCAGGACTCCAATCATCCCAGGCTGCGGCTTGCGACAGTTGCAGAGGACACGATAGCGCTCAATCAAGCCGTCGGGATGGTGGGGGCAGAACTCAAACGCATCGATATGCGCACCCACAACAGAAAGTTCACGCGACATCCATTCGTGCAAATTGCGAACATGCCGCTCCTCATAAAACCCTCTCGCGATTCCTGACTGGTTTGTCACGACAAACGCAAAATAACCGGCGTCATTGACTGCTTTTACTGCTTGCTGGGCTCCTTTGACCCACCGAATCTTGTCCGGATCAAAAGCGTAGCCGTCGTCCTCATTGAGGACGCCATCACGATCAAAAAACACTGCCGGACGCATCAAGCTCATCAGCTCACGCTTGAGGGGATATTGGCGATCTTCCGACAATCACCGCTTCATTTCAACACATCCGACGCGGTTGAACAGGCTTCTAGGGCGGGCCGCGCGGCCCTCGGGGCATAGATTGGCTTCGTTTTGTCGTTTTGATGCTGGGTAGCCTCATCGTCATCCCTACCCTCGAAAGGCGAGAACAAGAGCAATTCCAGCCGTTATAACGAGCAACAAGATTGCTGCAGAAAGGACTGGCGTTCCCACGCGATTGGAGCGTTACTGATTCGGCCGCGCACCAACTCCGATTGTAGCGCCGGTATCTCACCTCGCAGACGCGAGGCTTCAGGCAGTGCGGCGAAGAGCGCCGCTGTTCTTGGAGTAGGAGATACCAGTGCGTAGCGTGCAGAGTGACGGCCAAATCGAACCACAGCATCATATCATCAGGTTCAACCCGAACGACCGGCGACATTTCATCGGTGGCTCGGACGCCCGTATCATTATGGGGAATGACCAGGAGGACCTCGTCCGCCTATGGCGAGAGAAGCGCGGCGAGATTGAGCCGGAAGACCTCGGCGACAACTTGATCGTCCAACTCGGCACCGTGACCGAGGTCTTAAATCGCGCCTGGTATCAACGCGCAAGCGGGCACACGGTCAAGGACATCCAAAAGCGCGTCCGCCATCCCGTCCACAAATGGATGGCGGCCACGCTGGACGGGACGGTCGAGCAGACCGGCGCCGTCTTCGAAGCCAAGTTCATGCTGCCCTGGGCCTTCACCGAGGAGGTCGCGGCCGAAAAGCACATGGCCCAGTTGCAGCACAACATGTGGGTGACCGCATCCCGCACGGCCGTTCTCTCGATCATTACCGGTGGCGGCAAATGGGTCGAGATCAAGCTTCATGCCGACCCGCTGTATCAGCATCTGCTGCTCACTGCCGAAAAGAAGTTTTGGCGCTGCGTCCAAAGTGGCGAGCTGCCTATCCTGTTCAACATCGAGACGCCGCGCCCCCGACTGGAAGCGGTCAGGGTTGTCGACATGTCCACGTCCAACCAATGGGCGGAGCTGGCGGCCACCTATCTTCGAACCCGAGAGGCGCACAGTGAGCATGAAACCGCCAAGGCCGATCTGAAGAAACTCATGCCGGAGGACGCCAAGGAGGCGGCGGGCCATGGCATCAAGGCCAAGCGCTCCAAGGCCGGCGCGATAAGCTTCGAAGCCCAGGCGGCGGAGGGATCCCATGCATCAGTCCAGTGAACGCATCGGCACCCTTGCTGCGGCCCTCGCCCGGGCCCAGGCTGAACTGACCAACCCCGAGAAGACCCTGACTGCCGTGATCCGGTCGCCCTTCCCGCGGGAGGATGATCGAAGCTTCCGGTACGCTTCCCTCGCCTCGGGCCTCGACATCGTCCGCAAGACCCTCAGCCAGCAGGAGATCGCCACCATCCAGACCACCCGGATCGAACAGATCACCGGCCAGATCCATCTCACCACCCTGCTCGCCCACGCCTCCGGGGAATGGATTTCTTCGGACCTACCGGTCTGCGCCCCCAAGGAAGTCGAGGCGCCGCACCGGATGGGCGCGGCGCTGACCTATGCCCGCCGGTATGCCCTATTTGCCCTCGTCGGGATCGCCGGAGAGGATGATTTGGACGCACCTGACGTCGCTACGGGGCCTCCCGCCGCCCCCGAGCCGCAGGCCGAGTCAGGACCGAAGCGAAGGCCGTCCAGCGCCGTCCTGAACCGCCCGCCCATGTTGTCCCCCGAGCGCTCCGCCGAGCTCCTGGACCGGCTCCTGGGCGAGCTGGCCAGCCGAGAGGACAGCGATGGACTGCTCGCCTGGGCAAAGACCAGCCTCCCCCTCAAGAACACCCTTCTTGAGCCGGACGCTCGCGTACTTGAGGCCGCCTACCAAAAGAGAGGCGAGCAAATAGCCCCTCTTGAATTCGATTTAACAGACCAGCGGCCTGTGTCGGCAGCCGGGCCATTTCTACCTGAGCAGCATGCTTCGGGGATATCCGACGAGGCGCATGCCGCTGCCAACACCGCTTCTGGACAGCAAGTCGGCCTCGCCTTCCCAAAGGAGCCGCCACGAAGACGAAGCAAGGATCACCTCGCCTTCATCCGCGCCCAAGGTTGCCTGGTCTGCCAGAAGACCCCCTCTGATGCACATCACCTGAAGTTCGCTCAAGCGCGGACCTTAGGACGCAAAGTCAGTGACGAATTTACCGTACCGCTGTGCAGATCCCATCACCTATCCCTGCACCGGCACGGAGACGAAAGAGCCTGGTGGACCAATCTGCAAATTTCGCCGCTGCCAATCGCAAAGGAGCTTTGGGATGCGAGTCCCGTCCACCTGGCGAACGGCGCAAATGTCGGTGCAGAGCCCTCTCGTTCGGGTTTGGAGGCGCGGGGTCAATGAATGGTCCGATCAACCTCGGTCAGCAGCTATCGGCGAGCGTCCTGCCACCTCAGTTCGAGGCGTTGTGTCCCCCGCCCCAACTGCTTCCTGGCGAGAGCATCGACCACTATCAGGCTCTTCAGTCCGCCATCTTCCGCGACCTCGATCCCCAGTCTGCCGTCGAGTGGCTGCTTGCTATCGACATCGCAGAACTCTCCTGGGACATGCAACGCTACTGGATTCTGCGGCATAGGCTTCTGAGCACCTATCGCCAAAAGGCTGTGGAGATGACGCTTCGCCGAATCGACGTGGTGGGCATTGCTCCGGACTTCCAGGACGCAGCCGAAATCTACACTGTCCATAACGCGCTGGACTGGCAGCTAGATCCTTCTGCTGCGCTCGATATCGAGGCTCGTCTTCGATCCTATGGCTTCGATCAACATGCGATCAACATGGAAGCCTACGTTCAAGCACGCGAGATCCTGGTGCTATTTGAATCGCTGCTGAACGGGGCACAGCTTCGACGCCTGATGTTGCTGAAGGAGATCAAGAATCTTCGACGGCCGAGCGCGAGCCCAGGCAGCCACACTCGGACTCGAAGGGGGCGGCAAAGAAGGACGAACCATCACGAAGCCCCACGTCAGACCATAAAGAGCTGAGCTGCAAAGCCGATTTCAAGCAAGTCAGACCGGATGGCGAAAACTGCCCCGAGTTGAATAGAAGCTGGCGTTGCGGGTGGAAAGGTGAACGAGTTGCTTCGGTAGATCCGCTTGTTGGCTAAAATCGCAAGAATTAGATGTGCACTCGCCGCATCTATACTTGCGACAAATACGCCGCGTAGGCGCGCTCAAGGCCGTCCTGAAGCGAGGTCGTCGCTCGCCAGCCCAGCCTTGCCAAGCGGCTAACGTCAAGCAGCTTACGGGGTGTACCATCGGGCCGAGAAGTGTCGAAGCTGATTTCATCATTGTATCCTACAATCCGAGCGACGAGGCGTGCGAACTCCGCAATAGTGATATCCTCGCCAGTGCCTACATTGATTAGCTCCGCGCCCGAATAGTTCTTCATGAGGTGAACGCAGGCATCCGCCATGTCATCAACATAGAGGAACTCGCGCCGCGGCGTACCAGTACCCCATACTAGGACGCTCTTCGTGCCCGAAACTTTTGCCTCGTGAAAGCGACGGATCAGAGCCGCCACCACGTGGCTTAATTCAGGATCATAGCTGTCGCCCGGGCCATAGAGATTGGTTGGCATCACGCTAATAAAGTCGCTGCCATATTGGCTGCGATAAGCCTCCACCATCTTGATGCCCGCGATCTTCGCGACAGCATAAGGTTCGTTGGTCGGCTCCAGCGGGCCCGACAGCACAGAATCCTCGCGCAAGGGCTGGGCGGCAAGCTTTGGATAGATGCAGGAGGAGCCCAGGAACATTAGCTTCTCAACACCGTTCAAATGCGCAGCATGGATCACGTTAGCCGCAATCGAGATGTTTTCGTAGATAAACTCGGCGCGTAGCGTGTCATTGGCGACGATTCCGCCGACCTTGGCTGCAGCCAGGAATACCACTTGCGGACGCACCTTAGCGAACCAATCGAACACCGCAGCTTGATTGCAAAGATCCAACTCACGCCGATCCATAGTGACGAGCCTTATGTCCTCCCTTCCCAGCCGTCGCACGAGCGCGCTTCCTACCATACCGCGATGGCCGGCGACGTAGACGCTTTTGCCCTTGAGCTCAAATTGAGCGTTTGCCATGGGACGCGTCGCTCTTCGCCTCGGCCAAGTCGCTTGCCATCATCTCCTCGACTAGCTGAGCGAACGTCCTCTTCGGCTTCCAGCCGAGCACTTGGCGCGCCTTGCTGGCGTCGCCGATCAGGAGATCGACTTCGGTCGGCCGAAAATAGGTCGGATCGATCTTTACAACCGTCTTGCCGCTCGATTCATCCACGCCGGTCTCCTCGATGCCCTTGCCCCGCCAGACAATACGGCGGCCGACTTGGGCAAAAGATAACTCGACCATCTCACGGACCGAATGCATCTCGCCGGTGGCGAGCACGAAATCGTCAGGCTTGTCGGCTTGGAGGATCATGTGCATGCCCTCAACGTAATCCCGCGCATGGCCCCAGTCGCGCTTGGCGGAGAGATTGCCGAGATAGAGCGTCTCCTCCAATCCCACCTCTATGCGGGCAACGCCGCGCGTGATCTTGCGCGTTACGAAAGTCTCGCCGCGTATCGGGCTCTCATGGTTGAAAAGGATACCGTTCGAGGCAAACATGCCATAGGCCTCGCGGTAGTTCACGGTGATCCAGTAGCCGTAGAGTTTGGCAACGCCGTAAGGCGAGCGCGGATAGAAAGGCGTCGTCTCCTTCTGCGGAATCTCCTGCACCAATCCGTAAAGCTCGGAGGTCGAGGCCTGATAAAAACGCGTCTCCTTTTCCATGCCGAGGATGCGGATCGCTTCCAGAAGGCGCAACACACCGATCGCGTCGGCGTTGGCGGTGTATTCTGGGCTCTCGAAGCTAACCGCGACATGGCTCTGGGCTGCGAGATTGTAGATCTCCGTTGGGCGGATCTGCTGCACTAGGCGGATTAGATTCGTCGAATCGGTCATGTCGCCGTAGTGCATGAGGAAAGGTACATTCCCGATATGCGGATCCTGGTACAGATGATCAACGCGCGCGGTGTTGAATGACGAAGACCGCCGCTTGATGCCATGCACGACGTAGCCGAGCGACAGCAGATATTCAGCGAGATAGGCGCCGTCCTGGCCCGTCACGCCTGTGATGAGAGCGATCCGCGCATTCATATTACGTTACCTTCTTGCTTGCACAGACAGATTGCCCTTTCGCTTAGAACCGCATCGCGGCAGAAGCTACTTGTCGCACAATTGCCAAGCAAAGGTGAAGCTCGCTACTCAGGTTGAGTGACGGATTAGATCGGATTGCAGCCCAAAGACATCTTAGGCCTTTAGTCCTTGAGATCATTGGCAAGCTATTATAGGAGCCCGAACCTTGCAATACCGGAGGGCGCAGACCTATTCTCCACACAGTGAAGCCCGAGATCCGATTGCAACCCGCTCTTGCAAAGCAGCCGAGCGCTCCAAGGCCCATGTATGGCATAGTTCACGCGCTGTCGCGTTTGGCTCCACATGCGCAATGCGACTCGTTGCTTGCTGACGCTACAGGAAGCCTAGAAAATTACCGAGACAGAAAGCAGCGGCTGAGAAGACCGCCACACACAGCAACTTCGGCATGAGCCACCCGGACTCCGGAAATTCTTGGTGAAGACGTACGGCGATGGTGCTTACGCCAACAGTAACGGCGAGAAGCATAAGCCCGAACGCAAAGTGACCATGGCCACCGACGAACAGGAAAATCGCAGCAATGGCAATCGCCCAATCCACGTTGTCACCGACGCTCGAAATGCAGGTAATCGTCTTCGATTGTGGGGTGACTGTTGGCCAACGACGAAGTCACGAACCTACAGCTAATCCCTTGGCAACCTGTATAACATAGCTGCGATCGTAGCCTACAATCGAAGGTCCCGGCCGCAACACGCCGTGCCACTTTAAGCCCATAGCGCCTATCTCTGTGCTAGCGCGGTCAACGACGAATAGCGGCCCCCAAATGTTGATCTGCGTTTCTTAAGCGGCGCTCCTTCATCATCTTTGCGGTATTATTTTACCTCTTGAGGGCTAACTTACTCTCGCTTATCTATAGTGCCCCGTAAGCACGTTCAGATGGTAGACGAAGACAGCAACTGCTAGGAAATTCTTGGCACCGCCCGAAGCGCTCGAAAGACGGCTTGTCAGTACCTGTCGGCCCAAAATCAACGCTTGACCGCGTTGGCCACCACACCATTGCTGCCATAGAATACATTGATATCGGTCAACCCTTCACAGCGGGCAACCAGCTCGCGAACCTCTTCGAGGGTGCGAGGGGTATCATAAGCGGGTGATAACGCGTCGAACGTATCGAGAATGGCCCACTCTAGCCGCTGCTGCCTGTTCAAACCCGAACGAAGGTAGTTCCAGCAGGGAATCATAGTCAGCGCCGCAATTTTGGGGCCAAAATATGGAATGAGTTGGATCAAGGTGTTGATCGGAAGCCAAACCGGCATATAGGCACTGATTATGCGCAGAAGCCTCTCCGGCTCCATGCCAACTGTCCAGCGACGCCAGAAGTATTTGGGCTGATTGAACGGATCGAGGGCCGACGTCTTCAGATAGTGATCGATGCTGATGCGCCCACCAGGTTTTAGTTTTGAGACAAGCGATTCAAGAGCTTTCTCAGCATCCGGAAGATGCTGGATAACTCCATAGCAGAACACGAAATCGAACGATCCATTAGGCACGGGAATGTCATAGATGTCCGCGCGCAGGAATTTCACGTCACCCCTGCCAGCATTGTTCTCGCGATTAACGTCGATCGCAATTGACGCATCGAAGGTCGTGACGATCGCACCAGCGTCCAACAGAACTTCTGTAAAACGTCCGGCCCCAGATCCAGCTTCGAGAACAGACTTCCCGTTGATATCTTTCGGTTTCCATTTCGTGTTCGAGAAGAAGCGCGTTAGCGTGAGCGAAAGACCAGTGTGGCTATCTAATTGAGTTGTCTTGAATTTGGCCCACTGGAAGCCGAAGCTATCGCTAGAGCTTTGTTGCGACTGCATAGAGCCCGGCAGGTTTTTCAAATCGGTCACGAAGGAACCGGCCGATTCTGTTTCGAAGGGATATGGATTCATTTGAGTCTCGAAAATTGACCGCGCTTACCACAGGATCATAACCACGTCGCTGCAAGAAACTGCTCAAGCTAACCGACGACCAACTTCGGACATGCTGCCATCGATGAAATGTGACGTTTGCAACAGGCGAGTAGACGATGCTCTCTTCTAGCCGTTCGTCGTTTGGCGTCGTCACGACCAGACGACCGCCTCGCCTGAGCAATTGATTGATGTTTCCCATCGTTTCGTCGAGCGCGGCATCATCAAGATGCTCAATTACCTCCAAGAGAAACACAACATCAAACTGCTCGCTCCCGAGAAGACTGGAGATGGTGTGGATACCACGAAAGTTCGGCACACCGATGATGTCATGCCCGGCTTTGCCGACTACGTCCTCGCTGAAGTCGCCTCCCCAGACCTCGCAACCAGTCCTGATTAGATGCCGAAGTAGGTAGCCAGGACCACACCCGTAATCCATAACTCGAACGCCAGACTTGAGAAGAGATCCGCAACGACGAACTACGTCCGCGCCTTTCGAGTAACTGAAGTAGAGTTCCGGTGTCCCTGAGTAATAAGACCAGAACCGGTTGAGCGTCTCTCGGTCCCACTGTAGAGGGATCGGTTTCGGAGCGTTCATTAAAAATCCCCAAAAGGCACCTTAAAGAGCTCGGTGTTCTCGCCCTTTTACCATTCTAACACGCAGCAAAGTCAATCCGCTAGCCTGCGGGTGAATCGAGCGGCCGGACCGCTCGCTTGTAGCCATTCGCGCATTTGGACAAAGTCTTATGCTTGTGCTGTTCCGACTTGCACCATATGCCGATTGCAAACTATTTTCTTGTTGACGATGGGGGCGAACACTGGATGGCTCAAGACCTAAAATTGCCGCTCGGCATTACTACCGCTCCTTTCGCTCAGAAGCCGCGACATGTGGGGAAGCTTCGGCGCGTCTTGGCACGAGTACCCTCGCTTCCCTCCGCGGCGATCGACGTGATTGAATTGTTCGGCCTTAATGTGCAAAAAATCGCGAACACTTTTCGATTCGAACAATTTTGGCGCGACAAGATCGCAAGAGATCATCGCGTGATCATTGTACCGACATTCAACAAGAGGACCGGAAAGCACCCCATCTGGAACGTTGCTCTGAATTGGATTAATGGGAACTCCTCGTCGGGAACTATCCTCGAGTTGGGTACTAATAATGGCGGTTCGCTCAAGTATTTCCTAGACCACTTGCCACAAGCATTTCACTTGGTAGGTTTTGATTGCTTCGAAGGCCTACCGGAATCGTGGGACGGTTTGCCAGCGGGATCAATTAGAGGCTTTGGTGGCCCCGTCGAGTTATGGGCTGATGAGCCCGAGAAACGCCGTGAGGTCATCTCCAACCTTGAGCGCGGAATCCCTTTTCCCCGGCCTCCACAGCCAAACGTCCAGATTGAGTCGGGCCTGTTCAGCGAGTCAGTGACACGTTATCTGATCGAAAAGGGCTGGCCTCGCGATCTGCGGCTAATCCATTTCGACGCGGATCTATATATCTCTACCCGCCCGGTTCTAGATACAATTTGCGGCGTGCTCAAATATCGGTATCTTATTCTTTTTGACGAGTTTTACTCGGCCAACCACGAATTCAAGGCTTGGATCGAATTTGTGGAGCTCTACAAACTATCCGACTGGCGGGTTCTCTCAGCAAGCGAGGACGGTTCGCAGGTCTTGATCGAAGTGAATACACAGGCCCCTATTGGAGACTGACTGGTCGCCACTTTGTTCGTCTAGCCCCGCGAAGAACGGCACGTTATGCTTTGTTAACCAAATTCTCCTAAGAGTACCATCCGGTTGGCGATCGAGGAAAGATTCGATGCTGATAGAGGTGATGCAAAAGTTCGAGGCGCTCCTTTACACTGACAAAGCGTTGTATGGTGCCGCCTCCGTCGGTTTGTGTGCTTTCGTTGGACTGTACTATGTTGGCGAATATCTATTCAGCGAGCGGGGTGCGGAGTAAATTTTTGCTCCGATTTTGTTACGTTCAGGGGAACTGCTGGACCCAGTCACGTTTCTGGATCAGCTTTCGCGCAACCGTGTTTCACACGACCGCAGGAGAAGGACGGTCTAAGGCCTTCTGACAGCATTGTGCTCGAAATGGCGAGGCACTGCGGCCGTTGCTCTGTTTATCCAAGGGCGCACTGCGGTGACGAGTCTCCAGATAAAAAATCGAAGCTCAACTACGTGATTGCCATCGATCGCGCTTTTGTCCTAATTAGCCCAAGCTATTTGCTTCTCTAATTGGGGGGTGCCGTGAAACTTGTTGCAATTGGATGGATCGCGTTCGCTATGTGCTGCGGGCTGGTGCTGAAACTCAACATCGACCAAGTCAGAGAGTTCGAAAACGCTATTGCGCAGGAGCGCAACTAGCCCTTGAGGCTCGCCTGTGTTCTTACTGTCTAAGACGCTTGGTGTTGTTAGCATCCTGCCAAATCTCTTGCCGATCGTAGGCGTCCTCGGCTGTCTACTAGTCCTAACGCGCTTCGCCTCTGCTGGTCGGAAGCTTGTCGTCCTCTCACTGCTGGCTCTCGCCGTTTGTGGCTTTACCCCTGTCGGGAGCCTCATGGTTCAGCCATTGGAAGATCGCTTTCCTGCGTGGGTGCCCGGACCGGTCCCACCGACCGGCATCATTATTCTCGGTGGTGCGACGAAGCCGGCGATATCTGCTTTCAGAGGCCTTCCGACCTCGGACCTTGGAATAGATCGGCTCATCACCGGCGCGAAGCTAGCCCGTCGCTACCCAACCGCTCGCATCATCTATGCGAGCGGCAATCCTGAGCTTTGGCCCAGCACAATCCGCGAGGCCGATTACGCGGTCCAGATCCTTGCCGACTTGGCCGTGCCAAAGGATCGCGTTCAAATTGAAGGCGATTCTCGCAACACAGCCGAGAACGCGGCTTTCTCGAAGACCCTTGCTTCTCCAGCTCCTGGTGAGCGATGGCTCCTCGTCACTTCCGCGTACCACATGCCTCGAGCGGTTGGGTTGTTTCGTGCCGCCGGCTTTCCGGTGGAGCCTGTACCAACCGGCTGGCTAACGGCGGGGCACACCGCCTGGGTCGACTTCGGCAACTTCGCCTCTTCAATGCTCCTTGTGCATCTTGCCAGTCGAGAATGGGTCGGGCTGGCTGCATATCGCGCGCTTGGAAGGATTGACAGCCTCTTCCCGGCTCCCTAGTGCACTGCACCTAACATAGGTTAGTTTCGGAACTCAGAAATCGTGCCACTTCTTCGGGCTGGCCGGATCGATGGGGACAATCGATGCTCTCTGACCTTATGCCGGACACCGCAGTGTTCAACTTTTCCGATTGGGCAAAATACGCTCTAGCCGGTGCAGGGCTAGTCGCCTTTGTCGGCATTTATTACCTGGGGGACTATCTCTTCAGTGACCGAGATCCTTAGTTCAAGTCCTAACAGGTCGGCACCACCCAGCCGTTCACATTTCATTCAGCCCGTAGCCGACATCTTGTCGAGACGAACGGGAGAAGGAAAAAATGAGGCTCGTGTTTGCGGTGATTGTTGCGCTGTGCGTGACGGCAACGTGGGTTTTGCCTGTAGACGCTCAAGGGTATTATCGAAGGGCGCACCCTTACGGTTTGGATGAGTATGGGCGGAGCACGGATCCGGATTGTTACCGGGGACCTAACCAAGTATACGTCTGTGGCGGGCCGCGCCATGGTTACTACGAGTACGAGCGCCCTCGCTATCGGCGGCCGTATTCCTATACCATAGATCAATTTGGGCGCAGCACCGACCCGAATTGCTATCGCGGTCCATATCGCGCCTACGTCTGCTAGCGCTAGATCGCGGGATGCATGCAGGAGAAGTCTGATTTCGGCCCCCTGGAATAGGAAAGCCAGCGCCGCGCTGAAATCCGGGCACTAACCGGATCCGTTGCAGGGTGCCGCCGACGCTAAGCGGCCTGCCTGCGTTGCCATCATGCCTACCACCGGCGCCCCTACCGGTTCGGCAAGCACCAGAGTGGTTCGAGGCAGCATTTCATCTACGACGCAATTTTAGCGGTCAAATGAGGTCGCGCCCCCTTTTGCGTACGTCCTCCGACCCAAGCTTCCTGCGAAAGCGCTCGGCCGCTGAGATGGTCCAGGCCGCGCGTCGGCGTTGATCCTCGTCCGCGGGCAATCAAATTTTGAACAGTCGCGAATGGCGGAAGGTACTCTTAAACGTGCTCTCACTTTCGAGACAAAGGGCTCCACCACTCCGAGCAACGAAGTCAAACTCGATAGTATCCGCGGTACCAGTCGACAAACTTGCTAATCCCCTCCTCGGCGCTGGTTGATGGCCGAAAACCAGCGTCGCGCATCAGATCGTCGACGTCAGCGTATGTCGCCGGGACGTCACCCGGTTGCATTGGAAGCATTTCTTTCGCTGCGACACGGCCCAACTTCTTTTCGAGCAGTGACACAACGTTCATCAGCTGCTCGGGCTTATTGTTCCCAATGTTGTAGATCTTCCAAGGCGCGCCGCTGCGCGAAGGATCCGGAGCATCGGTCGGGGCCTGTTGCCCTGGAGAAGGGGGCCGGTCGATCAGCCGGACGATTGCCTCCACGACGTCGTCAACGTAGGTGAAGTCGCGCGACATCTGCCCGTGATTGAATAGCTTGATGGGCCTGCCCTCCACGATCGCCTTTGCGAAAATAAACATCGCCATGTCGGGACGTCCCCACGGTCCATAGACCGTAAAGAATCGCAAACCCGTGGTCGGCAAGGAGAAGAGATGACTGTACGCATGTGCCATCAACTCGTTTGCCTTCTTGGAAGCCGCGTACAGGCTGATCGGGTGATCAACGTTGTCGTGCACCGAGAACGGCAGCCTCTTGTTCGAGCCGTACACCGAGGATGACGAAGCATAGAGAAGATGCCGACATTGCGTATGTCGGCAGCCCTCAAGAATGTTCATGAAGCCTTGCAGGTTCGCGTCGACGTAGGCATGCGGATTCTCCAGAGAATATCGCACGCCGGCTTGAGCCGCCAAATGCACGACATGGGAAAAGCGAGATTCGGAAAAGAATGGAGTGATTGCGGCGCGATTGGCGAGATCCATCCTAACGAAACGGAATGATGGAAGCTCTTGCAGCACGCGAAGCCGCGCTTCCTTCAGCGTGGGATCATAGTAGTCGTTGACAATATCGAGACCAATTACTTCCCAACCAGCCGACGCAAGCCGATGCGCAACGTGAAAACCTATGAATCCGGCGGCGCCGGTCACCAGTATCTTTTGATCAGTCATTGCGCCCGTTACCTGCTCAGGAGCTAAAGTCGCCAGATCTCTATCTCGGCTGGCTTGCTCACGCGGTCCAGCCGAGACTTAACGTCCATGACTAGCCCCCGCCCCTCTTTCAGTAACGACTGCAAGAATGGCCAGCCCATGTTGACGAAAGTGTCGTGCGCGACGGCGAGAATGACCGCGTCGGCCGATTGCTGCTCTTTGTAATCGGAGAGCACAATACCATACTCGTGGAGGGCCTCGGCGCGGTTTGCCCAAGGGTCGCTGATCTGAACCTTAATGCCGAAGGATTCCAATTCCCGCACAATGTCGACGACCTTAGAGTTGCGCAAATCCGGCACGTTCTCCTTGAACGTCACGCCCAGCACCGTGACAATTCCGCCGTGAGATCCCCTCTTCAGGAGGCGCCGAACACACTCTCGCGCAATCCGTGAACCCATATCATCATTGATGCGCCGGCCCGCCAAAATGACCTGAGGATGATACTTCGCCATCTCGGCGCGATAGGTCAGATAATATGGATCGACCCCGATACAGTGTCCTCCGACCAGGCCAGGTTGAAACGGGAGGAAATTCCACTTCGTGCGGGCAGCCGCCAGCACGTCGCCAGTATCGAGATCGAGCGCGTGAAAGATCTGCGAGAGCTCGTTCATGAAGGCGATATTGAGATCACGCTGCGTGTTCTCGATGACCTTGGCCGCTTCAGCGACCTTAATCGAAGGCGCTTGGTAGACGCCTGCCGTTACGACCTCACCATAGACCTCGGCAACGATCCTGAGTGATTCGGCATCCTGAGCGGAGACCACCTTCTGAATCGTCTCGAAGCGATGTTCCTTGTCACCGGGATTGATCCGCTCAGGGGAGTATCCGACATGGAAATCAACACCCGCTCTGAGGCCGGAGGCACGCTCAAGAACCGGCATGCACTCCTCTTCAGTTGCGCCGGGAAACACGGTCGATTCGTAAACGACAATGTCTCCCTTCTTCAAGGCGCCGCCAACGAACCTAGATGCGCTCAACAGCGCACGAAGGTCGGGCTTGTTCGCACCGTCGATTGGTGTCGGAACCGTCACGATGAAGAAGTCTGCCGCGACCAGACGTGTCGGATCGTCCGTGTATTCGATCCGTGTCGCATGCAGATCGGCCGTCTCGATCTCACGAGTCCGGTCTTCCCCCCGACGCAACTCGACGATCCGCTCTGCGCTAATATCGAATCCGATAACCTGATATCCAGCCCGACCAAACGCCACCGCCACTGGAAGGCCAACGTAGCCAAGGCCGATGACGCCAATGTTTCGGATAGTCGGCAAGCCGGTCCGCTCCCCACCAAAAAACTCCGCTGCAGCGTCTCGTTAGCTAGGAAGCCCCTCTCTTGCAATCCCCTTTCTTTTGGAGACGTGCCTCGCGCCAGCCGCTAGCCCTTGAGGCGGCTTACATTTAGAGCTAGCTATAGTATCACAAACCGGTTTGGAAGTCAGCTCGTCATGCCCAAAAAGGCACTAATCTTTGGAATATCCGGACAGGACGGCTCGCTGTTGGCCGCGCATCTCCTCAAATTGGGCTATACGATCCACGGAACATCACGCGACAAGGAACTCGGCATCTTCGCGAATTTGCTCCGGCTGGGTATCCGCGATCAGGTGACACTCCATTCCGTGGACCCTACCGATTTCGGCAGCGTGCTGCATGTCATTTCTGACACGACTCCCGATGAGATATACAATCTGGCGAGTCAATCCTCCGTCGGCCTGTCATTTGACCAACCGATTCAGACTCTCGAATCCACAATTTTCACCGCTCACAATATTGTCGATTCCGTCCATCGATTGAAATTGAGCTCTCGCGTCTACAATGCGTGTTCCAGCGAGTGCTTCGGCGATACCGATTTGCCTGCCGACGAATCGACACCGTTCGGTCCACGTAGCCCATATGGCGTTGGCAAAGCCGCGGCATTTTGGACCGTGGCAAATTACAGAGACGCACACGGGCTGTTTGCATGCTCGGGGCTTTTGTTCAACCACGACTCGCCGTTGCGTCCGCAGCGCTTTGTAACACGAAAGATCGTGTCCGGTGCCGCTGATATTGCCGAGGGGAAGACCGACAGCCTGCGCATTGGGAACCTGCACATCTCGCGGGACTTCGGCTGGGCGCCGGAATATGTTGAAGCCATGGCAATGATGCTCCAGGCCGACACACCCGAAGACTTCGTTATTGCAACAGGTCAAACCAATACGCTCGAGAGCTTCGTTCGCGAGGCATTCAGCTACTTCGGACTCGATTGGCGAAAGCACATCGACTTCGACGAAAGCCTACTTCGCCCGATCGATCTGAAGTGCAACTCTGCCAACCCTGCTAAAGCGAAACGGATTCTTGGCTGGGAAGCAAAGGTCTTCATGAAGAACGTCGTCAGACTACTGGCAGACGGCGAACTCGAATATCGCCGTATAGCGAAGGCGTGACTCTAACGTTTCCCTGGTCCTGATTCGCCTGTCTTAGCGAGATCCTAGAAACGCTCGCGCGGTGCGCCGCAATTCGTCATCGACACTGAAGGGCGGCCTCCAACCGAGTATCTTGCGAGCCTTCTGGCTGTCAACACAGAGCGAAAAACAGAGCCGCTGAGCCAACGCCCGTTGGCCTACCAATGCGGCCGCACCCTCCAATAGACTTACAGGAATGGGCAGCAGGCGAGCCTTTGTGTCGAGAGCCATCGCCAGCCTCCTCAGAAGCTCTGGTGTGGAAAGATCTTCGCCATCGCTGGCCATGAAGACTTCTCCGGCCGCCGCAGGATGCCGCAAGCAAGCGCAGATCAGGTCGACCATGTTGCCGACACCAATCAGACTGCGGCGATTTTCGATGCTACCAAGCGGCAACGGAACTCCGCGCCGCAGCCAACGCATCATTGATAGAAAATTCGCGCGTACGCCTGGCCCGTAGATCAAGGGCGGACGCAGAACGACGACCTGCATGCCGCTTGCGCGACTAAGTTCGAGCAAGCCACATTCGGCCTCCAGCTTCGACAGTCCGTACGGGTCTTGCGGGTGTGGCGTTGCGGTTTCGTCGAAAGGCGTGTCCGGAGCTGTGGATTCGCCGCATACCTTGACCGAGCTGAGAAACACGAAGCGGCGAACGCCGGCAGCCGCGGCTTGACGTGCGAGACGCAAAGTCCCGTCCACGTTGACGCAACGATATGCATCCAGTGCATTTGCATTATTTTCGCGCATCACATGCACCCGCGCCCCTAGATGGGCAACGACATCACATCCCGCGACCGCAGACCTCCAATCGAACGAGCCTTCCAGATCAACGTTCTCAACAACGTCGATTCCGGCCGGTAGGTTTCCTCGATTGCGATGGACACCGACGCGTAGAGGAATTCCATCGGCAGCGAGGCGACGGACGAGATGCCCGCCTACAAACCCTGAAGCTCCGACGACCAAGATCTTCATTGCACCGAAAGCTCGGAATAGATCGCAATTGTCTGGGCAACGACGATCTCCTGAGAGAACTCCGCCTGGACGCGCTTTCGACCTTGCGCTCCCATACGACGTCGCTGCTGCGGGTCTGCCAGCAATTGCGCGATGGCCTCGGCGAGCCGGCGGACGTTGCCAGCGGGGACAAGCAGACCGTTGATACCGTTGGTCACGATCTCCCGGCACCCCGGCACGTCATAGGTAACGATGGGGCACTCGCCGGCGGCGGCTTCGATCAGGGTCTTGGGAATCCCTTCGCCGTACGTGGTCGGCAGACAGACGATTGCAGCCTCACGGATGATCTCAGGGATGTTGTCGCGATGTCCCCACCACTCGACAAGTCCATCTTCGTGGTATTGCCTGAGAACGGCTTCAGGAATGCTGTGCGGGTTTTCGGGGTCCGGCGCGCCCGCGAGCACCAACCTTGCAGTCGCGCCCTCTTTACGCAGCTGAGCTGCGGCTCGCACGAAATCCTCGACCCCCTTCTCCTTGATCATCCTGGACGCCAGAAGCACAATGGGCGGCGAACTCTCGCGGCGTATTTGGGAAAAATCTGCGAGATTGACACCAGATCCCTTGACGAGACGTATCTTCTCCGCTGCAACGCCGATGTCATCGGCTAATACCCGTGCGTCATCCCTGTTCTGGACAATCGTCAACGCCTGCCGCTGCCTCAACGCATATCTTAATAACGGAGCGATTAGGCGGCGAAGGGTCTGCGCATAGACTGCCTTGGACGAGAACACGAAGCCCAATCCCGCGACGTTATTGACAATTGCGCTCACACCCGCGAGCCGTGCCGCGACCGAACCGTACAAGACGGGCTTCATCGCTACGTGATGAACGATGTTCGGACGATAGCTTCGGTAGAGCGTCACCAGTTCAGCGATGCTTGCCAGTTCGCGAAACGGATTTCGGCTGGAGCGCCGCATGCGCTTGAGGCCGATGGGCGTGAATCCTTCGCGCACGATGGCATCCGCCTTCTCGCCAAGACGCGTTGCCACGTACACCTCGTAGCCGGCGGCCAGCGCCGCACGGGCGATCGGCAGGCGATGAGAGACAAAATACCAGTCCTCTGTCACGACGAATAGCAACCGCTTCCGATTGAGAACAGACGCCTCCTTCACGCAGGCCTCATGATCACGCGGATTTCGCAAACCATGAAGTCCTCATCGGCAAAAGCCCGAAATTGCGGTGCCATCCGATCACGAGCCAGCGGCACTTTTGGCCATCGTTGCTCAGAGATGACCTCGACCCTAAATCCGGCCGCCTCCATCAGGTCGATCATTTCCCGGGGACGAATGCGATTGGTGTAGAAGCCTGAGGTTCGGAAGGCCTGGGTCTCCCAAACGTCATCTCCAAAGCGGAGATTGTTTAGGCCGCCTCCCAGGTGATCGCGAAAATCGATGCTGTGAACACCGATCCCCCCCGGCGCCACGATCCGGCGCAGTTCCTTCATTAGAGCTGAAAATTCGTCGCGATAGATGTGCTCAAGCACCACCTGAGACCAGGTGAAATCAATTGACTGGTCGGGAATCGCCCTGAGCGACCTCGTGCCGTCCGTCAGATATACGATGTCGTATTCGTTCATCGCATCTGGAAGGGTTGTCGACTTCAGGGGGGCGACAATCCGGCCGCGCGAGGCAAGCAACTCGAGAAGTGCGCGGCAGCCGGAAATGTCGGTTTCGGCGAAAGGCCCCGCATCCGCAAGCCATGCCTTTTCGGCACCGAACGCGCGGGCGACGAAGCCCGAGAGGACTGAGTCTCCCGGTCCAAGCTCGAGGGAGTGAAACTTCGCAGGAACTCGGCCGTTCTGCACAGCGGACTGAAAATGGCTCTCGAACGCGGAGATCGCGCGCTCCGGAACCATCATCTCGCCATGACGAAACAATCCGATGCGTTTCCAGAGAGCGTAGGGGACAGGCAGGCGCGCGAGCCCAAGCTTGATGCCCAGCTTGGCCCACCACGGCACGTAGGAACTCAGACCCATTGCCTTGCCCGCTCAAGCCACAGGTCGAACATCAGCACGGTCCAAAGCTGACCGCCGCGGTTGACCCGGCCGACCTGATGTTGCTGCCAGTTGTCCCCGATAGCTTGGCGATCGAAAAACTCGTCATTACCGGAGGACAGACAATCCGATGCCCAGCCTTTCAGCGGACCACGCAACCAGCTATCGAGCGGGATGCCGAAGCCCATCTTGGGGCGTTCGAACAGCTCACGTGGCACATAACGTTCCAGCAAACGGCGCAGGATGTATTTTCCGGAATGATTCCTGAACTTGAACGAGATCGGAATTTCCCACGCAAATTCCACCATCCGGTGATCCAGGAGCGGCACGCGCGCCTCGAGTCCGACACGCATACTTGCGCGATCGACCTTGGTCAGGATGTCGTCCACGAGATATGTCGACATATCCCAGGCCATTTGCTCCGCGGTCGCAGGAACGTCGGGCGCCAACGCCAAGGGAGCAGATCTTGCAAGACCAACGCCGTCCGAGGAAACCAAAACGGTTTCGGGATTGGCCCATTGCGACACCAACCTGCTCTGAAGTTCGTACAAGGTCGAGGATGCGAGCACCGAGGCGACTTTGTGGATCTTCTGCCCCGGTAGCGCGGGTTGCAAGTGCGGCGGCAGGACGTAGCTCAGCGCGCGAAAAGCGGCGTCCCAACTGGCGGGCGAAGCGGAGGACAAACCGGACGCGGCCATGCGGCGCAGCGCATGGGGAAACCTCGTCAGACGTTTCCAATAGTCGGCGACGAACAAATAGCGGTTGTAGCCGCCGAACAGCTCGTCGCCACCGTCGCCGGACAGCGCAACCGTCACCTGCTGTCTCGCGAGTTTAGAGACAAGAAAGGTCGGTATCTGCGAAATATCCGCAAAAGGCTCGTCATAGATGTCGGGGAGCGAGGGAATGACTGCCATCGCATCTGCATCCGAGACGTAAAGCTCGGTGTGGTCGGTCTGAAGATGCTTAGCGACGTCAGCAGCGTATGGGGCTTCGTTGTAACTCGGATCGTGAAATCCGATTGAGAATGTCTTGGTGGCCCCACCGCCGACGGCCTGCATGATGGCCGTGACCGAACTGGAATCGATGCCGCCGGACAGGAACGCTCCCAGCGGCACATCTGAGATCATGTGCTCGGCGACGATGCCACGCAGACGCTGGTCCAGCTCTTCCAGCACCTCCTCTTCGTTTGGACGTTGCCTCGACATGCCACGAGCGACAACCTCCGGAATCGACCAGTAGGCTGTCGGCTCGCCGGCATGACCGTCGCGAAACCTGAGAGTGGTCGCGGCGGGCAACTTGTACACGCCCTCGAAAATACTGAATGGCGCCGGAACGTAACCGAGGCGCAAGTATTCGGACAAAGCCGGCGGTGAAACTGCAGGAAGCTCTCCGCGCTGCACCACGATCGGGCGCAGCTCTGAGGCGAAGATAAGCGTTCCGTTCACGACGCTATAGTACAAAGGCTTGATGCCGAGCCGATCGCGCACCAGCACTAGGGTATGGTGGCGCCTATCCCAGACGGCAAGAGCAAACATTCCGGCACACCGCGAGATCGTCTCATCGATACCCCAATGTTCAAAGCCCGCAAGGATGACCTCGGTATCCGAGTGACCATTGAATTGATGGCCCTTGGCCTCGAGTTCTCGACGCAGATCGCGGTAATTGTAAATTTCGCCATTGTACGTCAGCGCATAACGGCCGGACGCCGAGATCATCGGCTGCGCTCCAGCGGACGACAGATCGATGATCGAAAGCCTGCGATGGCCGAATCCGGCGCGACCGTCATCACTGATCCAGTGGCCATCACCATCCGGGCCCCGATGCGCGAGCGCATTTGTCATCTGGACCAGAATCTGGCGATCGATCCGACCTGCCTTGCTGCCCACAATTCCGATGATGCCACACATTATTGCGTTTCGGATTTTTGGCGCGGAGTGATTGACGCGAGGATCGACGCGAACTTCGCAGCAATGGCAGACCACGACAATTCGCTCATGGCGTGGGCCTTTGCCGCCGCGCCGCAACGCAGCCGCAATGCCTCATCATCGACGAGCCGACTGAGTGCAGCAGCAAGCGCGGCAGGTGTCGGGGCAGCTGCCACGAGACCGGTCTGCTCGTGCAGGACCTGCTCGGCTAGCCCTCCGACGGGAGTCACAATAGCCGGAATTCCGGCCGCGCCCGACGTTGCAAGTACGGCGGACTGGCTCGCGCCGCGGTATGGCGCAACGACGATATCGATACCCTCAAAGACTGCACCGACATCCTCTTCGGGGATCCACCGATTATCAACGAAGACGTCCTCAAGCTCGGCTAACTGCGCCCGATACGGCTCGATATCTCCGGGACCGATGATGCGAAGCTCAACAGCCTTGCCCTGGCGCTTCAAGATTTTGTACGCTTCGAGGAGGATATCCAACCCCTTGTAGGGCAATAGGCGTCCGAAAAAGAGCAACTGGATCGGACGCCCAGTTGGCGTGGACGTCGGGCTTCTGGTTTCGGCATACGGGAAGACCCCCAGAGGGGCGATCCAAACGCGGTCGGCAGGAAAACTGTTGTTCGTAATAACCGACTTCTGCGTGTACTCGGTTAGCGCAATAATGCCGTCGCTCGCCGCGATTTCAGTGTCGAGCATCCATTTGCGGATAGCGATGTCGTCCCCCGCATGCGGCTTTGGATCATGCAGAACGAAAACGTAAGCAACGTCGCGGGGCCTGCGCCACAGTGTCGGGACATTCCACAGATGGCTCATGGTGCAGACCACCACCGAAATGTTGTGCTCGCGCACATAGCGCCAAAATCGACGCCGAACGATCGGCACGCGAAGCAGCGCGAGGATACCCGACGAAACGCCAGTGTAGGTATCGACGTAATGACTCGGCAATCCAAGGGCGTCGAAATCTGCAATGATGTCCCCTTGCCGCGACAGCGACATATGCAACTCAAGCTCCGGACGCTTCCTTAGCTCGCGCACCAACTCGTAAGTGTACCTTACCCCACCGCCCCGTCGTCCCCAATGCCAGATCAGCACCTTGCGGGGCGTTGCCGCAGAGTTGGCGTCGACCAAGCCCGTTTTTTCTGAAGTCGCCTTATTCACTGTGACATACCGCCAAGCGGCGGGCCCCGAAAGACCGACATTTAGGAATACCCCTACCCGTGCTTGTAGGATCCGCCCTCAACCGGCCAGCATCCCCGCCAAGTCTCAATATTTGACCTTCGGCCTCCTGTCGATGAAGACGTGGGCGATGATTGGCCGGCCCGCAGCCCCCTAGGATTCAGACGGGTATCGCCTTGCAATCAAACATTGCTGTCGTACCAAACAGTTTTCCCCGTCCAAAAAGGAATTCAATCGACACGACCTCAAAGCCCGCCAGCTTGAGAAAATACTGAACCAGCTCGTGATTTGGCACAAATATGTGCTGATCATATAGAGGGTGATTATCGTTCCAGTTTGGCCCAAAAAATCCACTAAACCGCCCCGCTACCGCATAACCAACAATACTGCGCCAGTTATGAACGTTTGGGAAGGTCATAATTAAATGGCCACCGGGAACTGTAAGGCGTCGAGCTTGAACTAGAAATTCGTAAGGATTTACGAGATGTTCCAGTACTTCCGTGGCAGTCAGTACGTCAAAAGTCGCTCCGCCAAACATATCGGCCCAGCCGTTACGACTGAGATCAACACATTCCACTTTTGTTGCAGTGGGGGGCACAGTCACCTTCCAACCCACCCCAGTCAACTGCGTGAAGCCGAGATCACGCAGACGAGCCAGCAACTCCCCGTCTCCGCAAGCTAGGTCGGCCACACGCACTCGTCTGTTCGATGAAATTTCCGCCACCCTGGCGCTAACGCCGGCCCGGATAGCGAGGCTGTTTGGATCATTCATAAGGATCGCGCCTTCCACCATATATGTCTAACTGCCATAATCATTCCGATCAGCGCCCGCGGTACTTCATGTTTGTGCAAGACCTCTCCAAACTCTCGCATGCTGATGCCGAGGTTGGTTGCGGAGATACCCGTCTGGCACATGACCGTCATTTCAAGCGGGATGTGATTGGCAGGGTATCTGCGAACCAGTCTTAAGATCATGTCGTGATCCGCCGCCACGCGAAAATTGGCATCGTAAAGACCGAGTTCTTTGTACTGCGCGGCCGATACGATCAAAGCCGGATGCGGCAGAAAGGCCGAAAAATATAGCGGCCATCTTCTAAAAGAAAATCTCTGAGAAATGCGGCTGCCGTCGGGATTAGAACGGATAATGTCGCAGTAATTGATTGCGTCTCCGCGTAGACGCGGAACAATGCGAGCCAAGACGTCATCAGCCGCGTAATGATCGTCGGAGTTCAGCAAATGTATCCAACGTCCACGCGACATCGCTATTCCCTTATTCATCGCATCGTAGATGCCGCGGTCAGGCTCAGAAATCCATCGGACGCTTCCACCGTACTCCCTTAGAATATCGATCGTACCGTCGGTGGAACCGCCATCGACAACGATGTGTTCGAAACTGCGAAAGCTCTGTCGTCGGACGCTCTCAAGGGTGGTCCGCACAGTAGCAGCACTATTGAAGGTCGCAGTTACAATCGACAGAAATGGAACGCCAGGACCTTCGGCCGATGCGTTCGTTTCGTCAGCTCGGCTGCCGCCTGGCATCATCTCATCCTCGACCGGAATCCAGCCACCCCCATTTGTCAGACGCATTAAGAACGTCCTCGCGCTCAGGCCGATGGGATCTACACATCTCGCGACTGTCTTTCGGCAGAGCCCTCCGTCAGCGAGTTCGCGGCTGCCGCGGCAGCAAGGACTAAAATAACAGAGTAATATCCCCACCATTGCGGAACATAGGTTCCATTAGCCACCGAGGCGGCCCCGTAGCAGAGTAGACAAAGCCAGATCGTTATAGCGTGTGGGTGTGCCCTGGAGAAGGATCGCACAAAGAGCCGCAGCGCGAGCCAAACAAAAAAGGTGACGCAAGAGATGAGCCCAAAGACACCAGTATCGATCAGCAAATTCAGGATCGTAGTGTGAGGCGATGGATATCCGCTCCGCACGTATCCTCCGACACCCGCCCCGTAACCAAAGAATAGATTCAGAGCTTCTAGAACTGAGGCGGGAAGCATCGGCGCGAGCGGCGGGATGTAGAAAGAGGCTCCGGCTTCTGACGAATGCAGCGATTTTGCTAGGCTCAACGCATTACGTCCAAACACTGGCAAGGCCTCCACAGCGGCCTCGATCAGGCCGGAGCGGTCACTCATATAGAAAAAGTTGCCTTTTAGACTTAGCGTAGCGGCACTTGCATCTCCAAGAGCGGAGCGAACAGCGGCAGGAAACGATTCGAAATAGAACGAAAGGTAAAAGGAGATAGCGATCGACGGCAAAATAATGAGGGCGCTCAATCGAGTCTTGGGCTTCAAAAGGAAGGCTAAGACCAGACCGATCAGGACAATTCGAGCCGTGCGGCTACCAGTCATACCGACCAGCCACGGTGCCATTTGCAGGTAAACCCAGCCGAGACACGCTCTGATCTTACTATTGCCCCAGCTCATCCATAGCAGAACCAGCGGCATCGCTGCGACGAAGAACATTCCGAGATTGACGGGGCCTGGCATCGTCGACTTGTATCGGTCATAAAACGCAAGTCCGAACACAGTGTCGGCCCCATCCTCGAATGGCAAAATGAAAAGTAGCGGCAATGATACGATAGCTATCGCGCATTGACCAATGGCGCCCCAGGAGAGTCCTTCGACTAACCCTTCGACGGTACTCCAACGTGAATTTCCCGCACGACTGACGCCAGAAATCATTACTGCAAGAGCCGTGAAAAAGATCAAAAATGAGATGCCGACCTTCAATTGCCAGACATTCTGATAGAGGAGGAAGTTGATTATCGTCGAAGCCGCGCAGACAGTAACGTACAAAGCATAGGTGCGCGCAAAACCTGGGGCCTTTTCTAAAGGGAACATCATCCCGTAAAGTAGAGCGGCTATTGCACTCAGGATGACTAACAGATGACCGTTGTCACGAATATAGGGAATCAAAGGAAGTTCAGGCATGAGCCCGACGACAGAGCCCAGCCCAAGCAGCCAAAAGCGATCTTTTCGGAAAGCAAAGAAAAAGATAGATGGAATTGCAAAGGCAGCGAAGAAAGCTACTCTGATCCACAGCGGGATAGTCTGATCGAGTGTTTCTCCCGAAACGGACTTCACAATGAAGCTTGACCGAACCACGGCCCAAAACACGCTTGTGAGGAAGAGCCAGGCGGAAAGAGACAATTTTTCGACGCATTTGGCAGACGATGCTGGCTGCAGAAAGGCGATAGCCGCAGATATGAGCTGCCTTGGCACAACGGCGACAACAGACTCACGAGGAACCACGGTTTCGAAATTTCGGCCCATCATGTTTCCGACTCGCCCAATGCTAGGTCACGAACGGGTCTCTTGATTGCCCGGTGCTGCCATTTCAAGTAAACGTAGCAAGACCAAAGCAACGGCGACAAATCTTCGAGGCCCGACCGATGCCGGTCGGCAAATCGTCGAATTGCGGCACCGTCAAGCAGATTCTGGGCTGCGGATAATTCCACCAATTCGTCTCGCATACGCCCGTTCTTCATCCACTTGCGAATGGGTAATAAAAAACCTCGCTTTCGGCGCTCCAGAATTTCAAGTGGAAGGAGATCTCGAAAGCTCTCGCGCAGCAGATGTTTACGACGGCCGCCCATTATCAGAAAGTTTGCTGGCAGATTCAGCGCGAATTCGACCAAGCTGGAGTCAAGGTATGGAAGGCGAACCTCCAAGCCATGCTGCATGCTTGCAAGGTCGACCTTCTTGAGCATGTCTGCAGGTAGATTAAATTCGATATCTAGGGCGAGGAGATCATGCAGTGAGCGTATCGGACGCTCCTTTATCGGCAAATCATGGGCGCTCTCATTCGCTAGGCCGAGCGCGGTCAGTTGGTCCGCGCGCGCATAAGAGCGCCAGGAGAGATACTCTTCCATCGGCGAGCGACGAAGATTCTTATGAAACAGTGCAGCTCCTCGAAGCACTGGGTTGTTGATCGCAACGGGATTGCCGATAGAAGGAAGCTGAGTAGCTAACGCCTTGAGCCAAGGCGGCATGCGTGCGCTCCACTGCATGGCAGAGTACGTTCCATAACCGGCAAATATTTCATCGGCGCCATCCCCGCCGAGAATGACCTTCTCAGTAACGTGAGAACAGAGAAACGCTGTCGGAATAAGCGACGCGTCAGCGTACGGTTCGCCAAGATGCGCTAGCGTCCTATCAGTGAAATCCGCGAGCTTCTCCTCGTTGAGATCAATCACATGGTGTTCGAGTTGGGGGTAGCGGGACGCGAGTAGCTTCGCATATGGCGATTCATCGAACTCAGGCTCGTTGGGAAAGCCAATCGAGTAAGCTGCGATTCTTTGGCCAGTGGTTTGCGCTGCGATACTCGATACAATCGATGAATCCAGCCCCCCACTAAGGAAAGTTGCGACCGGAACGTCCGATGCCGCAAACCGCTGGCGGACAGACGATGTAAGACGACGACGCAATTCGGATTTTGCGTCCTCAAACGACATCTCTCTATTGCGTCCAAGACGGTGGCTACCGAAAGGCAAGTGGTAATAGCATCCCTCGCGATGCTCCCAGCTGTCGAGATCAAGCTGCAGCCAATGGCCCGGGCGGAGCTGTCGCATTCCCTTGAAAGGAGTATAAGGCGCAGGCAGGTAGGAGAAACGGAAAAACAGCGGAAGACTTGCCTGATCGATGTCGAGGCCGGATCCCGACAGAACCTGAATAGCTGGAATTTCCGAAGCAAACAAGAGTCTGTGGTCGTCATGAAGATAGACCATCGGCTTTTCGCCGAACCGGTCACGGACAAGCGTCAATCGGCGTTCTTCTCGATCCCAGACGGCAAAGGAAAACATTCCTTCAAGCGAGTTCAAACAATCGAGGCCGTCTAATGCAAACGCCGTAAGAAGCACCTCGGTGTCTGAGTCAGTCCGAAAAATGCATCCCCGACCTTCAAGATCGGCGCGCAATTCCCGATAGTTGTATATCTCTCCGTTGAATACAACACTGAACGGCCCAGCGTGCATGGGTTGGGTCGAACGAGGGTCCAGGTCGATGATACTTAAGCGTCGATGGCCTAGAAATAGTCCGGCCTCGAAATGTTCGCCAGATGCGTCGGGCCCCCGATGCGCAATAGCCGCGAGAGATGAAGCGCAACGCACGGCAGGGGCTTGTGCTCTTGGATCCTTCCAAAGACCTCCTACTAACCCGCACATCCCTATCCCGCCAGCAAACTTGCGTAGAGCGCGTGATATCGAGCAACATTGGCCTTTGTCGAGTACTGCTCTTGAACGCGTATCCTCGCCTGATTACCCATCCATTCCCGCAGCTCGACATCATCGATGAGCGAGATGATCCTGTTAGCCATATCCGACGGGCTTCGCTGCACGACAAATCCGGTTTCCCCATCGATATGACATTCGCTTACACCGGGAGCATCCACCACTACACTCGGCAAACCAAGCGCCATAGCCTCCAGCACCGCGTTGCTCATCCCCTCCACCTCGGATGCGTGAACGAAGATATCGCTGTTCACCATGCGACACTGGATATCGGAGACATGACCGAGAAACCGGACTCGGCTGCTGATACCTAGCGCCTCAGCCTGGCCCATCAAATTGCTCAGCTCTGGACCATCTCCTGCGACGATCAACTCGACATTCGGCCGTTCGCGAACAAGAATTGCGAAAGTATCCAGCAAGAATGCCTGCGCCTTGTGCGGCAGCAAGCGAGCCGACGAAACAAGGGTTGTGGTATCTCGACGAAACTCCTTCTCACAGCGGGCGGTTGCATCGACAAACGCCTCCCAGTCGATGCCGTTTTCAAGGGTCACCGCTCTACCATCAGGAACGAGTGTCTTCAGCGAAGCCACGGTTGCGACCGAGACGCCAGCGACTACTTGGAAAGGTCTATATAGAAGCTTGAAAATCGGATGCGATCCAGCTTTCGATTTGGTGCCTCTGTGAACATAAACAAAGCGTATACCAGGCAAGAACCAAGCTGCGAGCCAACAGGCTGCTGCACCCTGTATTCCGTGCGCCACGCAGATCCGATAGTCGCCTACCGCCAACAGATATAACATTCTTAGCTGAAGAATAGGCAGCAGCAACAACAGCAACAGCATTTCGTTGCGAAGCTTAGGGAAAGCCTTCGCCTTGAGTCCTATGACCCTTTTCTGACGCAAATTTGGAATCTGGGCGAAATAGTCGGCGCAATGCGGATTGCAGTAGATCGAGAAAAACGTGTTCTCGTATAGGGAGGGATCCTCCTCCCTAAACAATCGCGCTAGTTGGCGCTCGCCTCCATGGACACCGTAGGTTCGTAAGACATGGGCAATCGAAACTGGCATAGCACGTCTTACACCAGCTCTAACAGCGGTTGAAGTATGATCGGCGGAAGGCAGATAACTGTGGAACCCACCGCCCCTCCTCGCTGGATTCAAGTGAAAAATAGCCTCTGTTGGGTAATTTTGTCAATTTCGAGCGTGCCGATTTGCAACAATCTCCTCAAACAGGCTTCCGTACCGACGCGCGCAAACCAGAATGTCAAACCGCTCAATAGCACGAGCGTGCGCGGCCCGACGCATCTGGCCATCACCAGCACGATCGAGAAGGAAAGCTATACCCCGCGCCAACCCATCGGTATCGCCGATCGGCGATAGATGGCCGTTGATTTCATGGTCAATGGCGTCTGGAATGCCTCCCGTAGCAAACGCCGCAACTGGAGTTCCACACGCAATGGCCTCCAATACTACGTTGGGCAGATTGTCTTCAAGAAATGGGGCAGCAAGCAGATCGGCAGCGGAATAAACGCTAGCTAAAGCATTCTGGCCATCAATGCGTCCCAAATGGCAGACGGGAAACCTCGCTATTTGTTCCTGCCCCGCGAACTCGTTGCCGCCAAATGTTACCAGAGTAAATTGATGATCGCTAAATGCTGCCAGCTTCTCCAGTGCGGTTCGAAGCTCAGCATAGCCCTTTCGAGGGTCAGACGTTGCTCCGAGCGCACCGAATACGACTATGTGCCCATCAGCCGGCAGATTGAGCCGGGCACGCGCAGCAATGCGATCTTCGGGACGAAATACCTCAAGATCCACTCCGGTGGGAATGTGTTCAATGCGCAGTCGACCGAAAAGGTGAGAGCGCCGAGCAAGGTCGGCAATCCATCGACTTGGGGCGACAATAGTCAGATCAAGATTGCGATATCCGGCCTCACGCAATCGCATTCCGGATCGCGATAGATCTTGATCCGACGCGCTCCCTAGTTGAGGGCAGGAGCCACAAATGCCCTCAAACTTCGTGCAGCTTCCGGGATAGTGGCATCCGCCACTAAACGGCCAGATATCCGATAACCGCCAAACTAGCGGCTTGTTTATCGCCTGAAGCTGCGGCGCCCTGAGGAAGGCCCCGGCAATCCAATGAAGACACACGACATCGGCACGAGACAGCAAACACGAATCTAGGCGACCGTAGCTGATGCGCATCGGAGAAAAAGGCATGCCGTTTCGGTTCCGGTATTGCCTCAAGCAGCGTGCGTTGAAGTACGCCACGATGTCGCTGACGAAATCACCCACGCCTGGCAAATGTGCCGGCACAATGGAAGGATCATTTAGGTGGCTGCGGCCGCAATGGAAGACCGAATCAACGCCCGCGCTCCGCAGATGATTGTGAAGGCGAAATGCAGCCTTATTCGCTCCGCCTTCGCTGTCGGATTGGGCGACGTGGACGACGCAGAGCCGATCGACCGCCATATCAGGCGCGCGCAACGGCGATCAGAGACTGAGGCTTTCGGAGGCGAATCAGAATCTTAGAAGCGAAATATCGCAGGAGGGACATACCATCTGGTTTGTCCCCATCAAAGGTTCGCGTCTCGGTCCTGATATCCCGAAAAGCGTGTGCAGCCAAAGCCGCTCGCAGCGTCCCTTGAGACCAGCTTCGCACATGCTGCCAGCGATGGAGAATCGTATTCGAAACCGGACAATAGACCATATTCTCTTCCAGATTCTCTTCGTTGGGTGTCGTGACGATTAGAATGCCTCCCTTCTTCAGAAGCGCGTGCACCTGATCGAGCGTCTTGGCCAGCCAGCAATCATCCAGGTGTTCAACCACCTCAATCAGAAAAACGGCGTCGAACTTTCTATCCTCCGCCAAAAGCTCGTCGATCGTGGCAAATCCCAGGAAACGCTTTCGATCCTTGATAGTGACCGCAGACCCAATGGTGTCAGGCGTTATGTCCGCCCCTTGCACCTCGAATCCTGCATCGAGTAGATGCGGGAGCAAATGACCCGGACCACAACCGTAGTCGAGCACCGTTGCTCCGATAGGCAGCAAACGCTTCGCATACGCGGCAAGGCTCCTACCCTTCTGGTGGCTGAAATAGCTTTCGGTGAACTGCGAATGATACGCCCAAAAGTGAGATAACGTGGCGTCATCCCAGACCAGATTTGTCGGTCGAGATGGAGAGGTCATCGCGGCACACTAATTCCGTGAGCTCTAACGGCATTGCACTGAGGAGCCAAGTAGTCGATTTCCTCAGATCGCTCCGCCCAGCGCGCAAATTCGTCAAGATCGCCGTTACGCCGGATATCTGCGTCGCTCGCAACGACAGGCACTAGATTCTGAAACAGCGGGTCACAAACATCCGTTCCGATCTCCGTCTTAAAACTTTTATAGACCCACGGGCGCCTGACGAACAGCGCGTGAGCGTGGACCCTCGCAAGGTGGACCTTCGCAGGATCGAGGCGCGGCACCCGCTCAAGCTTGTTAAGCGTATCCAAATAGCTTTCGCGAGACGAATGATCTTCAGTGAAACCGAAGCCCGAATAGCGCCCCGTTCCCGCGGTTATGACCGGCACGCCAAAACAAGGCAGCTCGTATCCAATGCTGCCACGGACTGTAATCCCGACATCGGCCATTCGGAACACGGAAAGCGTACTGAAGCGCGTGTCGGGCGGAAGCAATTTCACGTGGGCTGGCAGGTCGCCGATACTCTCGCGGATGAGGCGCAGCTCTCCATATTCGCCCGACACGCCTGAAAGCTGCCGCTTCCATATGTTGGCGGGGTGTAACTTGATGAGCCAGTTCATTCGGGGGTTAGCGGCCGCGGCCCTCACCGTTTGGGTAAACCAGTCGCCATAGTTCTCGAAAATATCCTTGCCGTAGAACAAATTCGCATCCCACAGGACGTGCGAGAATAAAACCGCTACTGACCTTTCGTCGAGGCCCAACTCCTGCCGAATCTCAGCCTCTGTCACATCGACCGTTGCCGGCTGGTTGCGGGCCTGAACTTTCCACACCCCCCCATAACGCTTCTGGAACTCATCATCGAGTTCGGCCTCCTGCTGTGCCCCCCAAGGCTCTCTCAAAATCCGCTCCAGCGTTTCGCGGGTGATCGAATTGGGATGGATGCGGCGCGTTTCTCGCGTGAGCTTCTTGTGAATCAGGGCATCTTCGCGAGAAGGCTGATTGAACTGGATCGTGGAAATGCCTCTCTTGATCGCGACATCAACAAACGGCCCGAGCGTGTGGAAGTTCGGTTCATTGACGAGAATGAGAGCGGGCTGAAGTTCCGACAAGCATTTCTCTGCGGCGTGCACGAAACCGACGGATTCCTTCAGCTGCTCGAGGATGGCGTGACGCACTTCAGGCTTTCGTGGATCGGGGGCACCATCGAAACCCCGCCGGGACACGGACGAAAGCAATTGCGGCCCGATCCATGCGTCTCTGTACCGCCATTCCATGACCGACTGGAAATCCAGCGGCATCTCGCTGCGGCGCCGCACCTCCGCAATCGCCGCCGCCCGCGCACCTCTAACGTTGACCAGCTTTTCGAACGCAAGAAAATCGACGACACCGAAGGCTTCGTACAGACGCTTCGCGTGAGTGTAGATGCTCGACGTCAACACTTTCGCGCGCCAGCCCCTTCGGCGCAACGCCAACACCTGCATGCACTCCAGTTTTGCCGCGTAAGTATTGTTCGTCATGCTGAGTATCAGAACAGTCCTGGCATCGGCCTGAGGCAACGGCAGCTCACGCGCAAAAGCCATATCGACAAACGTACGGCTTTCCTCGTTCTTCAATCGGCGATAGTCGCCATTTGTCATCCGCTCGCGCAAGTCCGCGAGTCTTTCCGCGACGGGACTTCGACGCAGATATCGAACAAGCGCATTCATCGGACGAAATCCGTGCGTAATAGATGATCTGCCAACCGGAGGTCTTCCGGCGTATCAATGTCGAGCGAGGAAAGCTCGTCCATCTCGTAGCCGACAATTGTCTCTCCGTAGAGCTGCCCGGCGTCGAGCACTGAACTGCGAACGATCAGTACGGCTGGCCCATTCCGCGCATAAAGACGTTCTTTTTCCTGCCGCGACGTCTTTCCGATGCCTCCACCGAAATACGGCGTGAGAAGCCCATCCTTCTCCCGCATTTGTCCTTCGGGAACGAAGCGATGCGGCACGTTCACCACGCTCACCAGCGTATGCGCCTGGGTCTCGCGGAATCTTGCGACGCTCTCGCGAACATGGTGCGCACGACGAAACGGCGAGGTAGGCTGCAAGAGCACAATCGCCTCGATCGCCTCTCCCGCCCGGCGCATTTCGGCAAGACAATGCTGCATAACACCAAGCATCAATGCGGCGTCTCCCGCGAGGTCCGCAGGCCTAAGAAAAGGCACGTCGAGCCCCAGCGCCCGTCCCGCCTCAGCGATCTCGTTGTTATCCGTCGATAGTACCGCGTGATCAATGACGCCCGAGAGCAACGCGGCCTCTGCAGTCCAATCCAGCAAGGAGCGTCCCCCGCAGAGCGCAAGATTCTTACGAGGAATGCCCTTTGAACCACCACGGGCGGGTATGAGGGCCACAAGGCTCATTCGATATCAGCCTCGCGATTGCCAAGACGTTTCACGCTCAGTACGTGATGCATTTCTGGATTTCCACCTTCTCGACGGCCAAAACGCTAGCGATCCTGGGGCCAGCCGATCCATCACCGTAGATCGGATTCATCGCGTACCGGCCGTGCTCAAGCTGCTTCGCAATAGCATTTGAGATCTGCTTCTTGTCATAACTGACTTCGATGACGTTATCGCCTCGGTCACGCATGTTCTGGCGGGAACCGATGTTCACGACTGGGGTACCGATGTAAGCTCCCTCTCTTATCCCGCTGCTCGAATTTCCGATGAGACAAGCTGTCGAGTTCATGAGGTTGACGTAAATGTCGATGGGCAAGTTCTTGAAGAAGTGCATACGGTCGTCGAGCTTCCGCTCGCGCCACTTTCGGATGCCGCGCGAGATATCATCCGAGCCTGCGTCTGCATTTGGCCACAGTACGACCGCCGCGAGCCCCCGCTCGCGCACCGCCTCCAAGGTCATCGTGATTTGCGCCTCGCCGTCACCATATTCCGTCGTCACAGGATGCTGGGAAACGAGTGCAAACGGCTCGTCGATCGAAAAGCGCTGCCCTACACCATCATCAAACAGATGATCGAATATATTCTCGATTGGATTTTTCAGAATGTCGGCTACCAGGTCGATGCGCGGACAGCCAACCATGTGGACGTGTTCCGGTCGCTCGCCAAGCCTTACAATGCGCTCCCGCGCCCCCTCACTCGCCGGAAAGTGGATATGCGCGAATTTTGTCACTGCATGACGAATGCTTTCGTCGATCGTGCCACTCACCTCGCCACCCATGGTGTGAGCCACGGGTATATTCATGTAGGCAGCGGCCAGGGTCGTCGCCATCGTCTCGAAGCGGTCCCCGACGGTTAGTACCACATCGGGGGCGAGTTGCTCGAACAAGGTTGGTAGTTCGAGCAGACCGAGCCCCGTCGACTTGGCCATAGTCGAAGGCGTCTCTCCTTCGATCAGCATGGTCACCCGGGCATGCGGGGTAAAACCATCCTTCTCGATTAAATTGACGACAGAACCATAGCGATCGAGCACAGCAGATGCAGCCACGATCAATTGCAACTCAAGAGCCGGATGCTGCTTGATGGCACGCATCGCCGATTTTATTGAACTATAGTTTGCGCGGGACCCGACAACTACGCAGATCTTCTTCTTGCTCACGCAAAGTCCTCCTCGCCGAACTTGTGATCCCGCGGCAGGGACCGCGCCAAGCGCCGGCCAATAAACTCCCGGTACCGGGCGGCGGGAATTCCGTCTCCCGGCTTCTTGAACGCGAAGTGCTGTTGTTGAATTTCGGTCCCCTCGGCGAGGTCCGCGGCAGCCACAATGCTCTTCTCGAAGATCCGCTTCATCTCCAGCACAGAAGACAAATCGTCCTTCTCCACCGGAGAAGCCATCATTCGCGCCGTGAATTTCAACTCGCTACAGAGCAGCTGGAATTGATCCGGCTCCATGCTATGCTTGGCATCACTCCCATACATCAGCTTCGAGAAAGTGAAATGCTTCTCGACCACGGTGGCGCCGAGCGCAACCGCGGCGATCGCAGCGGCAAAGCCCAGGGTATGATCCGAAAACCCGACAGGAACGTCATAACGTTCGCGCATTTTCAGCATGACATTAAGGCCGACCTGCTCTGGTTGACACGGGTAGATCGATGTGCATTGGAGCAAGGTCAGCGCGCAGGCCGAACGAAGTATCGCAACCGCGGAGTCCAGTTCGTGCCAGTTGCTCATACCAGATGAGAGGAACACCGACTTCTTGGTCTGCGCAATGCATTCCATCAATGGCAAATTGCTCACCTCCCCAGACGGAATCTTGTATGCACTGACCCCGACACGCTCCAGTAAGTCAACTGCTTCGAGAGAAAACGGTGAAGACATGAAATCGACTTTGCGTTTCTTGGCCAGCTCCGCAAGTCGTCCCCATTGATCAACGGAGAAGCCCGTTCGCCGGAAATACTCCGCGCGCGGCTCCGCGGAGAAATACGACGGCGAAGGCGCATCCACTAGTGTCTCGGCGTCGGCAATGTGAGTCTGAAACTTGACCGCATCCGCGCCACAGTCGGCCGCCGCCTCTATTAGACGACATGCATTTCCGAACGATCCATCGTGAACGGATCCGATCTCTGCAATCACGTAAGGCATTTGGCGGCCGATGGTCATGGCGCGAGCTTTCGAAACAAAAGATGAACACGGGGGCGGCCTCCGCTTACCGAACTTTTGGGCCACAATCAAGCGAAGTACGGTATTGACCCATGCGGAGTTCCTCTTTTGGAGGAGAAATGGTGTTTTGGAGGTCACGCCTGCACTCGCCGAGGGCAGATCAAGTAACGAGGTCGCTGCTACCGCGCCGCGGGCCTCTATTTGGATCCGCCAACCGGCTTCAGCTCCAATTCTGGAATTAAAAGGAGGAGGCCGATCCAGAAAGCAAGGCCAGATTGCCGGCGCCGCAAGTTCGCCAAAATTTGTATAGGTGGCGCGCAGCATGGCATTGCGTGCCGACGGCGGATCTGGCGAGCCATCTAGTCAACAAAATATCGACTACGGGCAGGAAGTTCTGCAACCGCGGCGATATCGGCGGCATCGATCCGCGCAAGCAGCAAAGAATCAGAGAGGCTGCGATTGACCGCGCGTTCCATTGTCATTCCGGCGACATAGCCGGCCTCTGCGGCCAAATCAGCAATGGTGCGGTTGACCGCGCCGGGATTGCCAAGCGGGTAGCTGACCGCACTGACATTCGTCCCCGTGACCTCTTCGAGAAGCTTCCGCGTTCTTTGCAATTCAGCGCCGGCCTCTGCGAGTGCCATTCTGGCCAGGGGGGCATGGCTCCAAGCATGTGCACCGATCATGCCGGGCCCGGCGAGAGTTCGTATCATTGACGGATCGAGATAGAAGTCAGTAACAAATCTGGATTCGGGAATGCCCGCCTCTGCCAGCAGAGTATCAGTCAACCGTGAGGTAAACTCGGGCGGCATCTGGTAGTTCAGGAAATACTTGAGGCGCGCGGTTTGAACGCCGTCATACCGATAGCTTTCCTGCGCTTTTTTGAGGTCTACCGCCAGAAAATCCGCATGTTCGGGAAGACGTTCGATGTGGGCGATGATCGTAGGGTCGCCGAAACTGGCCCGGAGATAGTGAAGCTTGTGAACTGTGGCCGCGCGCGCCTCGCCGATTGGGCTCCCCAGCACGAAAAAGGCCGCCGGTATCCGCTCCTCTTCGAGAACCGGAAGCGCGTGCTCAAACTGACAGCGGAGTCCATCGTCAAAGGTAACTAGACATGCTCGTTCGGGCAGGTGCTGATTGCCGCGAGCGGCGCGAACAAGATCCGGAAGCCCGATCATATCAAAATCTCGAGCGAGCCCACGGAGCCTTTCTCGAAACTCGGCCGGCGTCAGTCCATGAATGCCGTCGAACGGGTATTTAGGCATGCCGACGTAGTGGAAGTTGACCGCCAGAAACATTGAGGGCCTCACCGCTCGATCCGAATTAGTCGGACCGCTGCAGTTTCGTGGCGCTCCCTCCGGTGCAGCCACTCGGCGATAAATCCGGCTGCTTCAAGCGCCCGAACCCTTTTGATCGCCTCGCCATTGAAGTCCCTTCGCCGATAGAGCGTGCCGCCGGCCCATTGTGGAATGGGAGTTAGCTCCTCGCCGCCGGCGAGCGCGTCGAGGGCGTCAAGCATGAGCTCTGCGGAAACCACCACGGACTTGAGGCCGAGCGTATGCAAGCCATCCGTAGGGTCGATGGAAGGGCGACCGTGCGCGATGATTCCGCCCGTGTCAGTCCCTGCATCGATCGTGTGCAGGGTCACGCCGACCAGTTCCGGGCGTTGATCGTGAAACGGCCAGAAGTTGGTGCCGCTCCCGCGGTAATAGGGCGACAAGCCTTGGTGGATGTTCAGCAGTCGGTTGGCTGGGAGCATCCCGAGAACCGGCGCTTTGATCAACCCGCAACCGAACACGGCTATTGCCTCGGGTTGGGCGCGACGCAGTTCCGTAAAGACCGCGTCTGTATTTAGGCCCCCCCGATCAACCGTGATCGTTTCGGATCGCACACCACACCAGGCATGGTCCGGAAAAAAGGCATCCTCGGCCCCGGCGAGGCGACGAAAGTGATCCGCAATCAGGTCCGCGTCCTCTCGGCCCGCATAGGCGTCATCAAGGCCCTTCTGTTCCCTGACGATCACTGCGAGATCGTGCCGTTCCTGGAGGCGCCGTGCGAGATAGGCATGCCGGCGACTGGTGCTGGTGAGGAGGGCTATGCGCATTGGATAATGGGGGATTCTAGCAGACCGGCGGGCGTTACCGATATAGCAAACTCGGTTCTGGGACAGGAAGTGGCGTATCGATCATTTTAGAGCCACGGGGCGGGCAATCCGAGGAACTTTAGTCGCACGTCCCCGAAACCCTATTGGGACTTTACGATGTCGCCAACCAGCTTGCCAGATGTGTCAGACACCTCGTTCGGCCCATCCGATAGGCAAGCGTCGCCTCGCCGGTGCTGGCGAGTTCTCCGATCGCCTCGAACTTGTCGTATGGGCCTGCTTACCGTCCCAAGAGCCTGTAGGATAAACCATAGAGCTTCGTCGCCGCACGGTAGGCTCCAAGCGACCAGAGGGCCCTGACAACTCTCGGCTGATGGAGGCCGAACTCTCCACGGAGAGTGCAACGAACGCGGCGGCGACGTTCCGGGTCGAGCACGAGAACGCCAAGTGAAGACACTTCCAACGATCGAGCCGCACCGGCGCGCGTCGCTACATTTACCTCACGCTCGCGCAGCTCACGCCAGCGGGGACCAGGCTTCGCAAGTGCGACCTCGTAAAAAACCTCTGCACTCCCGAACTGCTCGAAGAACGCCCGCTCTGGGCTCCCGACCGTCAGGTTATGAATGGCCATCAGGCGAACATTGTCCGCCAGCCCCGCGGCCATCATCGAAATAGCCGGCCATCCCTTGGGGCCGTCAACGAGAAAGCCAACTCGTGCTCCGCGCAGCTTATTTGACCAGCGGCCAAACTCCTCATAGGCGCTGCCTTTGACAAGCTCGATGGGCAAATGCGCAAGACGTTGCCGACACGCCGCGGCCCGCGCCGTATCTTGCTCAAGGTCGATCGAAACGAGCCTGCGACCATTTCGCCTGGCCCAGTCACCCAGAATTTCAGTCGAGTAGCCATCCTGGCGGCCGGATTCGACGACGACCGAAACGTCCTCGACCATACAGCGTGCCAGGAAGAATGCCATTTCGCAGGGAAAAATTGCCCCTTCCACCCATCGGTCGACATATCCTTCGAGAACAAGTGCCGCCGCAATCTCTGCAGCGGCTTGAAGCGCTTCCAAGTCTTGTTTCGCCATGAGTTTGATCCCGTTCAAATATTCTGAACCTTTGCATGAGATCGATCCTGCAAAACGCGCAGCAAATCAACGATGCGCTCTCGTTCGACGATAGCTGCCGCAGCGGAAACCGCTAAGCACAAACCGATTCTTGTTATCAGTGCGGGAGCCATGTATGCGTTGAACAACCAGCTCAGGATAATGGCAGCGCAGCCATACACGACCCGACTGTCATCAAAGCCTTCAAGGCGCTGGAACGAAATCGATTTCCAATAGATATAGGCTCGGAATAGGATCGCTTCAGCAAGAAGAACTACGACCACCCCCGCGAGGCCTCCGTTCCAGCCAACGTCTCGCACCCGACCTACGGCAAATGGTAAGGCAGCCAAGCAACAAATCGAAATCAGTGAACCCGCATGGGTGAGGCTTTTCGCGCCGCCATTTGCATAGATGGTCGCATTTTGCGTTCTGCCAGAAACGTGGAGCAGCAGAAGCAATGCGAACCAGGGCACGAGTGGCGCTGCGGGCGTTAGGCGGTCATGAGTCAGAATGACAACAAACTCCTCGCCGAAACAGGAGAATGCGACACCAAAAAGGGCAATCAGAACATGGATTGGCATCCACACGCGTTTGGTCAATGAAAATAGCCGCTGCCCATCTCGCGCCTCGGCCAGCGACGTCGACCAGACATTGACTGCAACGGCATTGGTTCCGGCGAGCAAGGTTCCGTAGTACAGCCGGGCGTGACTGAGATATCCGACCGCTGAGAGGTTGAGATTCGCGGCGAGAATCGAATTCTCCCCGATACTGCGCAAGCCACCCGTGAGCCCCGATGCAATGGACGTTAGGCTGTGGGACCGAAGAACCAAAAACCATCGACGGCTAGGTACGTGCCATGGCTCGGCACCAAGCGCTACCATGGCGACCACCACAGAGCACGCTTGCCCGAGAACGGCCCCAACGAATAGCGATGCCACGCCCAGATGAAAGGTAAAGAGTGAGACTAGCGTGCCGGCAAAAGACCCAACTGCTTGCATAGCGATCTGGGCAGCAACGGCATTGCCACGACCGGAAACGGCAAAGACATTGGTCGCGAGGATCGTCGCAGACTTTAAGGGAATGAGGAGGGCCGTCAGAAGAAGGGTTGCGCGGGAATCTTCAACTGGAACCGACATAATATGCTGAAGCCAGGGCCAAGCCACCAAGAACACGACAGCGAGGCTCACACTGAAAAGGAGTGCGACCGTAAAGAAGCTTGACAACATTCGCCGCCGCTCTGGAATCGAAGCAACCGAATAATTTGCCGGCAGCGCCAGAGAGCCACCTGCATCGCCGAAAGCGCCAGCGAGCGCAGCCCACGACATCATTAGGGCAAAATATCCGAAGTCGGCCGCAGTCAATACAACGGTAGTCAATGGAAGGATAGCGACGGACAAGACTGCTTGAAAGACTGTCGCGCTCACAAAGAGCAGAACGCGCCCCGCGAAACGGCCGCGAAGCGATAGAAACCTGCTCACGTGGGGGAACTCCCGTTACCCCTGAGGGACGTGCCGACGCAGACAAAGGACATCTGCATTCCCGTCTGGACGAACGGCTCAAAACGAAGGTGCGGATGCGTTTCGCGGAATTGGTGCCATGCTAGCCGTTCACCACGATCAGGGTCGGCCCAGAAACAATTCCAATCGTCGAACACGATGATTGTGCCGACTTGTAGGAAATCAATGATGAACGAAAGGATGGGGACAGTTGAATCGTAAAGATCACAATCGATATAGACCACAGCGGCTTTGGTTGGAAGAAGTTCACGAGCCAGATCTGACGTCAGACTGACATCGTAGAATCCTTTCACCGTTCGCAATCGATTGGCTGGAATGCCATGACGTCGGCATATTCGCTTGAAGTCCTCCTCGCTCGTCTTCAGTTTGCCCTGCTCCCAAGCATCCTGACGATCAATTTCTGATATCGCAGGCAATCCTTCGAATGAGTCGAAAGCCAGATACCGCCAGTCGAACAGATGATGGAAGCTGTCATATGCCAGCCTCATGGTGTTGCCGCCGAAGCAGCCAAACTCCATGTAGTAGCCTTTGATAGGCCGATTGACGTTCGCAAACCGAGCCATGCAAAGGAACAGATATTTCCGCTCCCGAGCAATGTGACGCAAATAGGTCGAGCGGACCCATCGCGTACGAGCTGAGAAGAGCGGCCCCTGCAACAAGGCGAATATCCGCCGCGCGAGCCGCTTGGTGCCGCTCGGTAAGCTCTGATAAGTCGGCAGCAAAGAGGCGCGTAGACGATCTTGCCAATTCATAGTCTCACGGACCCTTTACAGCGCCTATCTATGACTGAGAATTCGATCCAAATCCGAAGTCCACGCGTCAAGCAGGGGGAGCTCGGCAGCGCCAACCAGCTCGCGGTCGACCAGAGCCTGATAGCAACGACGCACGTTCAGACTGATGTAATCAAGGCCCCCGGCGATCGGCAGATCTTCGAGCATCCCTCGAATACGATCGTTATTCAGATAACCCGGAATTTCGTCCTCAAAGTCTTTCATCAGGTCATGCTCGTTGCGATCTTGCCAAACAGTCGGCCCATGGAAGAGGATGTGCCAACCGTTTGCCCATGCGATGCGCTGAGCAATTAGGCTCCGCCAGATGTCGGTTACTCGAAAATTGCAATAGGAAGGAAGATACATGAGCGGAAAAGCACTTTGCCACCAGCTCGTGTTTTGGCTGTTGAACGGAACCCAAGCGCCCACGCCGAATGCAACCATCCTGTCCGTCCTGAAGTGGTGAGGCAACGGCAGCACCAGCCTGTAGAGAGCATCCACATCGGGGTCTCCGTCCGCGAGTCCCTGCTGGATCGGACAATCAACTTCAGCCAGCGCCAAGTTCGCGAAGTCAGGAACGGGCTTCAGAACGTGATTCAAAGGCAGCCCGCGCGGCCAGATATTGCCATCAGAAAAGTACCGATAAGCATTAACCCATCCATGCCCCGATAGAACTGGAGCGGTTAACTTGCGTCTCCGGCACTCGAAGAACTGCGGCCGTGCGAAATTGTCATCATCCGTTTCGACAATGACCTGCGCACCGCTTGCGATCGCAGACAGGTAGCCTATGTTCTTGCGCGCATAATTTTTCACTGGCGCAAGATTTGCGTATGCAAAGCCGGAATTCACCTGATCCGCAATCCCAAGGAAGCGACATCCTTCAATCGAAAAGTCTGCGGGACTCGCAGTGTCCCCGACAACGAAGAAGTCGAAACCAGACTGAAGAGCACTGGCCGCGATGGTCTTCATGACGTCATTAGGAGGATTGATTGACGTAATAATAATCGCTTGATTCATTCGTCTCGGACCGCGTAATTTGCCTTGTGGGGGCATGGCTAGCTAGGGCACATTGGGCCTCCTCGCAAACAAATTCGGCATTATCAAGCGAAAAATGACCTTTCGTCCAAGGAAAACCGCCAAGAAGCCGGTCTCTACGTGGGAGCCGCAACTTGCAGCGACGTAGGCGGATTGTTCTTTGTACCAAAGGAGTTCCGGACGAACGCGAGGGCGCTAGCCTCGTCATCATCTACAGCTTCCTTCAGGGGATCCGCGCTCAATATTTTGATGTTCTTCATCTTGTCCTGCTTGATGACGATCCGAAAGATCAAGAGCGGTTAGAGAATTATCGCGCGTCTGTCTCGACGGATTATTTTGAGGTCTTGGCGGCGACCGCCCGCACGCTTGTCGTTCAGGGCGCGAGGGAACATCGCATCGATCTGCTGCCCGTCGCGGAGCTCATCAAGCGGGGGAGAGAATTTTCCGCCGACCTATTTGTCGCCTTCGACATATTGCCTGCATGGCTTGGAGTCGAGATTCTTGCCAAACGAAAGCTTGCCTGGCTGGGCGATCTCAATTTCCAGACGACCTACTATCACGGTCTTTACGGCCTTCAGGAACGTCCGTGGCGAATCTTCGCTTTCGCTAAATACTGGCTAGCCGCACGCAATTGGAAGCGCGTCTATGCACGTGTCCTCTCATCCTACGATGAAGTCATCACGTCCGCAGCATCGTCGGTAGAACAGCTCAGACGCCTCGGACTGCGGAATCACCAATATTGTCCCTATCCTTGGCCTGTGATCGACCCACCCGTCCCATACCGTGCGAAGCCGGATATCCCTACCTTCATGTTCTTCGGCAATCTAGTCGGCCTAGGTTCCCGCTCGGCCCTGCATTTTATGATCACGCAGGTCTATGGCCGATTGGTCAAGCTCTGGGGACACAACGGCTTCAAGATTCTGTTGGCTGGGCGAGGAAACCTGCCCGAATGGTTTGCCGAATCGATCAAAGACAAGCCGGAATTTGTTCGCGTCGGCTTTGTCGACAACCTTCCATCTACTTTGGCCGATTGTCACGCAGCTCTTGTGCCTATCGACGTTCCGGTTGGCAACAGAACGCGCATCCTTTACGCGCTCAGCCAGTCGACCCTGGTCATCGCCCATGAAAATGTGGCACTCGGAAATGTAGCACTTGTCGACGGTCAGACCTGCGCGCTCGCCTCTTCCGGTGAAGAATTCGTGGCGCGTATGAAGCGCGCAGTCGATGATCCCCTTTGGGCGCGCAAAGTAGCTGAAGCCGGACGCAAAGTGTACAAAGATCTCTTTAGCCCGGAAAAAGCAACGGCGGAGTTCATTGCGCGGACCAACAGGTTGCTCACCCTCCCTCCGCAGGACTAGTTAATTGCCGCTCATTTTTGGGGCAACTTCGCGGCTATCGTCATCAGAGGCAAAGCCACGCGGTATGTGTCCAGCTGCACGGCTGTCTAGAAACCATCGATAGGTTGATTCCAATCCTTGAGGCAGCGGCATTCTCGATCGCCAGCCGAGCTGCGTAAGCCGTTCAGTGTTCAGCAGCCGACGAGGAGCCCCTTCGGGTTTCGATGCATCGAATGTGATGCGCCCGGCGAACCCCGCAACAGCAGCAACCAAAGTCGCAAGTTCGCGGATAGAAACGTCAACCCCGCTGCCGATATTGATAATGTCTCCTGAAGAGTAATTCTTGAGAAGAAATACGAGGGCGTCGGCGCACTCCTCGACGTGAACGAATTCACGGCGCGCAGAGCCCCCGCCCCAGACTACGACCTCGTCAAGCCGATTGATGACGGCATCATGAAAGCGGCGGATAAACGCCGGAATAACGTGCGAGTTCTCATTGTCGAAATAGTCACCCGGACCGTAAAGATTTCCAGGAACAGCGGCGATGAAATCAAGGCCATATTGCTGACGATATGCAGCACATTGCATCATGCCAGCAATCTTTGCGACCCCATACCACACGTTGGTCGGCTCCAACGGTCCTGTCATCAGAGCGTCTTCGTGAATAGGTTGCTCGGCTAGGCGGGGATACACGCACGAAGAACTGACAAACAACAACTTCTTGACGCCTCGAGCCGCAGCCGCTTGAATCACATTATCCTGAATAGCGAGGTTGTCCGAGAGAAAGCTCGCAGGATACCGACTGTTCGCGAGCACCCCGCCTACTCGAGCCGCGGCCAAGACAACAACTTCCGGCTGCATATCATCGAACCAGCTCCTTACGGCAGCTTGATTGCGGAGGTCAAGTTCTTCGCGCGCGGCGGTGAGGATTTCACAATTTTCACTCGCTAGTCTGCGAACGACCGCTGAGCCCAACATACCTCGATGGCCTGCGACCCAGATACGGCGTCCCGCTAGGTCAAACCTGAAATCCGACATCGCAGCACCCGCCATCTGCCAAAACTTGGCGCATATATCCTGTTCTCCCGAGCTTATAGCTCCGCATTGGCGCATGGGCAACCATCGCTTCACGATGGCCCGTCATGGGCTCAACGAAGGATCGTCCGAGAGCCTTGCCAAAAATGACAGCTCAACCCGACCAATAGCTGCGTGCCACTCTCAGGCATTTCGTGCAAATGTCAGATCAACATGAAATCGGATGAGTGAGCCAGGAGGTTAAAGGTGTCGTGATCCTGCTGAAGTGAACCGGCTGTAGGATTTTGAGGTGCTCCGCTTGAGTCAGCCACCAGAGAGGGACCGCTTGCGTCAGCTTGCCACGCCACGCTGGTCGATGCAGACTGCGATGCTAATGACGTGGCGATCCCCTGGACCGCACTAGAAATTGCAGTCGTGATGCCGATCGCTGCGTTCTGCATCAAGATCGTCGGCCCGTCGGCGGCATGCAGATCCAACACCCCTGACACTTTCCAGCTGGACCCAGGGGTCCCTAGGTCTTTCCAATCAAACGCAAGCCCCTGATCATTAACAAACCACTCGATCAGACGACCGCTGACTTCATTCTGCCAGAGCAGGTCCACACGGCCATCGAAGTTAAAATCGGCAGTCGCGACGACATCCCAGCCTGCACCCATTGTCCCAACTCTCTGCCAGGCCACTGCGTAGCCGCTTTGACAGAACCACTCGATCCCCTCGCCCGTCTTGGTGTTTTGCCAAAGAACGTCTGTTGTTCCATCGTGATTGAGGTCGATTGTTGATGCCACTTTCCAATCCGGCGTCATGACGCCGACTTTCATCCAGGACGTCGCGTAGCCGTTTTGCAGGAACCACTCAATTCCCTCGCCAGTAGCTTTATTTCGCCAGAGCATGTCGTCCGTTTGATCGCCATTGAAATCACCGGACGATATGAGCTGCCAGTCCGAGCTCATGACACCGACATCGAATGTATTGGAGATTTGCCCTGCCGAAAGAAGGCTCTCCTTGGCTTGCCCAGTCGCTTGATTCTGCCAAAGAATATCGATATTCCCGTCATGGTTGTAGTCCCCATGGCCGATAGCGGTCCACCCCTTACCAATCGTGGTGAACGAGTCAAAGCTGGTCAGGGCGCCATTGGAAAGATAGGCGACCTTCCCAGCTCCGGTTGACGGTTGCAGCCAAAGAATGTCGTCAAAGCCGTCGCTGTTGAAGTCCTGCTCGATCGTGGCAATCCATCCCGCTCCCGCAGGCTGCAGATTGTTCATCAACGTCGTGCCAGCAACCGTGCCATCGCCGAAGCGAAAATTCTCAACACCCGCCACCGTATCAGTCCCATCGGGTGAACCGGAACGTTGGTCAACAATGGTGAAAGTCTGCGTCGTTGAATTGTAGGCGATGACGTAATTGGCCTCGTTCCCCGAATACACCGCGGTGTCGGTGCCGGCGCCGCCGGCGATGGTGTCGTTGCCAGCCCCGCCGGTGATCGTGTCGTTACCGCCGCCGCCGGTCAGCGTATTGGCGATGGCGTTGCCGATGATGGTGTCGTTGCCGGATCCGCCGATGGCGTTGTCGATGTAGGAGCGTGCGTCGCTATTGTAGAGATGGGCGTTGTAGACGTTGCCAGAGGCGTAATGGCCGTCACCGAGATACGCCAGTTGCACGGAGGAGAACACCGACGAAGCGCCGGGATTGAGGTTGAGGCTCAGGTTCGTCGTGTAGTTCGACAGGTCGTAGGTATCGACGCCGCCGCCGTCCCAGACCGTCTCGTAGATGCGGTTGGCCGAGCCGCCGACCCCGCCGCCCGGCGCGAGCTGCCCGACGCCGTTGATGGATTGCTGCCCGGTGGTCGGATTCCAGGTGTAAACGGTGCTGCTGCTCTGGGTCGTGAAGTCCGCCCCGTACATCGTCTGGAGCGCGAGGATATCGTTCGCCATGTAGGTCTGCGAATATCCGTACGCTTCATTGGTGTAGCCCCCCGTGGTCGAAGCGCCGACATAGCTGCGATAGCTCATGACGGTGTATTCGCTGCTGTCATGCGCGCTCGGCACCGCGACGTTGGCGGGGCCGCCGGCCTCCTGGCTGTGCTTAAGGCCGATGGCGTGGCCGAGCTCGTGCAGCGCGGTCGTGAAGTAGTAATTGCCGAGCTTGGCCAGCGAGAAATTGTATTGGGTGCCGAACCAGATGTCGCCGCCGGGCGCGTAATTGAAGGGATAGTAGGCGTAAGCAGTCGGATTGGCCGCCGGCGATTGCGCGACCATGATGTCGGCACCGTTCGTGCCCGCGTACTGGATGTTGGCGTTGGTGTAACCGAGGATCAGCCCGATCGCGTAGTTGATCGCCGCCTGGATCTGGGTGGGTGCCGAGGAAAAGCCCGACGTGGTTGGCTCGCTGTCGCCGCCGTAATAAGGGTTAGAATAGTCGCTCGACGCGTCGGGAAAGCTATAGGTGATCGTGCCGGTCCATTTGTAACCGGACAGCAGGCCGTCGACCTCGGCGTTGTTGGTGGCACTGACACTGACAGCGGTGGCCAATTTACTCTCCAGAGCAACGCATTGGGCGTGATTCGCCACTAAGGCACATGATTCTAGCTTGAGAGTTAAACGTTTGGTTTAAATGGGGCAGTGGCGTGCGTCTGCCTTCGATAAGACGATGTTAGCCATCAAAACCCGTAGTCATACGGACCGCGAACAAGGGTCTCGTTTCCCGGAACACCCGTGATTTGCAGGGTCTTCATGACACGACCTCGATTTCCAGCTCGCCTGTTTGGCGCCCTGCTCGCGCTCGCCGGATTGAGCCATCACCCCCTCGGAGGACTGCCTGTCATGGTGGAAAAGGCCAAGGCCGACGACAAGGGCAAGGCGGTGCGCGCGCCCGTGATGCCGATGGCCCGCGACCCTGCTGTTGCGGTGGCGGAGGAATACGAAGCCGCACACCGCAAGGGAACGCGGGAAGCCCTCGAGCTCTTCATCGCACGCCACCCCGACGATCCCCTGGCCGAGCAGGCGCGCGTCGAACTGAAGCGCCTGTCGCGCTGATCTCGCAGGCAGCGCATCAGGCATGGCATTTCGGCAGGCGGGATCGGCGTCGGCGCGGACTTGTGGCGTGATCTTTCGGCACTATGGTAGGCCCGCAATCTGTCCCGGAGCCTTTCAAGATGCCCTTTCCGCATGCCTCGGAAGCCCTGTCGCGCTTCACCGTGCTCGATCTGACCCGCGTCCGTTCCGGGCCGACCTGCGTGCGGCAACTGGCGGACTGGGGCGCGAATGTCGTCAAGATCGACGCGTTGACCGAGGACGCCGGCGGTGAGCAGCCGGGCGGCCCCCGGCAAGGTTCCGACTTCCAGAATCTGCATCGCAACAAGCGGGCCATGACGCTGAACCTGAAGGACGAGCGCGGGCTCGCATTGTTCAAGCGCCTCGCCGCCAAGGCCGATGTCGTGGTCGAGAATTTCCGGCCCGACGTGAAGAAGAAGCTCGGCATCGACTATGACAGCCTCGCCGCGATCAACCCGCGCATCGTCTATGGCAGCATCTCCGGCTTCGGCCAGGACGGCCCTTATCACAAGCGGCCCGGCTTCGATCAGATCGCGCAAGGCATGGGCGGGCTGATGTCGATCACTGGGGCACCGGGCCAAGGCCCGATGCGGGTCGGCATTCCCGTCGCCGACCTGACCGCCGGCCTGTTTTGCGCCATGGGCATCCTCACCGCGCTGCTCGAGCGCGAGGTGTCCGGCAAGGGCCAGTGGGTGCAGACGTCGCTGCTGCAGGCCCAGATCTTCATGCTCGACTTCCAGGCCGCACGCTGGCTGATGGAGAAGGAGGTCGCCAAGCAGGCCGGCAACAATCATCCGACCAGCATCCCGACCGGCGTGTTCAAGACCTCGGACGGGTACATCAACATCGCCACGACCGGTGGACGGATCTGGGAGCGCTGCGCGCAGGCGATCGGCGCGCCGGAGCTCTATGCCCATCCCGACTATGCGACGGCCCCTGCCCGTTCCAAGAACCGCGATGCGCTCAACGCCGAGATCGAGAAGCGCACCGTGACGAAGTCGACCGAGACCTGGGTCCGCGAGCTCAACGAGGCCGGCGTGCCCTGCGGGCCGATCTATGCCATCGACCAGATGTTCGAGGACGCCCAGGTCAAGCATCTCGGCATCGCCCAGGACGTGCCGAACCAGGAGGGCCGCCGGATCCGCCTGGTCGGCCAGCCGGTGACGCTGTCACGCACGCCGAGCAGGATGGTGGCGCGGCCGCCGGAATTCGGCGAGCAGACCGAGGAGGTCTTGAAGGAATTCGGCCTCGGTGCGGACGAGATCGCAACTTTGAGAGAAGCCGGCGTCGTCTGATTTGCTCAACTCATTGAGCTGCGATCACCGTACCCGCCCGAAAAGGCGCCGCGCAAGCATACCGACGAGGAACTATGGAAAACCAGTTTAGCTCATCTACTGTACAAGGGAAGCAGTGTAGCTGGACTCAACATCTTCGGCGCTGTCTGACCCTATCGAGCTCGACAGCCATGGGCGATCTCCTCGCTGTGATCACAGTCGCGTCGCTGCCGTGGTCCACAACCATCACCTCGATCTTCAGCGCCCTTCTGGTTCTCAATGTGTGTACGAGGATACGTCTTGCAGAACTTGTAGATTTGGTACGCTGCTCCAGAAGCGGCTTTGCCGTCGGATTGTTTGCGCTCGCGTTATTAGGCACTTTGTGGGCGACGGATGTCTCCTTGGGCGCGCGCCTGCGGGGTGTAAATCCCACACTAAAGTTTTTTATGATGCCGTTCTTCCTGTATCACTTCTATAAATCGTCGCGTACGGTTTGGATATTATGGGCTTTCCTCGGATCTTGTGTTGTTCTACTGGCCCTGTCCTGGGCCACAGTTTTTGTGCCAAATCTCACCCCCACTGCGAGTTTGCAGCCTGGCGTTCCTGTCAAGAATTACATTGATCAAAGCCAATCATTTGCCCTGTGCGCCGTGGTTCTCGCTTGGCCGATCTTAGAGCTATTTAAGGCCCGCAAACTTCACTTAGCTCTGCCTCTACTTGCGCTATCAATCGCGTTTCTAGCCGACCTGTCCTTCGTGGTACTCGCTCGGACAGCGCTAATATATACGCCGGTGATGCTGCTCTTTTTTGGCGCATTTTATTTGCCACGCTCACTCTTTTATGGAGGGATCGGACTTTTCATATTGGCTGCCGGGTCCGCGTGGCTTGCTTCACCCAACTTACAAAACCGCACGAATAGTATCTTACTTGAGTCTTCAAAATACGGCGCCAGCAACGAGATAACGTCAACTGGATTGCGGCTGGAGTATTGGCGCAAGTCTCTCGGGTTCATTCGCGAAGCGCCATTGCTCGGACACGGCACAGGCTCCGTGCAGATGCTATTCGATCGTGCCGCCCTAGGTCAAACAGGACTAGCGGCGGAGACAATCAGCAACCCACATAACCAAACGCTTAGTGCCGCCGTGCAATGGGGCTTGATCGGTTGCGTCGTCCTCTACGCAATGTGGATTTGTCATGTCAGTTTTTTTCGAGGGCCTGGCTTTTATCCGTGGCTTGGCTTCATCGTCGTTGTACAGAATTTTGTCAGCTCGCTTTTCAATTCGCATCTGTTCGATTTTGTGCCCGGTTGGATCTACGTGATAGGCGTCAGTCTCGCAGCAGGGCGGATTCTCCAACACCGCAACAAGCTTACGGGGGCCTCACGATAGAACAGCGGCCTCGACAAGTGCCACCTGGAAAAGATTACCTGACCGACTGTCCAGATATGGACGACAACAGAATAGAACTTTCAGTTGTCGGACAGTGACGGCAACCTCGCCCCGCTCTTTTTGTAATCTGCCGCTAATCGCCATCCAGCAACATCGCTCGTTGCACCACATGCGTCGCAATGCAAGTCCTTACGAACCGCGCATCGTCCCTGCGCGTAGGTGGCCGGCGATGCTTGCTCAGAACAGTTTGGACAAACAAGCGGCATGCGCCTGACTCTCCAACGATCCAGGAGATAGAATAAACCGCCGAAGGCTAAATGGCGAAGACGATCTTCTCTCATTATCTGCTCAATCGACACGTACTCTATCGCCAACTGGTCTGGCTGGGGCGGGGCGGGGCGGCTTTCGTTCCCCAGATCACAAGCCTATAGCCGATGCTCATCTACGGATAAGGAGCGCTTCAAACCTGGACACTTGCTTTCTATTGCAGCGACCCGTGGCATCACTCGAAACAGCGAAGAGGCAGAATCGGCCCCTTTGGAAGCCGATGCCCTGTGGTCGCGACAGAGTCAATGACAAATTGCGTTTGACGGCATGCCCTGCGGACGGTTCAGGCAGGCCGTCGCTCATTCAGTCTGATCTAAGCAATAACAGTCTTGGTGACTGGACGCCGAAACTCGCGCCCGTGAGGGTGATCGGCCCTAAGCGCAAGCCCTCGTTCCATGAAACAGTATAGCACGAAACCACAACCCGGGTGAGATGGAATGATATCTGGAATGGGACAGCCTCACCGCGTTACAAGCGGGCCGCCAAGCCGATAGGCCCGGAGAGAGTAATAGTGATGCCAATCGGGACTAAACTATTTTCAAGTACTAACCGCTTCGAGCGAAATTCCCGAAAAGGGAAGAGCTGAGGGGTGATGACGTGATGCCGCGCCTGCTCTACATCAACGAAAGGTTTGGCCACGACGCGACCATCATACTGGAGAGCGGAGACGCCTGTTGGATCTCCGTGGGCAAGAAGGGTGTCCTCGTACGTACTCACAAGCACAGCTTTTGGGGTGGATTGCTGGGAAGCCTCCTTGGTCCAAAGCTCTATCAGGAACGGGATGTCTACCAGGCGCTCAGCGTTGCTCAAGCTATTCTGGCAACCTTCCGACCGGTTCCACAAATTCGGTGTAGGGATGTGATGCTGAAAGCCTTCTGCACCGCCGTCTGGCACTGCCCCTCCCCCGCGCGCGTCAAGGCCGTCTTAAATGATCCGGCTTTACTCACGGCGTGACATTGGCGCGGACGATCACTTAACATGGTCCCTCTTTGCCTGTATGTCGTACTGCAATTGTCCGATCCGACCATAGTCCTGAAGAATGAATACGCGTCGAAAAGTGAGTTTGGACCACGACCGGCGGAGAACGCGCTGGAAGGTGCAGTGGGGAGTTCCCGCCCGAGCCGCTGGCGGCACTGCAAGAGCAGCCGCGCTGTCGGGTGACGAGCGGAGGGAGATCGCTCGGAAGGCTGCCAAGGCTCGTTGGGCGCGACACTTGCCACAGGCAACACATCAAGGCGTTCTTCGACTTGGCGACATCGAGATCGAGGTCGCCATCCTCGATAACGGCCAGCGCGTGATGACTCAGGTTGGCTTCATGTGGGGCCTGGGTCGCATTCGGCCCCCCAAAGGGCGCCCGTATCGCAGGAGCAGCAATCTGCCCGCTTTCTTAGCAACGCGAAATCTTAAGCCATTTATCGGCGAAGGTTTGGTCGTGCTGGCCAATCAAATTGAATTCCGCACCGAGCAAGGCTTAAAGACGGTCGGCTACGTAGCGAGTTTCCTCCCTGAGGTTTGCGCCGTCTTTGCCCGCGCCAAACAGGCCGGAGTGTTAAATGTCACTCAGCGCAACATTGCTCGCCGCGCCGAAATTATCGCCGAGCAGCTCCAACGCTCGAGCATGACGTGCCTCATTGCTAGAGCTACAGGTTACCGAGAAAGTCGTGAGATGCGAGACGCGCCAGACGGTTTCTGTCAGGAGGACCAAATCTAAGCGCCCTACAATCCGGGTTCCGCGATATCGGCGAGCAGACCGAGGAGGTCTTGAAGGAATTCGGCCTCGGTGCGGACGAGATCGCCAAGCTCAGAGATGCGAAGGTGGTGTGAATTGGGCCGGAAACGACGATGCCCGGCAGGATTGCCGGGCATCGAAGGCGCCTCGCTCTGGACAGCTCAGTATTTCGCGACGACGGGGGTCGGGGTGAACGAATAGTTGAAGCCGGCACGCAGCACGTGATCGTGGAAACTGACGTCCGCCTGGTTGGCGGTTCCCGCGAAGTAAGTCTTGGTGCCGAAATCCATGTAGAGATATTCGAGCTTGGCCGACCAGTTCCGGGTGAACTTGCGTTCGACGCCGGCGCCCAATGTCCAGCCGAGCCGGGTATCGCTGCTGGACACCGCCGCCCCGATCGGAAAGCTGAACGCGCCCACCGGCGTGGTGCCGCCGAGGCCCGGCCCGAAGACCTGGATTCCAAGATTGGTCGCGGAGGAATACTTGAACTCGCCGACAGCGAGACCACCGGTCGCGTACCAGAGGGTCTGCGGATCCGACAGGATGCCGACGCGCCCGCGGAACGTCGCGAACCACTGCAGGTCGTAGGAAAGATTTGCGGTGAGCGTTGCAATGGAATTGAAGTCGGAGCCGATTGGAAGACCGATGATATTCGAACCGTAGCGCGCGCTTGTCGTGGTCACCGTCCGCGACGAACGTTCGCCGGTCGCCTGAATGTCGCCCTCGAGGCCGACGACCCATTTCGGATCGACCTGCCAGTTGTAGCCCAGCTGACCGCCGGCCAGCCAACCATCGACGTTCTGGCCAAACGCACCGAATTGCGTGGCCGGGAATGGCAGTGCGATCGGCGCGATGGTCGTGTCCGCGCGGCCCCAGCTGTATCCGGCGTTCAATCCGGCATAGAGGCCCGTCCAGCTCCAGACCGGATCGACCACCGGCGGGGCCTTCACGTAGGGTTTCGATGCCAGGTCGGCGGCCAATGCACTGCTCGCGACCAGCGATGCCGCCACAATGCCTATCACAACCTGCTTCATTGCAATGCCCTCCGAAAGACTGGAAATCCAGGGGAGCATAGGCGCCAAGGACGGCCGAGGCTGTCGCCCGGCAGCAACATTTGGGGAGAAGCACTAGGCTTGAGCAACCGGCCTATTGCGACACGACAAGCTAAGATACTGAAAAAACTCGCTTGTCATGACCTCGCCAGTTTGTCCCGCTGGCTCCAGCCGACCCGGCCGAGCAAGCGCTCGATCAGGGGCCAGAACAGCAGGACGATCGCGAGTGTCGTGATCGAGCCGACCAGCCCGTTCGACCAGAACACTTTCAGCGTGCCGCCGGAGCCGATCATCGAGAGGCGGAAGGCATCCTCGGCGCGGTTGCCGAGCACGAGCGCGAGGGTGAACGGCGCCAGCGGAATGCCGATCTTCTTGAAGACGTAGCCGACCACGCCGAAGCCGAGCATCAGCCAGATGTCGAACATCGCGTTCTGGATCGCGTAGGCGCCGATCGCGCAGGACACCACGATCATCGGCGCCACCGCGGCAAAAGGCACGCGCAGGATCGAGGCGAAGATAGGCACCGTCGTCAGCACCAGCACGAGGCCGACGACATTGCCGAGATACATCGAAGCGATCAGGCCCCAGACGAAGTCCTTGTGCTCGACGAACAGCAGCGGTCCCGGATTGAGCCCCCACACCATCAGCCCGCCGAGCAGGATCGCCGCCGTGCCCGACCCGGGAATGCCGAGCGCCAGCATCGGCAGCAGCGCCGAGGTGCCGGAGGCATGCGCCGCCGTCTCGGGCGCGAACACGCCCTCGATGCGGCCCTTGCCGAAGCTCTCCGGCTCCTTGGCGAAACGCTTGGCAAGATTGTAACCCATGAAGGAGGCCGCGATCGCGCCGCCCGGGGTGATGCCGAGCCAGCAGCCGATGAAGGAGGAGCGCAGCAGCGTCATCCAGTATTTCGGCAGGTCCCTCCAGACGCCGAGCACGACGCGCAGGGAAATGCTCGCCGCATGTCCCCGCAGCGCCAGCCGCTCCTCCATCGTCAGCAGGATCTCGCTGATGCCGAACAGGCCGATGACGGCGACCAGGAAGTTGATGCCGCGGAGCAATTCCGGCGAGCCGAAGGTCATGCGCAGATTGCCCGACACGGTATCCATGCCGATGCCGGCCAGCAGCAGCCCCAGCGACATCGAGATGACCGTCTTGTGCTTGGCCTCGCGTCCCAGTCCGACGAAGGAGCAGAAGGTGAGCAGATACACCGCGAAGAACTCGGGCGGACCAAATTTCAGCGCGAAGGACGAGATCATCGGCGCAAGGAAGGTGATCAGCAGCACCGCGACCAGCGAGCCGATGAACGAGGAGGTGAACGCCGCGGTCAGCGCCTCCGCGGCCCGGCCCTGCTGCGCCATCGGATAACCGTCGAAGGTGGTCGCGACCGACCAGGCTTCGCCGGGAATGTTGAACAGGATCGAGGTGATCGCGCCGCCGAACAGCGCGCCCCAATAGATGCAGGACAGCATCACGATCGCCGAGGTCGGATCCATCGTGAAGGTGAGCGGCAACAGGATCGCGACCCCGTTGGGACCGCCGAGGCCCGGCAGCACGCCGACGAAGATGCCGAGCACCAGCCCGACCATCATCAGGACGAGCGTCTTCCACGTCAGCAGGACGGCAAAACCGTGGAGCAGGAGACCGAAAGCTTCCATGGCAGGCCCGCCTAGCGGCCGAAGGCCGCTTCGAGCGGCCCTTTCGGCATGATGACGTCGAAGGCGACGTCGAAAGTGACGAACATGATCGCCGTGAACACGAAGGCCGTGAGCAGCGACTTCCACAGCGCGATCTTGCCGACCAAGCGCATGAAGCCTGCGATCAGGAGGAAGCTCGCGACATAGAGGCCGAGGAACTGCATCGCCAGGCAGAACAGCAGCGTCGGCACGAACACCGCCAGCACGCGGCGCGCCTGCGCCTGCGTGACGAAGGCCTCTGCCGCCTTGCGATGCGCGACCAGCGCCGCGATCAGGCCGTAGAGGCTGCCGCCGCCGAGGATGACCGAGAGATAGAATGGGAAATATCCGGGCTCGGGCCCGGTCGAATCCCAGGACGCGCCGGTGCGCCAATTGTCGTAGCCGAGCGTGACGGCCAGCGCGAGCAGCAGCAGGCAGACGACGATCTCGATCGTGCCGGAGGACACGACGGAGGGCGAATCGTCTTCGGGCGCGGTCGGATCGTCGACGACGATTTCGATATCGGTTTGGGACATGAGCTGCCAAATCAAATTGCGCTGTCATCATCCGCGAAAGCGGATGATCCAGTACTCCGTCCAGAAGCCGTAACGTTGAGCTCTGTGCGATACTGGATGCCCCGCCTTCGCGGGGCATGACGCCAGAGGTGGCTACTTCGCGACGAAACCGGCTTCGGTCATCAGCGACTTGTTGAGCGCGTCATCCTCCTCGAGGAACTGCACCATGTCCTTGCCGGTGAGGAAGATCGGCTTCAAGGCCTGCTTCTCCATGTACTCCTTGTACTCCGAGGTCTGCGTTACCTTGTGGAAGAGATCGACATAGAACGCCTGCTGCTCGGCCGTCACCTTGCCGGGCAGGAACATCGCGCGCAGCATCAGATATTGCACGTCGACGCCCTCCTCCTTGCAGGTCGGAATGTCGGCCCAGGACTGGGTGTCCGTCACCTTGCTGGTGTAGGAGATGCGCTCCTTATCGAACACACAGAGCGGACGCACCTGGCCGGCGCGCCAGACTTCGAGATTTTCACTGGGGTTGTTGACGTTGGCTTCGGTGTGGTTGCCGACCAGCTGGGTCGCGGCCTCGCCGCCGGACTTGTAGGGCAGATAGGAGAACTTCGCGCCGGTCTTCTGCTCGAGGAAGACGGTCAGCACGTGGTCCTCGCGCTTGGAGCCGGTGCCGCCCATCTTGAACGGCGCACTCGCGGCCTTCGCGGCCGCGACGAATTCCTTCACCGTCTTGGGACCTGCGCTGTTGTCCCACAGCACGAACTGGTCGAGCGCGACCACCGAAACCGGGGTCAGCTCACGCCAATTGAAGGGGATCTTCGCCGACAGCGGCAGCATGTAGATCAACGAATAGGCGATCAGCACCTTGTTCGGATCGCCCTCGCTGGACTTCATGTACATCAGCGCTTCCGCACCCGAGGCGCCGCCCTTGAGCGAGACGACGATCGGCTGCTTCATCAGATTGTTCTTCTGGATCGCGGCCTGCATCATCCGCGCCATCTGGTCGGAGGCACCGCCCGCGCCTGCCGCCACCACGATCTCGACCGGCTTGGCCGGCTCCCAGCCGGCAAATGCCGGCGTGCTCAACAACAGCGCCATTGCAGCGCCGACGGCTTTCCCTGGAATTCGCACGAGTTTCGTCCCCTGATGTTTATTGAGTTGTAGTGCGGAAACTTTTATCCCTGCATTGTGCGGACTATCACCGACGAGTTCAAGCAAGCGAGCCGGTCGAACCCTATGACTTTCGGCTGACGAAGCCGAAAGCGCGTGGACTTACCTGCCCTTCCAGACCGGCGCGCGCTTGTTGAGGAAGGCGTCCATGCCCTCGCGGAAATCTTCGCTCATATAGGCCTTCAGGATCAGGTCCTCGCCCTCTTCGCGCGACAGCGTACGGCGGATGCGGCGCACGGCTTCCTTGGTCGCCTCCAGCGTGAGCGGGGCGTGGCTGGCCACGAGCTTTGCGGTCTCGTCGGCGCGGCGCTGCAGCGTCTCGACGTCGGGCACGACCTCGTTGAGCAGGCCGAGCGCAAGGGCTTCCTGCGCCTCGACGAGGCGCGCCTTGAAGATCATATCCTTGGTGCGGGCGGGTCCGACCAAGGCGACCACGCGGCTGATGTTGGACATCGACAGGCAGTTGCCGAGCGTGCGCGCAATCGGAAAGCCGATCCGCGTCGTCTCGGTGCCGATGCGTAAGTCGCAGCAGGCGGCAATGCCCGCGCCGCCGCCGGTGCAGGCGCCGGCGATGGCCGCGATCACGGGCACGCGGCATTGCTCGAGCGTGCCGAGCACGCGGTCGATGCGCGCCTCGTAATCGAGCGCGTCCTGCGCGGTCTTGAATGCACGAAACTGGGAAATGTCGGTGCCGGAGGCGAACGCCTTGTCGCCGGCGCCGGTCAGGATCAACGCCTTGATCGAGCGGTCGGCGTTGATCTCCAGGCAGATCTCCGCCATGCGGTCATACATGGCGAAGGTCATGGCGTTGCGCGCCTGGGGGCGGTTGAAAGTGATCCGCGCGATGCCGTCCTGGACGGAGTAGAGCAGGTCTTGGTTGGTCGTCGCAGGTGCGTTCATCACGCGCTCACTTTCCAAGTTCGTTCAGGCCACCTGAGCCTTGGTCATCTGCACCGCCTCGCGCCCCTTCAGGACGTCCATGGCCGCCAACACGCCGCCGCTGCGGTGCGGAATTTTTGCGAGATCGAGGCCCATCTCGACGCCGGCGAGCGTGCCCATCAGCATCAGATCGTTGAAATGGCCGATATGGCCGATGCGGAAGACCTTGCCCTTGACCTTGTTCAGGCCGGTGCCGAGCGACATGTCGAAGTTCTCCAGCACCACCTTGCGGAAGGCGTCGGCATCAAAGCCCTCAGGCACGCGCACGCCGGTCAGTGCCGGCGAGTGCGCGGCCGGGTCGGAGCACTGCGTCTCCAGGCCCCAGACCTTGACCGCAGCACGCGTGGCGGCGCTGTGGCGCTTGTGGCGGGCCCAGACGTTTTCCAGCCCTTCCTCCTCCAGCATCTTGACCGCTTCGCGCAGGCCGTAGAGCAAATTGGTGGCGGGCGTATAAGGGAAGGTGCCGAGCTTGTTGAAGTTGATGACTTCCTGCCAGTCCCAGTAGGAGCGCATGCCGGGGTTGGCCTTGGCGACCGCGAGCGCTTTTTCCGAGACGGCGTTGAAGCCGAGGCCGGGCGGCAGCATCAGTCCCTTCTGAGAGCCGGCAACCGAAACGTCGATACCCCAGGCATCGTGCTCGTATTCCATCGAGCCGAGCCCGGAAATGGTGTCGACCATCAACAGCGCCGGATGCTTGACCCGATCGAGCAGCTTGCGCACCTCCAGCGGCGGCGTCACGCAGCCGGTCGAGGTCTCGTTGTGGACGACGCAGACGGCCTTGATCGCATGCTGCTTGTCGGCCGACAGGCGCTTCTCGATCTCGGCGAGGTCGGCACCATGGCGCCAGTCGCTCGGGATGAAGTCGACCTCGAGCTTGAACTTGTCGGCGATGCCGCGCCACAGCACGGCGAACTGGCCGGTCTCGCACATCAGCACCTTGTCGCCCGGCGAGAACACGTTGACCATCGCCGCTTCCCAGGCGCCGGTCCCGGACGACGGGAAGATGATCACCGGCTGCTTGGTGCGGAACACCCGCTGCATCGCAGCAAGGACGGCAAAACCCAGCTCGGCGAACTCCGGACCGCGATGGTCCAACGTCGGCATGTCCATCGCCCGCAGCACGCGATCGGGCACGTTGGTCGGTCCTGGAATCTGTAAGAAATGCCTTCCAGTATGCACGGTCATCGGCGTCCTTCCCGGTCTAGCCTTGGTTTGGTGGGCGCCGAATAGCACCATTTGACCGGCTTGTCCTCTTTCGAAAGGGTTGGTCCGCCCATGGCGGACCGGCCTGCCCTCGTCTGCCGTCCCTGCCATAGTCGCCCCCTTACGCGCCGACGATCTTCAGATGCGGCGAGGCATTGCCCTGCGGGCGCTGCTCCAGGAGCTTCATCGCGACGTCGACGCCACCGGCGCGGTGCGGCACGCCGGCGACCGAGAGGCCCATTTCGACGCCGGTGAGCGCACCGAGCAGCGTCAGCGCGTTGCATTCGCCGAGATGGCCGATGCGGAAGACCTTGCCTGCGACCTTCGACAGGCCCGAGCCGAGCGACATGTTGTAATTGTCGAGCACAACTTTGCGGAACTGGTCGGCATCGTGCCCCGGCGGCATCAGCACCGCGGTGAGCACCGGCGAGTAGTCGGCCGGCTCCTGGCAAAGGATCTCGAGGCCCCAATGATTGACGGCAGCCCGGGTCGCAGCCGCCAACCGCTGATGACGCACGAATACGTTGTCGAGCCCCTCTTCCAGCAGCATCGCGATCGCTTCGCGCAGGCCGTAGAGCAGATTGGTCGCGGGCGTGTAGGGGAAGAAGCCTTTTGCATTCGGCTTGAGCATCTCCTCCCAGTCGAAATAGGAGCGCGGCATCCGGTTGGCTTTGGACGCAGCCAGCGCCTTCTCCGAGATCGCGTTGAAGCCGAGGCCGGGCGGCAGCATGAAACCCTTCTGCGAGCAGCTGACGCTGACATCGACCTTCCACTCGTCGTGGCGATAGTCGACCGAGCCGAGCGAGGAGATGGTGTCGACCATCAGCAGCGCGGGATGCGAGGCGCGATCGATCGCAGCGCGGATCTCGGCGATGCGACTGGTGGCGCCGGTCGAGGTCTCGTTGTGCACGACCATGACGGCCTTGATCGCGTGCGCGGTGTCATCAGTGAGCTTTGCCTCGATCACCGCCGGGTCGGCGCCCCGCCGCCAATCGCCTGGGACGAAATCGACCTCGATGCCGAAGCGGCCGGCCATCTGCCGCCACATCGTGGCGAAATGGCCGGTCTCGACCATCAGCACCTTGTCGCCCGGCGACAGCGTGTTGACGATCGCAGCCTCCCAGGCCCCCGTGCCCGAGGAGGGGAAGATCACGACCGGACCCCTGGTCTGGAAGATCTGCTGGCTGCCTTCGAGCACGGCGCGGCCGAGCTCGCCGAACTCGGAGCTGCGGTGATCGATGACGGGCATGTCCATGGCGCGCAGGACGCGCTCAGGGACCGGGCTCGGGCCCGGAATCTGAAGGAAATGACGTCCCTGATGCATGAAAACCTCCCAGTCGGCGACTCTGACCGGTTTGCCTCGTCCAATTTTGCATTCATTTTTTGTCATTACAATCGAATTTTGGTATTCGATTGTGGACGTCGACGCGACCAGACGGGCAAACTATTGTGCTGCAAATGAAATCCACGATTCCCGACAATGGGGTTCCGATCACCCCCGCCGCAGGCAGTGACGGCGAGCGCCCCGAGCCCTCGCTTCACGGCGAGATCCTGCTGCGGCTGCGCGACTACGTGGTGGAAGGCAACATCCCGGAAGGAGGCCGCATTCCCGAGCGGCAACTCTGCGAGATGCTCGGCATCTCCCGCACGCCCCTGCGCGAGGCCCTGAAGGTGCTTGCCGCCGAGGGCCTGATCGAGCTTTTGCCCAACCGCGGCGCACGAGTGCGCCAGCTCAGCCAACGCGACCTCGAGGAGCTGTTCGACGTCATGGCAGGGCTGGAGAGCCTGGCCGGGCGCCTTGCCTGCGAGGCGATCAGCGACGCGGAAATCACCGCGATCGAGCAGCTGCATTACGAGATGTACGGCCATTACCTGCACCGCGACATGCACGGCTATTTCCAGGCCAACCAGCGCATCCACGAGAGCATCGTCGCGGCCGCGCGCAACGAGACGCTGAAGACGGCCTATGCCAATTTCGCGGGCCGAATCCGCCGCGTCCGCTACTCCGCCAATTTCGCCCGCAAGCGGCAACGCTGGGCGGAAGCGATGCGCGAGCACGAGGCGATCCTCGATGCACTGCGCCGGAGAGCCGGCAGCGAGCTCAGCGACATCCTGTTCCAGCACCTGCGCAACAAGCGGACGGCGGCGATCGAGCACCTGACCGAGCCCCAAGAGCCCGCGCCGGCCGCGCTTTGAAGGCGGCCAGCTGCTCATTTTTGAATTCATAATGCGTCGGTCGGGAATGATAATGAATAACTCAGCAAGGCTGAGCCTTACTGGATCAGTCCGGGATCAGGGATGACAAACGCCTCCTCGCTCGAACGGCGCCTGCGGTCGGAGCTGACCGGCGACGTCCTGTTCGACCCCTTCAGCCGCGGCCGCTACGCCACCGACGCCTCGTTCTATCAGATCGTGCCAGCTGGCGTGGTGGCGCCCAAGACCATGGACGAGGCCCTGCGGGCGCTGGCGATTGCCCGCGACGAGGGGCTAAAGGTCACCCCGCGCGGCGGCGGCACCTCGCAATGCGGCCAGACCGTCAACGACGGGCTCGTGGTCGATCTCTCCAAGCATCTGAACCGGATCCTGTCGCACGACGTCGAGGGCCGGACCTGCGTGGTCGAGCCCGGCATCGTGCTCGACGACCTCAACCGGCAGCTCAAAAAGCACGGGCTGTGGTTTCCGGTCGACGTCTCCACCGCCTCGCGCGCCACCATCGGCGGCATGGCCGGCAACAATTCCTGCGGCGGCCGCTCCTTGCGCTACGGCACCATGCGCGACAACACGCTCTCGATGGAAGCTGCCCTCGCCGACGGCACGCTGAGCCGCTTCGGCGAAGTCTCGCGCGATCTCTCCGATGTCGATGCGGGCGACGAAGTCCGGGCGCTGTTTCGCGACATGCTCGATCTCGGCTCCCGCGAGGCCGAGGAGATCGCTGCGCGGTTTCCCAAAGTGCAACGTCGCGTCGGCGGCTACAATCTCGATGCGCTGGTGCCGCGCAACGCGCCGAACAACATGGCGCATCTCCTGGTCGGCTCGGAAGGTACCCTGGCCTTCACCACCAAGGTCGAGCTGAAGCTGTGGCCGGTGATCCGCAACAAAGCCCTCGGCGTCTGCCATTTCGGCAGCTTCTACGAGGCGATGGATGCGGCCCAGCATCTGGTCAAGCTCAAGCCGATCGCGGTCGAGCTGGTCGACCGCACCATGATCGCGCTCGGCCGCGACATCGCGATGTTCAAGCCGATCATCTCCGCGGCCATCAAGGGCGATCCGGATGCCGTGCTGGTGGTCGAGTTCGCCGAGGAGGACCAGGCGGATAACCTGATCCGCCTGAAGCAGCTCGGCGAGCTGATGGGCGATCTCGGCTTCGGCTGGAATAACGATACGCGCAAATGGGGCGGCGTGGTCGAGATCACCGAGCCGGCGCTGCAGAGCGGCATCGCCGATTTTCGCGCCGCCGGCCTCAACGTCATGATGTCGATGAAGCAGGAAGGCAAGCCGGTCTCCTTCGTCGAGGACTGCGCCGTGCCGCTGCCGCACCTCGCCGACTACACCGCGCGGCTCAACCAGGTGTTTGCCAGGCACGGTACCAGCGGCACGATGTATGCGCACGCCTCAGAGGGCTGCCTGCACGTGCGTCCCGTGCTGAACCTGAAGCTGGAGAAGGACGTGAAGGCGATGCGCGCCATCGCCGAGGAGGCGTTCGCGCTGGTGCGAGAATACAAGGGCTCGCATTCCGGCGAGCACGGCGACGGCCTGGTCCGCTCGGAATTCCACGAGACCATGTTCGGCGCGCGCCTCGTCGCCGACTTCAGGGAGGTGAAGCAGCGCTTCGATCCCGGCGGCGTCCTCAATCCGGGCAAGATCGTCGATGCGCCCAAAATGGATGACCGCTCGCTGTTTCGCTTCAAGCCCGACTATCGCGTCAGCGAGCTGAAAACAAAGCTCGACTGGTCCGCCTATCCCGGCGCCGGCGGCGGTTTCCAGGGCGCGGTCGAGATGTGCAACAACAACGGCGCCTGCCGCAAGCTGGAGGGCGGGGTGATGTGCCCGTCCTATAGGGCCACGCGCAACGAGAAGGACGTCACCCGCGGACGCGCCAACACACTGCGGCTCGCGATCTCCGGCCAGCTCGGCCCTGATGCGCTATCGTCCGACGAGATGATGGAGACGCTGAAACTCTGCGTCTCCTGCAAGGCCTGCCGCCACGAATGCCCTGTTGGTGTCGACATGGCCAAGATGAAGATCGAGGTGCTGGCGGCACGGGCAGCGAGCCACGGCCTGACGCTGCGGGATCGTCTCGTCGCGTATCTGCCGCGCTATGCCGGCCTCGCCTCGCGCTTCGCGGCGCTGGCGAACTTGCGTAATCGCAGCCCGTGGCTGCGACGAGTGTTCGAGCGCTTTGCCGGCATCAGCGCGCGCCGGGCGCTGCCCGCCTTCCGCAGCGACGTGTTCGTGCCGCCGGCCGAAAGCGTTGGCCCGCAAGCCGGCCGCGAGGTCGTGCTGTTCGCCGACACCTTCAATCGCACCTACGAGCGGGAAAACCTCGACGCCGCGCTACGCGTGCTCGTGGCCGGTGGCTATCGCGTACATCTGCCCAGGCCGGCAAGCGGCGGCCGCCCGCTCTGCTGCGGCCGCACCTTCCTCTCCGCCGGTCTCGTCGATGAAGCGAGGGCCGAGCTCGACCGGCTCGTCACCGCCTTCGCGCCCTTTGCAGCGCGCGGCGTGCCGATCGTCGGTCTCGAGCCGAGCTGCCTGTTGACGTTGCGCGACGAGCTCGCTTCGCTGCGCAAGGACAACGACGCCAAGGCGGTCGGCGCGCATGCGCTGACCTTCGAGGAATTCCTGGTGCGCGAGGCCGAAGCCGGCCGGCTGCAACTGCCGCTCGGCAGCGTCGCCGACAAGGCCGTTGTGCACGGCCATTGTCACCAAAAATCCTTTGGCGCCTTCAAGCCGGTCGAGCAGGTGCTCCGGCTCGTTCCGGGCCTCAAGGTCGAGACCATCGAGTCCAGTTGCTGCGGCATGGCCGGCGCCTTCGGTTATGGTGCCGACACCTATGATGCCTCGATCGAGATGGCCGAGCTGTCACTGCTGCCCGCCGTGCGGCGCGCCGGTGAAACGACGCTCGTCGTTGCCGACGGCACGTCCTGCCGTCATCAGATCCACGACGGCACGCAGCGCGAGGCGCTCCACGTCGCACGGGTGCTGGCGCTGAGCCTCGATCGTGCTGAGCCCAATTCTACTTCCACCACTGCAAAGGAACCCAGCCATGGCTGACCTCACGCTCGAAGTTGCACGCAAGATCCTCGACGCCGCCCTCGCGAAGGCCGGCGAGCTCAAGCTGAAGCCGCTGGTCGTGACCATCCTGGACGCGCGCGGCGTGCTCAAGCTTGCTGCCGCGCAGGACGGCACCAGCCTGATGCGCGCCGAGATCGCGCACGGCAAGGCCTATGGCGCGCTCGCCATGGGCATGGGCTCGCGTGCGCTGTTCCAACGCGCCCAGGAGCAGGCCTATTTCATCGATGCCGTGAACACAATCGCCAAGGGCGCGCTGGTGCCCGTGCCCGGCGGCGTGCTGATCATGGACGGCACGACCCTGCTCGGCGCGGTCGGCGTCTCCGGCGACACCTCGGACAACGACGAGGCCTGCGCGGTGGCGGGTATTCAAGCCGCGGGGTTGAAGGCAAATGCGGGGTAACTTGCCATTCCGGGCGCGCCACTTGGCGCGAGCCCCGGAATGACGGCGGGCTCGTCCCCCGGACGCGAGAGCGCAGGCTTCACCGCCCCGTCCAGACCGGCTTCCTTTTCTCGCTGAACGCCTTGAGGCCCTCCTTGGCGTCCTCGGTCATCGCGAGCAGCGCGATCTGGCTTTCGGTATAGGCGATGCTCTCGTCGAACGACATCGCGGCGATGGCCCGCATGGCGTACTTGCCGCGGCGGATCGCGGTCGGGGACTTGTCGACGATGCGGCCGATCAGCCAGTCGACCTTCGCATCCAGCTCGGCCGTGGGCACGACGTAGTTGAGCAGACCCGCAGCCTGCGCGGCCTTGGCATCGAACGGCTCGCCCGTGAGCGCCCATTCGTTGACGAGGCGCGGCGGCGCGATGCGCTGGAGCAGGCTCAGCACCTGCATCGGGAACACGCCGACCTTGACCTCCGGCAGGCCGAACACGACGTGATCGGCCGCGACCGCCATGTCGGTCATGCAGAGCAAGCCCATGCCGCCGGCCATGCAGACGCCGCCCACCCGCGCAATCGCCGGCTTGGTGGCGTTCTGTGACAAACGTAGCAGGTCGGCATAGTCGACATTTGGCTTGGAATGGTCCATCGCAAAAGCCGCGCCGGAATTCTGCAAATCGGCGCCGGCGCAGAACGCCTTGTCGCCCGCGCCCGTCAGCACGATGACGCGGACGTCCTTGTCGTCATGCGCGTCGCGATAGCCTTTGGTGATGCCGGCGATGACCTCACCGTTCAGCGCGTTGCGCTTCTCCGGCCGGTTGATGGTGATCCAGAATGCCTGCCCGCGCTTCTCGGTAATGATTGCTGTGGTCTCGGTCATGGTAGCTCGCTTCCGCCGCTTCGTGCCGCCATTTGCGGCAGCTCCGACGCAAGGTGCAAGCGCAAACTACGGCGCGGCCGCGCTTTAGCGCCTCGACGCAAATTTGCTCGAGATTAACGCGGAGCGCCCCTCAGGCCACGACCGCTTTCCTGATCCAGACCTTGTTGTCATGGAACGCGGCCCCGCCGATCGGCGCGACGGCCTCGGCGCCCGTCAGCATGTTGATGCCACGGCCGCCGATATGATTCTTGTTGGGATGAACGGATTCCGCAATCAGGACGCCGCGCCGCACGCCGTCGAACAAGGTTGCGATCAGCGTGGTCTCGCCGCGCGTATTGCCGAGCGTCACCGCATCGCCGTCGGCGATGTCGAGGGCGGCGGCATCCAGCGGGTGGATCATCACGCTCGCCTTGCCCTCGCGCGCCTGCGAGGACGGCGTCTCGTTGAAGGTAGTGTTGAGGAAGCTGCGCGAGGGGCTGGTCGCGAGCCGGAACGGATGGGCCTGATCGGTTTGCTCGATCACGGCCCAATGATCCGGCAATGACGGCATCTTGTCGACATCGCCCATGGTCACGCCGAATGGCGGGTGGACCCAATCGGCCTTGAAGTGGAATTTGCCGTCGGCATGGGCGAAGCCGTCGAGATAGTGCGACGTGCGGAAATCCGGTTGCAGGTCGCGCCAGAGATCGGCCTCGAGGCCGCCGATGTCGCCGTGGCCACTCAGCTTCAGCGTCGCGTCGATCAACTCGCGCGGCGTCATTTCGAAGCCTCGATGCCTGGCACCGAGCCGCGGCGCCAGCGCCTGCAGAACCCAGTGGTTGGAGCGGCATTCTCCGGGCGGATCGATCAACTTCGGCCCGACCGAGATGTGCTGGTGGCCGCCGCCGTAATAGAGGTCGTCATGCTCCATAAACATGGTCGCGGGCAGCACGATGTCGGCCATCTGGGCCGTCTCGGTCATGAACTGCTCGTGCACCACGACGAACAGATCCTCGCGCGCAAAGCCCTGCCGTACCAGCGCCTGCTCCGGCGCCACCGTCATGGGATTGGTATTCTGGATCAGCATCGCCTTGACCGGCCCCTTGCCGCGCAGGGCTTCGCCGTCGCCGGTGAGGATGCGGCCGATCTTGGACTGGTCGAGTGCGCGGATGCCAGGATCGATGGCATCGTGGCCCTCGATCATGGATTCGTTGAAGTGCCACAGCGCGTAATTGTTGAAGAAGGCACCGCCGCCTTCGTATTGCCAGGCGCCGGTCACCGCGGGAATGCAATTTGCCGCGTGCATCTGCGTGGCGCCATTGCGGCTGCGCGTGAAGCCGTAGCCGAAGCGGAAGAAGGTCCGTTTGGTCTCGCCGACTGCCTTGGCAAAGGCCTCGATCTCCGCCACCGGCACGCCTGTGATCGCGGACGCCCATTCCGGCGTGCGCGTTTTCAGATGCGCCTCGAGCTCGGCAGGGCAGTCCGTGTACTTGTCCATATAGGCGCGGTCGGCATAGCCGTCGCGGAACAGGACATGCATGACGCCGCAGGCAAAGGCGCCGTCGGTACCGGGCCGCAGGATGATCTTGATGTCGGCCTGCTTCATGGTGTCGTTGTCGTAGATGTCGACCGCCGCGATCCTCGCGCCGCGCTCTTTCCGCGCACGGGCGGCGTGCGTCATCACGTTGACCTGGGTGTTGACGGGATTGGTGCCCCAGATCACGACGAGGTCGGACAGCGCCATCTCGCGCGGATCGGCGCCGGCGATCTTGCCCGTCCCGATGGCAAAGCCGATGCGGGCAACGTTGGCGCAGATGGTCTGATAGAAGCGCGAATATTTCTTCACATGCGCGAGGCGGTTGAGACCGTCGCGCATCACCAGCCCCATCGTGCCGGCGTAGTAATAGGGCCAGATCGATTCCGCGCCGAACTCGCGCTCGGCGGCGTTGAAGCGGTGCCCGATCTCGTCCAGCGCCTCGTCCCAGGAAATCCGCGCGAATTGCCCGGAGCCCTTCGGTCCAGTGCGGCGCAGCGGGTGGATCAGCCGCTCAGGATGATGGATGCGCTCGGCGTAGCGGGCGACCTTGGCGCAGACGACGCCGGCCGTGTAAGTCTGCCGCTTCGAGCCGCGGACGCGGCCGATGCTGCGGCCCTCGACCACCTCGACATCGAGGGCGCAGGCGGAGGGGCAATCATGCGGACAGGTCGAATGGCGGATTTCGATCTTGGCGTCAATCTTGGCGTGCTGGTTCATGTCCCAGTTCGTAACACCAAAATACCGTCCAGCCGAGGGGCATTTATCCGGCAGCGCCATGCGAATTGCTCAAACCGTGTGCGCCGGCGGTTCCTGCTGCAACAGCGAAGGCGGCACGGTTGCGCCACACGGCGGCCGTGACGCGCAGGCGCAATGCCGAAACGGCCTGCGTTACTTAATGCAGCTGGGTGAGACCGGTCGGCGGACCGTCGACGGCGGTCCAGCCGCCATCGACGAACAGCGTGCTGCCGCTGACATAGCTTGCGGCATCCGAAGCGAGATAGGCAACGGCGGTCGCGACCTCGTCCGCACTGCTCCAGCGGTTGAACACGGTATGGCCGGCATAGAGATTGTAGATGTCGGGCCGCTGCTTGAACGGACCGGTGAGCGCCGTCTCGGCGATGCTGGGCGCAATGGCGTTGACGCGCACGCCGGCATGGCCGACCTCGGAGGCAAAGCCCTTCACCAGCAGACCGATCGCCGCCTTGGTCGAGCCGTAGACGCCGAGCCCCGGCTCGATGGTCACCGCGCGCACCGAGGAGCAGGCGATGATGCTGCCGCCCCTCTGCGCGACCATGATGCGGCCAAAGGCCTGGAAGAAGAAGACGGTGCCCTTGACGTTGAGGCTGAGGACGCGGTCGAGATCCTCCTCGGTGTAGTCGAGGATGGTCTTGCGGATGTTGAGGCCGGGCGTCGTCACGGCGATGTCGAGCCGCGGGAATTTCTGCATCACGACCTTGGCAAGCGCATCGACGTCCGCAGCGCTCGCGGCGTCGCAGCTGGCTGCCTCGGCCCAGCCACCCTTGTCGCGAATGCCGCCGGCGGTCGCTTCCGCCCCGTCAAGCGTGCGATCGGCACAGACAACGCGGGCCCCCAGCCCGGCCAGCGCCTCGGCCGACGATTTGCCGATACCCGAGGCGGCGCCGAGCACCACGGCCGTCTTGCCGGTGAGATCGAAAAGCTTGCGATAGTCCGTCACTGATAGCCTCTCCTGTACTGCTGCTATCCCTTGTAGCCCATCAAGAGGCGCGGCAGCCACAGCGAGAATGCGGGGACGTAGGTCACGAACATCAGAGCTGCGATCAGCGCCGCGTAGAACGGCAGGATGGTGCGCATCACCGCGCCCACCGAGATGCCGCCGATGGCGCAGCCGACGAACTGCGTCGTTCCGACCGGCGGCGTGTTCAGCCCCAGCGCGCAATTGATCAGCATCAGCATGCCGAACTGCACCGGATCCATGCCCGCCTTCATCGCGATCGGCAGGAAGATCGGGGTGCAGATCAGGATGGTCGCGGCCATGTCCATGAAGGTGCCGAGCACGAACAGAATGACGTTGATGAGCAGGAAGATCATCCAGGGCTGCGACGAGATCTTGCTCATCATTTCGCCGGCGAGGTCGGCCACCTCGTAAAGCCCCATCAGATATTGGAACATGGTGGAGACGCCGATCAAGAGCAGCACCACGCCCGTCGTCTTCACGGCCTTGGCGGCCGCGCGCAGGAAATTGCCCCAGGTCATGGTGCGGTAGATGAAGAACGTCAGCAGCATCGTGTATGTGACCGCGATGGCCGCGGATTCCGTTGCCGTGAAGACGCCGGACAGGATGCCCGCCAGGATGATGCCGACGATCAGAAGGCCCGGCAGCGCGGCTGCCAACGAGCGGAACACCTCGGCCCAACCCGGAAACTTGCCGGCCGGATAACCGCGCTTCACCGCAACCGCGTAGGCAGCGACCAGCATGCAGACCATCAGCACGAGCGCCGGCAGCAGGCCGGCCGCGATCAGCGCACCGATCGAGACCTTGCCGCCGGCGGCGAGCGCATAGATGATCATGTTGTGGCTGGTCGGCATCAAGGCGCCGACCAGCGAAGCGTGCGTGGTGACGTTGACGGCGTAGTCGGTGTCGAACCCCTCCTTCTTCATCATCGGGATCATCACCGCGCCCATCGCCGAGACGTCGGCCACGGGCGAGCCGGAGACGCCGCCGAACAGGGTGCAGGCGACCACGTTCGACATGCCGAGGCCGCCGCGGATGTGTCCGACCAGATTCTTGGCGAGTTGGACGATCTTGTCGGCGACGCCACCGTGCAGCATCAGCTCACCGCTGAACACGAAGAAGGGAATCGCGAGGAACGAGAAGATGTTCATCCCCGACATCATCTGCTGGAAGATGACGGCGACGGGCAGGCCTTCGTATAGGATGGTGCAGATCGCGGAGAGGCCGATCGCGAAGGCAACCGGCACGCCGAGGATCAGGAAGCCGAAAAAGGTGGCGCCGAGGATGATCAGTTCCATGAGGGGACGACCTCTTCGCGGCGCAGGAGAGCAATGATGTGCTCGATGGAAAAGGAGACGATCAGGAGACCGGAGGCGATCAGCGGCACGTAGCGGATCACCTCGGGAAGGCCGAGATTGGGGATCTTCACGGTGCCGACGGACGCCCCGAGGATCCAACCATTATAGGCCATGGCGACGCCGAACGCGGCGACCAGCACGTGGATCACGATCTCGATCTTCTCTCGCGCGTGGTCGGGCAGCATCACCAGCAGGCTGTCCATGCCGATATGTCCGGCATCGCGCACGCCGACGGCGGCGCCGATCAGCGTGACATAGAGGATCAGCACGAGCGCGAGGTTCTCTGTCCAGGTCGGACTGGAGTTGAGCACGTAACGTCCGAATACCTGGTAGAAGACGATGGCGACGATGACGAGCAGTCCGGTCACCGACAGATACATGCCCGCGCGCGCAATGGGTGCGTTGATCCGCGACAGCACGCCGTTGGACCGGCGCCCGGAGACCGCGTCATGCTCGTGATCTGCGACGTGTGGGTCTGTCATCCCGCGTCTCCCTGCGAGGGCCCGGGTCACCTCGCGGCGACGCCGGGCCCGCGCCGCTGGTTCTACTTCGTGCCCTGGATGCGCTTGACGAGGCTCTGCAGCTTCTCGTCGCCGGCGAACTTCTGATAGACCGGCTTCATCGCATCGACGAATTCCGTCTTGTTGGCGATCGTGACGACCTGAACGCCAGCCGCCTCGACCGTCTTGCGGGACGCCTGCTCACGCTCGTCCCACAGCTTGCGCATCACGGGCACCGATTCCTTGGCCGCCTTGCGGATCGTCGCCTGATCCTCCTTGCTCAGCGTGTCCCAGACCTTTTTCGACATCACGAGGACTTCGGGCGCGAGGGAGTGCTCGGTGATGTTGTAGAATTTGGCCGCCTCGAAATGGCGCGAGGACTCGTAGGACGGCCAGTTGTTCTCGGCCGCATCCACCAGGCCGGTCTTCAGCGCGGTGTAGACCTCGCCATACGGCATTGGCGTCGGGTTGGCGCCGAGGCTCTGGATCATGCCGACCCAGAGATCGGACTGCTGGACGCGGATCTTCAGGCCCTTGAGGTCGGCGAGCGACTTGACGGGTGCCTTGACGGTGTAGATGGACCGGGCGCCGCTGTCGTAATAGGCGAGACCGATCAGGCCCGCAGGCTCCATGGCGGCCAGGATCTCGTCGCCGATCGGCCCATCGAGCACGGTGCGCATGTGCTGCGTGTCGCGGAATACGAAGGGCAGGCACAGGGCGATGGTCTCGGGCACGAAGTTGTTGAGCGGCGATGCGTTGATGCGCATCATGTCGAGTGCGCCGATCTTGAGCTGCTCGATGGTGTCCTTCTCGGAGCCCAGGGCTCCATTGGGAAACACCTTCACACCAAGCTTGCCGCCGCTCGCCGCCGCGAGCTGCTTGCCCATGAACTTGACCGCCTCGACGGTCGGATAATCGGCGGGGTGGACGTCGGCCGAACGGAAATCGCGTGCGGACGCCAGGGGCGCTGAGACCGCCAGTGCAACGGCTGTGATGATACCGGTGAGTGTCTTCATCTGGGCTTTCCTCCTGGTTTGATTATGTCGTGGTCCGGCGGATGCTGCGGGCCGCCTTGGGTCGCTCCACCTCAAGCATGAAGTCAAGCGCCAATGTCGTCCGTAGGGCGGGCGGCATTCCCTGTCCAAGCCAAATCCGGCATCGATCGATGCAACACTTGCATCGATCGATTTCTGGCGCAATTCGCATTGCGGTGGGGTCGGGCGGGCGGCCAGCCGCCCGGCACGCGACTTGACGCCAGCAATCGAGGCCCCTCAAGATGACCGGCACAGCGGACCATCTCGAAGGAATGCCCAATGCCGCGGAAGCTGATCGATATCTCGGTGCCGCTCAGAAACGACGTGACGGCCGATCCGCCGGGCAACCATCCGGCCATTCAGTATATCGACCACCAGCAGGGCCTGCCGCGGATGCTGCAATTCTTCGACGGCCTCAAGGCCCAGGATCTGCCTGACGGACAGGGCTGGGCCGTCGAGCAGATCTCGTTGTCGACCCACAACGGCACGCATCTCGACGCGCCCTGGCACTTCCATCCGACCATGAACCGCGGCGAACGGTCATGGACAATCGACGAGGTCCCACTGGAATGGTGCTTTCAGCCGGGCGTGAAGCTCGACTTCCGGCATCTGCCCGACGGCTACGTGGCGAGCGCCGACGACGTCGAGAAGGAGCTGAAACGCATCGGGCACACCTTGTCTCCGCTGGAGATCGTGGTGGTCAACACCAGCGCCGGCCCAAAGTTCGGCACGGCCGAATACGTCAATTCCGGCTGCGGCATGGGCTATGAAGCCACCATGTACCTGCTCGAGCGCGGCGTGCGGCTGACCGGCACCGACGGCTGGAGCTGGGACGCGCCGTTCGTCTATACCGCGAAGAAATATGCCGAGACGCGCGACGCCGGCCTGATCTGGGAGGGCCACAAGGCGGGACGGCATATCGGCTATTGCCATCTCGAGAAGCTGCACAACCTCGAGCAATTGCCTTCGACCGGATTCACGGTCTCATGCTTTCCGGTCAAGATCGAACGCGCCTCGGCGGGGTGGACCCGCGCCGTCGCCATCATCGACACTTAGGCGGACGCCATCACTCGCCGTCGAGGCCGCTCTCGGCGAGTTCGCGCAGCGCATCCGTATCCAGCACGACGATGGCGCCGTGCTCGAGGCGAACCCAGTTGCGGCCGGCCCAGGCGCGCAACTGCTTGTTGATGCTCTCGCGCGTCATCCCCACCATCTCGCTGATCTCCTGCTGCGTGATGGCGAGCGTGCCGCTGCCGGAGTCGAACTTGCGCTCCTCGGTGAGACCGAGCAGCGCGCTCGCGAGCCGGCCCGGCAGATTCTGCAGGATCACCTGCTCGACCTGCTGGCTGGTCCAGCGCAGGCGTGCGCAGAGCAGCTCGATGAATTTCATCGCCAGCGCCGGCTGGCTCTTCACGAACGGCAAGAAGTCCCGGCGGTCGATGATGTAGAGCTCGCAATTGGTGTTGGCGGTCGCATCGGCCGATCTCGGCGCGCCGTCGAGCACCGCGATCTCGCCGAAGATTTCCCCGGGACCAATCAGGTTGAGAATCGCATTACGGCCGTCCGGCGAGGAGGAGGAGATCTTCACCGTCCCCGAGATCACCGCGAACAGATTGTTGCCGGGATCGCCCTTGGCGGCGATCGTCGCGCCGCGCTTCACGGTGGTGTGCTTGGCGTAGCGACAGAGCTGATCGAGCGCTTCCGGCTCCAGATCCGCGAAGATCGGGTGCTTGCGCAGGACCGATAGCTTGTTGCCCGCCGACTGTCGGGGATCGCCGGTCTTGTCCTGAGGCACGCCGCGGCTCCTAAGACTGCGAGGCACTGAGGTTCCTGCGTAGTCAACGTTATCAGGCTTTTCAACCGGAAAGCACACGCGAGGTTTGAGACAAATGAGGCGAAAAGGCCGCGATCGACGCGAAAGCCCGCATCCGAAGGCTGCACCAGGGCATTCGAATCGATGCAGAGTTGCGGGCGACGCAAGGCCGCGATGCGTCGAGAGGCCGGCGAACAGCCAAGCCGGCCGGACGAGCGTCAGCCTGTTGGCAGGTCTGAGCGGACTACGATCTCGGGAGCTTCAGCGCTTGGAATCCGGGTCGAGCCGGATGGAATGGGTTTGCCGATCGGCCCAAGCCAGGACAGCGGCAAATACGACGAAGATGGCGACGACGACAACGGTCACCAGCAACGCGTCAGCGGGCATTGTTCCCTCCCCCCATGATTTGCCGCATTGTTTTGCTGCAGCGGGACGGCGTCATTGATCGAGATCAAAAACGTGGGGGGGCGTCGGAAGGTCAGGCCGCGGCCAGTGCCTCGGCGCGCGCGGGATCGAGCAGGCTTATGCCGCCGTGAATAATCTCGATCACGCCGTGACGCTCCAGCTTGGTGAAGGTGCGACTGACGGTTTCGATGGTCAGGCCGAGATAGTCGGCGATGTCCTGGCGGCTCATCGGCAGTGGAACCGTGTCGGATAGGCCCTTGTTCGCGACCAGCCGTTCACGCCAGCCGAGCAGGAAGGTCGCTACCTTCTCGTCGGCCGAACGACGGCCCAGCAGCACCATATGATCGCGCGCCTGGCTCAACTCGCGAATGGCCAGCTCGTTGATCCGCTTGAGCAGAAGCGGCCGGTCTTCGATGAAACGGCTGAACGGAGCTTTGGCGAACTGGCAGACGGTCACGACACCGATCGCATCGGCCGAAAAATTGTGCCGGCCGGAAAGGTTCATCCCCAGGAAATCGCCAGGCAAGGCGAAACCGACGATCTGCCGCCGTCCGTCGGGCAGCAGCTTGTACAGCCGCATTACGCCCTCGAGGACGTTGTAGAACGAGGTTGTGATGTCCTCTTCGGAGAAAACGGTCTCGCCCGACTCGAAATGAACGCGGCGTCCGAGATGCTCGAACTCCCTGAGCTCGATCGCATTCAGCGACGAACAAACAGCCGCACCGCGTACGGCACAATCGTTGCAAAAATGTCCGTTCGGCTCAATCATGACCACGGAAGGCTTCATCCACCGCTCCCCACGCCGACTGCACCCCGCCCCCAGGCCGAGTCCACCGCGCGACTGGATTTTACTGCACTGCGCCAAAGCCAATTGACTCAGATCAAATTTGAATGGCATCCCCGTTTTATTCTGCTCTAGAGTTCGACGGGATCATTCGTCCATGCTGCAAGGCGCTCTACGTCACAGCCTGATTGGGCTGCTTCTGATTACGCCTGCCCTGGCCGCACCGACCGCCGAACAGCGTGGCAAGGCCTTTGCAAGGGCCAATTGCGCGCGCTGCCATGCCATTGACCGCGCCTCCCGCAGCCCGCTCGAGGGCGCACCCCCGCTGCGCATCCTGCATCAGCGTTACCCCATCGAGACCCTGGGCGAGGCGCTGGCCGAGGGAATCAACACCGGTCACGCCGACATGCCGGCCTTCGAGCTCAATCCAGACCAGATCCACGACCTTCTGTCCTACCTGAAAACCCTGGAATAACGGGCGTCATACCGCCTGCACGGTCCAGCCGATCAGCTCCTTGGCGATGCGGGCAAAGGCCGCGTCGAAGGCGGCGACTGAAGCGGCGGGCTCGACCTTGTCGAGCTTTTCGCTGGTCTCGACCAGACGCGAGGCAACCACCTTGCCGTTCTTGTCGACGATCCGCGCCGACAGTCCGATCTCCACCCTCGCCTCGCCCTCCGTGGCGATCCGAAAGCGCCGGATGTCGATCAGGAGCTGGTAATCCGCCTGACCGAGGTCGCTCGTGCGCAATGGGGCATGGGCGATGTCGTAATTCTCGAAGCTGTCGATCAGGCGTGCCTGCACCAACTTCGGAATGCTGTCGGCCCAGAGGAAGTCGGCAAAGCCCGGCCTGTCGCCGACGGGCGCGAACAGCATGCGCTGGGTCTGCAGCATTGCGACCGCGCTCGGCTCGGGGATGGCCAGAGACGCCGAGAGCGTCTTGCCGGCAGGCCCGAGGTTCTGCGGAATGTGCAGGTCGTAGGTGACCTTCTGCGCGGGAGCGCCGCCGCCGGTCATCTTCTCCAGGCCGGCCAGAATGCCATCGACCTTTCCGGTGTTGCGCGCGAGCCCATCGGAGAACGTCTTGAAGTTCGCGATGGTATCCTTCAGCGGGCCGGAATTGTCCTGAAGCACCGTATCGACCCGCCGCAACGCATCACGCGCCGCCTGCGTCATGCTCTGACCAGCACCGGCCTCGGCGATCAGGGTCACGGGCTCGCCGGATTTGGCGACGATCATGCCGCCCTCCAACGTCACCACCGGCACGCCGGTCAGACCCTGGAATTCGAGACCGACCCTGGTATCGGAGCGGACCGGCGTGGCGGTCGCAACCGAAATCGTGGCATTGACGAAGCGAGGATTGTCCGGCGCGAGCCCGAGTTGGGTCACCTCGCCAACGCGGATGCCGTTGAACAGCACGCCGGCTCCGACCAGGAGGCCTGGCACCGGCCCCTGGAATTGCACATGGTAGTTCGTGCGCGGCCCAATGCCGCCGGTGTTGTTCAGCCAATAGACGAAGCCGAACACCGCGAGGATCGCGGCCAGCACGAAACTGCCGATCAGCACGTAGGGAGCGCGGGTTTCCATGTCTCATCTCATCTCGTGTTGCAGCATCTGCGAGCGCTTGCCGTGGAAATAAGCGCGCACCCAGGGATGCTCGGATTGCAGCAATTCCCGCATCGGGCCGATCGCCACGATCTTGCCGTCGGCGAGCGCGGCAACGCGGTCGCAGACGGTGGTCAGACTTGCAAGATCGTGGGTCACCATGAACACGGTGAGCCCAAGCGTCTTTTGCAGCGTCTTGATCAGCGCATCGAAATCGCCGGCGGCGATCGGATCGAGGCCGGAGGTCGGCTCGTCCAGGAACAGGATCGGCGGATCGAGCGCGAGCGCGCGGGCCAGCGCCACGCGCTTGGTCATGCCGCCGGACAGCTCCGCCGGATATTTGTCGGCGTCCTGGGGACGCAGGCCAACCATTTCGAGCTTGGCGATCGCGATCTCGTCCATCAGCTCCTGCGACAGGACCAGATTTTCGCGCAAGGGAAACTGGACGTTCTGGCGGACCGTCAGCGAGGAGAACAGCGCCCCCTGCTGGAACAGGATGCCCCATGTCGTGGCTGCGCCTCGACCGTGCCCCCCGGTCGGTTGTCCCATCACGTCGATGGTCCCGCCGCGGCGCGGGATCAGGCCGATGATCGTCCGCATCAGGACCGACTTGCCGCCACCGGACGCCCCGACAAGCCCAAGGATCTCGCCGCGGCGGACGTCGAGCGACAGATGGTCGAGCACCGTCTGGCGGCCGAAGCCGACCACGAGATCACGGACGCGGATCGCGAACTGGTCTTGCGATGCGTCCATCGTCACATTCCGATCGAGGCAAAGAAGACCGCAAACAGACCGTCGAGCACGATCACCAGGAAGATCGATTTCACCACCGACGTCGTGGTCTGTCGCCCGAGCGACTCGGCGCTGCCCTTGACCCGCAGTCCCTCGCTGCAGGCCACGATCCCGATCACCAGCGCCATGAACGGCGCCTTCAGGATGCCCACCTCGAAATGCGTGACGGAGATGGCCTCGTGCAGCCGCGCGATGTAGATCGCCGGTCCCATATCGCCATAGAATTGTGCGACGAGGCCACCGCCATAGAGCGCGGCAATCGATCCAATGAAAGTGAGAATGGGCAAGGCAATGACCAGGGCCGCAACGCGCGGCAGGATCAGGACGTCGACGGGATCGAGCCCCATGGTCGAGAGCGCGTCGATCTCCTCGCGCATCTTCATCGAGCCGAGCTCGGCGGTGTAGGCGCTTCCCGACCGGCCGGCGACCATGATGGCGACGATCAGCACGCCGAGCTCGCGCAGCACCAGGATGCCGACCATGTCGACGGTGTAGGACTCCGCGCCGAACCGGCGGAAATGGAAGAAACCCTGCTGCGCGATGATGGCACCGATCAGGAAGGTGATCAGCGCGACGATGGGAATCGCCTGCCACCCGATGCGGTAGAGCTGATAGACCAGCGAGGTCAGCCGCAGCGAGCCCGGCCGGCGCAGCACGCCGACTATAGCCATGAACAAGGCACCGAGCATCTGGAGGAAGATCGTGATGTCCTCGCGCGATCCGACCGTCGACTTGCCGAGATCGCCAAGCCTCGACAGCACCGGGTTGGGCGCAGCCGTGGGTGCCGGTGTGTGCCGGTTGACCTGGCGCACCTCATCCATCAGCCCGCTGAAATGATCGGCGACGCCGACGAACTGGGCCGACCTTCCGGATGATGCGGCCCTGCGCGACAGCTTCTCCAAGACCCAGGCGCCGAGCGTGTCGAGCGCACTGACGCCCGACATGTCCAGGGTGACGGCGCGCGAGCGATCGACGTCGGCTCCGACCGACCGGGACAATGTCTCGAGCGTTACCACATTCGCGGCGGTCCAGGGCCCTTCGGGGCGCAGGTTCAGCACGTCGCCGGACGGCGTCGCGAGCAACAGCGGTTCGTGGTTCACGCTTCCACCTCGTCGGGACAATCGGTCCCCATTCAGACGGCATTTCTAGGCCAGCATATGGCGGCCGGCTTGACCTGTCTCAAGAGCGAACTGCAGTGCCGATTGACCCAAATCAAGCATGATCGGGCACGCGGGCCCTAGGCTTGCGTCCGTTCAATGGGGATATCGGGTTCATGTTCGACCGTGACAGGATGAGCGAAGAGTTGCACACGCTGAAGGTTGATGTGACGCGCTTGCTGAGCACCGCCGGCGAAGAGATGTTCGAGAGTTCGAAGGATCGCGCCGAGGCGCTCGCCGATCAGATCAGGGCTGCGCTCACCGAGCTCGGCGAGACCGTCGAGGAAGAGCACGAGCAGCTTCAGGGCCTTATTGCAGACCGTCCTGTCGCATCGCTCGCCTCAGCCTTCGCGCTCGGCGTGGTTGTCGGCTTCATGCTGAGGAGACACTAGGTGAATACCGAGAACGTGGTCAAACACCTGCGCGTGCTGTGGCGCACCGACCGGATCATCGCGGACATCAGGCTGCGTCACCTGCTGATCGGCCTCGGCCTGCGCGCCTTCGCGGCACTGATTGCGGCGTTCGGGCTCCTGATGCTGGAGCTGGCGGCCTATTTCGCGCTGGTCCAGATCTGGAGCGCGATTGCCGCGGCGGCTATCCTCGGTGCCGTCAATTTCGCCATCGCGGCTGCCATCTTCGTCATCGCCGGCCGGCCTCCGTCCGGCCGTGACATCGAGCTCGCCGGCGAAATCCACGACGCCTCCATCGAAGCCCTCCAGCTCGAGGCGCGCGCGCTCCAGGCCCAGGTGTCGGGCGCGGTGCATCATCCGCTCAGCACGATCGTGCCGGTGCTGGTGCCGCTGATGGCGATCATCGTGAAGAATTTGCGGTCGACCGCCAGAACATCGGCCAAGACATCTACCGCCGCAGGTTCGGCCGAAGCGTCCTCCTGAGCTGGCGTTCAGAGCTTCAACTTGACGTCGCAGATGTCGGGTTCGGCCGGATCCGGCTTGACCTCGAAACCCAGGTTTCGGCACATTTCGAGCATCACGATGTTCTCCTGGAGCACGTCGCCCGAGATGACTTTCAGTCCTTCCGACTTGGCGTAGTCGATGATGAGCTGCATGAGGGCCCAGCCGAGCCCCCTGCCCTTCAGGTCGGACCGCAGCAGGATCGCGTACTCACCGTTCTCGTAGACCGAATCCGAATGGAGCCGGACCACGCCGACCATCTCACCGGTGGCCTCGTCGAATGCAATGAAGGCCATCGCACGCGCATAGTCGAGCTGGGTCAGGCGCGCGATGAACTCGTGGGTAAACTCCTTCATCGGCGCGAAGAAACGCAGGCGCAGGTCGTGCGGCGTGACGTGGCGCAGGAATTCGTGGATGGTCGGCTCGTCCTCCGGGCGCATGGGCCGCACGAAGATGCGCCAATCATCCTTGAGCTTGAGGCGGCGCTCCCATTGCGACGGATAGGCCCGAACGGCGAAATTGGCCGGGCCGGAGCCGACGAACTTCCGCTGCGGCGGACCGACCGCGACGCGGGCATCCACCGCAGTCACGCCGGTTTCGTCCGCCAGCAACGGGTTGATGTCGAATTCCCGGATCTCGGGAATGTCGGCGGCCATCTGCGCCAGCTTGACCAGTACCATGGCGACAGCGTCCTGCTTGACCGCCGGCACATCGCGATAGGCCTTCAGCAGCCGCGACACGCGCGTGCGGTCGATCAAATCGCGGGCGAGCTGCAAATCGAGCGGTGGCAGCGCAAGCGCCTTGTCGTTGATGATTTCCACCGCCGTGCCGCCACGGCCGAATACGACGACAGTTCCGAAAGTGGGATCGTCGGCGAGGCCCAGGATCAGCTCGCGTGCCTTTGCCTTGACGACCATGGCCTGGACGATGACGCCGCCGATGCGGGCTTCCGGGCGCAGCTTTTTTGCACGGGCCATAATGCCGGTGGCCGCGCCCCGGACTGCTTCGGGCGTGGTCAGATTGAGCACGACGCCGCCGACATCGGATTTGTGGAGGATGTCTCGCGACATGATCTTCAGCACGACGGTGTCGCCCTGTGCGAAGATATCGTTCGCATAGCCCACCGCCTGCTCGACATCGGCTGCCGCATAGGTCGGCACCATCGCGATGTCATAAGCTTCGAGCAGATTCTTGATCTCGACCGGCTCCAGCCATTGCCGGCCATCCGCGATCGCGGCGGTGACGATCTGCCGGGCCCCTCGAGCGTCCGGAACGAACGTGTCGGGCATCGCGGGGGGAACCTGGCTCAGCTCCTCCACCACTTCGCGGTGCCGGACCAGATGCATGAAGCCGCGCACGGCGTCGTCCTCGGTCGGATAGTTCGGCACACCCGCGCTTGAAAGCGCCTGAATGATGTGCTGATCGGCGCCGACCCAGGCCGCCAATACGGGCTTCGCCCAGTTGCGGTGCTCCTTCCGGTATTTGCCGACGAGCTCCGTCACGGTCTGAGCGATCTCGGCCGCCGAGGCGATCGCAGTTTGCACGTTGAGAACCAGAACGGCGTCATTGTCGCGATCGGCTAGAAGCAGCTCCAACGCCGCCGCATAGCGCGCGGCATCGGCGTCGCCCACGATGTCGACGGGATTTGCACCGGACCAGGTCGGCGGCAACGCAGCATCCAGCTTCCTGCGCGTCTCCGCCGAGATGGTCGCCGGAATTCCACCGAGTTCGACCAGTCGATCGACGGCGAGCACACCGATGCCGCCGCCATTGGTCAGGATGGCGAGGCGCTTTCCGGCTGGCGATTCGACGCGGCCGAGTGTCTCGGCACAATCGAACAGCTCACGCAGGTCGGAGACCCGCAGGACGCCCGCGCGGCGGAACGCCGCGTCGTAGACGGCGTCGGCGCCGGCGAGCGCGCCGGTATGCGTGGCAGCCGCCTTCGCGCCCTGCGCCATGCGGCCGGACTTCACCACGACGACGGGCTTCACGCGCGCGGCGGCGCGCGCAGCCGACATGAACTTGCGCGCGTCCTTGATGGACTCGATGTAGAGCAGGATCGCGCGCGTCTTGTGGTCCATCGCGAAATAGTCAAGCAGATCGGCAATGTCGACATCGATCTGATCGCCGATCGAGACGATGCCGGAGAAGCCGACGCCGCGTTGCGCGGCCCAATCGACCATGCCGGCGGCAATCGCGCCCGATTGCGAGATCAGCGCGAGGCTACCCGCCCCCGGCATATGCGCAGCAAAGCTGGCATTCAGGCTGACTCCGGGCATCATGATGCCGAGACAGTTAGGTCCGATCAGCCGCATACCGTACTTGCGGGCTGCGGTGATGGCAGCCTCGTGCAGGGATCCCGGTCCGTGGCCGAGCCCGGCCGAGACGATCAAGGCGCCCGCCGAGCCGCGACGGCCGGCCTGGTCGATAATGCCGGGAATCTCACGCGCAGGCGCGGTGACGATGACGAGCTCGGGCACGAAATCGAGAGCGTCCAGACTCTTGACCGCGGCGATGCCGCTGATTTCGGCATGGCGTGGATTGACGAGGCCAAATCGCCCCTTGAATTCGGCCTTGCGAATGTTCTCGAGAACGGCGCGTCCCACCGAGACCGGACGGGCGCTTGCGCCGACGAGCGCAACTGAACGCGGCGCCAAGAGATTATTCAGACGATAAGTTGACATGAAAGCAAATGCACCCGCTCGGCGACGGTTCGATGTTGAGGATCAGGCTGGACGAATGGCGAGCCTAGCGCGAGATCATAACCCAGCATGGTGGCTCGCCAATGACGGTCGTTGTCACACCGCCCCAGACGATCTCATTCAAGGGCGAATGATGATAGGCGCCCATCACGATGGCGTCCATGCCGGGGGAATTCGCCCAATTTCGCAAGACCTTGCCGATCGAGCTGCCGCGGCTCTTCGCCGCCTCGAACGAGACATGGACATCGTGTTCCCTCAGATGATCGACCAGAGCGGTTCCGGCTTGCACGATCGCGTCGGTCTTCTCATCCGCCACGGTCACCACGCGAACAGAGGCCGCCGTCTGCAGGACCGGCAACGCGTCGCCGACCGCACCTGCCGCATACGCGGAGTGATCCCAGGCGATCATGACGTTCTCGAGTTCTGGGCTCGCGCGGCTGGCCGGCAAGCGGCAGAAACACGTCCTTGATGGGCATCGGGATTCTCCTTGGCGCTACGATAGGCCGGCGCTCGTTGAGACGCTTGATCCTCGTCAAGCCAAGAAAACTCTGTCCGGAGCCGGCGTTGACCGGCGTCAAGGACTGGCCCATCGGCTATTCTATGGATAGTTCAGTCGGAGCGGTTCGCCCCGGAGAAGCTCATGCGCGCGATGGTATTGCCGGCCCCGCGAACGCGGCTCCAGCTGGAGCAGCGGCCCGACCCGATACCCGGCGAGGGTCAGCTCCGCGTGAAGATCAGCGCCTGCGGGGTCTGCCGGACCGATCTTCATCTCGTCGATGCCGAACTGCCCGATATTCGCTATCCGATCGTACCCGGTCACGAGATCGTCGGCCGGGTCGATCTCGTGGGCCCAAATGTCGCAACGCATGCGCCCGGCGACCGCGTCGGCATTCCCTGGCTCGGCTTCACCTGCGGAAACTGTCGATTCTGCCGGAACGGCATGGAAAACCTGTGTGACGCACCGCTGTTCACCGGCTACACGCGCGATGGCGGCTACGCGACCCACGCCGTCGCCGACGCCCGCTACGCTTTCCCGCTCGGTGAGGCCGGCAACGACGTAGAGATTGCGCCTCTGCTCTGCGCCGGGCTGATCGGCTGGCGCTCGCTGGTACTGGCCGGCCCTGCCGAACGGCTCGGCCTCTACGGTTTTGGCGCGGCCGGCCACATCATTGCGCAGGTCGCGCACTGGCAGGGACGATCGGTCCATGCATTCACGCGACGCGGCGATGCTGCCGCGCAAGATCTCGCCCGTCGTCTCGGTGCCGTCTGGGCGGGAGCATCAGACGAGCTGCCAGACGAGCCGCTCGACGCCGCCATCATCTACGCACCGTCAGGCGAGCTTGTGCCGGCTGCGCTGCGTGCGGTCCGCAAAGGCGGGCGCGTCGTATGCGCCGGCATCCACATGACCGACATTCCAAGTTTCCCCTATGATCTACTCTGGCAGGAGCGGCAGCTGGTCTCCGTCGCCAACCTGACCCGGCAGGATGGCATCGATTTCCTCAAGATCGCTCCGCAAGCGGGCGTGCGCACCGAAACGACGGCATATCCGCTCGAGCAGGCCAACGAAGTTCTGGCCATGCTGCGGGCCGGTCAGATTCTCGGCGCGGCCGTGCTGACGCCCTGATGGTGCTCGGATGTCCATTTCCATGAAAGACGAAATGGCGACCCAGGAGCGGGTCTTCCGGACGCTCACGGGCCATCCCGGCGTGACGCGGATCGACACGCATGGAGCCTCGGTGTTCCTCGACGGCAAGCGCGCGCTGAAGATCAAGCGCGCCGTCCGATTTCCGTTCCTCGACTACTCGACGCTCGAAAAACGCAAGGCGGCGTGCGAGGAGGAGATCAGGATCAACCGGCCGTTGGCGCCGCAGGTCTATCATCGCGTCGTGGCGATCACGGAAGAGCCCGATGGGTCGGTGCAGGTTGGCGGCGCCGGTCGGGCGATCGAGTATGCAGTGGAGATGTCGCGCTTCGACGAAAGCAAAACGGTGGATCATCTGGCGAAGGCCGGGCCGCTGGATGCAAAGCTCGCCTTGGCCGCCGCAGACGCGATCGTGGCTTCGCATGCAGGGGCGGCCGACCCCGACGGAAAAGCATGGGTCTCATCCATCCCCGCCCTGATTGACGGCAACAGTCAGGGCCTGCGGGCTGGTGGGCGTTTGGGCCCGGAAGACTTCGAAAAGCTTAGTCAAGCCTCGCACGAGGCCTATTCGCGTCTCCGCCCCTTGCTCGCGGAGCGCGGCCGGAAGGGTTTTGTCCGCCGTTGCCACGGCGACCTGCATCTCGCAAACATCGTTCTGATCGATGACCGGCCCGTGCTGTTCGACGCCATCGAGTTCGATGCGCAGATGGCGACCGTCGACGTGCTCTACGATCTCGCATTCACGCTGATGGACCTGTTGCACCACGATCAGGCGCACGCGGCCAACATCGTCCTGAACCGATATCTCACCGCGACGCCCGCCGATAATTTGGACGCGCTCTCGGCCCTGCCGCTGTTCATGTCCCTCCGGGCGGCGATCCGCGCCCAGGTGGCTTTGGCACGGCTGAGGCCGCCGCATTCCGAAGACCCCGACATTGTCGAGCAGGCACGGCGCTATTTTGACCTCGCCACGATGCTGATCCATCCTGCCGCCCCGCGCCTGATCGCCGTCGGCGGATTATCAGGCACCGGCAAGACAGTGCTGGCGCAAGCGCTGGCGCCCCGCATCGCACCGCCGCCCGGAGCCGTCGTGCTGCGCAGCGACATCGTCCGCAAGCAGATGTTCGGGGTCGACGAAACCCATCGCTTGCCGCCCACCGCCTACACGCCGGAGCATGCAGGCCGCGTCTACGAAACGCTGGCTCAACTTGCCCGGCGGGTGCTGGCGCAAGGCCATTCCGCGATCATTGACGGCGTATTTGCCCGCGAGGACGAACGAGACGCGATCGCGGCACTGGCGAGGGAGTGCAACGTGCCGCTGGACGGCCTGTTCCTGGTTGCGGACCTCGCGACCCGGCAAATGCGGATCGGAAGCCGTCGGGGAGACGCATCCGACGCCACGCAAGAGGTTGCCGCGCTGCAGGAGCGCTATAATATCGGCCGTGTCGGTTGGGCGACCATCGATGCATCCGGGACGCAAGAGCAGACGCTCCAGAACTGCCGGAACGCGATCGCTGCAGGCAAACAGGGCAATCTGATTGGCGCGGGCAAAGATGGCGCGACCTAGCACGATCTCGACGGCCGCTCGCGTCACGCCGGCGGCACGTCGCAATGCCCTGCCTGGCCGCCTCAGTCCCGGTATGGCCTGCGATACCGCGTTCCGGATCATCGCGCGCCGTCACCTTGCCGCCATCCTCGCCCAGCATGACGGCACCTGCCGCGGCGATCCCGATGCGCTGCACCAGATCCGGATCGCCCTGACGCATCTGCGCACCGCCATCCGCTTCTTCTCGCCGATGGTCGACGACGCCCTGCGACCGACGATCTGGGCGGAGCTGAAATGGCTGAACAGCCAGCTCGGCATGGTGCGGGACCTCGATGTGGCGATCGAGCGGGTCGTGGCCGAGAGCGGCGACGAGCTCGCCGTGATCGCCGAGCTTCAACACTGGGACGAAAAACGCGCCGAGAGCCATCGCGAGCTGGCGCGCGCGCTGCAATCCCCGCGCTATCGCCGCCTTGTCGAGCAGACCTCGGCCTGGATCGAGAGCGGCCCCTGGTCGACCCGGCGCAGCAAGGAAGCCATCCGGTTGCGCCGCTGCACGCTCGCTGACCATGCAATGGAGCGGCTGGCCGAGTGGGAGACGAAGCTGCTCAAGAAGGCGCGGAAGCTCCGCAAGCTCGACGTCGAGAAGCGTCACAAGCTGCGGCTTCTCAACAAGCGAATGACCTATTCGATCGAGTCACTCCAGGACCTGTTCGCTGATGAATCGCTGACGAAACAGAAGTCCATCCTCAAGCGATTGCGCAAGGCGCAACGGTCGCTCGGACAATTGAACGACGACGCGCGCGGCCAGGCGCTGGCCGCGTCATTGAATGGCGCAGGCCACGAAGCCAGCAAGCGCTTCCTCAACCGCAAGCGGGAAAAGAAGCTGCTGCGGAAGGCGTCGGCCGCCTACCGCAAACTGGACAAGACCAAACCCTTCCGCTCCTCGGATCTCGCGCCAGGATCCGAACCGGAGGCTTAGGTGTGGACGTAGTCCCCCGGCGCATCGGGCAGTCCCGGCGCGTCTCCAACTCCGATCCGCGGCGGATCGCAGGGCGCGCCGGAATGCGCCACTAGCCAATTAGCCCATTCCGGCCACCACGAGCCCTCGACGTGCGGAGCCAGCTTCAGCCATTCGTCGGCACCGACATAGGGGGCATCGGCAGCCTTGGTCAGCACCTGATAGCTATGGCCGGGCTCCTCTGGAGGTGCAACGACACCGGCATTGTGACCACCGCTGGTCAACAGGAACGTCACGTCGGCATCGACCTGATAGTTGATCTTGTAGACGGATCGCCACGGCGCCACGTGATCGGCGAGGGTGCCGACCACGAACATCGGCGCGTGAATATCGGACAGCGAAACGCTCCTGCCGTCGACCTGATAGCGCCCGCCGGCCAGATCGTTGTCGAGGAACAGCTTACGCAGATATTCCGAATGCATGCGATACGGCAGCCGGGTTGCGTCCGCGTTCCAGGCCATCAGGTCGCTCGGCGGCGCGCCCTCACCCATCAGATAGTCATGTGACAGACGCGACCAGATCAACTCGTTGGAGCGCAGCAGCTGAAAGGCGCCGGCCATCTGCGTCGTGTCGAGATAGCCTCGCTGCCACATCATGTCTTCGAGAAAGGCGACCTGGCTCTCGTTGATGAAGAGCGTCAGCTCCCCGGCCTCGGTGAAATCGGTCTGGGCCGCAAGGAGAGTGACGGTGCCGAGGCGGTTGTCGCCGTCGCGTTCCATCGCCGCCGCGGCAATCGACAGCAGCGTGCCGCCCAGACAATAGCCGAGCGCATGCGTCTTCCGCCCCGGCACGATCAGGCCGATCATGTCCAGCGCCGCCATGACGCCCAGCTTGCGATAATCGTCAAAGGCGAGATCCCTATCCCTCGCATCCGGATTGCGCCAGGAGATCGCGAACACGGTGAACCCTTGGCCGGTCAGATATTTGACCAGCGAGTTCTGCGGCGAGAGATCGAGAATGTAGTACTTCATGATCCAGGCCGGCACGATCAGGATCGGCTCGGGCCTCACCTGCGCGGTGGTCGGGTGGTACTGAATGAGCTCGATCAGCTCGTTGCGGTACACGACCCTGCCGGGCGAAGCCGCCACGGTCTTGCCGACCACGAACTGCTCCCCACCCGCCAGCTTCGAGTTGGAGAGCAGGCGCATCAGATCGCTGCACCAGTTCTGCCAGCCAAAGACGAAATTCTCCCCGCCGCTCTGGAACGCCTTCTCCAGCACCTTCGGATTGGTCGCTGCGAAATTCGACGGGGCCAACATGTCGAGCATCTGGCGCATCGAGAACTCGACGATGGCCTCATTGGGGTGCGACACGCCACGCACGCCCGTCGCGGCATCGCGCCACCAGCGTTCTGAGAGCAAGAACCCCTGCGCCAGCAGATTGAACGGCGCGGTCTCCCATTGCGGTCCACTGAAACGGCGGTCCCGCCCCTGCGGCTGAATCACGGACCACGGCTTCTGCTCCGGCGACGCCGCGTGCGCGGCGGCTTCCGCCAGCCGGCCGATGTCGCGCAGGATGGTGCGGGAAATCTCCATCTGGCGCTGCGGCGCCGCAGCGAGATGCGAGCCCCAATCGAGCCAGGCAAGCGACAAGGCCAGCGGCGAAATTCCGCCGGTGAACCGTGCCAGCATGGCGTGAAAGGCGCGGTCGAGTGGATATGGCTCGGATTCAGGCAGAGGGTCGGTGGCGACCGTCTTTTCTGCGGGCTTTTCGGCGCTCGCCGTCGAAGCTCCGGGAGCAGCGGCGGGACTGAGCGGGAGGGCCTGCACCGCCGGCTCTTCGGCCCGTGGAAATATCTGCACGACGCTCATGGCTCAATGATCCCAAGGGCTGCGGTCTGATGTCGACGGAAGGATATGGCGAGGCCTCGGATAGGCGTTGAGCTGCATCAAACCGGGGACAGGTCACAATCGCTTCATTGGGACGGACGGGCTCCGTCCCATTGACCTGAGTCAAGCCGCACCCGGGCGCCCGGGGTAGTTTTCGCGCATCGAAATTTGACAAGCCAGCGGAGTTGTCCATGCGCGCCCACCAGATCATGACCCGGTCGGTCATCTCGGTTACCCCCGACACCAGCATCGTCGAGGCGGCGAATATCATGCTGAAGCGGCATGTCAGCGGCCTCACGGTAGTCGACGAGACCGGCAAGCTGGTCGGCGTCGTCTCCGAAGGCGATTTCATCCGCCGCAGCGAAATCGGCACCGGGCGCAAGCGCGGACGCTGGCTGCGGTTCATCCTGGGTCCGGGCAAATCCGCCAGCGATTTCGTCCACGAGCACGGCCGCAAGGTCTCGGAAGTGATGACCGACACGCCCATCACCATCACGGAGGATACGGCGCTCGCCGAGATCGTCGACCTCATGGAACGCAACAACGTGAAGCGGTTGCCCGTGGTGCGCGGCGACAAGGTCGTCGGGATCGTATCGCGAGCCAACCTGCTGCAGGCGGTGGCGGGGCTCGCCCGCGAGGTGCCGGATCCGACGGCGGATGACGATCACATTCGCAGCCGTATCATCGAGACCATGGAGAAGAACGACTGGTGCCCATTCGGGCTCAACGTCATCGTCCGTGACGGCATCGTTCACCTCAGCGGCGTCATCACCGAAGAGCGCACAAGGCAGGCGGCGATCGTCGCCACTGAGAACGTCGAAGGCGTGAAGAAGGTGCACGATCATCTGTGCTGGGTCGACACCATGTCGGGCATCTATCTGAACTCGCCGGAGGACGACGAACTCGCCAAGGCGAGCTGACAAGGTAGGCTGACAAGGCGAGCCTGAGTCTGGGCGATCAGCGCGGAATGACGGCGGTGGCCTCGATCTCGACGCGAGCCGCCTTCTCCACCAAGCGTACCACCTGCACCAGCGCCATCGCGGGATAATGGGTGCCGAAGATGGCACGGTAGACCTTGCCGAGCGCCTTCAGGTTGGACAGGTACTCGTCCATGTCGACGACGTACCAGGTCAGCCGCACGAGGTGCTCGGGCCGCGCGCCGGCCTCGGCCAGGATCGCCGCGATGTTGCTCAGGGTCTGGCGCACCTGCGCGACAAAGCCGTCGGCGAGACGCTCCTCGGCGTCCCAGCCGATCACGCCGCCGGTGACCACGATGCGCCCTTCGGCGGCCACGCCGTTGGCATAGCCCTTCGGCATCGGCCAGCCCGACGGCTGGAGTACCTGCACCCGCGAACGGGTGCCATCCTCGGCGGCTGTGGGCAGCACCGCGAGCTGCGGGCCCTTCGGCGTCGTCACGGACAATTCGTCATCCTTTTCTCATTCCGCCGCGACGCCTGAGGACGTCACAGCGGCCTGCGCCAGTTGCCGCAGGGCAAAGCGCTTCAGTTTGCCGGTCTCGGTCTTCGGCAGTTGCGTCACGAACGCGATGGCCCGCGGATATTTGTATGGCGCGATCTCGCGTTTGACATGCTCCTGCAGCTCGGCCACGAGCTGCGCATCCGGCGTCACGCCGGGTGCAGCGACGACATAGGCCTTCACGATCATGCCGCGTGCCTCGTCGGGGGCGCCGACCACACCGCACTCGGCGACCGCCGGATGGGTGAGCAGGGCCGCTTCGACGTCCGTGCCTGCGATGTTGTAGCCGGAGGACACGATCATATCGTCGGAGCGGGACTGGTACCAGAAATAGCCGTCGCTATCCATGAGATAGGTGTCGCCGGTGATGTTCCAGCCGTTCTGGACGTACTTGCGCTGGCGCTCGTCGGCGAGATAGCGGCAACCGGTCGGCCCGCGCACCGCGAGCTTGCCCATCGTGCCCGGCGGCACGTCATGGCCGTCATCATCGACGATCTTGGCCTCGTAGCCCGGCACGGGCTTCCCGGTGGCGCCGGGACGGATCTCATTCTCGGTCGCGCTGATAAAGATGTGCAGCAGCTCGGTCGAGCCGATACCATCCATCAACTTGATGCCGGTGGCCTTGAGCCAGGCGTCGAAGGTCGGCTTGGGCAGAGTCTCCCCGGCGGAGACGCATTTGCGCAGCGAGGAAATGTCGCGCCCGGCGAGCTTGCCGATCATGGCGCGATACGCCGTAGGTGCGGTGAAACAGACCGTGATCCTGTACTGCTCGATCGCCGCCAGGATATCGTCGGGCGTCGTCTTTTCCAGCACCACGAAGGAGGCGCCGATGTGCATCGGAAACAGCACGCCGCCGAATCCGAAGGTGAACGCGAGCGGCGCCGAACCGACGAAGCGATCGGTCTGCTCGGCCCGCAGGATGTTGCGCGCATAGCCGTCGCAGACCGCGAGCATGTCGCGGTGGAAATGCATGGTGCCTTTGGGATCGCCTGTCGTGCCGGACGTAAAGGCAATCAGGCAGACGTCGGCGGCGGCGGTATCGACGGCTTCGAACTCCGGACGTGCGTCGGCGATGAGCGCTTCGAGCGAGTCCGGCGCGCCGTTGCCCCAATAAACGATACGCTTCAGATGGGGGGCGGCAGCCCTCGCCTTTTCCATTTCCTCGGCGAGCTTGCCGTCGCACAGCGCCAGCGCAATCTCAGCCTTCTGGATCGGATAGGACAGCTCCTTGGCGCGCAGCAGAGGCATCGTGGCCACGACTATGCCGCCGGCCTTGATCACCGCGAGATAGGTCGCAACCATCATCGGGTTGTTGGCGGAGCGCAGCAGCACCCGTCCGCCGGGGACGAGACCGAGCTTGCCGACCAGCACATTGGCGATCCGGTTCACGAGCGCCTGCAGCTCGCGGTAGGTGTAGCTGACGGCGGGGCTGATGACGCAGGGCGCATCCCCATGGCCCAGCCCGACCCAGCGGTCGAGGAAGTAGCTGACACAGTTCAATCGGGGCGGATAGGTCAGCTCCGGCCGCGTGAAGATGAAGTCGGGCCAGAGCTCGCGCGGCGGCAGATGCTGCTGCGCAAACGTGTCGACATGGGCCGTGGCGGCGTTGCCGTCAGGCGAGCCCGTCACTTGAACCTTGGCGGCGTTGGCCATCGCACGCTCCTTTCAGCATGGATTGCACCCGGCAGCACGATCTGGAAAACATTTTAGGCTTAAAACAATTCGGCGCAATAGTGGATTTTGGGCATCCCGTGCTTTTTCCTGCGGCAAAAGGGATGGGGCGGCGCGGCGGCCTGCGCTTACGGCCGGCGGCGCGCGGCCGATTTCTGCGCCGACGCCTTGGTCTTGGCGAGCAGCCGCATCAATTCGCGGACGTCTTTCGGCGAGAGATCGGCGAACAGATCGGCGATCCAGGTCTCGTGTTCCGCAGCCATGCGGCGGAACTCGGCGCGACCGAGCTTCGTGAGGCGGATCACCTGGACACGACGATCCGTTTCCGACGTGCGACGGTCGAGATGGCCGGACTCCACAAGGCGCTCGACCAGCCCGGTGACGTTCCCGTTCGACACCATCATGCGTTTGGAGACATCGGACAGCGTCATGCCGTCCGGCGCCTTGTCGAGCTGCGCCATCAGGTCGAACCGGGGCAGCGTGACGTCGAACCGCTGCCGCAGCCGGCCGCGGACCTCGCCCTCGATCAGCGTCGTGCAGGTCAAGAGGCGCAACCACAGCCGCAGCTCGTCGGCGTGGTCTTCCGGCGTTTCGACGGCCTTGGTCTCGGAATCGAGCATCTCGATGCAGTCACTCTCGGCGGGCATTGGCGCCAACACGGATTCCCCAACATTTTGAGCTTCAAGTAAATCGGAGCCGGCCGCAAGTCCAAAGCTGCAACAATCGACCGCAGAGGAATTTCTTTAGGCTTCAAATAATTGGCGCGCCGCTTGCATGCGCGCTGCCCGCAGGATGGCGATGGTTTGCGCGCTGCTTGCCGCGGCAGCCGTCATCGGCATAAGCTTGGATTGAAGTACGCGGCTTGCAGCGCAAGCCTCGATGTCACGGGGACAGATCATGAAGACGCAATTGACCTTGGCCGCAGCCGCCTTGCTCGTCGGCACCGCCCTCAATCCAGCCGTGGCGCAGGAGAAGATCAAGCTGGGCGTGGTGGTGACCCTGTCGGGACCCGCCGCTGCGCTGGGTCAGCAAGTCCGCGACGGCTTTGCGCTCGCGGTGAAGGATCTCGGCGGCAAGATGGGCGGCCGCGATGTCGAGGTGATCGTTGCGGATGACGAGCTCAAGCCGGATGCGGCGGTGACCAAGGTCAAGGGGCTTCTGGAGCGCGACAAGGTCGACTTCGTGGTCGGCCCGATCTTCTCCAACATCCTGCAGGCGATCCACCGGCCTATCACGGAATCGAAAACCTTCCTGATCAGCCCCAATGCCGGTCCGTCGACCTTCGCCGGCAAGGACTGCAACCCGTTCTTCTACGTGACTTCGTACCAGAACGACCAAGTGCACGCGATCCTCGGCAAAGTCGCGCAGGATCGCGGCTACAAGCGCATGTATTTGATGGTGCCGAACTATCAGGCCGGCAAGGATTCGGTGGCGGGCTTCAAGCTCGACTACAAGGGCGAGATCGTCGAGGAATCCTATATGCCGCTGAACACGCTGGATTTCCAGCCGGAGCTGTCCAAGATCGCCTCACAGAAGCCCGATGCGCTGTTCACGTTCATGCCCGGCGGCCTCGGCGTCAATCTCGTCAAGCAGTACCGGCAGGCCGGCCTCGCCGACAGCATTCCGGTGCTCTCGGCGTTCACTGTGGATGAATCGACCCTGCCGGCCCAGCAAGATGCCGCCGTCGGCATGTTTGGCGGTGCGAACTGGGCACCCAATCTCGACAATCCCCAGAACAAGAAGTTCGTGGCGTCCTACGAGGCCGCCTACAATGTCGTGCCCGGCACCTACGCCTTCCAAGCTTATGACGCCGCGATGCTGATCGACAGCGCGGTCAAGGCCGTGAAGGGCGATCTGTCGAACAAGGCAGCGGTCCAGGCGGCGCTGAAGAAGGCCGACTTCACCTCGCTGCGCGGCGCCTTCAAGTTCAACACCAACGGCTATCCGATCCAGGACTTCTATCTGACCAAGGTGGCCAAGCGTCCCGACGGCAAGTTCCAGACCGAGATCGTGCAGAAGGTCTTCGAGAATTACGGCGACCGTTATGCCAAGGACTGCAAGGCGGCGAACTAAGCGGCGTACTGCGTTGAGGGAGGACTGCAATGAAGAGCGAAATCACCGGCATCACACGGGCCAATGAGGGTATCCAGGGCATCTCCTGGAACATCCTCGGCCAGACCTATGTGCCGAAGAGCTACGCCGAGCACAGCTTCTCCTGGCATGCGACACTTCCGCCGGGCACGTTTGTGCCGCCGCACATTCATCCCGATCAGGATGAGTATCTCTACATGCTGGAGGGCAAGCTCGATTTCATGCTGGGCAATTCGGAGTCGCAGGCCACCGCAGGCGATCTGATCCGCCTCGGCATGGGTGTCCCGCACGGCATCTTCAACAAGTCGGAGCAGACCGCCAAAGTGCTGTTCTGGGTCTCGCCGAGCCGCAAGCTGTTCGACCTGTTCTGGGGCCTTCACAACATGAAGGAGCAGAAGCCGGAGGACGTGGTGGCGTTGGCGGCCGAGTTCAACATCCACTTCCTGCCGCCGCCGCCCGGCGACTAGCGGCGCGGTTCAGGCGCGCACCGCCGCGAGTCCCGGCACGGCGGCGAAACCGGCCTTGGCGGCATAGCCGCGCACGATGGCCTCGCGCTGGGAATAGCTCAGCACATTGTCGACATTGTCGAAGCCATCAGGGGCGAGCTGCTCGACGGCGTCGATGACGCCCTCGGGGCCGCCGCGCCGGTTGGAGCGAACGATATCGGCCGTCATCGGCAGCCGCTTCTTCTCATACTCGAGCAACGCCTGGCGCGGATGCTCGGCGCGCACCAGCGCGTCGGCAAGGCAGCGCGCATCGAGGATCGCCTGCGAGGCGCCGTTCGAGCCGACCGGATACATGGGATGCGCGGCATCGCCGAGCAGCGTGACGCGTCCGGACGACCAGTAAGGCAGGGGATCGCGGTCGCAGGTCGGATATTCGTAGAATTCGGGTGTCGCCGCGATCAGGCTCTTCACGTCGATATAGGGCACCGAGAAGCGCGCGACGTGCGGCATCAGCTCCTCGCGGCGGCCCGGCCGCGACCAGTCCTCCTTGCGCGGCGGCGGAGCGTTACCCTCCCCGACCTTCACCAGCACCGCCCAATTGGTCAGGCGGCTCGCCGGGCTCGAACCTTCCGCGATCGGATAGATCACCACCTTGGCATTGAGACCGCCGGCCACGATCATCGATTTGCCGGTCAGGAACAGCGGCCAGTCGCGCGCGCCGCGCCACAGCATCAGGCCGTTCCAGCACGGCGGTCCCTCGTTCGGGAACAGCGTCTCGCGGACGCGGGAATGGATGCCGTCGGCGCCGATCAGGATGTCGCCGCGCGCGGTGTGAATGTGCGCGCCAGCGCGATCGAAGAAATAGGCTGTGACGCCGCCCTCGTCCTGTGCGAACGCGCCCAGCCGGCAGCCGGTGTGGATGGCATCGGCCCCAAGCCGTTCCTCGACGGCGCGGTGGATGACGCCTTGGAGGCGGCCGCGGTGGATCGAGAATTGCGGCACGTCGTGGCCGGCGTCGATGCCGCGGGCTTCGCGCCAGACCTCCTGACCATGGCGGTTGAGATAATAGAGCTGGTCGGTGCGGATCGCGACGTCATCGAGCTTCTGGAGCAAACCGAGACCGGCGAGTTCCCGCATGGCATGCGGCAACGTGTTGATGCCGACCCCCAGCTCGCGAATGGTGTCGGCTTGCTCGAAAATCTCGCAGTCGAGGCCGCGCGACCGCAACATCAATGCCGTGGTGAGACCACCGATACCGCCACCGACGATAATCGCCTTCATCGCCCTTACTCCACTCGAAACACAGGCAATGGGTTAACGTCGCACGGGCGGTCACTCCGCCGCAAGCGGGTTTGTCGCCTCCGCCTTGAGCTCGGCCCGGGTCTTGGGCTTAGCCTTAATTCTCAGCTCCTCGAGGTCCTGCCGGTCGCGCACGCTGTTGCGGAAAATTTGCTCCTTTCCCGGCAGATATTGCGGCGGACAGAACGCCCCATCTGCGCCGTACCAGGCCGCCGCCTTCATGGTGAAGAACGGATCGACCAGATGCGGCCGGCCGAGCGCGACGAGATCCGCTCGGCCGGCTGCCAGGATCGTATTGGCCTGATCCGCCGTCGTGATGTTGCCGACGCACATCGTCGCAACCCGCGCCTCGTTACGGACCTGATCCGAGAACGGCGTCTGGAACATGCGGCCGTAGACCGGCTGAGCATCGCGCACGGTCTGTCCCGTCGAGACATCGACGAGGTCGACGCCGGCTTCGGCGAAAGCGCGTGCAATTGCCACGGCATCGTCGCCGGTGATACCGCCTTCAGCCCAATCGGTCGCGGAAATACGCACCGACATCGGCTTATGCTTCGGCCATACAGCCCGCAGTGCTTCGAAGATCTCGAGCGGGAACCGCAGACGGTTCTCGAGCGAGCCGCCATATTCGTCCGTGCGGGTGTTCGTCAGCGGCGAGATGAAGCTCGCGAGCAGATAGCCGTGGGCGCAATGCAGCTCGAGCATGTCGAAGCCACAGCGCTCGCCGCGCTCGGCCGCCGCAACGAAGGCCTCCCTCACCGCGTTCATGCCGGCGCGGTCGAGCTCGCGCGGCACCTGACTGTCGGGAAAATACGGCAGCGGCGATGCCGAGACCACGTCCCAGCTGCCCTCCTCCAAGGGACGGTCCATCCCGTCCCACATCAGCTTGGTCGCGCCCTTGCGGCCGGCGTGGCCGAGTTGCAGGCAGATCTTTGCAGCCGAATTGCCGTGGACGAAATCCACGATGCGCCGCCAAGCGGCTTCCTGCTCGTCGTTCCACAATCCGGCGCAGCCGGGCGTGATGCGGGCATCGCGGCTGACGCAGGTCATCTCGGTGAAGATGAGGCCGGCGCCACCGATCGCACGCGAGCCGTAGTGCACGAGGTGGAAATCGGTCGGCATGCCCTCCTTCGCCGAGTACATGCACATCGGCGACATCACGGCGCGATTGGCGATCTCCATCTCGCGCAGCCGGAACGGCTGGAACAACGGCACCGCCGGCTTTTGGGTGTCGACCTCAAAGCCGCTGTCGCGAACCTGTCTGGCAAACGACTTCTCCACCTCCGCCACGAAATCGGGCGCGCGAAGCCTGAGGTTGTCGTAGGTGATCGCCTTCGACCGCGTCATCACGCCGAAGGCAAACTGCACGGGGTCGAAATCCCAGAAGCGGTCGACGTGCTCGAACCAGACCAGCGACACATCGGCGGCGTGCTGGGTCTTCTCGACCTCCTCGCGGCGGCCGTGCTCGTAAATGTCGAGTGCGGCCTTGATGTCCGGGGCCCTCTCCATCGCTTCGGCAAGCGCGATCGCGTCTTCCATCGCGAGCTTGGTGCCGGAACCGATCGAGAAATGCGCGCTCGCCTTGGCATCGCCAAGCAGCACCATGTTGTCTTTGACCCAGCGCTTGCTGCGGATCATCGGGAAATTGCGCCACATCGAGCGATTGGTGAGCAGCTTATGCCCGTCGAGGAACCAGCCGAAGATCTCGGCCATCCGCGCGGCGGACTGCGTCTCGTCCAACCCTGTCAGACCGGCGCGCTCGAACGTGTCGGGATCGGTCTCGAAGATCCAGGTCGAGTGTCCGGCCTCATACTGATAGGCGTGGGCGATGAACGGCCCCCACTCGGTTTCCTGGAAGATGAAGGTGAAGGCGTCGAGCGGCCTGGTCGAGCCCATCCAGGCGAACTTGTTGGTACGCAGATCGACTTCCGGCTCGAAATGATCGACATGCTTCTCGCGGAAGCGGCTGTTGATGCCGTCGGCGATCAGCACCAGGTCGGCATCGGCGAAGCGGGCTTCGTCCTCGACGTCCACCTCGAAGTGCAGGACGACCCCGAGCTCGCGCGCCCGCTCCTGCAAGATCAAGAGCAGCTTGCGCCGGGAGCAGCCGCAGAAGCCGTTGCCGCCGACCCGGTGTACGGTGCCGCGAAAATGCACGGCGATGTCGTCCCAGTACGCGAACTCCTGGGTGATGCGGCGATAGCTCGGCAGATCATGCTTTTCGAAATTGTCCAGCGTGGCATCCGAGAACACCACGCCGAAGCCGAAGGTATCGTCGGCCCGGTTGCGCTCATACACGGTGATGTCGGCGCCGGGGCGCTGCTTCTTGAGCAGGATCGCAGCATAGAGACCCGCAGGTCCGCCACCGATGATCGCGACTTTCATGGGAGCCTCGCCAATTCACCCGGCTATGAAACTATTTTAAGCCTAAAATAATTTCGCGCAAGTCCCCGTTGCCGGCCTGGTGACGGGCTGACCGGCCCTAGTCGCCTCGGAAGACCGGCTTGACCTTGTTGGCGAAGGCCTCGAAGGCGCGCTCGAAATCGGCCGTGGTCATGCACAGGGCCTGGGCAACGGCCTCCGCCTCGATCGCCTCCTCCACCGACATGGCCCATTCCATCGCCAGCATCCGCTTGGTCATGGTATTGGCGAAGGTCGGGCCTTCCGCGATCTGCTTGGCCAGGACCTGCGCCTGGGGCAGCACCTGCTCCGGCGTGACGACGCGGCTGAAGAAGCCCCAGCGCTCGCCCTCTTCCGCGGTCATGAAGCGACCGGTGTAAAGCAGCTCGGAGGCGCGGGACTGTCCGATGATCCGCGGTAGGATCGCGCAGGCGCCCATGTCGCAGCCAGCGAGTCCTACCTTGTTGAAGAGAAAGGCGACCTTGGCCCCGCTTGCCGCGAGCCGCACGTCCGAGGCCATGGCGACGATCGCACCCGCGCCGGCACAGATGCCCTCGACGGCGGCGACGATGGGCTGCGGACAGGCCCGCATCGCCTTGACGAGGTCACCGGTCATCCGCGTGAAGGCGGTCAGCCCCTTGGTATCCATCTTCACCAGCGGGCCGATGATCTCGAACACGTCGCCGCCCGAGGAGAAATTGCCGCCGGCGCCGGTGACGACAATGGATTTGACCTCGTCGTCGAAGGCGCAGGCGCGGAAGAAGTCGGTCAGTTCCCGGTAGCTTTCGAACGTCAGCGGATTCTTCCGTTCGGGCCGGTTGAGCGTGACCGTCGCAACGCCGTCGACCACGGCCAGAAGAAAATGCTGCGGCGAGTAGTCCGCGAGCGGCACGGTGACGGGATTGGCTGGTCTGCTCATGCGATCTCCTTGGTATGTCTGTCCGCGCTAGATTTCACCGCCCGCAACTGCGATCGCCTGCCCAGTGATCGCGCTGGCGCCCAGCCCGCACAGCCAAAGCACAGCGTCCGCGACCTCTTCAGGCGCGATCAGGCGGCCTTGCGGATTGTGCTTGGCAAGCTCGGCGATGGCCTGCTCGCGGCTTCGTCCGGTCTTTTTCATGATGTTGTCGATGCTGCCGGCGACGAGGTCCGTGTCGGTAAAACCAGGGCAAACCGCGTTCACGGTCACGCTGCTGCCGGCGAGTTCGAGCGCAAGCGAACGAACCAGACCGATCGCAGCGTGCTTGGCCGCTACGTATGCGCTGACATAGGCGTAGCCCTTGAGGCCCGCGGTCGACGCAATCACGACGATGCGGCCATAGGGGCGGTCCTTCATGCCGGGCAGCACGCCGTGGATGGAATGAACCACGCCCATGAAATTGATGTCCATCATGCGCGTGAACAGGGCACTGTCCGATTTCGCGAATGGCGCGGATTCAGCGCTGCCCGCATTGGCAACCAGGATATCGATCGGCCTTCGCGCATGGGCCTCGGCAATGGCGGCCTTCAAGACAGTCTCGTTCGCGACGTCGGCGACCGCGGCGAAATGCGCGGCGCCATCATTGATCGCCTCATGGAGGACCTCGGCATTCCGGCCGATGATCGTCACGGTCGCGCCGGCGCCGACGAGAGCCGCCGCGATCGCGCGGCCGATGCCGCGGCCTCCGCCGGTCACCAGCGCGTGCGGCGAGTGCGGCAATCCGGACATGCGCTGGCTCCCTCGGATCTGTGACCGTTGCACCGATATATTTTAACCTTCAAACTTTTGCAACGAAGGCGCAGAATCGATGCGACGGAGGCCGGCCCGGAAATTGCTTTAAGTGTAAAATTATCGCTTCCCATCCCCGAAAGGCCTGTTAGCATCGATGGGGGCAAGCAAGAGGATGTCGCGTGCCGCAGCCTGGGCCAATGATAACAGAGGACGGACGCTTCGCCTATGAAGCCGCGGGCGATCCGAATGCGATCCCTCTGATCTTCCTGCATGGCATCGGGGGCGCGGCGCGAGCCTGGCGACGGCAGCTTGCTACGTTCGGCAAACGCTTTCGTGCCATCGCGTGGGACATGCCGGGCTATGGCGGCTCGGCACCGCTCGCGAGCGTCAGCATCGCTGCCCTGGCGGACACGCTCCAGCAATTCATCGCGCAGCTCGGTGCCACCAGACCCATCCTGGTCGGTCACTCGATCGGCGGCATGATCGTCCAGAAATGGCTCGTGCAATCCCCCAAACTGGCGCGCGCGGTCGTGCTGGCGCAGACTAGCCCTGCCTTCGGCAAGGCCGACGGCGACTGGCAGAAATCGTTCATCGCGGCGCGGCTCGGCCCGCTCGATCGCGGCGAGACGATGCAGTCGCTAGCGCCCTCGCTGGTGAAAGAGCTGGTCGGCGACGATCCGGATCCTGCGGGAATGGAGCTTGCGCGCGAATGCATGGGGAGCGTACCCGAGGCAAGCTATCGCGCCATGATGCTCGCTCTCATCGGCTTCGACCAGCGCAGCACACTCAAGGATATCTCGGTCCCCACTCTGCTGCTATCCGGTTCCAAGGACAACAACGCGCCGGCGCCAATGATGGCGAAGACGGCGACCTACATCCCGGGGGCCGAATACGTCGAGCTTCCCAGCGTCGGCCATCTCGCCAACCTCGAGCGGCCTGATGCATTCGACGAGGCCCTCGGCCGTTTTCTGAATTCCGTTACGACCAAAGCGTAAGGTGACTGCGCAATGACCATGCAAGTCAGCAAGACTCTCGGCACGACTGACAAGGTCGCGCTGGATGCGCCGATCTTCGATCCCGTCGCGTTCCGCCTGAGCGAGGAGCAGGCCGGCATCATCGCCCGCGCAAGGGAGATCGGGCAGACCGTGTTTGCCGATCGCGCCGCCACCTACGATCGCGAGGCAATCTTCCCGACCGAGAATTACCGCGACCTGCATCGCGTCGGCCTGCTCGGCATTGCCGTTCCCAAGAAGCACGGCGGCCTTGGCGCGAACTACCAGACCTACGCCCTGGCAGCCGCCGAGATCGGCCGCTATTGCGGCGCGACCGCGCTGACCTGGAATATGCATGTCTGCTCGACCCTGTGGTCGGGGCCCCTCGCCGACGATCTCGACATGGACGCGCTGACCCGCGCCGAGCACGAACGGAGACGCGCGATCCACTACAAGCGGATCGTCGACGACGGTGCGATCTATTCGCAGCCTTTCTCCGAGGGTGGCGCGGCGGCCGCGGGCGGCGTCGCGTTCGGCACCGAGGCGAAGCCCGTGGAAGGCGGCTGGATCGTCAACGGCAAGAAGATTTTTGCGTCTCTCTCGGGCCACGCCGACTATTACGGCGTGCTCTGCACCGAGATCGAGCAAGGTGAGAAGGCGTCTCGCCGCAACACGCTTTACCTCGCGATATCGGCCAAATCGGAAGGCGTCTCGGTCGTCGGCGATTGGGACCCGCTCGGCATGCGCGGAACGGTGTCGCGCACGCTGCTGTTCAAGGACGTGTTCGTCCCGGAGGATTCCGCGCTGATGCCGCGCGGCGTCTACTTCCAGGCCGCGATGCGCTGGCCGCATATGTTTCTGACTCTGTCGCCAACCTATATGGGCCTGGCGCAAGCCGCCTATGATTTCACCGTGCGTTATCTGCGCGGCGAGATGCCGGGCATGCCGCCGGTCAAGCGCCGGATGTATCCGACCAAGCAGATCGCGGTCGCGCAGATGCAGATCAAGCTGGAGCAGATCAAGGCGATCTGGTTCCAGGCCGTCACCGAGGCCTGCGCCAATCCGAGCAAGGAACAGGTGTTACGGGCTTATGCCGCACAATATTCGGTGATGGAGGGCGCCAATGAGCTAGCGGCGCTCGCGATCCGCACTTGCGGCGGCCAGGCCATGCTCCGCTCCCTGCCGCTGGAGCGGATCTATCGCGACAGCCGCTGCGGCTCGCTGATGCTGCCCTGGACGGCCGAGCTCTGCCTCGACCGGATCGGGCGCGAGGCGCTGTACGAGGCCGGCGAGACGGACGACTGACGGTGGATCTCTGCAGCCTGATCGATCGCAACGCGGCGTTCTCGCCAGACAAGACGGCCATTGTCTTCGAAGGCGAACGGCTGAGCTATGCGGCGTTCGCCGCGCGCATCGAGCGGACCGCAACGGCGTTGAAGCAGGAGCTCGGCGTCGGCCGCGGCGACCGCGTCGCGATCCTCAGTCTGAACCGGCCGGATTATCTGGTTCTGCTCTACGCCTGCGCGCGGCTGGGGGCGATGCTGGTGCCGCTGAACTGGCGGCTCGCCGTCGCGGAGCAAGTCTTCATTCTCACCGATGCAGGCGCCAAAGTGCTGGTGCTCGAACGCGCCTTCGAGGGCGTGCTCTCCGAGCTTGCGCCGGGGACAGCCGTCGTCGGCCTCGACTTCGCGCCGGCCCGCGGCACAACCTTCGAAGGCCTGCTGACGCGCAGCGACGGCACCAGCCGCAACCCGCACACCGATCTCTCGTGTCCGCTGCTCATCGTCTACACGTCAGGAACGACCGGACGGCCAAAAGGCGCGGTGCTGCGCCAGGAGGCGCTGTTCTGGAATGGCGTCATGAGCCAGCACATGCATAACATGACGTCCGACGACCACGTGCTGACCGTGCTGCCGTTCTTCCACGTCGGCGGCCTCAACATCCAGACCACGCCGGCGCTGCAGCTAGGCGCGACCGTCACGGTTCACGCGCGCTTCGCGCCTGATAGCGCGCTTGCGGCCATCGAACGGGAACGACCGACGCTCACGGTGATGGTGCCTGCGATCATCCAGGCGGTGAGCGAGCATCCGGCCTGGACAGCCACTGATCTTTCATCACTCAAAGCCGTCGCCACCGGGTCAACCATCGTCCCACCGCACCTGATCGAGCGCTACGTCGCACGAGATGTGCCAGTGCTCCAGGTCTACGGCTCGACCGAGACCTGCCCCATCGCCATCTATACACGGCTGGGCGGCGATCTGTCGCGCACGGGATCGACCGGCCTCGCCGGCCTGTGCTGCGAAGCCAAGGTGGTCGACCATTCCGGCAGCGAGGTACCGGCGGGCACGCCGGGCGAGATCTCGGTGCGCGGACCCAATGTGTTCTTTGAGTATTGGGGCAACGAAGCCGCAACGCGCGAGGCATTGCACGACGGCTGGTACCGCACCGGCGATATCGGCTTGTGCGACGCCGATGGCTATTTCTGGGTCCGCGACCGCAAGAAGAACATGATTATTTCAGGTGGCGAGAACGTTTATCCGGCCGAGGTCGAGCGCGTCCTGCTCGAACATCCCGATGTCAGCGAATGCGCTGTGATCGGCAGGCCAGATCCGCGCTGGGACGAGGTCCCCATCGCTTACGTGATCAGGAGATCCGGCTCACCGCTCGAAGCGGACGAACTCAGAACACATATCCAGGCGCAACTCGCACGGTACAAGGTGCCGCGCGACATCGTCTTCGTCACCGACCTGCCGCGCACGGCGCTGGGCAAGGTCCAGCATTTCCTGCTGAAGCAGCTCGATGCGCAGTCTCGCGCGCAGGGAGAAGCATCTTGAAGATTGCGGTTCTGGGTGGGGGAAACGGCTCTTTCGCGGCCACGGGCGATTTTACGCTATCAGGACACGAGGTGCGGCTTTGGCGCCGCGATGCCGACCAGGTCGCGGCGCATCGCGCCGCCGGCTCGCGCATCCTGGTGAAGGACCATAACGGCCGCCACGACGTGACGCTCGCGTTGGTCACGACCGACATCGCCGAGGCCGTCGGCGGAACGGAGCTGATCCTGTGCCCCGCCCCTGCCTTCGCGCAAGCAGATATCGCCCGCCTGCTTGCCCCGCATCTGCGCGATGGCCAGGTCGTCTTCTTGCCGCCGGCGACATTTGGCTCGATGATCTTCGCCCAAGCCGCGCGGGACGCCGGCAACCGCGCCAAGGCGAGCTTTGCCGAAACCGGGACGCTGCCGTGGCTGACGCGCAAGCACGGACCATTCGAAGTCGCCATCACCATCCGCGCCAAACGGCTTCCGGTCGGCGTATTTCCGCTCGACCAGGCGCCGCACGCCCTCGCCGTGATCGGACGGGCTTTCCCCGAAGCGATCGAACCGTGCGGAGACGCATTGTCCGGCGCGCTGATGAATGCCGGCCCGATCATCCATCCGCCGCTGATCGTGATGAACGCCGGCCCGATCGAGCACTTCGAGAGATGGGATATCCACAAGGAAGGCACGCAGGCCGCGATTCGGCGGGTCACGGATGCGCTCGACGCCGAGCGGATTGCCGTGCGCGAGGCGCTCGGCTATGGCGCGCCACATTTCCCGCTCGCTCATCATTACGCGAAGGAAGGCGAGATCTGGATGTACGGCCGCGGCTCGCACGACCGCCTGACCGATTCCGGCGATTGGCGCGAACGAATCGTGCTGACCGAGCATCGTTATATGCGCGAGGACCTGCGGCTCGGGCTGTCGCTGCTGGTCTCCGTCGCCGGCCTGGCTGGCGTGGCCACTCCCTTGGCCAAAGCGTTCCTGTCGATTGGCGGCGCGGTCTGCGGCGAGGATTTTGCGCAAGGCGGCCGAACGCTCAAGACACTGGGCCTCGACAATCTCGGCAAGGCTGAATTGCAGACGCTGCTTCGCAATGGATACTGAACGATGACGCGTCGCGCCAACATCGCCTGTCTCGGCGCTGGCCGCATGGGACGCGGCATTGCCGTCGCGTTCGCCTATGCAGGGCACAAGGTCACGATGATCGATGTCAAGGCGCGTTCCGCGGAGGAGTTCGCCAAGCTGGAGGGGGACGCGCTGGGTGAAATCGGCAAGACCTTTGCCAGCCTGTCGAAGCTGGGACTGCTGACCGAAGGGCATGTTGACCCGCTGATCGCGCGGGTCTCGGTGGTGCCCGCTGGCCAGAGCGGCGCAGCACTATCCGAAGCCGGCATGGTCTTCGAGGGCGTCCCGGAGGTCGTCGAGCTCAAGCGGGAGGTGCTCGGGGCGGCTTCAAGGCAGGTTCAACCTGACACGATCATTGCATCGACCACATCGACGATTCTTGTCGACGATCTCTCAGGCGCGATCGTAAATCCCCGCCGCTTTCTCAACGTGCACTGGCTCAATCCAGCCTACCTCATTCCGCTTGTCGAGGTTTCGCCTGGGAAGGCCACCGACCCCACCATCATCGACGAGGTCAAGAACCTGCTGGAAGGCATCGGCAAGGTGCCGGTGATCTGCGCGGCGACGCCCGGCTTCATCGTGCCGCGCATCCAGGCGCTGGCAATGAACGAGGCCGCGCGCATGGTCGAGGAAGGCGTCGCCAGCGCGGAAGAGATCGACAAGGCGATTCGCTACGGCTTCGGCTTCCGCTATGCCGTGCTCGGCCTGCTCGAATTCATCGATTGGGGCGGCGGCGACATCCTCTACTACGCGAGCCGCTATCTCGAGGGCGCGCTCGGCAGCGACCGCTATCGGGCACCGGACGTCATTTCCCGCAACATGCATAAGGGCCGCATCGGCCTGCGCACAGGCGCCGGCTTCCTCGATTATTCAGGGATGGACGTCGATGCCTATCGCGCGAAGCGCCTGCAGGCCATGGTGGATTTGCTCCGCCACTTCGATCTGGCACGTCCGCCGGTGCTCGATCCCGACTAGGTGTTTAGTCCCGGAGTGTGGGGGAATCAGTCAATCTGATCCCGTATTCCGGGAGGGATTATGGGACAGGTACTCCACGGCAGCGCCACGACAACGCATGCCATCCGAACTGCGATACAGCGACTTCGCCAAGCGGCTCAAAAGCCTTCGCGGCCTCACACCATTCGAGGCCATCTGTAAAGCATGGGGTGGCGAGCCAAGCCGCTTCAGTCGCGATCCGATCCACTTGACCTCGGGACTGAACACCTAGCCGAAGACGTCCTGAAGCACGCCTTCCCGGACCACCGCGACGCCATCGAGCTCGATCGTCGTTCCCATCATCGGCAGGTCGAAATGACCCGCCGTGTAGCGGCCGGCGAATTCGTTCGCGCCGGTCGAGAACAGGAAATTGCCGGAGACGGCCCGGATCTCCGTGCCGTTGGTGTCGCGCTGGTCGTACATCGAGAGCGCCTCATAACGCGCACCGGGGTTCATGCCGAAGCCGACATGCGAGACCGCATAGGCCTCGCGATCGCCCCAGGCTGCGAGATAGGCACGCATCATCGCGGCATCGGTGCCCTCGCCCTCTAGTTCGACGACATAGTCGTCCTTCAGAGTCATCTTCACGGCCGACGTCAGGTAACGCTTGAACGTGAGATTGATATCGCCTGGCGCCATCACCAGCGTGCCGTTGATCGTCCCGCTCTTGGGAAAGCTGACGACGATGCCCCCGGGCCAATGCGCCAGCGTGCCGGGCTTGTCGGTCCAGCCCCACACACCCACAGTGGATGCGCCGACCATATCGACGTCGAGCGCTGTGCCGGCCTTCGAGGTCACGCGCATCCGCTTGGTCCCCCGCAGCATCTTCGCCGCCGCGCGAACGCGCTTCTCGAGCGCGGAATCCGGCACCATCCGCTCCAGCGCTTCGGGATGCTCGTTGGAGATCACCAGGATCCGTGCTCCGGCCTTGAGGATCTCGGGCGTCTCCACCGCATGCATCAGGCCTTCGACGGTGCAATCGACTACGAAGCCCGCCTGCTGCAGCGCGGTGATGACCGGACCAAGCTTCTGGATCGCCTCGCTCGCGCCGGTGGAGCGAACCGGAACGATGTTCCGGTTGCGCGGCGTCGGCATCACCACGTGAAACGGCCGCGCGCCCATGCGCAGCAGCGCGAGCTCCGCCAGATGAACGTTCAACGCCCGCGACTGCGTCTCCGACAGGATCGCCGCAGTATCGCCGGCCTTGACGGCGCATCGCTCGAAAATCTCGCAAAATGCGTCGATCCATTTTGCCTCGATGCGGTCAGCCAGCATGGGTCACTCCCGGTCTTGTTTATTCTTCCTTCAGATCACGCTTCTGGAAAGCCGCGCAAGAGGTACGACCGCAGGGCTCCCAACAAGGCGTTCAGGATCAGCCCCAACAGCGAGATCGTGATCAGTGGCACGAACATGTCGACAGCCTGGAAGGTTCGCGCCGCGGTCACGAGCGCGTGCCCCAATCCGTCCGTCGACGTGATCATCTCGGCCAGAAACACCACGATGCAGGAAATGACAAGTCCGATCCGGCATCCGGTCAGGATCGACGGCATCGCCGCCGGCAGCACCACCCTGAACAGAATCTGGATGCGCGGCGTTCCCGCCGCCATGGCCGACCAGATCAGCTTCTGCTCGACGGTTGACGCACCATAATAGGTCGAGAGCAGAATGGGAAAGAGCGCATCCGCGGCCACCAAGGTGACCTTCGATCCGTGGCCAAACCCGAGCAAGAGCAAGAGCGCCGGATAGAGCGCAACCTTGGGCAGCGGGGCTAGGACGCGGACAATGGGCCGAACCACGGCGTTGATCGCTGGACTTGCCGCAGCGGCAATGCCGATGCTGACACCGAGCACGACCGCAATGGCGAACCCGGCAAACAGCCGGATCAGGGTCGCCGCGATTTCCTGCTGGAAGGTCCACGTCGCGAGCTGCTGGAGCAGCCGGCCGAAGACGAAGCCCGGGGGCGGCAGCAAGACCGCGGGCGCAAAGCCGAATGACACCAGCCCCTGCCACAGGGCGATGATCAGCGCGATCGGGGCAATGCCAAGAAGGACGTTTGCGGAAAGAAGGCGCGGCATCAGGAGAAACTCAGCGGCATGTCGAACTGAGGCTCGGACCAACGCACGAGCCTGGCACGAACCCTTTCGAAAATGGCATCGAGGCAGATTCCCATGGCGCCCACGATGATGATCATCGCAAAGACGGTGTCGTACTGGCCCATGTCGAGCGCATTGAACAGGATGTTGCCGGCCCCTGACTGCCGGGCGATCATCTCGCTGGTAATCATCGTGATCAGCGCAAGCACCAGACCGGTGCGGCAGCCGGTCAGGATTTCCGGCAGCGCCGCGGGCAGTACGATCCGCACCAGGCGCTGAACGGGTGAAAGTCCCATCGCGGCGCCCGACCACAGCATCTTCTCTTCGACAGCCTTGGCGCCCTCGAAGCTGTGATAGATCACGGGAAGGCTGACACCGAGGAATATCACCAATGTCTTCGTGATGTCGCCAACGCCCAGCCACAGCATGATGATCGGCATCAAGGCGGCCTTCGGCACCGGATAAATCACCATCAGGAGCGGATTGAAAAAGGCCGCAACGCTCCGGCTGCGTCCCATCAACAGGCCCAGCGGAATCGAGATCAGCACCGCCACGCAGAACCCGAGAGCCATGCGGCGAAGCGAAGCCAGGATGTTGAGGAGGGATTCCTTGTCGCCGAGAATGTCCGGAATCGCCCGGATCGCCTCGACCGCGGTCGGGAAGCTGTCGTTCTTGAGCACGATCGACGCAACCTGCCACACCGCGAGCAACCCGATACAAACCAGCACCGGAGCGGCTCGTCTGATCAGGGCTGCCGGCAACATCATACCGCAGTCCCGGCTTCGTCGCTTTCATCGAACATGCGCTCGATATCGACGACGTACTTCTGATAGCGCGGGTCGAGCAATAGCTCGCTGCGACGGCGCGGCCGCGGTAGATCGATGTCGATGACCTCGCGGATGCGGCCGGGCGATTTCGACATCATGACGACTTTGTCGGAGAGGAAGACGGCCTCGTCAACCGAATGAGTGACGAACAGCACCGTCTTGCGATCGCGCTCCCAGATGTTGAGAAGGTCGTTCTGCAAGCGGGTCCGCGTATGGGCGTCGAGCGCACCGAACGGTTCGTCCATCAGGAGAACTTCGGGATGGTAGGCCAGCGTCCGGGCCAGCGCCACGCGTTGCTTCATGCCGCCCGACAACTCCTTGGGATAGAAGTTCTCGTAACCCTTGAGGCCGACCATCTCGAGCAAGGCCAAGCTCTGCGCTTCGGCCTCGCTAGCGCGCACACCTTGTTGGCGGGGGCCATACATCACGTTGCCGAGCACGGTCTTCCACGGAAACAGCGCAAATTCCTGGAACACCGGCCCGCGGTCTGGACCGGGGCCCGTGATCGCCTGTCCCTTCATCTTCGCCGCACCGCTGGTCGGGTTGACGAAACCGCCGACGATATAAAGCAGTGTCGACTTGCCGCAGCCCGACGGACCCAGGATGGAGACGAAGGCTCTCTCCTCGATCGTCAGCGAGATGTCCGAGAGCGCCACATGATCCCTGCGCGCGGAGGTCTGAAAGACCTGCGAGACGCGATCAATCTCGATGATTGCCGAAGCCGGTTCTCGTGATGTCACCGGTCTCACCCATTCGCTCGATCTCGCAGGCACCACCGTCATTCCGTCGCTCGCTTCACCGTAAGGCTCGGACTTAGCAAGAAGCCTGCCAGACAGGCGGAGGTCTTCGCACCCGTGCGATACGTCATTCGAACCACGGCCATTCTGCGGGGCCTTCATGCGTCACGGCTCCGCCCGGCGCCTGCCCGACCAGTCGCGCATATTTTGCAAGCGCCCCTGCACGATGGCGCGGCGGACGCTGCTTCCAATCGCGGCGTCGCGCGGCGAGCTCTCCCTCATCGAGCAGGACATCCATCTGCCGGTTTGCGGCATCGATCCGGATCCTGTCACCATCGCGAACCAGCGCCAGCGGACCGCCGACAAATGCTTCCGGGGCCACGTAACCGATGCACATGCCGCGGGTGGCGCCGGAGAACCGGCCGTCGGTGATCAGCGCCACCTTTTCGCCCATGCCCTGCCCGTAGATCAGCGCAGTGACGCCGAGCATCTCACGCATGCCGGGGCCGCCGACCGGCCCCTCATTGCGGATCACGAGAACCTCGCCCGCCGCGTAGGTGCGATCCCGAACCGCCTTGACGCAGGCTTCTTCATCCTCGAACACCCGCGCGACGCCTTCGAAAAGCTGGCTCTTCAGGCCGGCAACCTTGATCACGGCGCCATCGGGGCAGAGATTTCCCTTCAGCACCGCCACGCCGCCGTCAGGCATGATCGGCACACGAGACGGGTAAACCACCTCTCCGTCCGGCGCGTTGGCCGCGCCGTATTCTTCAGCAAGCGTGCGGCCGGTGATGGTGATACAGCTGCCATCGATGTGACCGCTCTGGATCAGCTCGCGGATCACGACCGCGGCGCCGCCGATGTCGTAGACATCCTTTGCCGTGTATTTCCCGCCCGGCCGCAGGTTTCCAATCAGCGGCGTCCTGGCAAAGACCTCGCCCACATCATCGATCGTGAATGCAATGCCGGCCTCGTTCGCGATCGCCGGCAGATGCAGCGCGGCGTTGGTCGAGCCTCCCGTCGCCGCAACGATCGCCGCACCGTTCTCCAGGGATTTCCGCGTCACGATGTCGCGCGGCAACGGTCCGCCACGGGCCAGCATCTGCATGATCAGGCGTCCCGCCCGCCGCGAGATCTGCGCGCGTTCGGCATAGATGCCGGGCACCATCGAGACGTTGGGAATGGTCAGCCCCATCGCCTCCGAGACCATGCCCATGGTGTTCGCGGTGAACTGGCCGGCGCATGCGCCGATCGTCGGCAGGCAGGCACGCTCGATCCGCTCGAGCGTGGTGCCGTCGATCTCTCCGGTCATGAAGCTGCCGACAGCCTCATAGGAATCGAGCACGGTCAGCGTACGCCCATCGACGCGGCCCGGCAGCGAGCTGCCGCCATAGATGAAGATGGACGGCACGTTGCAGCGAACCATGCCCATCATCACGCCCGGAAGCGTCTTGTCGCATCCGCCGTATCCGATGAGCGCGTCGTAGGCCAGACCATGGACGACAGCTTCGATGGAGTCGGCGATCAGCTCACGCGAAAACAGCGAGAACTTCATGCCCTCGTGGTTCATGCTGATGCCGTCGGACACCGACACGGTCGAGAATTCGCGCGGCGTGCCGCCGGCTTCCTCGATGCCGGTCTTGGCCGCAGCCACCTGGAAGTCGTGGGTCATGTTGCAGGGCGTCTGCTCGCCCTTCATGCTGACGACGCCCACCATCGGCTTCGCAATCGCGGCGTCGTCGAGCCCCATCGCGCGCATGAACGCCCGATGCGGGGCCCGATCGAGACCGTCTGTCGTCACTCGTGATCGCAGCTTCTTCATACGTGCATCTTCATTGTGCGGCGTCCCGGATCCGAGACGCCGCTGGATCCCTGTCCCGGATCGCTGGCCCGCCTATTCCAGCGGAGCGACGATGGTCGGATGCTTGAACTGCGTGACATCCAGCTTCGGCAGCATTCCGGTCTCGGCGTAGATATCCAGCATCTTCTGGATCGCGGGGAAGTTCGGTGCCGCGCCTGGATCACGGCCGAAATCGTTGTCCTTGAGCAGGTAGGTCTCGAGCACCGGAATGGGCGCCTTCAGCACTTCATTGACGACCTTGAGAGTCTCCTCGCGGTTCGCCAGCGCCTTCTTCATGCCCGAGGTGATGTCGCGAACATAGGCCTTAACCAGTTCGGGGTTCTTGTCGACGAAATCGGCGCGGCAGGCTTCCAGGATATGCACGATGTTCGGCATGGCCTGCGAGAGCGAGAACAGCTTCCTCGTGCCGCCCTTTGCCTCCGCGCGCGCCGCAAACGGCTGGTTCATGTTGACTGCATCGACGCGGCCCTGGCGTAGCGCATCCTCGGAGACCGCGAAACCGACCTCGACCAGCTTGATATCCTTGGCTGGATCGACGCCATTCTGCTTCAAGAGCAGATTGAACGGACCTTGGGTCCCGCCGCCGATCACGGAAATGCCAACCGTCTTGCCCTTGAGATCGGCGATGCTCTTGATCGGGGAGTCATCCTTGACGGCCCAATAGACGGAGAACCCGCCGGGCTTCTCGAACACGTGCTGCGCCACGATATAGGCCTTGAGATTGCCGCCGACCACGCCGTTGGCAAGCGACAGCGGTGCCTGCGTCGCGCAGTCCAGCGCGCCGGCTGCCAAGGCCTGCGTCATCGGCGCGGTGCCCTGGAATTGGGTCCATTCGATGTTGTAGGCCTTGCCGAGGTTGGGAAATTCAGCCTGGCGGCGCATCATCCAGTACTTGGATTCCTCGGCCGGGATCGTCCAGCCGACGCGGATCGTCTGTTGCGCCCATGACGGGCTTGCCCCCGCGCTCACGGCAGCTGCCGCCCCCAAAGCCAGGATCCACTTCGAAACGGTTCGCATCGTGCCCACTCCGCTGCTCCGGCGCCGACGGGCGCCACCCAACCCGACCGCCTCAAATGTTTCATGGTTCAAACATTCAGGCAAGCCATGCGGGCCGGAGGGTTCTGCCGTCCGACGCGAAATGTATGATAAGCCGGCGTCGCGCCGCGACAGAATGAGGCAACCTATGGCTGATGCGAGCAAGGCAAACCCGCACGGCGCCGAGAGGCTTGGCTATCTCGGCCTCGGGCTGATGGGAACGCCGATGACCCGGCGCCTGCTCAAGGCCGGTTATCAGGTCACGGTCTGGAACCGGTCTGAGGGCAAGGCGGCTCCGCTCGTCGAAGCCGGTGCCAAGCGTGCAGTCACGCCTCGCGATCTCCTGGCGAACTCGGATATCGCCTTCATGTGCGTGACGGATGCAACGGCCGTCGAGGAGGTGATCTTCGGACCGGAGGGTCTCGCCGCGGCGCCCGGTGCCGGCAAGCTCGTCGTCGATTTCTCATCGATACATCCCGATGCCGCGCGCCACCTCGCAAAGCGATTGAAAGACGCCAATGGCGCCGGCTGGATCGATGCGCCGGTGTCCGGCGGGACCAAGGGCGCGGAGGAAGGCACGCTTGCGATCATGGCGGGCGGAGAAGCAGACGATATCGAACGGGTCCGGCCCTACGTGCTGGCCATGGCGCGCCGGCTCACCCATATGGGCCCGACAGGCGCCGGCCAGACCACCAAGCTCTGCAATCAGGTCATCGTCGGGTGCGCGATGGCCGTGCTGGCAGAAGCCACGCGTCTCGCCGTCAACGCCGGGATTGACGCCAATCGCCTGCCGGAAGCGCTCGCCGGCGGCTTCGCGGATTCCATTCCGCTTCAGCTGTTCGTGCCGAGGATGGTGCAAGGCATTCACTCGCCGCCGCTTGGTCACATCACCACGATGCTCAAGGATCTCGATACGGTTGCCGACGTCGCGCAGGCGACGTCGACGCCGGTGCCGATGGCCTCGCTTGCCGGACAACTTTTTCGGCTGGCCAAGGCCGCGCACGGCGCGGAAGCGGACGCGCTGGAGATCTACAAGCTTTCGGCCGCAAAGCGCTGAGCCGTCGAGCGCGCGCTAAAGCCCACCAGGATCATTTCTTGCGCTCGTCGTCGGCGAGAAATCGGCCGAAAGCCCCTCGCGCGAAGAGCAGCGGCTCGGTCGTGCTGTAGGTATAGGCCTCGACCGCGCCGAGAAAGATCACGTGGTCGCCGCCATAATAGCGATTCACGGACCGGCATTGAAAGCTGGCGACGCTCTCGGCAAGCACCGGCGCCCCGCCGAGGCCCGGCGTCCAGTCCACGCCGGTGAACTTGTCGTCCGAGGATTTTGCGAACTTATTCGCGAGAGCCTGCTGCGAAGCACCGAGCACATTGACGGTGAAATGGCTGGCGTTCTGGAAGATGGTCAGGCTCGAGGAATAGACGACAAGGCTCCACAGCACCAGCGGAGGATTCAGCGAGACCGAGGCGAACGAGTTGCACGTGAGGCCGTAAGGTTTGCCATCAGGCGCCGCGGCCGTGATGATCGTTACGCCGGTTGCATAGGTTCCAAGCGCGTTGCGAAAGTCGCGAGGATCGATCGACGAGCTGTCGCTCGCGAACTCGTTGGCGGGATCGGGCACACGGGGCCGCTGCGGCTGATCATTCATCGGCCGGCCTCACAGCGTGAGATTTTCGGACGGCAGCCCTAGCGCCACACGTCCATAATTGGTTCCGGCCGCATCGAAGTTGAACGCGAGATGCGAGTTGATCGCATGCGCATCGCGGAACTGCCGCTGCAACACGCCGCTCGTGAACAGGCCGCGCGCCCCGCTTGCGGCAAACAGCATCGAGACCGCGTCCGTGCACAAGTTCACGGAAAAGGATCCATCGCGGCGATATCGGGTCTTGGTCGCCATATCGGGGATGTGACCGCGCCGCGCGTCGTCCATGGCATCGAGGCACGCCGACCGCATGATCAGGCGTGCGGCGTCGATCTTCGCCGAGGCCTCCGCGATCTTGATCTGGGTGCTCTGAAAATCGCTCAGCTTGGCGCGGTTGTAGGTCGAAATACGGTGACGTGCGACCTCGACGTAATCGTCGAGGCACGCCTGCGCGTTCCCAAGCGCAACACCGGAGAGGACGTAGGGGAACAACGAGAACACAGGCAGCGCATACAGCGGATTCGGATTGACCCTGCTTCCCGGCGTCGGGCCGCCGGCGAGATCGCAGACAGCGACGGTCATATAGTCGGCCACGAAGGCGTCCCTGACCTCCACGTCGCAAGACCCCGTCCCGCGCAATCCCGCGACATTCCAGGTGTCCAGCACGTTGTAGTCGCCCTTGGGCAGCAGAAAGATGCGATACTCGATGCCGTCCGCCTCGTCGTCGGAGTACACCACGCTTGCCAGCATGTTCCATTCACACGAGGCAACGCCGGAGGAGAACGGCCAGCTGCCGCGAAGCTGGTATCCGCCCTGCACTCGCGTGGCGCGTCCGGCGGGAAAAATGAACGAGGACGCGATCAGCACGTCCGGATCACGGCCCCAGACCAGATCCTGCGCCTTCTGCTCGAACATGCCGAGCATCCAGTGATGGCTCGCCAGATTGGCGAGATTCCAGGCGACCGACGCATCCGCTTCCCCGAGCAGTTCGGCGCAATCGACCAGAGCGACATAATCAAGCTCTGCGCCGCCAATCCGTGCCGGTTGCAGCATTCGGAACAGGCCGGCATCGTGGAGATCCCTTTCGGTTTCCGGCGGGAGATGCCGCAGCTCCTCTGTTCGCGCCGCCCGCTCGCGCAATCGCGGCACGAGCGCGCCAGCCTTCGCGATCATTTCCGCGTGGGCACGTCCGCTGGCTTCCGGGCCGGCGGGCTGATCCATGCTCGGCTTTCGACCAGGCGCCATTTGTGTCCCTCGCTTTCACACATTTATGCGACCGCCCCATCGCCAAATCAAGCCATGCAGCGGCACCGGCCCGGAAGCCGGAGCCTGGTGCCAGGGACCGATCGCGAACCTAGCCCGTCGAGGGCTTGCGCGCGCCAAAGATTCCTTTCTGGGCAAATTCGGTGATCCGACGCTCGTCATAACCGAGAAGATTGCGCAAGACGTCCTCGGTATGCTCGCCTAACAGTGGGGCGGCAACGGGATCGACTGTGCCGGTCAGGCTCATGGTAATCGGCGGCTCGATGTTGGGCACCCATTCCGCCGTCGGGTGCCGAATCCGGTTCAAGCGCTCGCGCTCGCGTGCCTCGGGCGCATTGAATCCCTCCTCGACCGTCCGGAGATAGCCGACCGGGATATTGGCCTGCTTCATCTTCGCCATCCAGTTCTCGAGCGTATCGCTGGCAAAGACCTCGGCAATGGCTGCGCGCAAGAGCTCCTTGTTCTCGGAACGGGCCTTGCGCGTGGCAAACTTGGGATCGGTAATGAGATCTGGCCGGTTCAGGACCTCGACCACGAGCCGGCGATAGAGCCGATCGTTGGCGCAGGCCATGTAAAGTGGCCCATCGGAGGCCTCATAGACGCCGACGGTGGGCGACCCGCTTGGCGAATTGCCGAAGCGGCCGGGATTTTCGCCGTTGATGAGATAGGCCATGCCGTAGAATCCGGTCATTCCCATCGCGACGTCGAACAGAGCGACTTCGACACGTTGCCCGCGGCCTAGCCTGTCGCGCGCGAGCAACGCCAGCAGGATGGCGTTACAGGCAGACATCCCCGTCGCCATGTCCACGATGGGCGGGCCGGTGCGAACCGCGGGGCCGTCGGCAAACCCGTTGAGCGACATGAAGCCGCTCTCCGCCTGCGTGATGGGATCGAAACCGGGCCGCGAGGCGAACGGTCCGGAGCGGCCGTAGGCGGAGATTGAGCAATAGACCAGCCGTGGATTGAGCGGCGCGACCGACTCGTAGTCGAGCCCGAACTTCCTCATGACCCCGCTCGAGAAATTTTCCACGACGACATCCGCCTTGCGGATCAGATCCAGCGCGATCTCGCGGGCTTCCGGCACGGAGAGGTCGAGCGCAATGCCGCGCTTGTTGCGGTTCAGGCTGAGATAGGCGGCGCTCTCGCCGCCGATTTCGGCGTGCTCATAGGCGCGCGTGTCGTCGCCGCCGTCGGGATTCTCGATCTTGATGACGTGCGCGCCAAAATCGGCGAGCGTCTGCGTGCAGGCCGGTCCGGCGACGACACGCGTGAAATCGATGACCAAGAGACCATCGAGCGCAGTCAGCCCTGCCGTCGCCCGCGACGGCCGTTCCGGCAATTGAGGCTTGTTGGGCATGGATGGCGCTCCCTTACATCGGCTTGTGGCCGCCGAATTTCCTGCAACAGCGAACTTAAAGCCCGGCACCGCCAGCTTCGCAAGTGCCTCGCTTGCTTTTCCCGAAACGCAGAAACGGCCCGGCAGCCCTCAAGCTGCCGGGCCGTTGAACATTTCCGGGTGTATGAAGGTCAGGCGCGTTGCGCAGCCATTCTGGTTTCAGAAGGTCACGTTCCGCAGCACGGGAAACCCGCTCCGATCGATCAGCGCAGCCATTTTCGCCAATAGAGCGTATGCGACCAGGCCCACGGCGCGTCGGGCTCGTAGAGCCGATAACCCGCACGGATGAAATTGTTGGCAGATACCGGATTGTCCGTCGTATCGGAGACGATGCTGTGCCATCCGAGGCGTCGCGCTCGCACTTCGACAGCCCGCATCAGCCTGAGTTGAAGTCCCCGTCCCCAGTGCCGCCGCAAGACCCCGACCCGGCAGAAATATCCGCTGTTCCGCGCATGCGTCGACGGCACGACGCCGGCGAAGGCGACTGCGTCGTCATCGTGGTAGGCGATCCACCATGCCCCCGACTCGAATTGCGGCACGGCGGCCCCATCGAAGAATGTCAGCCGGTGCAAATCGCCGAGGGTCTCGGCAGTCTCGTCATCGTCCGCATCGACGATCCGAATTCTGTACATGGGATGGCCCTATTGGCAGGGATCGTCGCAACTGCGTGACCTGCGCCGCCTTGGTGGACGAGGCTCACTTGCCCAGCGCGACCTTGACGCCGAGCCAAACCGCCCCCATCAAGCCGGTTGCGACCACCGTGATCACAGCCTTGAAGGTATAGCTCTGCGCCTGTTCCACGCTCTTTCGCCAGCGCCGCAGATGCTGGAAGTCGGCCCGAATCTCGCTGCCGACCCATTGCACGATCCACATCGTGAAGGCATCCGCCGCCGCGCCGGCGCCGCCGATGTCGATGAAGGCGCGCAGCGGCAGCAGCGGATCCGCGGAGACCTTGCCGATCCGCTCCTGCGCGCGCGCTTCCGACAGCAGCGAGGCGAAATAAGCGCCCTCGAAGGCGCGGGCATACTCGCCTTCCCAGATGTGATCGTAGCGCTCCGGGTAGAGCTTCTGATCCAAGAGCCGTTCCTCCCCGAGTACGTCGGGAAACCAGGGATTGTCGCGCCAGTTCGCCTTGACCAGTACGGCGCCGTCAGGCTTGCGCCCGCGCAGGAAATCGTCGATCGCATCGCTCTTGCGCCGCGGATTCCAGCTGGCCCACAGCTCGGAATCCTTGACCCGGATCGTCGGCCGCAGCAGCGCGAGGCTGCGTGCGCTCAAGCTCTGCGCCTCGTCGATCCAGGCGATGCGAAACCCCTCCAATGATTTGATCGAGTCCGCCGTGTGATCCTGAAGTCCGCGGAAGATGATGAGCCCGTCGCCCGGCGTCTCGATCTTGTCGCTGAACACCCTGAAGCCGTGACCGAGGTGTAGGCTGGCGATTTTGCCTTCGATCAGACGCTTGGACGATTGCGCCAGCGTGCGCTGCGCCTCGCGAATGCAGACCGCGAGCGTGCCGCGCTCGGCCTGGCAGGTCTCGACCAGCAACTCGCCGAAGAAATGCGATTTGCCCGAGCCGCGTCCGCCGTAAACGCCCTTGTAACGCGCAGGTTTCAGCAGCGGCTCGAAGATCTTCGCGGTCGGAATTTTCAGGATCGACAATGGCTGCGCTCGCTCGGCTCAGGGCAGGCCGATGCGCCTGCGCCACATCGCGGACCAGTCTTCGTTGTTTGGGGACGTTGACTGTCTCTGGCCTAGATCAGGAGAAGTCTCGTTTTCGGAGAATGGGGGCCAAGTTCCGAAGAGCCCTCTGAAATAATCTTCCACCCTCCGTGGAAATGGGGAATTGGAGCCGCTGTATGGTAGATCGACGGGCTTCGAATTGAAGGCCGACCGATCGGTTGGGCGCGCGGGCATACTTCTCAAAACTCTCACATCTTCCCGAGACGTCGCGGGAATGGCCCCTGCATCGCGCAAGTACTGGCGATGTTCGTCAACATATACGGGAGGTTCCGGATTTGGATCGATTGGCCCTTGCTCCTTCCAAAACACTTGAGGATTCAGTCGTCGACCGGCTGGATCTTTTAGTTGATAGTGAAGATGATGGTCGCCGCTCTCGATGTACGGCTCAATCACTCCTGTGTTGCCCATCGTGCCGACCAATTGTCCCGCAACAACCGGATCGCCCACGCTGACAAATCTACGATGCGTGTGCAGGAGCTCATGTGACAAGCCGTTGGCGTCTCTGATCGCAATTCTGCCTGCAGTGCCCTGACCAGCATTTGTCACGATTCCATCCACCGGCGAACGCAACGCAGGATGCTTCAGATTGATCCCCTGCTGGCCGTTTGGGCCGACGTTGTAATTTGCATCTACGCCCTGGTGTGGAGATGTACCCCGATCCCGTATCGCGTCATAGGGGCTGGTGGTATGGGGCTCGAAGCCACTGTTGGGGGGCAACATTCGTCGCAAGGCGTCCTGCCAGGACATTCCACTCTCCAATATTGCGAGGCATTGATTCTGAGCTGAAGAGCACGGCCGGACGGTACGGTCCCTTGCTCAACTTATGGGTGTTCAGTTATCCTGCGAAGCCGCAACACGCAGGCGAATGTCCCACCACTGACTTTCGATGCAGGAGCAGTCCGTGAGCTTTGATAAGATGACACGTTGCGCGCCGCTGTTGGCGCTGGTTGTCTTTCTAACGTTGGATACGAATGTGTCAGCTCTTGCTCAGGAAGCGATCGGGACCGCTATCGACAGATGGCGCCCCAAGGACGGCGTCTACGCCGAGCCGGGCGAAAATTTCCAGTCGTCCTGCGACGAACGCAACAACATGACGATCAATCTCCGAGGCAAATCAGTCTACGGCTACGAATGGGGCTGCAAGGTCAAGACAATTACTGATCTTTCGCCGGGCTCGGTGCAACTCGACATGATCTGCAATGACTACAACCTGGCGCAGAACCTCGACCCCCGCGATCCCAACTGGGAGAACAGGCAGTTCAAAGAGATTATGTTCGTCAAGCGGCTCGATGAGGCGACGATCTCCGTTCAGAAGAGCTTGAACGGGAGATTCAAGGATCCTCCCTGGCGCGAGGCCTACTGCCCTCTCAAGACGCAACGCGCGCTTGCCGAAGCCACACTCGCAGCCAAGTCTGAAGCCAAGCAGAAGGCCAAACAGGAACGAGCCCTCAAGGCGGCTCACCCGCGGGACGGCGTTTACGCGGTGGCCGGCGCCGATTTTGAGGAGCGCTGCACCAAGTTCAACGACACGGTCGTCACGTTCTCCGGAAAGTCGATCGCGACGGCCTCGAATATCTGCCAGATCAGGAATACGCAGGTTCAGCTTCCCGACACCGTCAGGATCGACGCCGACTGCACATTGCAATCGGCTCCAGGCCCTGACGCCGTCAGAGTGCAGGACCCGGACACCATTCAGGACCGCAAGAACCTGATGTTCAAGAAGATCGACGACAAGACCGTCATCCTCTGGATCATCAACAATGGACACTTCACCGGCGACGGCCGCAAGCTGTCCTACTGCAGCGACCAGGTGCAGCGCGCCTATGCCGGGCAACGCCGGACCAGCAAGCCGAGCAAGAACTAGGGATCATCGGAACGAAAAACCCGCTGCCAATTGCTCGGCGCGGGCTGAGCCAACTCGAATTCGATGATGCCATTCTGCTGGTGTTTTGCCCGACGTGTCGAGCCGAATTTCAAAGTTTGAGTTGTCCGGCGGCTCAAGCCTTGGGACCAGCGCCGCCGCCGCCGGCGTCGTCCGGGCGCACGATGACGCGCTCGACCCGGTGCACCGTTTCCACGCCCTCTTCACCGCTCTCGATCGGTTGTGCAGCCTTGCCCCAGCCGCGATCGAGGATGGCGTTGGCCGCGGACAGGCGCACGGCCGGCGTCGCCTCGTCGTTGCGCATGATGCCGACCAGCACCTTCAGGGCGGCTTTGGTGTGGCCGCGCGCCAGCGCGCGGATCTCGGTCGGCGTGCGCGCCGCCCTTGGCCTGGCTTTCGTCGCCGGCAGCGGTGACGGCTCGCCTGCAAGCTCGATGACGTCTTGGCTCACGACACCGTCTCCCACAGCGCGATTGCGACGAGGCCCGCGAGCGCGAGCGAAATCAGATAAGCGGTCATCATCATCCTCCATGCGAAGAAAATGCGCGGCAGATCGGCCAGGCGAAGCACGATCGTTTCGGGCGCGAACCCTATCTCCGTGTCCCGGAGACCGCAGCGGCGCGGGCCATCGGCTCCTGCACCGCAGGCCGACACGTTCGCGCGTGCACGGCCAGCAATGGTTCGGACGGCGGCGCGCCGATCGGCGCTCCAGGTTTGACGAGTGCGTGGCCGCAATGCGCCGCCGCCGTCCGATTCCGCAACCGAGACGAAAAAACCCGCGGCGGATGATGTCCGCGCGGGTCGACCAAACTCGCCTCGATGATGTCATTCTGCCGGTGTTTTGCCCGACATGTCAAACGAACCAATGCGCCGCGCCGAAGTTGATCGGTCGGAGGACCGTCATGACACCCAGGACAGATCGCAAGCCGCGCAGCGACGCCAAGCGGCGCAGCGAAACTAAGCCGCGCAGCGAAACCAAGCCGCGCAACGACAAGGACCGCGCCCCGGACCAGGCCGTCATCGAACAGCCCGGCGAGAGCGCCGACGGCGGCCGCGACCTCGCGCGCGGTGAAGGCGGCACGATCGATCTTCCGGCGAGGCCGGGCGATTTGTCGAAGGACGATTAGGCGGTCCGGAACTTACGCGACGACAGGCGCGTTGACGTCCTGGTTGGAGGGAACGTTGATGAGTCACACGATCCTGGTTGTTGACGACGATCCCCCCGTGCTCGAGACCATCGTGGCCATGCTCGAGGATCTCGGCTGCGAGGTGATCAGCGCCAGGAGCGGCCCGGATGCACTCGAGCGGCTCGGGGAGAACCGCGACATTTCGGTCCTCATCACCGACATCAACATGCCCGGCATGGACGGTCATGAACTGGCCGAGCTGGCGCGGCGCCTCCGCCCCGAGCTGAAGATGCTGCAATTGTCGGGGCGCGAGCCCCGGCGCGGCGGCCTGCCGATGATCCGGAAGCCGTTCTCGTTCGAGGAGCTCGCCGACGTCCTGCAGCGAACCGCAGGCATTCACTGACCACAGGCCAATAAAAGAGGCCAATGAAAAACCCGCAGCGGATGGCGTCCGCGCGGGCTGAACTCAATTCTTTCGATGATGCCACTATGCCGGTGTTTTGCCCGACGTGTCAACGCGGCGGGTGCGGAAGCGAAAGCCCCTTCTCCCAGCTCAATATGTGGTGCGCGACGGGCTTGCTTCAAGTCCCCGATCCTGCCGTAGAACCCCCGACCCAACCAGACCATCGAGGGGGTCAACATGCCTGTCCTGCTTCCGACGTCCCGTTCACGCCGCAGCGCCCAGCGCGCCGACGCTGCAATGGCAACGCCGAGAGACCATGCCGTCCTGATCGCCGGCGGCGGCCCGACCGGGCTGATGCTGGCCGCCGAGCTCGCGCTTGCCGATGTCGACGTTGCCGTCGTCGAGCGGCGCCCCGACCAGACGATCGTCGAGACGCGCGCCGGCGGCCTGCACGCCCGCACCATCGAGGTGCTCGATCAGCGCGGCGTCGCGGACCGCTTCCTGCGCGAAGGCGAGATCCTCCAGCTCACAGGCTTTGCCTGGACCCCGCTCGACATCAGCGATCTCCCCACACGGCATCCTTACGGCCTCAAGCTGCGGCAGACCCGCATCGAGCGCATCCTGGCCGATTGGGCCGAGGAGCTCGGCGTCCCCTTCTATCGTGAGCGCGAGGTCACCGGCTTTGCGGAAGACGAGACCGGCATCGCCGTGACGCTGTCCGGCGGCGCGCGCCTGCGCGCAAGATATCTGGTCGGCTGCGACGGCGGCCGCAGCCTGGTGCGCAAGGCGGCCGGCATCGACTTCCCCGGCACCTCACCGACGCTTGTCAACCTCATGGCCGAGGTCGAGATGCGCGAGCCGCCGGAGTTCGGCCTGCGTCACGATGCGCTCGGCTTTCACGGCCTCAGCAGAACCGAGGGCGGCCGCGTGCTGGTCGTGGCGACGGAAGCAACACTCGCGGCGACCGGCCAGCCGGCCTTGCGCGATCTCAGCGATGCGCTTGTTGCCGTCTACGGCACCGACTTCGGGGTGCACAGCCCGGCGTGGATCTCCCGCTTCACCGATGCGGCGCGGCAGGCCGCATGCTATCGCAAGGGCCGCGTGCTGCTCGCCGGCGATGCCGCCCATATCCATCATTCCGTCGGCGGACAGGGCCTCAACCTCGGCGTGCAGGACGCGGTCAATCTCGGCTGGAAGCTGGCGCAGGTGGTCAAGGGCCTCGCGCCGGACAGCCTGCTCGACAGCTACCACGCCGAGCGCCATCCGGTGGCCGCGCGCGTGCTGAAGAACACCAGGGCGCAGATCGCCCTGCTCCGCCGCGGCGACGACGGCCGCAAGGCCGCGCGTGAGACGATCGCCGAGCTGCTCGCCATGGACGAGCCGCGCCGGCGTTTTGGTGCGATGATGAGCGGGCTCGACATCGCCCACGATCTCGGCGAAGGCCACGCGCTGCTCGGCCGGCGCATGCCCGATCTCGACCTCGCGGTCGAAGGACGGACGCTGAACCTGTTCACGCTGCTGCACCGCGCCCGCGGCGTGCTGCTCAATTTCGGCCGGCGCGGCGGCATCGCCGCGGCGCCCTGGGCGGACCGCATCGATGTCGTCGACGCCAGCTACGATGGCGTGTGGGAGCTTCCGGTCATCGGGCGGGTCGCCGCGCCGGGCGCCGTGCTGGTGCGGCCCGACGGGCACGTGGCTTGGGTGGGGGACGAGAGCCAGCTCAGGCTCGAGGAGACGTTGGCGCGGTGGTTCGGGCCGGCTGCTGCGTAGAACACGAACGTCACAGCTCTTCGAATATGAAAGCCCGCGGTATACCGCGGGCCTTGATCCGAACTCTTCCGATGACGCCATTCTGCCGGTAATTTTGCCCGACATGTCAAACGATCGAACGGCTCGGCGTCGACCACTCCGTCCGGTCCTCACTGCGGTGGAAGCAACGGACGTATCCAGCGCGAGAACCACTCCCCGGCTTCGGTACGCGAATTGCCTGGATTGTCCACGTCGAAGATCGGAGGTGGAACGAAATAGCTCGGCTCGTCGGCGAAGAAACCGATCGGCTTGTTGGGCTGCGGTCGCCTGCTTCCAGCGATCGGCACTGTCCAATTGCCGAACCGCTCGTTGAACTCCGTGGAAGGCAGATACGGGACCGGCGCACTGCCGGACGCGAACACGCTGCCCGCATTGGACTCATTGGTCCGCGTGAGGCGCCGAACGTTTTCGGGCGCCACTGTTCCGTGTGCAGGAGTGTCCGGCACGTTGTCCACGTTCTCGGCAGGCACGGAGCCGTCTGGCGTACTGGCCCAGTTGCCAAAGCGATCCGCAAAGACGCTTGCAATAGTCTTCGGATCGATCGAGGACGTTGCACCCGGCTGCCGCCCGAAGGTCGATGATGCCGAAGAGCCGCGGCTGCTAGCCCCGTCGTCGACGCGAAAACCGTTGCCGATAGTGTCGTGCGCAGGCGCTTCTGTCGAGAACACTCCTCCACGAGGCGCAGTAGCGCCCTCCGTCGTGCCCGGACTGCTATCCTCTGCGTTCGCAACGCGCGTAACCGCAAAAATGCCTCCAACGCCGAGCAGCCAGGGGAGCAAGGAGGGGGGAGCAAGGAGGGGAGCCGCTAGCACGGCGGCGCCACCGGCCAACCAAGGAAGAATATCACGCTCCGGAGATGCGCCTCCAGCCAACGGATTCTCGTAGTATGGATTCGTAACGCCGGAGTGCGGATCGGATTGCAGCACCAGCGGGTCTGATGGAGCGGCCGTTGTCGGAGGCAATCGACCGATCTGCTGTTCATTGGGATCTAGCTGGGGGAACGGAGGCAGCGCGCGTGTGAAGCGGGGATCACTTCGCGCGAACCCTTCCCGTTCGTTCAAACCGCCCAGCGAAGGTGAATTGTAGCCGGACAGCGGCGGAAAGTCGCTCGGGTTCACTGGCGCGATACCCGGAGTGTGACGAATGTCCGAGGAAGGGTCGAACACTTCAAACTTGGACCAATTCGTTCCGCGCAGGTCGCGATTACCAGCCGTCACGTTGACATCGCGATTGCGGGCAATTGCCTCGTCTATGAGCTTCTGCCGCTCCGGATGATCCAGATAGAGCAACCATTTGATCAGATGATCCTGACCGGCGCCCGTTCCCCTTCGCTCGATATCTCCGATGGTTCGCAATAGATCGGGGTATTGATCGCGGTAAGCCTTGGGGTCCGTCACAATTTTCTCGATCCACTCGACGATGTCTTCTCGTGTTTTATCGATAGGCACATTGGGGTAGAGATGGCCATTGAGGAAGCCGACCCGCATAGCATCGATCAGTGTCTTAATCTCCGCTAATCGCTCCTCTGGACTTTCGGTCTTTGCAATCTGATCAAGCTTTTTACAAACGAGGCTTTTGTAAGGTCCGACATGCCCGCCGGGATGGGGCGAAACATTCAACTTTGCAGCGAGCTCCCGATTTGCTGGCAGATAGATTCGGTTTGCGGGGGAGTCGATATCGAACGTCTGCTTGTCAATGCCGCGAAATGCGCGGTGATCTCTACAGCTCTCTGGAATAATATGATGGTCGGAAAAAATTGACATGCACCCTCACAAAAGGGACTTCATTGAGTATGGGGGGTGGCAAATTGGATGAATGAGCGCACAAGCGCAGGCCCGACGGGAGGCCCGCGCGCTCATCGACAGGACTGCAGTATTTTCTGAAGTGCTATGGCACGCGGCGCAGTCGACCCGACCGAACGCAGGCAACGGCCTCAAGGCGCGAGTTTGTTGGATTCTCTTAGATCAAGAAGAAATATCGCGCCGACGTCGCTATCCGCTTGCGGGACGCCAGCCTTGTTGCCAGCAGAATATGCCTGCTTGCACGGTTCTTCGCCGAAGCGAAACGGCCCCTCGCATGTGTCTCAGGAAAGCACACTCTCGGCGAGAGAAAGGACTTCATTCCTCGGGACGGAGAGAGTCAAATTTCGCCTTTCGAAGTGTCGGCAAAGTGGATCTTCTTCAACCCCGCCGACTTGCAAGCGTCCTTGAACTCCTGGTCGCATATGACTGTCGCCTCTTCGTAGGCCATGCGGAAGATGTGCGCCGTGCCGATCACGTCTTCTCTGAAGACCAGCTTGTATCCGAGAGGGAATTCGTAATATTTCATGCCATGGTCCATGTAGCGGATATCGTCCCGAATTCCGATCCGCAAATGCGATTGCGATTCGTCCACCGCATCGAGGACGCGAACAACATCGCAGATCCAATAGTCCGGCCCATGATAGCTACCTTTCGGTAGTCGCACGTCGCATCGCACAAAAACGAAGGCCTCCGGATCCATCCTCTCGAAGACAGCCTTGGTTCGATCCGAAATGAGCCACCACCCCCAGCAGAGCTCCAGGTCGCCGGGCAGACGGCCGTCGGATTTATCGAACATGTAAGGCACAGGCGGTGTAGAAGCCGGCAATCGAGATACTTGGTAGGGAGGAAGGCCGCTTTCGTCCGCGATCCAAAAGCCGGGGCGGCCGCTGAGATTGTACCTTATCCGGTGGAAGCGGCGCTTGCGTGCTCTCGGTCGCTTCGGCACAGAATTCTCTTTTTCGTCAGTCACGACTGCATCTCACTGAACATCGTACCCGCGACACACGCGGTGAAGAGCGCGATCGGTCGCACAACAATAAAGCCCGCGGCTTCCCGCGAGCTTGATCGGCTTTTTTCGATGATGGCATTCTGCCGGTGTTTTGCCCGACGTGTCAAACGATCGATCTCGAGCAATGAGCCCGGCGGCAAGTACCGATGGTAGTCGCTCATCGCCATCACTGCACGAGCTCATCAACACAGTAAAACACCGGCATCCCGCCAAACGCATCGGACTCCTTGTGACGCACCTGGATCCGCTCGCTCGCGCTTGCCCCGATGGTGTCGCCGTCCTTCACCACGCTGCCATGCTCGATCAGATACACGGCAAGGCCGGCTACCTTGTCGAACAATGACGCGAGCGTAAGCTTGGCGGTGACGAACTCGATCTCCCGATCGACGAAGGCGGACAGTCCCATAGTCACCGCGCCGATCCTGGCGCCTGACCGGAACGGAAGAATGTCGACCCAGAGCCTGAAGGGATAGTCCGGAAACGCTGCGAACGCATCGCGCGACATCTCGAGCCAGAGATCGGCGGGCCGCGCCACCCGGCCGGCCCACACCACGCCGCAAGCTTCCGGTATGGTCGCGATCAACGCGCCGATGAGTGCGGTGGTGCCGCGCGCGGCGACCAGCGGCTGCTCGCTCTTTCCGAGCATCGATACGATCAGATGACCGCGATGGCGGGCCGCCACCGCCTTGCTCTCCGGCCAGGTGGTGACAGCGCGCGCCCATAGTCCCTGGTCGTGCGGCACGGGCGCCGGCATCGACATCACGGCAACAAGCTCGCGGCCACAGCGGATGAGCGGCGAGTTGGCCTGGGTCTGCTGCGGAGGTCCGTCCCCGATCGCCTCCGTTGCCAAATCCGGATGCCGGGCGTGAAGGACCTTGGTGACCGCTGACATGTCCGGCATCGCCGGGCTGTCCAACAAGACAAAAGCGAGAAGCGAGCTACTCATCGACTGCCCCGCGAAAAAAATCAGGCCAACACCGATCCAGCGGCGTTCGCCCACAGGTTGAAATGTTGGTTGACTAGAACAAAAAGAGAACGATGTCAATCGACGTTTTTTTTGATGGGAGCGCAAATGAGATCTCGGCCACGCAGGAAACGGCCCGTGGTGCGCGCTGACCAGCGCGGGCGTCGCCGCGCATCGTTCAGCATGTCGTCTCCGACTTGTCCTTCTTGTCTGTTTGCGTCGTCAAAAACGCTGGGCGGCGGATGCTTCAGCGGCTCGCGGCATGCGCGCACGCGCTTGCAGAGATGAGCGCACGTATCGACGCGCACTCAGATTGAGTAAGTCGCTCAACAGGCTCAAACTTCGCCTCGAAATTTAATCTGCGCACGCATCAAAAGATACAGACTCGCCGCTCCGCCAGGCCTAGGCTTCATCCATCACCGCAAGGCCCGCGGCACAAGACCGGTGATGAGAACGCCGGTTCGCGCTCCCGCCCTCCTCGAACAAGGGACATGCGCCATGCTGACACGACGTCGCATCAAACAGACCAGGACACTGACCGAACGCCTCGCGGACGAGGCCGCGCGCTGCCGCGAGGAAGCGCGCGCGCTCGCGCCGGGGCGCCGCCGCGAGATGCTGCTGCGCCGGGCGCGGCAGGACGAGACCGCCATGCAGATCGACAGCTGGCTGCGCTCGCCCGGCCTGAGGGCGCCGACATGAGCCAGCAATATCGCGCTTATCTCGTCGGCGAGAACGGCGTCTTCCGCTCGGCGGAGGCCTTCGAGGCCGCGTCCGACGAGACCGCCCTCGCCTTCGCGCGGCAGTTCACGCGGCACGGCAAGGTCGAGGTCTGGCAGCTGGGCCGCAAGATCGCGGTGCTCGAGTCCGGGCAATCCTGGCCGCCACCGCCGCAGCCATCGCGGCCGACGCTGACGCGTCAATGATCGCCGGATGGCGTTCGTGCGTTGAACGTCTCGATCGCGAAGCTGAATGTCATCTGCATGACGGGCCCGCCGGCGTCGCGAACGTCGATCGCCATCCTCCGCCGTCCGCCGGTCGCCGCTGCGGAAATGATGGCATCGCGCGCCATGTCGCCGACCGACTTGGCGGCCTCGGCCTGGACCGCGCGCATGTTGGACAATTCCAGCCCCTCTTCCTCGAGCGCGACTCCGTGCTCGTCGGTCAAGTCAAAGTAGTATCGCGCCATGTGCGTATTCCTTTGTCCCTAAGAGGCCCGGAAGGGGACAAAGGTTGCAAGCCCATCGAAAAAAACTATTGAAGCCAAGGGGGTCCGGGAACTGACTGCGCCTCCCTGGCCCAGTCCCCTACTCTTCCGCGAGCTTGCGCTCGATATAGGCGTCCACCGTCTCGGCGAACGAGCGCTGCACGCCGACCGCCACATCGTGCTGGTCGAGTGCGTCGCGCTGGAGCACGCGCAGGCCCCGTCCGCGGCAGCTCACCGGCGCCGTGTTCAGATATTGATCGATGGCGCCCTTGGCGAGCGGGATGGCCTTGGGATCGCCCCTGGCGATCAGGAGCCGGAGCAGGCTCTGGCATTCGGCCAAACCGGGCATGGGTTTGCTCTCACCTCTGCTGCGATTTCGGCTTCGGCCGCCGCACCGGCTGGGTGTGGGTGCCGAACAGCGCCAGCAGGAACGCGACTTCTTCCTTCGAACCGATCTGGATCATGATGATCTCCTTTTCGCTTCGTTGGTCGGGGCCCGGGCGCACGGAGTTCAGGACAATCGGGTTTCAGCATTGTTTCAGGCGTGTTTCGTCCGATCGTGACGCTGATGGCCCGCCTGCTTGTGTTCACAAATGAACCTGGCAACGCCTTTCCGGGGTCCGCGTCCACGCTTCGCTGTTCCTTAACGGGTGCGCCATAACGTCCGCGCAGGCGAAGGGCTGCAGGAGACTTGCAAGATGGGCGTGACGTGCGCCGGATGCGCTGACGGGGCGGAGCTGCCATTCGAATTCAAGATGGCATTCCAGCCGATCGTCGACGTCGCCGAGAACAGGATCTGGGGCTATGAGGCGCTGGTGCGGGGCCCCAGCGGCGAGAGCGCGCATAGCGTGCTCAGCCAGCTCACCGACCAGCAGCTTTACCGCTTCGACCAGGCCGCCCGGGTGATGGCGATCGAAACCGCCGGCCGGCTGTTTGTGGATCCGCGCGCGCGGCTCTCGATCAACTTCATGCCGAACGCCGTGTACGAGCCGCGCGCCTGCATCCGGAAATCGCTGGAAGCGGCGCGCCGCGTGAATTTTCCCGCCTCCAATCTGATGTTCGAGTTCACCGAGAACGAGCGGATGAGCGATCCGGCGCATGTCGAGAACATCGTGCGCACCTACAAGGCGCTCGGCTTCTGGACCGCGCTGGATGATTTCGGCGCCGGCTATGCCGGCCTCGGCCTGCTGGCCCGGCTGCAGCCGAACCTGATCAAGATCGACATGGAGCTGCTGCGCGACATCCATCTCAGCCGGCCCAAGCAAGTGATCGTCTCAGGCCTGGCGCAAATCGCGCGCGAGCTCGACATCACGGTTCTGGCCGAGGGCGTCGAGAACGAGGCCGAGCTCATCATCTTGCGCTCCGCCGGCATCGCGCTGTTTCAAGGCTATTATTTTGCGAGGCCCGCCCTGATGTCGCTGCCGGCGGTGCGGGGATTCGAACGGATCGACGTCTCGCTCGCGGGGTGAGGCAGTTTCCTGCCTGAACCGCTCATCAGTCAAAAGCCCGCGCGGATCGCTCCACGCGGGCTTTCGTTTGCCGCTGGCGCGGCCTCCCTCGAAAGCGCGGCGCCGAGGAGCCTCGGCGCCGATCGTCGTCTCAGTGCATCCTCAGTTCGAGGTGCAGACCTTGACGGTCTTCATGCCGGCCTCGGCTTCAGACCTGGTCTTGTAGACGGTGTCGCCGCTGACGACCGTCGTTTCGGTGGTGGTCGGCTTGGCCTCGGTGATCGTGCACTTCTTGGTCTTGACGTCCTGCACCACGTAGAACGACTGCGCGAACGCAGGCGCCGCAAACGAGGTCAGCACGGCGGCGGCAATAATGGTCTTGATCTTCATCGTGTCCTCCTCCAGCGGCCCGGTGATCCGGACCTGTCTGCTTTAAACTTCAAATATTGCCACTTGTTCCCGGTCGGGACCCGAACCAACGGCGAGGACCTGCGTTGACGCACGACCCTGGAGGCTTCGATGCTGGATGTGAGACTTGTGACGACCTCGCTGGCGATGCTGATCGCCCTGATGTCCGTGGCACTGGCCGAGCCGACCAAGGATCAGGGCCGGCCTGCGGCTGAGGCTCGTCCGATCCGCGTTATCCTGCCGGCCCCCTGGGAGCCCGCCACGACGCAGGCCGAAGCGCCGCCGGCGAAGTAAGGCGGAGCTTCCCGACAATCGCGTTCCAGCTTTTTTTACCCACGCAAGCATCGCTCCGCACGTCTGCGGTCTCGCACCCCGGCGCGACTCATCGGCCTCGCTTGGTAGTCACGGTGCGCAGTGCGATGCCGTGCTGCCAGGCACGCCCCCTCACCGCCGCCTCGCTCCGGTTAAGCGCAAGTGCAATCTCGTCGGGCCGCCGGCCCGCTTCAGCCATGGCTTTCAACTGCTCGTGCTCATCCGCTGTCCACCTCTTCAACAATGGATAGCGTGATTGCATGGTTGGCGCTGCCTCGCCCGCTGTGAAAGCGAAGACAATCGGTCGCCGGAAGCGAAGTTCCTCCGACCAGCGTGGCAATGTTGCTCGCGCCCCTCACCTGCGCGACCATGATCGAAGCAAGACGCTGCAGCCGCATTCGCAGCTTCGCACGATAGCAACCAATTCGAATCTGACGTGTTGTCGCCGGCACATTCACCGCCGGAGAACAAAACAATGAGACGTCTTACCGCACTCGTCACAACCTTGCTGATGCTCGGAGCCGTGCCCGCAAGCGCGCAGTCGCAGCCCGCGCAAAGCGGGCCGGGCAACAACGCCGTCAACAGCTCGGACCAGAACAACTCCAACAAGCCGGTCGAGGGCCGCAACAGCTTCACCGAGGGACAGGCGAAGTCGCGGATCGAGGGCGCCGGTTATTCCAACGTGTCCGGATTGCACAAGGACGACCAGGGCGTCTGGCGTGGCAAGGCCGACAAGGCCGGGACCAAGACCGACGTCAGCCTGGACTTCCAGGGCAACGTGAACCCCGCCAAGTAAGGCCGACCAAGTAAGGAATCATGCAAATGACAACCACCATCTCCCGCCTTTACGACTCCTATGCCGACGCCGAGCGCGCGGTGACCCGGCTGGAAGGCGCCGGCGTGCCGCACTCCGACATCAGCATCGTCGCCAACAATTCGGACAATTGGTACGGCTCCCGCTCCGGCAAGGTCGACCGTGACCGCGACGGCGTCGACGATCGCGCCGAGGGCGCCGGCACCGGTGCCGGCATCGGCGCCGGCCTCGGCGGCGCGGCGGGCCTGCTCGCCGGTCTCGGCCTGCTCGCCATCCCCGGCCTCGGGCCGGTCGTGGCGGCAGGATGGCTCGCCTCGACCGCAGTCGGCGCAGCCGCCGGTGCCGCCACGGGCGGAATCGTCGGTGCCCTGACCGAAGCCGGCGTCTCCAAGGAAGATGCCTCGCGCTATGCCGAGGGCGTTCGCCGCGGCGGCACGCTGGTATCGGCGCGGGTGCCGGACCAGGACCGCGCGCGGCTCGATGCGCTGCTCAACGAGCGGGCCGTGAACCTGCAGGACCGCAGCGCGGCTTGGCAGAAGAGCGGCTGGACCGACTTCGATGCGGCAAGCCCGCCGCTGTCGCCGGAGGACATCGGCCGCGAGCGCGAGCTCTACGGTGCGGGTACGCGGCGATAAGCTCCCATCGAACAAGATACGGCAAAGGCCCCGCAATGCGGGGCCTTTTTGCTTGAGCGCAATCCATCTTTTCCCTCGGGAAAGACCGGCAAATAGCACCAAATTTAGCAAAATCCGGCGCATCGGATTTGGCGGAATGAAAGCTCCTCGCGCCATGCTGAAGCGTGCCGCTTGCTCTCTTTGCGCGGGCGCCATCGGACGAGCTTGGAGAGATCACCCATGTACTACGTCGCCGCTGCATTGCTGGTGCTGTCGGGACTGTTCTATTCGGCGAGCCATCACGAGATCGGCTCGTTCGGCGTCACCATGTGCACCTATGGCAGCGCATTCTGCGACAACCCGCTGATCGTCTTTTCCGGCGCGGCACTGGCGGCGGCCTGGGGCATGTTCGTCAGCATCAAGTAGCGCGGCGGCGCAAGGCCTCCCAGCGCGACCGCTCCAGACTCCGCCTGAACACGAGGCGCTCGCCCACGCGACTGGCGTCCGAGAAGTCTTGCGATGATGGCAATCTACACCTGTTTTGCCCGGCGGTCAAGTTGAATTAGCATTTTCAGAAATGACGGGTCCCGGCGCGGCGTGGAACCTATGTTCCGTTCTCAGCATTTGCTATGAAGCACCGCCCGATCGAGGTCCCCCTTCCATGAGCGACAGCGCCCTCACCCCGACGAAATCCGCGCCGACGCTTCTGCAACGGCTGGGGCCGGGCCTGATCACCGGAGCTGCCGACGACGATCCCTCGGGCATCGCCACCTATTCGCAGGCCGGCGCGCAATTCGGCTACGGCCTGTTGTGGACGGTGTTTCTCACCACCCCGTTCATGATCGCGATCCAGCTCGTCAGCGCGCGGATCGGCCGCGTCACCGGCAAGGGGCTCGCCGCCAACGTCATGGAGATCGCGCCGCGCTGGACGGTGCTGGGTTTCGTCGCCATGCTGGTTGCCGCCAACACCTTCAACATCGCCGCCGACATCGCCGCGATGGCCGAGGCGCTGTCGCTCGTGATCGGCGGGCTCAATCATGAGCATGCGCTGATCTTCGCGGCGGGCTCGACCCTCCTGCAGGTCTTCCTGCCCTATCGCCGCTACTCGCCGGTGCTGAAATTTCTCACCCTGGCGCTGTTCGCCTATGTCGCGACTGCCTTCACCGTGAAGATCCCCTGGAGCACGGCGTTGCTCGCCGCGGTGTGGCCCAAGGCCAATGTCAGCGCCGATTATTTCCTCATGGTCGTCGCCGTGCTCGGCACCACGATCAGCCCCTATCTGTTCTTCTGGCAGGCCTCGCAGGAGGTCGAGGAGATGAACCAGGGCACGCGCGACAAGCCGCTGCGCGAGCTCAAGCGCGGCGGCCATCGGGAGCTCGACCGCATCAAGACCGACACCGTCTCCGGCATGCTGCTGTCCAACGGCATCGCCTTCTTCATCATTCTCACCACCGCGTCGGTGCTGCACGCCAACGGCATCACCAACATCGATTCGGCGACGCAAGCGGCCGAAGCGCTGCGACCGCTCGCCGGGGACTTCACCTTCGCATTGTTCGCGCTCGGCATCATCGGCACGGGTCTGCTCGCGATCCCGGTGCTGGCGGGCTCGGCCGCTTACGGCGTTGCGGAGATTTTCGGCTGGCGCGCCACGCTGGAGGCCAAGCCGGACGAGGCGGCCGGCTTCTACACCATCATCGCCGCGGCGACCCTCATCGGCTTCGGCCTCGGCTTTACGGGGATCGACTCCATCCAGATGCTGGTGTGGAGCGCTGTGCTGAACGGCATCGTCGCCGTCCCAATCATGGCGATGATGATGCTGATCGTCTCGAGCCGCGCGATCATGGGCCGCTTCAGGGCAAGGAAGTGGCTGATCGCGCTGGGCTGGCTCGGCACCGCGCTGATGGCGCTGGCCGTCCTCGCCTTGCTCGCCTCATCGGTAATCGGCTGACGCGACCGAGCTGCGCGAGAAGAAGTTCACGGCGGGCTCGTGTATCACGGCCGCAAGGATCGACGCGATTACGGCGTCACGGGATTGACGACAGGGGACGTCTTGGGCCCCGGTCGGGCCGGCTCGATCGGCGATTTCGGAGTGGTCGGAAGCACCTTGGCCCCGGCGGCCCGTGCCGCTTCGCCCGTGGTCGCATACATCGCGACATGAGCCGGCTGGGTCTTGGCGCGATTCCACGGGCCATGATCAACGATCAGCATGGCCGCAATCGCCACCCCCGCTACGATCAGCGCGATCACGCCGGGATGGCGGAAGGCGGTGGACATGGAGTTGGCGAAACGACCATTTGTCATCATGAAATCCGCGGTTGTCCTCTCGCAGGTTAATTCCAAGGCGCCCTTCCCGGTTCCAGCTTCAGGCAGGTTCCAGCAAATTGCGCGGATGCCGCCCGCGCCATCACGTTCCTGTCCGCGCAATGAGGGCGCCGCGCTTCAGATCAACCAATCATGGGTCGCGGGTCCCATGCCGTGATGCGGACCGTTCACGCCGTGATGGGCTGCGTGCTCGTCCAGCGCGCCGGCAACGATTTCGGTGATCATCTGGGGGGAGTCTTTCTCACCGGGCGTCACGTGGCCAACACCATGTTCTCTGAGTTCGACGGCCGGGGCGAATGTGGAAGGAGCTGTCCCGCTATCGAAGCGAAACACCAGGTCACGATCCGAGCCGCTGCTTGCGGATCCAGATTTTCCCGGCTGGGCTTCAGGTGCAGGAGATTGCGGAGGCTGGTGTGGGCTTCCGCCCGCGGCGATGTCCCCTTTTACGACGCTCGGCTCGGCCGTGCCTGCGTTCGGTGAGGCCGAAGGCGAATCGTGCGGCGGCTTGCCGTGCTCCGAAGCCGTCGGGTCTGCTGTCTTCCCTGTCGGAGATGCCGGGTCGGAAGTGTGGGATGGATGCTCATCATGGCTGGCGCCGTGATCCGGTGTGGACTCGGCTTCGGCCATCTCCACATTCGCAGGCAGAGGCTTACCAGCGTGCGGCGCGTGATCGTGCTCGGCATTCCCGGCATTTGAGTCGCTCTCGCCGGCTTCCGCTACTTTGGCCGAGTGGCCCGAATTGCTGTGGTCGGCGCCGCCGGCCTCCGCCTTTTTCGCTTGCCCTGGCGGATTGTCCGCAGCCTGGGAATGATGCTCCTTGTCATGGCCGACGCCCTGGTCCGGTTTGGACTCGGCTTCGGCCATCTCCACGTTCGCAGCGTTGGCAGGCCCAGACTTCAAATCATGCGGCGCGTGACTGTGCTCGGTGTTGCCGGTATTTGGGTCACTCTCGCCAGTTTCCGCTGCTTTGGCCGAGTGGCCCGAGTTGCTGTGGTCGGTGCCGCCGGACTCTGTCTTTTTCGCTTGCCCTGGCGGATTGTCCGCAGCCTGGGCATGATGCTCGTTGACATGGCCGACGCCATGGTCCGGCTTGGAATTGGCTTCGGCCATCTCGACGTCCGTCGCCTTCGCAGGCAGAGGCTTACCAGCGTGCGGCGCGTGACCGTGCTCGGCATTCCCGGCATTTGAGTCGCTCTCGCCAGCTTCCGCTACTTTGGCGGAGTGGTCCGAATTGCCGTGGCCGGCGCTGCCGGCCTCTGCTTGCCCTGGCGGATTGTCTGCAGCCTGGGAATGATGCTCCTTGTCATGGCCGACGCCATGGTCCGGCTTGGAATTGGCTTCGGCCTCCTCCACGTTCGCCGCCTTGACAGGCCCAGACTTCAAATCATGCGACGCGTGACCGTGCTCGGCGTTGCCGGCATTTGGGTCGCTCTCGCCTGGGTCCACTGCTTTGCCCGAGTAGCCCGACTCGCCGTGATCGGCGCCGCCGGCCTCTGCCTTTTTCGCTAGCCCTGGCGGACTGTCCGGAGCCTGGGAATGCTGCTCACTGTCGTGGTCAGCGTTACCGGGTTTGGACTCCGTCTCAGCCTCGCCCGCGGCCGCGTTCTTTCCCTGTCCCTGGTTTGAAGCGTGCGCAGAATTGCCATGGCTTGCACTATCAGCCGTCGAGAGGCCAGGCGGGACGATCTCATTCTGCGCGCTCCATGGAGCGCCGCTGTTCGGACTAGCCGGAGCACTCTTTGAACTGAGATTTTCGGTTGCCGGAGGCGACGCACCATGAGCGGGCGCGGTTGATGATCCGTAGGACGAGACACTGGAGGCATCGGCACTTCCCTCGGTCGTATCCGCCGAGTCGCGTGCGAAGGTGCCCGACTTGGCCGACGTCCCGGAGCCCGACCGAAAGTGTGCGAACTGGAAGCTCAAGCCGTCATCGGCCGAAGCGCTCCAAACGTGGGCTGTCCCGGGCGAACTCTCGCTCGCGTGGTCCCGGCTCTCACTCGGATCAGTCTCATCGATGGCGGCCGCCGATATCAGCGCCTGTTCGAGCTGCTCTAGGGTGACGGCGACAGCTGCGCCATCGGTGGGATGAACGACATCCGCATTTGCGACGGATACAATTCCCTGCAGATGAACTTCCAGCAGCGCGCGATCCCCGACATCAAGCACACGATCAGTCGGATTCACGTAGACGATCGTTTGATTGGTTGCGGGATCGTAGATCCAGGCGAGGGTATGTGGCGGAATCGATTTGACCGCGGCCGTCAAATGCAGACAAGCGAGCGCCCCGAAAGCCGCAAGATTGATCCTGTTCGGTCCTGAGGCGGAATCCAGGACGGAATCGGAAGAGCCGGATTTGGTATCGCCCGCACTGCGATGAACGACGTTCTCGACTTTGCCATCCGGCAATTGATCGAGACCATCTCCGCCGGAACCGGAAGCAGGACCAAGATCGAACACGCCGTCAATTTTCTGGCCGCTGTCGCTCGCGGCATCCGGGCCAGCCTGCCCCCGAACGTCCTGTTGCGGGACGTCAATGCTTCCGGTCACAAAGCCGGCAGCCCGGCCAAAATCGTGCGCAAGGATATCCGAAGTTGAGTTCGCTGGATGCAAGCTCGCTGGCTGATTGGCGTCGACATGCGTGATCGCGGCGAGCTTGGTCGTCGCGGCCTCGCCAACGCCGTCCAGGAGGCTGTCGATCGATGTGTGATCCAACTCATGTGCCTGCGCGGCGAGATGGTGGTCGCTCATGGCGTAGATCAACGCGCCGGCAACAGCGGCGAAGGTGCCATAGCCTCCGGGGATCGGCGTCGGTTGGAAAGCAAGCCGCGGAAGGTGATCTTCCACCCGAAGGACACCTCCGCTTGAAGCGTCGTGGGATTCCCGCGGCAAAAGCGCATCAAGGCTCGGCGTGTTCGATCCAGCAGCGCCGCCCTGCTTTAACGCGTTCAAGCCAGGGACTTGCGAGCCAAGCAGCTGCTCCGCCGCGCGCAGCGCTTCCATTGCCGCGCTCGGGTTCGTGGTCTGGCTTGCCTTGGCCAGCAAGTCCCTCTCGGTGAGAGCAGTCGCTTCTCTGGATGTCGAGATGATGAGATGCGCGAGGATGGCTTTTTTCCAGACCTCAAAGCCGGCGTGTTCGTCGCTCCGACCGGGGCCATCGTCATGCGGAAAATTGTCCTCGGCTTCCGACGCCTTGAGTTCGTCCGCAATCGCGAATGCCAGGAAGGCCAGTGCGAGCGCGCTGAAGCCGGAGGTGCGTTGCAACCATGAGATGGTCGCAAGCACCGTTCTGTTGGTGATCTCCAGTTTTTGGAAGATGTTGTGCAAGTGGACCTTGACCGTCCCCTGGGAAACGTCGAGCCGGCGCGCGATCTCCTTGTTCGACATCCCTTCCGCGACCAGTCGGACGATCTGACGTTCCCGGCTCGTCAATCGCTCCAGCATCTTTTCGAGCTTGCCGCCGCCGTCATCGTCCGGGCCGGTGGGCACGAGATCGGTCTGCTCCAGCGACACGCCGCTCTTCGCCATCAGCCGCAGCGATCGCAGCATGGCGCCGGGAGCGGCATATTTCGAGATTGCGCTGCAGGCGCCCGCGGCAATCGCTGCGGTCAGATCGTGGTCGGCGTCGGATTCGGTAAAGAACACCAGGCGCGTGGAGAGCTTCTCGGCCTTCGAGATCGCAAGAATGTCGGATGCCGTCAGGTCGGTCAGGGTGTCGGCAATGAGCGCGACGTCAGGCGACAAAGTCCGGATGGCCTCGAGGCAGCCTGCCCCGTCGCTGGCGGACGCGACAACATCGAAGTCCTGCTGCGTCCCGAGGACCGACTTCAGTCCCTGCAGGACGATTGGTTGCCGATCAACAAGCACAAGCCGGATGGGTTTGAGGATCCCCTGCTTGGCGGACGTGTCCAACATCGACTTTGCCTCGGCCCGGTCCTCTATGTCCTTCAGCATATGGCCGTGGCCGGGTGGGGCATTAAAATACAATTAATCGATTGAAAAAAGAGGCTTGGCGGGTTCCCGCAGCCTAAAATATTTGGATGGTAACTGGTGAAAAGTCTCTCCTTCGACCCGATGGGCATTGCTGTTGATTGGCTTGATGCCTATCGCGCGGGCGATATTGAAGCGCTCTTGGATCTCCATGCCGATGATGCAGTGGTGCACTGCGGTTGCTGCGGCGCCCAAACCATCACTGGCCGCGAGGCACTCCGTGCCTATTGGATCGATCGCCTCCGAAAATATCCGGCGGGCAGGTTGGACGATCTCAATCCTTCCGACGATAGAACCGTGATCTCTTACGCCACCAGCACAGGTGTGATGAGCGCGATTTTGGCGTTTGACGCCGCCGGAAGGATCAAGGTGCTGGACTGCAGTCCCTCCCCCTAGCCTTTGGCGCGATCCGGGACTGTCGGCGCGATCCAGGGCTGTCGCATATGGGAGAGATCTTGCCCGCAGCCATCCGTCGAGGCGCGCTTCGCTGGCGGTCCCTCCTGAGAGCGGGCCGCAGGCGGGCGTCTCGAAGGATGAGGCGCGCGCAGCTCATTCCAAGCGCCTTATGCGAAGGCCCTGCGGTGCTATCGGGCTGTACGGCGGCGCAGCTGGCACCGTAAGCCTGCGCTCCAAATGTCTCCGCGACTAACTCCCGACGACGATGCGCAAGGCGATCACGATGACCGCCGAGATGAGAGACGAAATCGCCAGCAGCGTCCAACTCGGCCTAGTGCTTCCGCGGGCTAGGCGCGCGACGAGCATTTTCATGCTCGTCAACATTCGTCGCTGGGAAGCCGGTCCAGGTAGGCTATCCCGAAACCGACGAGTCCTTCGGCATCGCTCGCGCGCTCTTGCCTTCTCCTGAGCAACAAGTGGCGTTCCAGCAGGCTGCGCCGACCATCGCATGCATCGACGTCGGGATGCCGCGCCCGGTACACCGTCCAGGCGGTTTCGGCGGCGTTCTTCACCACGGCGTCGTCCACGATGCTTGCTCTCCAGGACACCGAATCCATCGGTGTCAACTCAAGTCACTCCCCGATGTTTCCATTTTTTCCCAACCATCTTTAGTCGACCGATGACATCGCCTGGGACGGTTGCAGGTCATGCTCCAGCTTTCAGAACTGGCGTAAGGACGTTCTTTCATCTCGCAACCATTGCCTACTTTTCCCGTTGTCTTACGGGGCGGAAGCAATGCGATGTGAAAGGGTATCTCGATGAAGAAGATCGCAATGTCGGCCCTGATGGCCGGCGCTCTTGGTGTAAGCTCAATCGCTGCGACGTCTCCAGCTGAAGCCCATTGGCGGGGCTGGGGACCGGGACTTGCCGGCGGCCTTGTCGCAGGTGCCGTGATCGGCGGGCTTGCCTCCTCGGCGTATGGATGGGGCCCCGGCTATGGCTATTACGGCTACGGTCCGGGCTATTATCGCGCTGGCTATTATGGCGGCCCGTACGCCTACGACTATGGGTACGATGCACCGTATCGCTGGGGCGGCGGGTACACCACGACCACCTATTACACCCAGCCCGTTTCCTACGGCTATCGCTATCGCCGCGTCGTGCGCCCCGCCTACGCCTATTACCCCGGATCATATCCCGTGGTACGGCACCGTTGGCATCATCATCACCACTAAGCGCTGCGCGTGGTCCCGACCGCGGCCGCGCTCGCAATGAGCGCGGCCTTTTCGATGAGGTGCGCGGCTCGCTAGGGTCGCGGCGCCGGCTGCGGCGGCGCAGCAGGTTGCTGCGAAGGTGTAGCGGGAGGCTTGGGCGGCTCCGCCGGCGTAACAGACTCTCCCCCGCCATGGGGCACGCAGGTCCCGACATTGCTGAGCAGTCTTTTCGCCTCGCGTTCGCGGGCTTTCCTGTAATCGCTACGCCGGTCGATTCTTGCCGCGGCGACCCGGTCCCAGGCATCGAACGCGTCAGAGTAGTGCTGTCGCATTTGCGCCTCGGCGGACAGGCAGTCGCTGAACTTGTCGAATACGAGATCGGTATTGACGGGCGCGACGCCACCGACGAGGACCACAAGCATCCATTTCATAGTGTCCGCCTACGCTCGCGCCTGCACACCGGGAACGGTGATGCGTCGGCAAAGTTACGGGCTGCGTCGACGCCCGGTCTCGATCAAAAAAGGGCCCCAGCTCGCGGGGATCGTGGGGGGCGTTGGAGCTGGGGCCACCGGGGTCACCCTTGGGGAAGGGCATCGGGAAAACTTGGCAATTGCCGGAATGTTCCAGTGCTGGCGGAATTCCAGACGGAATGCTTGACCACTCCATCCCTGAATTCACGTGATTTGTTCCGCTGGGGAACAAATGGGGCTGTGTACACTTTGTAACACACGGGGAAGATGACGGGGACTGGTGCCGTGACCGAACGTCCGATCATTCTTGTTATCGAAGACGACGATATGATCCAGGCTATCGTTGAAGATGCCTTGACCGAAGGAGGCTTCGAGATCGCAACAGTGAAGACGGGCGAGGAAGCCAGTACACTGCTGAAGGGTCGTCTCAGGCCGTACCGGGCGCTTGTCACGGACGTCAATCTTCTCGGACGCCTCGATGGCTGGGAGGTCGCAAGAGCGGCCCGGGAGATCGATCCGAATTTTCCGGTGGTTTACATGACGGGCGGCGCTGCCGATCAATGGCCCGTACTAGGGGTGCCGAACAGCATCCTGTTGCAAAAGCCATTTGCGCCCGCGCAAGTCGTTGCCGCTGTATCGCAGCTCTTGAACGCGGGCTCGCAGCAAACGGGTTCCGCCTGAGGTTTCCGCAATCCGTAACTGCTTCAGTTCTCCTCGTCGACGATGAAGCCCTGATACCGCCAAGCGACAAGCTGGGATCTATCTGGCAGATTGAAGCTCATCGTCACCATCGCCGACGCTTCACTCGCCCGGAGCAATCGCGTTGCTCGGCGTCGGCCGGTCGGTGATCTGCTGGCCGAACAGGCTGCCGATGAGCTCGACGGCCGTGCGCGCCGTCCGGCCGCGTTCATCCAGGAAAGGATTGAGCTCGACGATGTCGACCGATCCGACCGCGCCGGAATCGTGCAATAGCTCCATGATCAGGTGTGCTTCGCGATAGGTCGCACCACCCGGCACCGTGGTGCCGACGCCCGGCGCCACGCAGGGATCGAGGAAATCGACGTCGAAGCTGACATGCAGCACCCCGTTGCTCGCCTTGACCCGATCGATGACGCGCCGGATCAACACCGCGACGCCGAACTCGTCGATCTGGCGCATGTCGACGACCCTGATCCGGCGTGCTCGCATCAGCTCCTTCTCCAGCTTGTCGATCGAGCGCGCGCCGAACAGGTCGAGCCGGTCTGGATGGATCGACGCGCGAGGATCGTCGCCGAGCAGGCCGTCGAGGCCGGGTTCGCCGCACAGGAACGCGGCCGACATGCCGTGCATGTTCGCGGTGAGCGTCGTCTCCGGCGTGTTGTAATCGGCATGGGCATCGAGCCAGAGCACGAACAGCTCCCGGCCGCGCTCCTGCCAATGACGCGCCATGGCATTGACCGATCCCATCGACAGCGTGTGATCGCCGCCCAGGAAGATCGGCAGCGCACCGGTCTTCGCGATCTGATGGCCTTTGCGGCTCAGGGCGCGTGTCCAGCGCTGGATCTCGCGGTAGTGGTTGGCTCTTTCCGGCGGCCTGTCGGTGAGGTCCCGGACTTCGCTGGCGGAAAGATCGCCGTAGTCGACGACCTCGAAATCCAGGCTTTCGAGCAGCGTCGCAAGGCCCGCGGTACGCAGCGCCGCAGGCCCCATCAATGTGCCGCGCTGCGATGCGCCCATATCGATGGGCGCGCCGAGCAAGGCGATGCGCCGGGCTCGATCCGTCATGGTCCGATCGGTCACGGCCGCCTCCTGATCCAACAAGGTCGCGCCAGCCTAACAGAGATTCGCATCCGTCGTTTCACGGAGGCATTTGCCTTAGGACAGGAACAAAAGCCCTGACGCTGCATTGCCCATCCAAGGCCGGCACCCGCCGTTAATGACGGCGCCTGTCGCGGATAGCCAAAGGTCGTCAGACCCGCTGTTCAAAACAAGCGCTCGCGCGGATAGCCAAAGGTGCCGGCCTCCGCCATCAGGTTTGGAGGTCGCGCACTTGAGCACGGAGATACCGCAATCCACGTCCCAACCCGGCATGGCCGAGCGTGCCATCGATACGGCAGCGGATGTCTCCCGCACGATCGGTGAAGTCGCGGGCGGCCTGCACGCGGCCGTCGACCGTTTCACTTCGAGCATCGAGGAATCGCGCAAGCCCGGCGGAGCCCTCGCGACGGTCGCAGCGATCACGCGCGAAGCGCCGCTTGCCAGCCTGTTCGTCGCTTTCCTCTTTGGCGTCGCGGTCGCGCGGCGGCGGTAGAACCGAGCCGCCTGCTCGGCCAGACCGTCCTGCTCAGGCAGCGGTGACTGCGTCGAGCTCTGCCGTCAGAAATTGCCTCTCGAACGCCTCGGCGGGCATCGGACGGCCGAAGAAGTAGCCCTGCCCTTCCTCGCATCCCAGGCTGACCAGGAAGTCGGCAGTGGCGCGGTTCTCGATGCCTTCAGCCACGACCGTGAGGCCGAGCTGCTTGCTGAGACCGATGGTCGAGCCGACGATCGCTGCATCGTCGGAATTGGTAAGCAGGCCAAATACGAACGACCGGTCGATCTTGAGCCCGTCGAGCGGAAACTTCTTCAGATAGCTCAGGCTCGCGTAACCGGTGCCGAAATCATCGAACAGAACCCGGACGCCGAGGTCCTGAATCCGCTTGAACATGGCCAGCACGCGGCGCTCGTCATGGAGCAGGATGTCTTCGGTGACTTCGATTTCGAGAAGCGACGACGTCAGCCCGGTCGTCTTGAGCAGTGCCGCGACCGAATGCGCGAGATCGCCGGACTGGAGTTGCGAGGGCGAGAGGTTGATGGCGACGCGCACGTTGTTGCCGGACAATTCCCAGGCTCGCGCCTGACGGCAGGCCGTCTCCATCACCCAGTTGGCAATCCGCTCGGACAGGGCCGAGGTGTTGACCACCGGCATGAATTCGGCCGGCGAGACGTAGCCGCGCACCGGATGGCGCCAACGAATGAGCGCCTCGGCTCCGACCAGGCTGCCGTCGATCAGGCGAACCTGCGGCTGATAGAACAGCTCGAACTCGCCGCGATCGGCAGCAAGCGCCAGCTCACTCTCCAGCGTCAACCGGTTCTCCAGCTCCTGCCTGATTGCGGCTTCGAACAGGACATGGCCGCCGCGCCGCGTCGCCTTGGCGCGGCTTAGCGCGAGATGGGCGTTGCTCAGGAGATCGTCGGCCGTTTGCCCGCCTTCCGGATAGACGGCGACGCCTCCGCTGATCCTGATGCGGTGCTGCCGGGTGCCGGCCGCGAGGGGGGGTTCAAAGGCCTGCGCGATGCGCTCGGCGAAGGTCGAGACCGGTTCGCCGATATCGGCGCAATCGAGCGCAATGGCGAATTCGTCGCCGCTGAGCCGGGCGATGGTCGCCTTGCCGTCGACTTCGATGCGGAGCCGCTCGGCGACCGCGCGCAGCACGAGATCGCCCGACGAGTGCCCGAGCATGTCATTGATCTCTTGGAAGCCGTCGAGCCCGAGCACGAGCAGAGCGACGCCGGACGACCGCCGTTTCGCCGCAGCGATCAGGTCGGTGAGGCCCGTGTGCAGCATGTTCCGGTTGGCAAGACCCGTCAGCACGTCATGTTCGGCCAGATATTGAATACGTTCAGCTTCACGCTTGCGGACCGAGATATCGCGCAGGATCGCGCCGTATTGAAAGCCGTCCGTTCCCTGCCAACCCGAGAAGCTCGCCTCGACGGAGAAAGTCTCACCATTCTTGCGCCGGCCCTCGAACTCGACCACGACCGCCCCACCTGGAACCAGGAGCGCCTGGCGCGCGGCGTCATGCATGGACGATCTTGCATCGCCGTCCACCGGCACAGCGCACAGCGTTTCGAACGGGCGGCCGATCATCTCGGCCGGCGAGTAGCCAAAGATCGCGCTCGCGCCGGGATTCCAGACCGTGATCCGGTGATCCTCGTCGGTGCAGACGAGGCCGTCGCCAAGCGACATCGCGATGCGGTGAAAGCGGCTCTCGGCGATGCGCCCCAGCAGCCCACGGAAATCGATTTCATCCAGCGCGATCGCGGTCAGATAGGCGACGATCGCGATATGAAATAGCGATGTGTCGATGACGAGGGGCCATCTTGCCTGCACGAGGACCGCGGCCAGTCCCATAGCTGCCCCGGAAGCGACCAGTGCTGCGACGCGAATCCCCGGCCCGAAGCGCCGCCACGAATACATCATCAGCAGGCAGATCACACCCAAGCCCAGGATCATGCCGACATCCGAGGTCCAGCGCAGCATTCGGCCCTGAAGGATGGATTCCGCGGCCAGTGCCTGGAGCACAGGCCCCGAGACGATCTTGCCGTTGGGAACGCTGAAGCGGTCGCCAAGCTCGAGCGCGGTGGCCCCGACGATGACCTTCTTGCCTCTCACTTTGTCGAGCGCAGCAGGATCGCCGCGCAGCACGTCGATGAAGGAGACGGTCGGAATGGAGGCCGTACGAATGCTGAAATCGATCAGGAAGGGCGGCCGCCGGTTGGCGTCCTGGCCGGCCAGCACGACCGCCATCGAGGGCAGCAACTCATCCCCGAGCTTCTCGGCGACCGGGTAGCGGCGAACACGCCCGTCGGATTCGACTGCGACGTTCACGACCGCCGGCCACGACTGGTTGCTGAACGGCTTCAGGGGACGATTGACGTGGGCCGCGCCGCCGTTCGGCGTCGGCTGCTTGAAGGACGGCAGGATCGTCGAGCCGCCGGCATCGCGAAGGGCCTTGACGAAAGCCTCGTCGGAGGCCGGATCCGACGGCGTGCTGAAATCGACATCGAACGCGATGTCTCCCGAGCCCGCCGCCTCGAGCCTCCTCAATAGGTCCGCGTGAAGCCGGCGCGGCCAGGGCCACACGCCGATCTGATCGATGGATGGTGCGTCGATGGCCACCACCACGACCTTGCCGCTGGCGTCTCGCGACTGCCAGGCGAACCGCAGATCAGTGAGCGCATTGCGAAGTGAGCCATGCCACCCCGTGGACAGCACGATCGCAAGCGCGATCACCACGAGGATATGCGGCCGATAGCGTTTCACTCCAGTCCTCCCCCGTCCCCGCTTCTGCGGGCACGCCCCTCATCCCCTAGGAAATCGCCTCAGCGTCTGCCGTAGGCGTGGCCATTGCCGCCATTGCCGCCGCCATTCCCGTTGTTGCCCCTGCCGTTGCCGGTGGCGCCGTTGTTGGCATGGCCGCTGCCGCCGTTACCGTTGTTGCCGCTATTGCCGTTGTTGCCGTTGTTTCCGCTATTGCCGTTGCCGTTATTGCCGTTGTTGCCGCCATTGCCGTTGTTGTTACCGGAATTGCCGTTGCCCCCGGCGTCTCCGTTCTTGGCGCGCGGGGCATCGCTGGATGCCCCGGCTGTCGTTGCGGCGATCGTGGCGTTCGCACTGGCGCCACCGCCAGCTGCCGCGCCGTTGGATGCGGCCGGGCTGGTCTTGCCATCGTTCCAGACCGTCTGACTGTCCGCCCTGGCATTCGCGTTACGCGCCTGCCCTGGCGGAACGCCGCCGTGGGCGAGGCCGCGCGTCGCCTTGTGGACGTTCAGCTTGACCTCTCCCAGCGCGGTCGAGATGCGCACGACTCCCGCCTTGGGGGCATGCCCCGCGGCCGCCTGGCCCGATGCCTTGGGTGCACCGGCCGCCTTGCTGCCCTTGTCGATCGGACCGAGCGCATGGATGGAATGACCGGCCGCGGCATTGCGTGGCGCCGTCAGTCCCGATCTCGGCACCGGGACGCGCTCGATCGTCGGGGCGCGCGGCTTGCCCTGCTCGATCGGACTCAACTTTCCTGCGCCGCTCAAACTAAGTCCGGGTTTGCCCTGCTCGAACACCGTAGCCGCTTGTCCCGGCATGACCTGGGCAATCTGCCCCGTCCTGAAGTCGGAGACCTCGACCTGGCCGCGGAGCACGCCGACCTTGGTGCTACCCGCCTCCACCGTGACGCTGAACTGGGTTCCCTTGACCACGGCGGCGAGATAGGGCGTCTCGACCTCGAAATGCTTGACGTTGCGCTTCTCGACCTCGAGCAGGATCGAACCCGCCTGCTGGATGATGGTGGTCGAGAGTCCCTCCTTCTTCTCGGCCGGCAAGCCGACCACCGAGTTCGGAGAGATCAGGATCGTTTCCTCGCCGCGGACTAGCAGCACCCGGCCATTGCGGCCGGTGCGGATGGTATTGCCGGGCTTGAGCGTCTCGTCCCGGCTCAGAGCGACCTGTTGCGCGCCGTCGGTCGCGACCCACACTTCACCGGTGGCCTTGCTGATCGACCAGACGCCGTCGTCCGCGGCGAATGCGCCGGAAGCCGTTCCAAGAGCCAGCGCCACGAGGGCGCACCGCATTCCAATTCTGCCGAGCATGACGATCCTTAGTCTGCGTTACAGCCAGATCTGAGGGGTATCCGAAATCACTCAAGAGAGGATTAGCAGGAAGCGGCCAGTGGAGCTGTGACATTAACCAATCATTGACCTTAAAAAACTATGAAAAATCATGAGGCTAACGACCCCCTCCCGTCCCGCGGCAATTCCTCCGTCAAACTACGGGGAAAGTTTCGCCGCGCGCGCCGGAATGCGGCATCTCGTTACCGCAATAGCCTTGCTGGTCCCGTTTTTTGCCGGAGCTCCCCAAGCGTTCGCACAACAGGCGAACCAGCCGGGCTTCGATCCGCGCCAGCCGGAGAAATACTTTGAAAACCAAACCGAACGGGAAAAACTGAACCGCCCGCCGGTCAGCCTGCCGACGGTTGGCCAACCCGATACCCGCGGCGATGCCAAGCCGCAATTCGTCCTGCGCGGCGTTAGCATCAGCGGCGCCCACGCGGTTTCCAGCGACCGTATTGCCGCCGTCTATCAGCCGTATCTCGGCAAGAGGGTCTCGCAGGCGGATCTCGCCGGGATCGCCGGCGCGATCAGCGAGCTCTACCGCGCCGACGGCTTCCATCTCAGCCGGGCGATCGTGCCGCCGCAGGACATTGCCGACGGCCGGCTCCGGATCCAGGTGATCGAAGGCGCCATCGTGCAGGTCGAGCTGAAAGGCGACGGCGCCGAGCAGTTCGGCGTCAGGCCGATGCTCGGGCCGGTTCTCGCCGAGCAGCCGTCGCGGCTCCCGACGCTCGAGCGCCAGCTCTTCCTCATCAACGCCAGGCCGGGCGTTCGGATCACCGACAGCGCGCTGGAGGAGATCGGCAGCGGGTCCGGACGCTTCCGTCTCACCGTCTATTTGAAGACTTGGCACGTCTTCTCCTCGTTCGGCCTGGACAATCTAGGATCATCCTCGGTGGGCCCGTGGCAGACCTACGCCACCGGCGCGTTCAACTCCTACCTCACGCCCGGAGACACGCTGGCCGTCAACCTGTCGACCATTGCCAACGATCCTCGCCAGCTCGGCTTCGCACGGCTGTCCTATGACGCGCCCGTCGGCGTCGATGGCGTACGTCTCGGCGCTTCCGTGCTCTACAGCGCGGTCCGGCCAGGCGATGCCCGCCGCCTCGACAGCGACATCACGACGACCGAGGCCTTCGAGCTGCGCGCCAGCATCGTTCCGCTACAGTCGCAATCCTCCACGCTCACGCTGACTGCGGCGACGAACTTCAGCAATGTGTCCGAGCATGACCTTTACGGCCCCTGGTACAACGACCACATCAGGACCGCGAGCCTGACCGCCGACTACAGGCTGCAGGACCGCTTCGGCGGCACCAGTTTCGCGACGCTGATCTACCGCCAGGGCCTCGACGTCTTCGGTGCCTCGCATTTCGACGACGATCTGTTGTCGCGCGACGGCGCCTCATCGAACTTCTCGGTGCTGAACCTCTGGTTCACGCGCTACCAGACGCTCAACGATGCCTGGTCGCTCAAGCTCGCGGCAGCGAGCCAGACAGCGTCGCGGCCGCTGTTCACCTCGCAGCAGTTCTATCTCGGCGGTGCGGCCTTCGGCAGGGGTTACGGCGCAGCCGAAATTAGCGGCGACAATGGCCTCGCCGGCTCACTTGAGCTGCGCTTCGATCAGAAGCTCGATTTCCGCTACTGGACCGGCTATCAGCTCTATGCCTTTGGCGACGCTGGCGCCGTCTGGAACGACGGCTACCGTTTGAGTGAAGGCCTATCGCTGACATCGGCCGGAGCCGGTGTGCGCTTCTTCCTGCCAAACGATTTCCAGGCCGATCTCGGCGTGGCCGTGCCGTTGAGCTACCGGGCGCCGGACAATGAACGCCGCAGCCCCCGCTTCCTGTTTACACTGTCGAGCGCATTTCGGCTCTGTCCCGAACGCGGCAGGTCGGGGTGTATCTGACCAGCCGGTCGTTTGCGCCACTGGACCCGGCATCCGGCCATTGCGGCCTTGCTCACAGAGTTGCCAAGATTTAATCCCGTAACCTGCTCACGATCGCTCGATCGGAGAGTTCCCGATGACCATATTCAGCCGAACGTGATTTGAGACGAAGCCATGAAGAGGGTGTTTGCAATCCTGGCGTTTCTCTGCGTCCTCGGCGTCGGGGAATATTTCGTCGTCAGCCGGTTCGCGATCCGCCATGAGACTTTGGAGCTGTTCGACGCCTCGCGGCAGCGACCGATCGCGGTCGAACTGGCGGTGCGGCGCGACTACGAGACCAAGGCCAATCTCGGCCTTTGGAAACTCCCGCTCGCCATCATCAGTAACGGCAACACCGTCAAGGCCACCGAATATTCCTTCCTCGCCAATGTGCTCGCCGCGCGCGGCTATCTGGTTGCCAGCATCCAGCAGGACCTGCCGACTGACCCGCCGCTGATGACCCATGCCGGTCAGCAATATGTCGGCCGGCGTGAGGTCTATATCCGCTGCGAGGCCAACATTCTCTTCGTCCTGGATAAGCTGAAGAGGCAGCAGGAGAACGTCGATTACGACCACATCACCCTCGTCGGCCACTCGAACGGCGGCGATGTCTCCATGTATGTCGCCCATCAGCACCCGGAACTGGTGTCGAAGGTGATCACGCTCGACAATCTGCGGGTGCCTTTCGTGACGAGCGACGGCATGAAGATCCTGTCGTTCCGGTCGAAGGACCCGCATTTTGTGACCGATCCCGGCGTGCTGCCGACGCCGGAAGAAGCCAAGGCGCACGGCATCGACATCGTGCACACCGGCGCACAGCACACGGACATGAGCGATCGCGGCCCCAACTCGGTCAAGCAGAAGATCCAGGAAACGCTCGACCGCTTCCTGCGTGACAGCGCCAGCAGCGCGCTCGCGCCAGCCGATACGAAAAGTCCGATGATCATGAATCCGGGTGACTATTAGCCGGGAACGCTTTGCGGCAGATCAAGGCGGCTCCGAGACGGCAGGATAGAAAAGCCATATGGCCTCGGAGAGACAGGTGTCGCATTCCGTCGAAAGTCTTGATACGAAGGGGCTCGATGCAAGCCTGAGCCTGCCGGCGGCGAGAATGCCGGCAGGCGTACGGCATCTCTATCGTTCGGTCCGCAAGCTGCTGCGGTCGATCATCGCCCGCATTGATCTCTCGCAATTTCCGGGATCGTGCTGCGGATAGGCTTGGCCGACGGAATGCAAGAAGGCTACCCGATGCACCAGCATTTGAGACGAATCTGCCTGACGCTTGCCGTAACCTCGAGCGTTGGCACGTCGCCCGCGCTCGCAGCCGATGCCGATCACGGTGCCGACCTCGCCAAGCGCTGGTGCGCAAGCTGCCATATCGTCGCGAACGGCCAGGCCCAGGCGAGCGCCGACGTCCCCTCCTTTGCCTCTATCGCGCGCAGGCCGGGCTTCAGTCCGGAGAGGCTCGCCTTCTTCCTGCTCGATCCCCACCCGAAGATGCCGAATTTTCCCTTGAGCCGGACCGAAGCGGGCGACATCGCGGCATACATCGCATCGCTGCGCTAATGCATGATCCGGAAAATAAAGATCCCTGCCGGAGGACCGACAGGGATCAGCAGAAGAGATGACGGACGGCGAACAAGGTCATTCGGTGGCCCGTCATGGATCTGCGCCCGCATCGAAAAGCGGATCGCCGCGCCACGCAAGTTCAATTTGTGGGCAGACTGCGCGCAGATCGAGAATCAGGACTTGTCCTTGCCCGATTGCATAAGACTGCCGGTCATCTGGCGCATGTGATCTCCAGCACTGGTGAACTGGCTGCGCAGGAAATCGGACTGGATTCGCATCGCTTCCTGAAGGTCATTGGCATGAACCAGCTTGCGCGCATGCTCGAAGGCCGACTTCATATTCTGCTCAGTGAAATTCAACGCCTGCTTCGACACCTCCGTCCCCGCGCCCGGAACGGACGACATTGACTTGCTGGCGGCTTCGAAAAACATGCCGAACGCTTTTTCGGCTTGATCAATCGTCTTCTCGGCCAGGTCGCGCAGTTCGGCCGGAACTTCCAGCTTCGGTTCGATCATGGTCGCACTCCTCCCGCTTTCCCGACTGAATACCACACTTGCCGGATCGCCTTCCAGCGGCCAGCCTCGGGGAAACCTCGCCGGGGGCCCGGCTAGGGCATGATCCGGAAAAGTGCGCAGCGGCTCTCCGGAAAGATCATGCGCAAAAAGCCTGAGGCGCTATGACGATTCGCCCGAATCTCATCGCGCTTTAGGGCAGGAAGTGACGGCACGAGGCCGGACTCAGGACAACGGGCGCTCGGGAAGGGCTTCTTCGGTGGCGAGATCTTCGACCAGCTTGATCACCTCGAAACGCTGTCGCGGTGCGAGCTTCAGGAACGCGCGGAGCAGGCGCAGACTTTCGACCGTGCCGCTTGCGGGCGCGCCGAGCTTGAGGTGCAATTCAGCCGCGAAATTAAGGTTCTTCATCTCGCACCTATGACAAGCGTCAGCCTTCGTGATCTACGCGAGACCGAACGCCGCAGCAAGACGCCACAATAGGACCTATGGCGACAAACTGTCGGCCGGGTGGCCCCGGCCAGCCGGCATGCTGAACGACATGCCCCAACAACACTCAACCACTTGGTTGCAACTATGTCAGGGAACAACCCGTCCGGCAAGTCCGACAGCGAGCGCAGAGATGCTTCGTCTGCATCGCAGCGCGGCAATTCCGGATAACAGGAATATCGGTTGCCGTCACCCACCTGCGTCAAGAAGCGGCATCCATCACGTCACACAGTCCTGACCGCTGTCAATTGGCACAGCGTTTCGGCCTGTTTCCGACATGAATGCACATTGGCTGCATACGTGCGCTTCTCGGCGCATACACGTAATTGTTGAGTCTGGCCCCAGCGGTTGTATCGGCGACAAATGAACATCAACCTCGGAAGCTGATCTCAGCGTCCCGATCTCGACATGGATGTCGCATCGTCGGTCCGCAGGTCTCGCCCATGAACCATTAGCCATATGCGAGCGACCAAGCCGTTGCGACACGGCCACGCAGATTACGGGCGCCATGGCTGAACTCTTCGATTCGGGCGCGCCTCAACACCAAGGACGACGGCATGATTTCTCGCTGCGATCTCATCAAGGGCGCCGCGGTCGCGCTTTTCACCCTCTCGATACAAGGCGCATGGGCGCAGGAGACCAAGATGAACCTGTTCAAGATCATCACCGTCAAGGACGAAATCGTGGTCGGGTTATCGACAGAGGAGCTCCAGGGGCTCGGCGGCAATGATGCGAGCGCGGTTGCGCACGCGCTCGCGCAGAAGGGTGACCTCACGGTATGGCAGTACAACGTGCATCGTGGCCCGAACGGCGAATTGCAGCAGGCGCCGACCGCCAAGATCGGGCTTCTGGCCAATGCCTCGCTGCGCGTCGAGCCGTACACGACGCCTTATCGGATCGTACCGCACCCATAAGCGACCGACCGTCTTCACCCGCGCCGCTCTGCCCGTCGGGCGCTCGTTTCCGTCGCAAAGCCGTAGATCAGCGCCAGTCGGTCCAGACATTCGCGAAAGCGCCGCGCAAAATAATCGTTCCAGCGCTGCGTCCGGACGGCGCGACGCGCGCCGATCTGATCCATGGTCAGGCCCAGGATCAGCACGTCGTGCACCAGCGCCGCGCCGTCGGTGCCAAGCTCGCGCTCGACCCGATTCAACCGCAACACCGCCTGGCGCTGGCTCTCGGTGATGGGGTCGCGCGTGCGCGTGCCGTCGACATATTCCCGGGTCGGGTCCACCGCCTGAGGCCCCCGCTCCGCCCTCTCCCAATCGTTCTGGAAGGCACGCCCGCCGCGGTATTGCGCCTCGTCGATCTGGTGATGTGCGTGCAGCCGCCCCAGCGGGTCGCCACGGATCGACCGGATGGCCAGGATCTTCTCACCGGAATCGAGCGCCAGCGGATTGTCGATCTCGACCTCCGCCACTTCGGCATTGAACGGCACCTCGCGGGACCGCCGATCGTGGATCTTGGCTAATTTGTAGGACTTGTTGCGTCGGACACGAGCCACTCGGATACTCCTTGCGAAATTGACGACGGAACGGATGGGAGCTCAGGCATCGGAGACCAGCCTCAGCACGACGGGACCGGGGGCGCGGGCGGACGCCGCACCGGAGCGGCACGTCAGGCGCGCGTGCGGCGCGCAATAGCTGGAGCCCGGCCGGCAGGGATGACCGCAGAAGGCGATTTCCTCCCCGTCCTTGTCGCCGCCATAGGGATAGCGGCAATCGGCCGGCTCGAGCTCGACCAGCTGAAGCAGGCGCGGCTGAACGCCGACGCAGCGCAACTTCACCGGCGCCGCCGGCTTCATTGCGGACTTCGGCGGCACGTTCAGGTTCGGTAACACCGCGCGGCGCGGCGAAACCGGAGCCTCGCCCGGCAAATATGGCGCGATCGACGGGCTCGTTATCCATTCCGGGATGACGAGCCCGAGCCGCTTGGCGCGGCCGATCACCGCATTGCGGGTATAAGCCGTTCCAAATCTTGCATTAATCTGTCTTCCGATCTCCGCATAAGACATGCCCTTGCGAAAATAGTCGCGAAGCGCGTCGGAATGCTCCGACGGCCAATGGCCCGGTTCCATGATGCTGTCCTGTGATGCGCTTCCCTCGTCGAGCGACCGGGAGGCGAAACACACATTCCGGTATTCCGAAGCGCAAGTCAAGCAATAATTCTGATATTCATAATTGCATCAATTCCGAATTTCGGATTACAAGAGCCAGGACGGTGCGCAATCGAGGGAATCACCATGTTGGACGTTGCAATGATCGAGCGGGGCCTGGAGAAGACGGGCAAGAGCAAGGGCGGCCTGGCGGCGGCCATGGGCGTGCGCCCCGGCGCGGTCTCGGAGATCCTCGGCGGCGAACGTCTGGTGAAGGCTTCGGAGATCATTCCGATCATGGAATATCTCGAGCTCAATCTCGCGCCGATCATGGGCCGGGTCGGCGCCGGCGCCGTGATCGAGCCGGATTATGAGCAGGTTCCGCCGGAGGGGCTAGGCGACATCACGTTGCCCTTCCCGATCATGGAAGAAACCGTCGCATTCGAAATCGTGGGCGATTCGATGCTGCCCAAATACGAGAGCGGCGACGTGATCGTGGTCTACAAGGATCAGCGCCATCCGCTGTCGAGCTTCTACGGCGAGGAGGCCGTGGTCCGGCTCAAGACCGGCGAGCGCTATCTGAAGACCATCGAGCGGGGGAAGAGTCCGTCCGTCGTCAATCTCACCAGCTTCAATGCCAAGCCGATCGTCGGCGTCAAGCTCGACTGGGTCGGGGAAATCTGCCTGTCGATGCCCAAAGGCCAGCTCGAGCGGCTGCGCGCCAAGTCGGCGCGGCCGCGCAAGAAGAGCAAGTGACCCAAATTCCGTTTTTCAGAAACAATACTTGACTTGATTCCGTTTTTCGGAAATACTCTGCCGCGTTTCCGGTGACGGGAGCGCGGCAGGATCATTTTCATGCAATATTTCGTCGTGATGATCGATTATGGGCGGCGCGGCCGCGAAGCGGTCGTTGATCCCGAAATCACCAGGCGCGAGGTCGTCTCCCGCATCGCCTCTGGCGAATACCAGAATGTCTCGTTCATCCACGAGATCGCGGAGAACTCGGTCGAGGACGTCACCGAGGCCATCCTGACGGAGGCGACCCTGCCCCAGATTCCACCGGAAGAGGTCGACCTCCAGGCAGCCCGCCTCGACCACGCCCGCGATCTGCGCAAGCACGAACGGGCGTGACGCAGGAGAGCCTGCGCCAACGTCCCGGAGTGGATCAAACCGTGAGGACGGTCGATCCCGTCGTCTTGCGCGCGGCGAGATCGGCATGCGCCTTGGCGGCATCCTTCAACGGATAGGTCTGGTGCACCTCGATCTTGACCGCGCCGGACTTGACGACGTCGAACAGCTCCCCGGCCATCGCAACCAGGTTTTCACGCTTGGCGGCATAGGTGAACAGGGTCGGGCGGGTGACGTAGAGCGAGCCCTTCTGAGCCAGCAGGCCGAGATTGAGCGGTTCGACCGCGCCGGAGGACTGGCCGAACAGCGCGGCGACGCCGAGCGGCGCGAGGCAATCCAACGATTTCAGGAACGTGTCCTTGCCGACGGAATCATAGACCACCGGCACCTTCTTGCCGCCCGTGATCTCGTCCACCCGCTTCACGAAGTCCTCCCGGGTGTAAATGATGACGTGATCGCAGCCATGCGCCTTGGCGAGCTTGGCCTTCTCGTCGTTGCTGACGGTGCCGATCACGGTCGCGCCGAGGTGCTTGGCCCACTGGCTCAGGATCAGGCCGACGCCGCCCGCCGCCGCGTGCAGCAGGATTGTGTCGCCGGCCTTCACCCGATAGGTCTGCCGGATCAGATATTGTGTGGTGAGCCCTTTAAGCATCATCGCCGCTGCGGTCTTGTCGTCGACGCCGTCCGGCAGCTTCAGCAAACGGTCGGCAGGGATCAGCCGCGCCTCGGAATAGGCCCCGAGCGGCGAGGCGCCGTAGGCGACACGATCGCCCGGCTTCAGATCGGTGACACCGGGCCCGACCTCCTCGACGATTCCGGCCGCCTCGCTGCCGAGCCCGCTCGGGAGTTGCGCCGGGTACAGGCCCGAACGGTTGTAGATGTCGACGAAGTTAAGTCCGACCGCAGTGTGGCGGATGCGCGCCTCGCCCGGCCCCGGCTTGCCGACGCTGACCTCCTCCCAGACCAGGACTTCCGGACCGCCGGTCTTGTGAAAACGAATGGCATGGGTCATGGGCGTTGCTCCCTTTATCGTTGGGTGAAGGTCCGAGAAAGCCGGATTGGCCGCAGAAATAGGCATTCAGTCTGCCCGTTACAGTACAGACACGTCACAAGAATGTCACAGCGAGCGACAAACCTCCGCCGTTCGACCTCCGTTCGGAAAAGTTGATGACGCGCATGAAGCGACCAGCAGTAGCTTCTGCGCGGGGTTTGGTGGTCGCCTGCGAAGGAGAGCCGAGATGCCAGCTTATGTACAGCATCATCAGGACGTCGAAATCGCGCCCGTGAATTGCCCCACCTGCATGGGGTTCCTGCCGATGTATGTGCGCGAGGTCGAGCCGCATTGGAGCCTTGCCAAGATCGACTTTGTCTATGAATGCGCCGATTGCGGCGCCGAGGTCAGACAGACCATCCGCAAGCCGGAAGTGCTGCGGCACTGAATCCCGCGAACGGCGGACCGCGCAACTATTTGCGTTCAGCGGAAAAAACGCCGCTGATGCGGGTCTGATGTCTCCCAAACGAGGCTTGTTCTTTGCCGGGAACGCAGGCAGAACAAGCCTCAAGCAAGACCTTGGGAGCGCCCATTCGTGGCTGATCAGAAGGCCTCGACCTCGATCGAGGCAGTGGAGAGCGGCCTTGCCGCGCAGGGCTATATCGCCAGCCGGCAGATCGCGACCGCCGTCTATTTGTCGCAGCAGATCGAGAAGCCGATCCTGGTCGAGGGCCCCGCGGGCGTCGGCAAGACCGAGCTTGCCAAGGCGATCGCCGCCTGGCGCGGCATGAAGATGATCCGCCTGCAATGCTACGAAGGCCTCGACGAGGCCAAGGCACTCTACGAGTGGAAATACGCCAAGCAGCTTCTGTATACGCAGATCCTCAAGGACAAGCTCGGCGAAGTCCTCGGCGGTGCGCAGACGTTGCATGCCGCGCTCGCCCAGCTCCACGATTTTGGCGACGTGTTCTTCTCCAAGGAATTCGTCGAGCCGCGTCCCCTGCTCCAGGCGCTGGAGCAGCCGGGCGGCTGCGTGCTCCTGATCGACGAGATCGACAAGTCGGACGCGGAATTTGAATCGCTGCTGCTGGAAATCCTGTCCGACTTCCAGGTCACGATCCCCGAGCTCGGCACCGTCTCGGCCATCACGCCGCCGACCGTGATCCTCACCTCCAACAGCGAGCGAGACCTCGGCGACGCCTTGAAGCGGCGCTGCCTGCATCTGCATATCGGCTTTCCCGAGCAGCGGCTCGAGGAGCGCATCGTCGAAAGTCGCGTGCCCGGCATCTCGCAGGCGCTGCGCCGGCAGATGGTCGGCTTCATCCACGAGATCCGCTCGCTGGATCTGAAGAAGCTGCCGTCGGTCAGCGAGACCATCGACTGGGCACGCGTCCTGGTGCTGCTCCAGGCCGCCGAACTCGACACCGATATCGTCAAGGACACCCTCAACGTGCTCCTGAAATACGAAGCCGACATCGAGGCCGCATCGCCACAGGTGACGAGCTTCATTGCCAAGGCGGCACGGTCCAACGTCTTCGGTTGACGCCGATGCGCGAGAACCTCCATCGTTTCTTTCGGGCAGCGCGGGGCGTCGGCGTTCACGTTTCGCCTGCCGAAAGCATCGATGCGATGCGCGCGGTCGCGCAAGTCGGCATCTCCGACCGAGCCGTGCTGCGCGACGCGTTGCTGCTGACGCTCGCCAAGTCGAAGGACGAGAAGCTCGCGCTCGGGGATTGTTTCGATCTGTTCTTCAGCCAGCCGGAGCCGCGGCAGGACCAGGCCGAGGCGACCGACGACGACGCCTCGCAGGACATGGATCAGTCGCCCGCTTCCAGCTCGGCCAGCGAGCCGGGCGAAGGGCAGCCTCCCGAGGGTTTGGGCCCGCTTGCGCAGATGCTGCTGTCGCAGGACCGCAACGCGATCGCAGCCGCCATCGCCAGCGCCTCCGGTGCGGCCTCCCTGTCTGAGATCCGCTACTCCACCCAGCGCGGCATCTTCTCCAGCCGCATCCTCGACGCCATGGGCCTGCAGCGCCTGCGCGACGATCTCGACCAGCTGACCGCGACCAATCCCGCGCTGGCCGAGCGCCTGCGCGCCGCGCTCGATGCGTTGCGTGAGGCGGTGCGCGACACGGTCGCCCAGGGGCTCGCGCTCTATGCCCGCGAGGAAGCCGAAAATCTTCGCAACGAGATCCTGCGCAACGCGCCGCTTGCCCGCATCGAGCGGCGCCAGGTCGCCGAGATGCGCGCCCTCATCCGCCAGATCGCGCGCCGGCTGCGCGAGCGCTATTCCAAGCCGCGCAAGCGCCAGCGCCGCGGCCATCTCGACGTCCGCCGCACGCTGCGCCGCAACGCGGCGTGGGGCGGCGTGCCATTCCTGACGGCGTGGAAGCGCAAGCATCGCGACCGGCCGAAGATCGTGGCGCTCTGCGACGTCTCCGGCTCGGTCGCTCAGGTCTCGGATTTCTTCCTGCTCCTGATCCACTCCTTGCACGAAGTCGTCGATGACGTCCGTTCCTTTGCCTTCTCCTCGCATCTGATCGAGGTCAGCGACATCCTGGAGGCGAAATCGCCGGAAGAGGCAATGGCCGAGATCATGTCCAAGGTCGGTTTCGGCTCGTCCGACTACGGCTCTTCGCTGGTCGATTTCGAGAAGGACTTCATGAGCGCGCTGACGCCGCAAACCACGGTGATCGTGCTCGGCGATGCCCGCAGCAACAATCTCGAGCCGCGCGCCGACATCCTGCGCCGCATCTCCGAACGTTCGAAGCGGCTGGTCTGGCTCAATCCCGAAGGGCGGCTCGCCTGGGGCTTCGGCGATTCCGAGATGCCGCGCTACGCGACCTTCTGCAGCGTGGTGCGCCAATGCGCCACCGCGCAGCAGCTCGAGCGCGCCGTGTCCGACATCGTGGCGACTTATCAGTAGATCCCGCGCGCAGCCAACCTCGTGGGCGAAACGTCAGTTTCGCGCGAGCTCCGCTTGGCCGAGATTGCACTCCCGGAAGTGATAGGCGATTTCGTCGAGCGCGCGTTGCTCCCATTCCTCGGCTTGCGCAAGCCAGAACAGCCGGCGATCCAAATCGAGAGCCGCACGCTCCCGGCACAGGGATTCCTGACTGCGAATTTCGACCAGCCTGTTCATGCACTCCACTCCTGCCGCGTGAAGTCATTCCCCGCGAATCAACCTAACAGAATCCCAGATCGCTCGCTTCACCATTTCTGTGCATATCGCGAGGCATCATGGGACAGTGATGCTTCCCGTGCACTGCAGCAGCGCGCAGCGCTACATCAACTGCGGATCATCAATTGGTGATCGAGCCACGTATCTATTCCCGATCAGACGATCTTCTTCTCTTATCGCAACGAAGTGCGGCAATTTGTGAAGAGGTGTTCTAAACGGCCTACCGAATTCCCGACTCATTGTCGTCGCATGGTCTTCATGCGGCGCCGCTAACAGGGCGCCAACGGCACGATCTTTGAGGCAACATGAGCAACGATTTCGAATTCGAACTTGCGCCGGACCAGTGGGAAGCGCTGCGTACACTACGCAACCCGCTGTCGAACGGCCGCCTGGCGAAGTCCTATCTTGTCGAAGGCCTCGTCGAGCTCGGCCTCGTTGCCATCAACGACGGCGTACCTGCGATAACGCCGGCCGGACGCAAGGTGCTCGTGCGCGGATCGTGCCGGTTGCTGGATCTCGTGGCGTGACAGGTTCGCGCTGATCCTCGGCGACATCCCTGCCGGCATATCGCCGCAGGTCAGTCGTTCCACTGCAGGAGCGGCGATCCATAGGCCCTTCTCCAGACGGACAGGAAGCGCGGAAACCAGGAGTGAGCCACCGCGCCCTGATAGGCCCAGGTGCGATATTTCAGCCCCTGCTCGGAGATCAGCTCCTGATATCCGCCGTGCAGCTCAGTCGCAGCTCGTATGTCCTTCAAGATTCCCTGGGCGCGGGAACGGTAGGTGTCGCTTCCCGAAAATTCATCATAGTCCAGCATGCGATCCGCGAATTCGACGTTGAACGTCGGCCAGGAGGTACGTCCCTGATAGGCAGGCGCCGCGATCTTGTGGATCAGCTTGTTCCGCGGGTTCTCCGCAGACACCAGGAAGTGGAACGTGCTGGGGATGCGAAAGCGCGGCTCGGCAATGATCAGATCCGCCGTGGCCGCGAACAGCGCCCGCTCGCCAGCTTCGTTCAGATCCCAGAAGCCGCGATGCACGCTGACGAAATCCAGCGCAACTGAGGACGCCGGCGGGCCCTCCGGCCCGTCGAGAGAATGCCTGATATATCCGTCCCTGCCGAACAGACGGAGCAGGTCCTTCTTATACTGCACGAGGTCGCGCCCGAGCAGCCGCTTCAGCTCGTTCTCATCGACGATTCCGAGCTGCACGCCCCACACGAAGGTCGTGTGGACGCAGGCATTGGTGACGAAGCGCCGGCGCTCGGCGCGGGTATCCGTTGCGGCGGAGCGAGGGCCACGAGCGTCGCACAGCAAACAGGAGCTGCCGTCATGATCGAACGGCTCGAGCTCGCTTGCGAGCTTGAGGATTGCGCGCCTCAGGTCACCGCCATACTCAGCCAGCAGCAGGCGTCCGGCATGCGCGCATTGGGACATCGCCAGATAGGACGGCGCCTTCTGGTCGGCCAGGATCATCTGCCGCAGGCCGGCCAGAATGCCGAGCAGCGTATCCGACGGGCGCGAGAAGTAGTTCACGCCGAGGTATCGACCGCGCCCGGCCGGGACGATGGTCGTCGTGACGACATCGGCGCGAACCGCCTCCAGCAACAAACGGATGCTCCTGTCGAGAAGCCGTGCCCGCCGCACCGCGTCCTGCGCATCCATGATGGTTTCGGGGTCGAGGACGTCAGGATAGAACCAGGCGAAGTCGCGGGGGTAGTAGGCGGATGCGTGGGGGGCGCCGGTGACGAGGAAGGCTTCGGTCACCGAAAATGCGCTGTCCATCGCGTGCCGGTAGAGGTCCTCGATGGCCGACAACGAATGCGGCGATTTTCTCAGGAATCGATCCCCGAGAAAATTGACCGCCTGGAGGGCGTTGGCGAAAAACGTCGCAGCCACACCTCGGTAGAATCGGTTTCCGCGATCTGAAGACAACGAGATATCGCTATTCATATGCGGGCTAGAGAGTAACCCCGGCGGTGCGATCACCGTCCGAAGCTTGGCTGATTCGTGTTTCGTCCAGATGACTTGCCGGCTGCCGGCTTGCATCAACCTGCTCGGGCGACGCTTCCCGCTGGCCGATATTCTCGATCGCCCCGAGCCTGCACCCGCGCGGCAGGCGTCGGCACAGGCGTGATCGCGCAACTTTGCTCACTGCGACGTCAAGTCTGCATAGCGGGTTCCAATTTGGCATGGACCGTCACATATCTGCAACAGGCGCCCGCTTCCTGCCGAAGCGTTGAGCAAGGGATGACGCATTTTCACACCTTACGCCGGGCTCCAAACTGGCCCACTATCGAGACATTTCACCCATGCAAGCGCATCCGCGAATGTTGGATTCAATACCTGAGGGCCTGAATTCCGGCGAATCTCCGCTGCTGCGGACGATCGGGCTCACCAAACGTTACGGCGATTTCCTCGCCAACGATTCCATCGACATCGAGATCTGGCCCGGTGAAATCCATGCGTTGCTCGGTGAGAATGGGGCCGGCAAGTCGACGCTGGTCAAGGCAATTTACGGGCTGATCCAGCCCAGCTCCGGTGAAATTTACTGGCAGGGCGAGCGCATCGTGCTGTCCGGCCCCTCGGACGCCCGCCGCCGCGGCATCGGCATGGTCTTTCAACACTTCTCGCTGTTCGACAACCTCACGGTCGCCGAGAACGTCGCGCTCGGCCTCGACGGACGGGAATCCTTCAACGACATGTCGGCACGGCTGGCGCAGGTGTCGAAGACTTACGGTCTTCCGCTCGATCCCCGGAGCGAGGCCTGGCAATTGTCGGTCGGCGAGCGCCAGCGCATCGAGATCGTCCGCGCGCTGATGCAGGACCCGAAATTCCTGATCCTGGACGAGCCCACCGCGGTCTTGACGCCGCAGGAATCCGATCAGCTTTTCATCGTGCTGGAACGCCTCAAGTCCGAAGGGCGCGCCATCCTTTACATCAGCCACAAACTCGAGGAGGTGAAGCGGCTCTGCGATACCGCCACGATCCTGCGCGGCGGCAGGAAGGTCGAGACCTGCGATCCCCGGCGCGAGACCGCCGCTTCGCTCGCGCGCATGATGGTCGGCGGAGAGATCAAGGAGGTGAAGGCGGCGGCCCGCCGGACGACCACCGCGCCGCGGCTCGTCGTCAACGATCTGTCGCTCGCACCGAGCGAGGCGCATGGCGTGCGGCTCGAGCACATCTCGTTCGAACTGAAGGGCGGCGAGATTCTGGGCATCGCCGGCGTCGCCGGCAACGGTCAGGACGAATTATTCGCCGCGCTGTCGGGCGAGCGATTGTCGAAGGATCCGGGCACGGTGGTGATCGACGGCATTGCCGCCGGCCATCTCTCCATCACGCAACGGCGCAAGCTGGGGGCCGCCTTCGTTCCCGAGGAGCGGCTCGGCCACGGCACGGCACCGCGCATGAAGCTCTCGGAGAACGCGCTGCTCACCGGACATGCCGCGAGCGGCATGGTGCATCGCGGCTTCATCGACACCGCCGCCACACTGAAGGCCGTCGACCGCGCGACCGAGACGTTCGACGTGCGCAAGGCCAAGCGCGATCCCGAAGCAGCATCCCTCTCCGGCGGCAATCTGCAAAAATTCATCGTGGGACGCGAGATCCTGCGCAAGCCTGCGGTGCTGGTCGTGAGCCAGCCGACCTGGGGCGTCGATGCCGGCGCCGCTGCCGTCATTCGCCAGGCGCTGCTTGATCTCGCCACCGCCGGCGCCGCCGTGCTCGTGACCAGCCAGGATCTGGACGAACTCGCCGAGATTGCCGATCGTATCGCCGTGATGTTCCACGGCAAATTGTCAGCGCCGCTCGCCGCCAGCGAGGCGACGCGCGAAAAGCTCGGCCTTCTCATGGGCGGCAGCAGCCTGGAGCCGAAGGAGGCGGCGCATGCAGTTGGTGCTTGAGAAGCGCGCCGAGCGCTCCGGCACGATCGCGCTGGTTTCGCCGCTGATCGCGGTCGGCCTCACGATCGCGACGATGGTGATCCTGTTCGCGATCCTCGGCAAGAATCCGCTGCTCGCTTTGCACGCCTATTTCATCGCGCCCTTGACCGACGGCTATTCGCTCCAGGAGATCGCCGTGAAGGCCGCGCCGCTGGTGATGATCGCGATCGGACTGTCACTCTGCTATCTCGCCAATGCCTGGAACATCGGCGCCGAAGGCCAATTCCTGATCGGCGCGGTGGCCGGAAGCTGGATCGCGGTGAGGACGCAAGGCACCGACGCCGGCGCCTGGGTGTTGCCGGCCATGTTCGTCCTTGCCGCCGCCGCAGGTGCGCTCTATGCGCTGATCCCGGCGATCTGCAAGGTGAAGTTCGGCGCCAGCGAGATCCTGACCAGCTTGATGCTGGTCTATGTGGCCGACCTTCTCCTCGACTATCTCGTGCGCGGCCCCTGGCGCGACCCGCACGGCTTCAACTTCCCGACCACGGCCGAGTTCGATCCGGTGGCGACCGTCCCACTGCTGATCGAGGGCGGCCGGCTGCATCTCGGCGCGATCATCGCGCTTCTCGTCGTGGCGGCTGCTGCAATCCTGCTCGGGCGAACCATCAAGGGTTTTGAGATCCGCGTCGTCGGCGCCGCCCCCCGTGCGGCGCGGTTCGGCGGCTTCAAAGCCGACCATCTGGTCATCCTGACCTTCGCGGTGTCGGGCGCGCTCGCGGGCCTTGCAGGCATCATCGAGGTTGCAGGCCCCGTCGGCCATCTCCAGCCCGGCATCTCCCCAGGCTATGGTTTTACGGCGATCATCGTTGCCTTCCTCGGCCGGCTGAATCCGCTTGGAATATTGGTTGCAGGCCTTTTCCTTGCGTTGACCTTCATCGGCGGCGAGCAAGCGCAGATCGCGATGAAAATCCCGTTGGACGTCACCAAGGTTTTCCAAGGTGTTCTGCTGTTCTACGTGCTCGCCTGCGATTCCCTGATCCTCTATCGCTTCAGGCTGGTCTTCCCGAACCGTCAGGTGGCCCGTGGAACTCGTTGAAGCCATCGTCCTCTCGGTGCTCGCTGCATCGACGCCGCTCCTGATCGCCGCGACCGGAGAGCTCGTGACCGAGCGCTCCGGCGTGCTCAATCTCGGCGTCGAGGGCATGATGATCGTCGGCGCGGCCTGCGGCTTTGCCGGTGCTTGGCTCACCGGATCGATCTTCATGGGCGCATTGTTCGGCATCCTCGCGGGCACGATGATGTCGCTGATCTTCGCATTGATGGCGCTCGGGCTCGCCGTCAACCAGGTCGCGACGGGGCTTGCGCTGACCATCCTCGGCGTCGGGCTGTCCGGACTGGTCGGTGCCGGCTTCGTCGGCGAGCGCATCACACCGGCAGTTCATCTCTCGATTCCGGGCCTCACCGATATCCCGCTGGTCGGTCGCGTGCTGTTCGGGGAGAACGCTTTCGTCTACGTCTCCATTGCGCTTGTCGTCGCCGTCTGGTGGTTTCTGTACCGCACGCGCGCGGGACTGATCCTGCGCGCCTGCGGCGACAATCACGTCTCCGCACATGCGCTGGGTTATCCCGTGTTGCGCATCCGCACCTTCGCCGTGATGTTCGGTGGCGCATGCGCCGGGCTTGCCGGCGCCTATCTGCCGCTCGCCTATACGCCGTTCTTCATTCCCGGCATGACCGCGGGCCGCGGCTGGATCGCGCTGGCGCTGGTGGTGTTCTCGTCCTGGCGGCCGGGCCGGCTCGTCGTCGGCGCCTATCTCTTCGGCGCCGTCACGATCCTTCAGCTGCATGCGCAAGGCTGGGGCGTCGGCATTCCCTCGCAATTCATGTCGGCGCTGCCTTATCTTGCGACAATCGTCGTTCTGGTTCTGCTCTCCCGCGCGCGCAGCGGCGGCTCGACCGCACCGGCCGCGCTCGGGACCGTGTTCGTCCCTGACCGCTGAGTTTCATTTCCGCGACGGGCGCGATGGGGCGCGCAGGTTGCGGATCGTGGCTTTCCCCTGATGTTTGGAGATCGATGATGAGGAAATCACTTCTTGCGCTGGCCGCCACACTGTTGCTCGCCGGGAGCATTGGTGCAGCCTCCGCCGCCGACAAGCTGAAGGTCGGCTTCATCTATCTGGGCCCGATCGGAGACTTGGGATGGACCTATCAGCACGATCTGGGGCGCCAGGCTCTGGTGAAGGAATTGGGCGACAAGATCGAGACCACCTATCTCGAGAACGTGCCCGAAGGCCCCGACGCCGAGCGCTCCATCGAGCAGCTCGTCCGCGCCGGCAATAAGCTGATCTTCACGACATCGTTCGGCTACATGGATCCGACGCTGAAGGTCGCCAAGAAATATCCGAACGTACATTTCGAGCACGCCACCGGATACAAGCGCAACCCGAACATGTCGACCTATTCGGCCAGATGGTATCAGGGCCGCTACATTCAGGGCTTGATCGCGGCCAAGATGTCGAAGTCGGGCGTGCTCGGCTATATCGGCTCGTTCCCGATTCCGGAGGTCGTCTCCGGCATCAACGCGACGATGCTGGCGGCGCAGACGATCAACCCGAACATCAAGGTCAAGATCATCTGGGCCAACACCTGGTTCGATCCGGGCAAGGAAGCCGATGCCGCCAAGGCTTTGATCGACCAGGGCGCCGACGTCATCATGCAGCACACGGATTCGCCCGCGGCGATGCAGATCGCCAGCGAACGCGGCAAGCTCGCCTTCGGCCAGGACTCCGAGATGATCAAATTCGGACCGAAGACCCAGCTGACCTCGATCCTCGACACCTGGGGCCCCTATTACATCGAGCGCGTCAAGGCCGAGCTCGCCGGCACCTGGAAGTCCGGAGACACCTGGGGCGGCCTCGACAGCCATATGTTCACGATGGCGCCCTACACCAACATGCCCGACGAGGTGAAGAAAATGGCGGAGGATGCCCAGGCCGCGATCACCTCAGGCAAGCTGCATCCGTTCAAATGCCCGATTGTTGGGCAGGACGGCAAGCCGGTGGAGTGCAAGGGCGGCGATCACCTCGATGACAGCCAGATCCTCGGCATGAATTTCTACGTCAAGGGCATCGACGACAAGCTGCCGGGCAAGTAGCACGCTTCTTGCTTTGCTCAAATCACCTGCTCCTCCCGGAGGAGGTTCGGAGGGGGTGGCCAGAAGCACCCGGCACTTGTGGTCGCCCCCTCTTTCAATTTCTGCCCCTATCCCACCTGCATGGCCCGCGCCGCGGAACTGTGGCGACGGACGAGATCGGCGACATCCAGACCCGGAATCGCACCGTCGATCACGACCCATTGTCCAGCTACCATCACGCGGTCGGCCCGATGCGCCCCGCACAGCACCAGCGCGGCCAGGGGATCGCCGTGGCCGGAGAAGCGCAGCTCGTCCAGCTTGAACAGCGCGAGATCGGCCGCCTTCCCGACGGCGATCTCGCCGAGTTCCGGCCGGCCGACGCAGGCCGCCGAGCCCTTGGTGGCCCAGCGCAACGCATCCTTGTGGCTGACTTTCGTGACGCCATAGCGGGCCCGTTGCAGCAGGAATGCGGCCCGTACCTCCTGCATCAGGTTCGATCCGTCGTTCGAGGCCGAGCCATCCACGCCGAGCCCAATCCCGACGCCGGCCTCCTCCATCTCGCAGACCGGACAGCAGCCCGACGCCAGCAACTGGTTGCTGCACGCGCAATGGCTGATGGTCGTCCTGGCCTTGCCGAGCCGCTTGATCTCGTCGGCGTTGAAGAAAATGCCGTGAGCGAGCCAGGTTCGCGCATTCAGCCAGCCGCATTGTTCGAGATAATCGAGCGGGCGGCAGCCATACATCTGCTCGCAGAACTTGTTCTCATCCTCGGTCTCGGCGAGATGGGTGTGCAGCCGCACATCGAGCTTGTCGGCGAGATCGGCGGTTGCGCGCATCAGGGACGTCGTCACCGAGAACGGCGAGCACGGCGCCAGCGCGATCTGCACCATCGCGTCCGGACCACGCTGGTGATGTACGGCGACCACGCGCGCGCTGTCGGCGAGGATCGTGTCTTCGTCCTGCACCACGCTGTCGGGCGGCAAGCCGCCGTCGCGCTGTGACAGGTTCATCGAGCCGCGCGTCAGCAGCACGCGGACGCCGAGCCGCTTTGCGACGCCGACCTCGATGTCGATGGCGCCTTCGAGTCCTGTCGGGAAAACGTAATGATGATCGGTCGTGGTGGTGCAGCCCGACAGCAGCAGCTCGGACATCGCCACGGAGACGCCGAGCTCGAGTGCCTCAGGCGTCAGCCTCGCCCACACCGGGTAGAGTGCCTGGAGCCAGGGAAACAGCTCGCGGTCCATCGCCGCCGGCAGCGCCCGCGTCAGCGTCTGGTAGAAGTGATGATGGGTGTTGATCAGGCCCGGCAGCACGACGTGCTCGCTTGCATCGAACACCGCGACATCGGCGGTCGCAGGCGTGCCGCCGGCCGGCACCAGCTCGACGATCCGGCCGCCCGTCACCACAATCCCGCGCTCGGCACCGTCGGCGAGGATCGCCAGGGGATCCCTGATCCAGATCGGCCTTGTGCTCATGATCCCGCTTCTCCTCACATTCGTTGACGACAGGACCGCAAGGCGGAGGCGGGTCCGATCGCCAACTTGCTGCGACTTGTCGTTGCGACTTCTTGTTGCGACTTGGCTCCGGTCTTGCAAGACTTTCTGTCGGACGATTCACCGACGCGAGCGTGGGCGCAGCCATGGACTTGAATACCATCACAGCGGTCGCCCATCCGCAAACGCGCGCACAGCTGCCGGTTTGGACGGCGGGAGATGCTTGGCTGGCAGGCGGCACCTGGTTGTTCTCGGAGCCGCAGACTCATCTGACACGGTTGATCGATCTCACCGATCTGAAATGGCCGGCGCTGTCGGTCACCGAGACCCATCTCAGCATCGCCGCGACCTGCACCATCGCACAGCTCGATGGTTTCGTCTGCCCGCCTGATTGGCGCGCAGCGCCGCTGATCGGCCAATGCTGCCGGGCCTTTCTGGCCTCGTTCAAGATCTGGAAGACCGCGACCATCGGCGGCAATCTCTGCATGTCGCTGCCGGCAGGGCCCATGATCTCGCTCGCTTCCGCGCTCGACGGCGTCTGCACCGTCTGGAAGGCCGGTGGCGGCGAGCAGAAGATTCCGGTCATCGACTTCATCACCGGCAACCAGCGCAATCGCCTGACGCCGGGTGACCTGCTTCGCCAGATCGATATTCCGATTGCCGCGTTGAAGCGCCGCACGGCGTTTCGCCAGATCTCGCTGGCACCGGTCGGCCGCTCCGCGGCGCTCCTCATCGGCAGCCTCGATGCCGATGGCACGTTGACGCTCACGGTTACCGCATCGACGGTACGGCCGATCCGGCTGTCCTTTCGCGGCGTCCCGGACGCGAGTGCATTGCACGCGGCGATCGCGCAGCAGATCACGGACGATCTGTACCACAACGACATCCACGGCCAGCCGCTCTGGCGCAAGCACATGACATTGCGGCTCGCCGAGGAGATTCGCCGCGAGCTCCTGGGAGCGACGCCGTGAGTTTCGAGATCAACGGCAGGAGTTTCTCGCAGGAGCCGCGCGCCGGCCAATGCCTGCGCACCTTCCTGCGCGAGCTCGGCCATTTCGGCGTGAAGAAAGGCTGCGATGCCGGCGATTGCGGCGCCTGCACCGTGCTGCTCGACGGCGAGCCGGTGCATAGCTGCCTGATCCCGGCTTTCCGCGCCGAGGGACGCCCCGTGACCACGATCGAAGGTCTTGGCGGAGACCACGGCACGCATCCGATGCAGCAGGCTTTCCTCGACGCGCAAGGCTTTCAATGCGGCTTCTGCACCGCCGGCATGATCCTCACCTGCGCCTCGCTGAACCAGGCCCAGCGCACCGATCTCGGCACGGCGCTGAAGGGCAATATCTGCCGTTGCACCGGCTACCGCTCGATCGAGGATGCGTTGCTCGGCAAGACCAACGTCGAGACAGGTGTCGAGGCCGGCGCCGCCTTCGGCCGCAGCCTGCCTGCGCCCGCCGGCCCCGACATCGTGCGTGGCACCGTGCGCTACACCTTCGACACCACAATCGACGGCCTGCTCCATGTCAAGCTGGCGCGTTCGCCTCACGCCCACGCCAGGATCGTCGCGATCGACAAGTCGGACGCGCTGAAGATTCCCGGCGTGCACGCGGTGCTGACGCACGAGGATGCGCCTTCGGTCCTGATCTCGACTGCGCGGCATGAGATGGACTGGATGGATCCGGAGGACACCCGCATTCTCGACGACGTCGTCCGCTTCATCGGACAGCGGGTTGCTGCAATCGTCGCCGACAGCGAGGCCGCCGCCGAGGAGGCGTGCCGCCGGCTTAAGGTCGATTACGAGATTCTGCCGGCGTTGATCGATCCCGAGCAGGCGATGGCGCCGGGCGCGCCCGTCCTTCATCCCGATCGAACCACCGCGAACCGCATCGCCGATCCCCAGCGCAACCTCGCGGCGGAGACGCATGGCGAATTCGGCAACGTCGCCTCGGCGCTCGCCGCCTCCGCCGTGACTTACGAGGGCACTTTCCATAGTCATCGCGTGCAGCATGCGGCGCTGGAGACCCATGGCGGCCTCGCCTGGCTCGATGAGTCCGGCGTGCTCAATGTCCGCAGCTCGACCCAGGTGCCGTTCCTGACCCGCCGCGCGCTGTCGAACATTTTCCGGCTTCCCATGGACAAGATTCGCGTGTTCTGCGAACGCGTCGGCGGCGGCTTTGGCGGCAAGCAGGAGATGTTCGTCGAGGACATCCTGGCGCTCGCTGCGTTGAAGACTGGCCGCCCTGTGAAGCTGGAGTTCACCCGCGAGGAGCAGTTCATCGCGACCTCGACGCGGCACCCGATGCGGATCCATATCAAGGCCGGCGCCGACGCCGGCGGCAAGCTCACCGCGCTCCAGCTCGATCTGCTCTCCAACACCGGCGCTTACGGCAATCACGCCGGGCCCGTGATGTTCCACGCCCTGGCGGAATCCATTGCCGTGTACAACTGCCCGAACAAGCGGGTCGATGGCTTTGCGGTTTATACCAATACGGTGCCGGCGGGGGCGTTTCGCGGTTACGGCCTGCCACAGGCGCTCATCGCCGTGGAAGCCGCAATCGACGAGCTGGCGAAGCAACTCGGCATCGGCGGCTACGAGATGCGCCGGCGCAACATCATCAGGCCCGGCGATCCCATGCTGTCGCCACCGCCGTCCGAGTATCACGACGTCGTCTACGGCTCCTACGGGCTCGACCAGTGTCTCGACCTGGTCGAGCGCGCCATGCAGGCCGATGGATCCCAGCCGGACCTGTCGCCGGAATGGCTGATCGGCGACGGCGTCGCGCTGACCATGATCCACACGGTGCCGCCGGCCGGACATATCGCCGACGCCATGATGGTGCTCAACGAGCACGGCGGCTTCGAGCTCAGCGTCGGCACCGCCGAGTTCGGCAACGGCACCAGCACCGTGCACCGGCAGATCGCGGCGACCACACTTGCGACCACCGTCGACAGGATCCACCTGCGCCAGTCCGACACCGCCCATGGCGGCCATGACACCGGCGCCTATGGCAGTGCGGGCACCTTCGTCGCCGGCAAGGCGACCCATGCGGCTTCGATGCAGCTCGCGACCGAGCTGAAGGCGGCCGCCGCCGGCGCGTGGCTGTGCGACGTCGAGACCTGTGTGCTCGAGGACAATGCGGTCGCCTGCGGCGTTCGGCGCATGTCCTTTGTGGAGCTGGCAAAGCTCGGCGGCGAACGCGGGCGACCATTCACAGGCAGCGGCAATTCCGGCGGCACGCCGCGCTCGGTCGGCTTCAACGTGCAGGGCTTTCGCATCGCCGTGAACCGGGGCACCGGCGAGCTCAGGATTCTCAAAAGCGTGCACGCCGCCGACGCAGGCGTCATTGCCAATCCCATGCAGTGCCGCGGTCAGGTCGAAGGCGGCGTCGCTCAAGCGCTCGGCGCCGCGCTCTACGAGGAGATGGTGATCGATGCCGAGGGGCGCGTCATCAACCCGAAATTCCGCGACTACCACCTGCCCTCATTCGCCGACGTGCCCCGCACCGAGGTGTTCTTCGCCGAGACGTCCGACAGCATCGGTCCGTTGGGCGCGAAGTCGATGAGCGAGAGCCCGTACAATCCGGTCGCTGCCGCGCTCGGCAATGCCATTGCCGATGCCACCGGCATCCGCTTCACCGCACCGCCGTTCAAGCCGGACCGGCTGTTTCCGGCGCTGCTCGACAAGTTCGGCGGCTAGCTGCCGCGATAGGTCGAATAGCTCCACGGCGTGACCAGCAGCGGCACGTGATAGTGGCCTTCCGGCTCGCTGATCGCGAAGCGCAGCGGGATTTCGTCGAGGAAGGGCGGATCGGTGAGCTGCACATTGCGCTCGGCGTAGTATCCGGCAATGCTGAATCTGAGCTCGTAACGGCCGATCGGCAGCGGCCGGCCACCGATCAGCGGCTGATCGGTGCGGCCGTCCGCATTGGTGACCGCGCGCGCGATGACGCGGTTCTCGCCGAGCGCGGAAAGTTCGACAAGCTCCACCGGGATGCCCGCCGCAGGCCTGCCGACATGATTGTCCAGCACATGGGTCGACAAGCGGCCATGCACCTTCAACGCGTCGTCGGCAATGACGAGCTGATCGAGCCGCAGCGCGGAGATGCGGCCGATCTCCTCGATCGCACGCCGCGTCTCGGTCTTGGCGATATTGCGCAACCGGACCTCGAAATCGCGCAGTACGGAATCCCGGGTGTGCCGGCGCACGCAGACGATATAGGGAAAGCCGAACTTGGCGCGATAGGCATTGTTGACGCGCTCGAAGGCGGCGTATTCGGCATCCGACAGCCGATCGAGGCCGGCGCTGCTCTGCTCATGGGTCGAGTCCGCCGTGAGGCCTTCCGCGCGCCGGGTCTTGCTGGCGAGATCGGGATGCGCCCGGATCAGCGCGAGCTGCACATCGGGGTCGGCGCTTTGGATCGCCGCCATCAGTGCCGTGTGCAGCTGGTTGATGCCGGCGAACGGCCGCTTGTCGGCCAGCTGCTCGGCGATCCACGGCGAATATTCGACGACGTTGGCAAGCGCCGCCACGAAATCAGGCTTTGCAGCGGCATTGAGATCGGACAGGGAAAGCTGCGACATCGTCAACCGATCTCGAATGCGTCGGCGGCAAGATGCGCGTGCCTGGCGTGCCAGTGCTGCGCGATCTGCAACCGCGTCGGTACCCAGAGACGCTCGTGCCTGCCGATATAGTCGAGGAAGCGGATCAGGCCCGCAGCGCGGCCGGGCCGGCCGGCGAGGCGGCAATGCAGGCCGACCGACATCATCTTGGGCGCGGTCTCGCCTTCGGCATAGAGCACGTCGAAGGCATCCTTGAGGTAAGTGAAGAACTGCTCGCCTTCTGCAAACCCCTGCGGGTTGATGAAGCGCATGTCGTTGGCATCCAGCGCATAGGGAATGACGAGCTGCTTGCCGTTCGCGCCCTTGATCCAATAGGGCAGATCGTCGGCATAGGAATCGCAGAGATAGAGAAAGCCGCCCTCCTCCATCAGCAGACGGTTGGTGTTGATCGAGGAACGTCCGGTGTACCAGCCGAGCGGCCGCGCGCCGGTGGCTTCGGTATGGACGCGGATCGCCTCCGCGATCTCGGCGCGCTCCTGCGCCTCGGTCATGTCCTTGTGCTCGATCCATTTCAGGCTATGACTGGCGATATCCCAGCCCGCCTCGTTCATCGCCGCAACGATCTCGGGGTTGCGCTTGAGCGCGGTGGCGACGCCGAACACCGTGGTCGGCCAGCTGCGTTCGCCGAACATCCGCCACAGCCGCCAGAACCCGGCGCGCGAGCCGTATTCGAACATCGATTCGATATTGGCGTGGCGCTGGCCGGGCCACGGCTGCGCGCCGAGCACGTCGGACAGGAACGCTTCCGAGGCGCGGTCGCCGTGCAGGATGTTGTTCTCGCCGCCTTCCTCGAAATTGACGACGAACTGCACCGCGATGCGGGCATCGCCGGGCCATTGCGGGTGCGGCGGGTTGCGGCCGTAACCGCGGAGATCGCGCGGGTAGCTGTTATCGGTCACTCAGACTTCCTCAAAGCGAATCGGCAGGGCGCCCTTCCACAGCACGCTCTTGCCCAGCGTTGCCAGATTCTCCAGGCCGGAGGTCAGCGTGATGAAATGGTTGCCGGCAAGCTGGCCCATCTTGCTCGCGAAATGGACGCTGCCATAGGCCAACAGGATCTCGGTCTCGCTGATGCCGCCGGGATAGAGTATGATCTGGCCGGGCGCGGGATAGCTGGTGTGGTTCTCGTAGCCGACGCCGAAATCGAGGTCGCCGAGCGGCATCCACACGCCCTCGCCGCTCCAGCGCACATGGATGACGTGGCTTTCGAACGGCAGCACATTGCGAAAGGCGGCGACAGTCTTGGGTGCCAGCTGCTCCTCGAAGCGGGCATCGAAGGTGAAATCGCCGGCGCGGATAACGAGCTTGCTCATCTCATCTCTCTGGATCGGGGCCGGCCGCCCCAGCTCAAGCAAGAGCACTCCCGACGACTTCGCGCAAGTGGCGCGGTCGCATCACCCGCGGTCCCAGGACCAGCCGAACATGGCGCGCCGCCGCAGCGCCGGTTCCGGCTCGGCGCAGGCCGCGCCGTCTCCTTCGCCGCGGTGTTTGCCGCAATGGATTCCATTGAACCGGATTGGGAGAGGCAAGTCCATCGGCGCCAGCGGGCATGATGCCGAATATTTAGCCGGCATGGGCCGGGCCGGCGGGCGCACGGCGTCATCACCACTCGCTCTCGTGTCCCGGACAAGCCGCAACGCGCGAGCGTTGCGGCGCAGAGCCGGGACCCAGTGTCGTAGGGTGGGCAAAGGCGCATAGCGCCGTGCCCACGATCCTTCAGATGCGGCGAAAGACGCGTGGGCACGCTGCGCTTTGCCCACCCTACGAGATCGGAGTTTGTGCTCGCCCGCTCAAATCGCAGACATGCCTCATCAGCCTCGCGGCTTGTTTCGCCCGAGCTTTGCTTCGTCTTCGCGCCTCGGAAAGCCAAGAGGGCGCAGGGAAGGCCGGGTGCTGACAACGCACCCGCGGTCTGCTGCGCAAAAATGCACACGCAGAAGAACCGCACAGCAGCATACAGGTGGTGCCGATCACTCGGCCTTCCCTGCGCGATGGTCGGACGGCTTATGCCGTGCTCTCCCGGGAGCCGAACTTTCCTTCTGGCCTCCCTCGCCCCGCGAATTGGATGATGCAGTCTGCCCGGTTGGGCTCGCTCGCACCTCCGCGGAAGCTTGACCGTAGCAACGACGGCCAGGACCACACGGTTTTGCCGTACGCACGGCCCGCCATTTCGCCGCAGTATTTCCAGCCCTGTCGACGAAGCCGGAAACTTACAGGCGAGACGAGACCTAGCAGCGCCGTTCGTCTACACGCGGCCTCGGGCTCACAGGGACTACCCGCCCTGCCCGCACCTCTCGTGCCGACGCTGCCGCGTCCACCGCAAGCCCGGCTCGCGATCAAGACGACCTCGAGATCGCCCCTCCTGGATGAGCCGGGATGGGCGACACATACGCCATTTCCGAATTTCGGTAAAGTGGAATATTTTTGCGGCGATGGATTGACAGAGGCCGACACAGGCACGGTACCGTAGCCCGGATGGAGCGCAGCGCAATCCGGGACAGTGCAAGATGCCGGGCGAGCGGCCCCGGATTACGCTTTCGCTCCATCCGGGCTACAAGAGCACCGACGCATCAAAAAGGGCGGTACAAAGCACCGCCCTCCTTCATGCAGTCCAATCGGGCCGCGTCGAAAACGATCGCTCGATACGATCGCTAGTAGCCCGGATCGTAATAGAATTGACCGCCACCGCCGCCGTAATAGCCGTGACCGCCGTAATAGCCGGGCCCGCCATAGTAGGGACGCGAGCCGTAGTAATAGCGGTTCTCGTAATATTCGCGGCGCCGGCTCTCGGCGATTGCGCCACCGATCACCCCCGCAGCCAAGCCCATGAAGGCGAGACCGGCAGCATTCGGTCCGCGTCGATAGTGGTGGCGACGCCGGGCTGCGCTGAAATCAGTGACCTCGGACGAGCCCTGCCCTGCCGAGACAGGCTTCGCGAACAGCGCCTCGGCCGTCCCGGGGGACGCCGCAGCCGAGGGCGACATGGAGGTTGCGACCATTGCCAGGCTTGCGAACGCGGCCAGCGCCAGGTTGCGGCCGGCAGAAATCATCGGTCTAGCAGTCATTTTGACCTCCTAGGTTCTTGCGTAAAGATATGCAAACCACGTCAAATGCGCAAACCACTGAAATGGTTTCCTGATCGCGGCAATCCGCCACGCTTTGAACGATTGTAAACGAACGGCCAATCCGCAGCTTGCACCCTCCAACCTGAGCGGATAATGAACAGCCGCGCCGTTTTGCGGTCGCCGTAAGCGTTTGACGTGAACCAACGCATCAACCGACGTCGTCGGGATCGATGCCATTTCCAGGGTTCAACGTGATCGACGCGTCTTTCCATAAGAGAAATCAGATGATTGCGGTTCGCAAACTGCCGGCGCGCTATGCGCCGATCGTGATGCCGTTCGTGCTGTCCATCCTCATGACGGCGGTGGTATCGGTCATTTCGACGCTCCGGAGCCTCGGCGCGACGCCGGCGTTCCTCGCGACCTGGCCCGGCGCCTGGGCGCTATCCTGGCTGGTCGCCTTTCCAACCCTGCTCGTGGTGCTTCCACTGGTGCGGCGGATCGTGACCTGCCTCGTTGCAGCCCCACCCCGCCAATAGGGCGCTTACGACAACGCCCCCAGCACGCCGCGCGTCGCCTTGTCGATCTCCTCGACATAGCGACGGCGGGCGAAAGTCTCGGTGAGAAAGCCGATCACCTTGCGGCTGTCGGTGGAATCGACCACCGCCAGCATCTCGGCCTCGGCCTCGTCGAACACAGCCATCGCCGACTTCACGTTCATTTCCGGGATCAGCACGATGTCGATCAGGCGGGCGAGCTCGACCACCTGGATGTCGTCGGCGATGCTGTCGAGATCATTGGAGAACAAGTCGGGCAGCATGACCAGCCCGACATATTCGTCCGCGTTGTTGACGATCACGATTCCCGGCCGCGAGCCCAGCGCGAACTCGCGGCGGACGGCGGCGATCGTCGTGGTCGAGGGCACCTTGCCGACGTCGGAGCGCATCAGCCGCTCCACGGTGAGATTGCGCAGCCAGCCGACGTCGTTGGCGCTGCGGATGGTCTCGCCGCGCAGATGCAGGCGCCAGGTCGAAAAGGAATGGCCGAACATGAACCGGACGCAGATCGAGGTGACGATGCAGCCGGCCAGCACCACGGCGGTGACGTCGACGTTGCGGGTCATCTCAAGCACGAGGAACGACATGGTGAGCGGGCCGCCCACGATGGCGACGCCGAGCGTCGCCATTCCGGTCAGCATCGCCACCAGCGGATCGATCGCGAAGTTCGGGCTGATCAGGAGCAGCACCGCGGCAAAGAACTTGCCGATCAGGCTGCCGACGAACAGCGAGGCGAAGAACAGGCCGCCCCGGAAACCCGAGGCGAGCGAGATCAGGCAGGCCGTCACCTTCAAGGCGATGATCAGCGCGATCAGGCCGATCGTCATGTCGTGAAAGAGGTCGAGCACCATGGCGCCGTGGCCGGCCGCCAGCACCTGCGGCGTGATGATCGCGAAACCGCCGACGATCAGGCCGCCGATCACCGGGCGCAGCCAGACCGGCAGCCAGGCGAACAGGCGCTCGAACATCGGCGAGGAGCGCATCACGGCGATGCCAACGCCGCTGGTGATGAGCGCCAGCCCGATCAATGCCAGATATTGCTCGACGCCGACCGCGCTGACCTTTGGTATCTCCAGCGAATACGGCGCGCCGCCGAGCCATTGCGCGGTCAACGCGCCGGCGAGCGAGGCGGCCAGGATCGGTGCCGCGCTGCCGACCGAATAAACGCCGACGATCAGCTCGCAGGCATAGAAGGCGCCGGTGATCGGCGCGCCGAACGCCGCCGCGATCGCCGCCGCAGCGCCGCAACCGACCATCAGGCGCAGATCGTTGCGGCGAAGATTGAAGAACTTGCCGAGCAGCGAAGCAATTCCAGAGCCGATCTGGGTGTAGCCCGCCTCGAGGCCGACCGAGGCACCACAGCCGTTTGAGATCAGCGTCTGGCTCGACACCACCACGCTGTCGCGCATCGAGAGATTGCCGCCGCGCAGCGCGTTCGCCTCGATCGGGTCGACCGCGTTCGATATCTTCATGCGCCGCCGCGACCATTCCATGATTCCGAGCGACAGCCCACCGAGCGCGGGCGCGATCAGGGCCGCCCACGGACTGACGCTTTCGTGAGCCGAAAGGTGAACATCAATGGGAATGCCGTAGATCACCACATGCGCGATCTGGGCGATGCGGGCCATCAGCGTCACGACCGAGCCCGCGAGCGTGCCGATCACCAGCGCGAGCGGGATCAGGTAGAATTCGTTGCTGCGCAGGAGGGCACGCAGCCGAACCATGGTGCGGTTCGTCCCCTTGCGATCGACGAGATGCCTGATCCGTACGAACACCCTCTGCCTGCCCTACCCTTCCGACAGGCCGTAGCCGGCCATGCGCTGGCGGACCCGCTCGATCTCGGCGCTGGGGAGCAGCGGCGGTTGTCCGATCTGGAGGCAGCCGTGATATTGCCGCGCCAGCGTCTCGACCTCGACGGCGAGCCACATCGCCTTGTCCAGCGTCTTGCCGATCGCGATCATGCCGTGGTGGTCGAGCAGGCAGGCAAGCCGGCCCTCCAGCGCCCGCACCGCATGTTCGGACAGCTCCGCCGTTCCGAACGTCGCATAGGACGCGCAGCGGATGCTGTCGCCGCCGGCCGCCGCGATCATGTAATGCACCGGCGGAATCTCCATGCCCATGATCGCCAGGATGGTGCAATAGGTCGGATGGGCGTGCACGACGGCGTTGATCTCGGGCCGCGACTTCAGGATGTCGCGATGAAATCGCCATTCGCTCGACGGCTTCTGGTCGGGCCCGTGTGCGCCGTCCATGGTCATGAACACGATCTGCCCGGGCGTCATGGCCTCATAGGGCACGCTGGTCGGCGTGACCAGAAGCCCGTCCACATGCCGGACAGAGATATTGCCCGAGGTGCCCTGGTTGATGCCGAGCGCATTCATGCGCCGGCAAGCGTCGATGATGGCCTGTCGCTTGGCGAGCTCGTCCGTTGTCATCGACATCCCGATTTCCCGACGATGGTCTTGTTAGACCGGAAGTACGTCAAAGCAATATGGCAGTGCAAGCGAAAGCGGCCCGGATCTGTTGTCAAAACCACGAAACGGACGGCAAGATCAATGGATTCACCTGCTATCGCGGCGCCATGGCAGGCGGCCGCAACCCCGTTGATCACGAACTGCCCGACTAGGCCGCGAGCAGCATGCCGGGGACGCGCAAGAGCACGGCATTTCCTGTGGGTCCGAGAGTGCTTGCGATCACGGAAGATCACCTGATAGGACGCGCCGAGCAGCAGCAGCCCGCCGGCAATCCGGAGGACGGGATGCGATCCCCGAGCCGGTGCAGCAGTCGGTTTCCGAGCAGCGCGATCACCACCAAAATCGAAGCCGCGATCACGGTTGGCGCAGCGGACAGGGCGAAGCCGAGCATGTCTCGCCGGGATCCCGGAACGCTGGAACGATGGCGGGCGGACTGACTTAGCCCGGCAGGACCGTTTTGCAAAATCACTGGAGACGATCGATGAGCGACAGTGGAATCGGAATGCTGCTCGGCCAGCTCTCGGCCAATCTGCTCTGGCTCTGGTTCATCGGAGCCTTCGTGCTCGGCGGGATCCTCGTCTATGGCGTGATGAAGGCCGGCCACCTCAGGCGCGGCGAGCGGGCGCAGCTCGATCGCAACACCGAGGCGCGGCAGCGCCAGGAAGATCCGTATAAGCGCCCGACCTGAGCGTCGACCGGTTGCAGATTGGAACTTTCGTTATTGAAGCGGCTTTGATCGCCTGAGGATTGAGGAGGGCGAGGCCTTCCCGTGTCACCTCGTGAGGAGGACCTATGGCTAAGCAAGCAAAGAAGCGTACGACCAAGAAGACCGCGGCGCGCCGGCCGCGTCAGGCACCGAAGATGCTCAGCGACCTGTTTCTGGAGACGCTGAAGGACATCTATTTCGCCGAGAACAAGATCATCAAGACGTTGCCCAAGATGGCGAAGGCAGCACAATCGAAAGAGCTGGCCGCAGCCTTCAACAAGCACCTGCGCGAGACCCAGGGTCAGGTCAAGCGGCTCGACCAGATCTTCAAGATGCTGGGCAAGCCGGCACGCGGCAAGCCCTGCGAGGCCATCAACGGCATCACCGACGAGGGCGCCGAGATCATGAAGGACTTCAAGGGCGCACCGGCGCTCGATGCGGGACTGCTCGCGGCCGCCCAGGCGGTCGAGCACTACGAGATCTCCCGCTACGGCACCTTGCGGACCTGGGCCGAGGAACTCGGCATGCAGGACGCGGCAAGGCTGCTTCAGGCGACGCTGGACGAAGAAGAGGCGACTGATCACACGCTGACGGAGCTCGCGACGTCCGTGATCAACCTCGAAGCGGAGGAAGAATACCGCGCCGCGGCCTGACCCGCGCCGCTGTCGATGACGGAACGCCGCGGCCCTGCCGCGGCGTTTGTTTTTGGATTGCACGACAGCGCATGGCACGCCGGCGCCGGCGCTCTGGATTTTCCGGGAACCGGCCCCATATGCAGGCTTTCCCACCCCTGAGCCTTCCACATGCAACCCAAAAATCCCCTCGACTGGATGCTGTCCGAAGCCCTGGATTCGCTGACCCGCGCCGACCGGCTGCGCCAGCAGTTCGGCCGCCAGGAAGCCTGCTGGGAGCCGCCGATCGACGTGCTGGAAACCGAGCACGAGCTCCTGATCCTGGTGGCGCTCCCGGGCGTCAATCCGGACAATGTCGAGACGGTCATTCATGACGGCGTGCTCGTCATCTCCGGGCAGCGCACCCTGCCGCCGGAGCTCCGCAACGCCCGCATCCACCGGCTCGAGCTGCCGCAGGGGCGTTTTGAGCGCCGTATTGCATTGCCCATCGGCCGCTACGCCATCAGCCGTTTCGTGATGGACGGCTGCGTCGCACTGCGCCTCGCCAAATCCTGAGGTCGATCATGGCCACCGAACAGATGAACAACGAACAGACCAACAACGACGCGAAGATCCCCGACGACGCGCTGATCATCATCCCCGTGCGCGAGATGGTGCTATTTCCCGGCGCCATCGCGCCGATCACGATCGGCCGGGCGAAGTCCATCGCCGCCGCCCAGCAGGCGCTGCGCGAGCAGCGGCCCGTCGGCATCGTCCTGCAACGCAGCCCCGAGACCGATGCGCCGGGGCCGGACGACCTCTACCGGGTCGCGACCATCGCCAATATCGTGCGCTACATCACCGCGCCCGACGGCACCCACCACATCGTCTGCCAGGGCGTCCAGCGCGCACGCCTGCTCGACTTCCTGCCGGGGACGCCGTTTCCCGTGGCGCGCTTCCAGCAGATTCCCGAGCCGACCACGACTTCGCCCGAGATCGAGGCCCGCGCCCTGAACCTGCAGCGTCAGGCGATCGAGGCCATCGAGCTGCTGCCGCAGGCGCCGCCCGAGCTGGCCGCGATGTTCCAGGGCACCAGTGCGCCGGGCGCGCTGGCGGACCTGGCGACCTCGTTCATGGACATCAAGCCGCAGGACAAGCAGGAGGTGCTGGAGACCATCGACCTCGTCTTGCGCGTCGAGAGGGTGTCCAAGCACCTGGCCGAGCGGCTCGAGGTGCTACGCATCTCCAACGAAATCGGCCAGAAGACCAAGGCCTCCTTCGACGAGCGGCAGCGCGAGGCGATCCTGCGCGAGCAGATGGCGACCATCCAGCGCCAGCTCGGTGAAGGCGACGGCAAGGCGGCCGAGGTCGCCGAGCTGACTTCTGCCATCGCCAAGGCCAATATGCCGCCCGAGGCCGACGCGCACGCCAAGAAGGAGCTGCGCCGCTACGAGCGCATGCCGGAGGCCGCCGGCGAAGCCGGCATGGTCCGCACCTATCTCGACTGGCTGATCGAGCTGCCCTGGGCGCTGCCCCCGGAGAAGCCGATCGACATCAAGGAGGCGCGAGCCATCCTCGACGCCGACCATTTCGGCCTGGAGAAGATCAAGGGCCGGATCATCGAATATCTGGCGGTGCGCAAGCTCGCCCCGAAGGGCAAGGCGCCGATCCTGTGCTTCGTCGGCCCGCCCGGCGTCGGCAAGACCTCGCTCGGCCAATCCATCGCCCGCGCGATGGACCGTCCCTTCGTCCGCGTCAGCCTCGGCGGCGTGCACGACGAGGCCGAGATCCGCGGCCACCGGCGCACCTATATCGGCGCGCTGCCGGGCAACATCATCCAGGGCATCAAGAAGGCAGGCAGCCGGAACTGCGTCATGATGCTGGACGAGATCGACAAGATGGGCCGTGGCGTGCAGGGCGATCCCTCGGCCGCCATGCTGGAGGTGCTCGACCCCGAGCAGAACGGGACGTTCCGGGACAATTACCTGGGCGTGCCGTTCGACCTGTCGCGCGTGGTGTTCATCGCGACCGCCAACATGCTCGACCAGATCCCGGGCCCGCTGCTGGACCGCATGGAGCTGATCAGCCTCGCCGGCTACACCGAGGACGAGAAGCTGGAGATCGCGCGGCGCTATCTGGTGCGGCGGCAGCTGGAGGCCAACGGCCTCTCGGCCGAGCAGGCCGAGATCGAGCCGGAGGCGCTGAAGCTGGTGGTCAAGGGCTACACGCGCGAGGCCGGCGTGCGCAACCTCGAGCGCGAGATCGGCAAGCTGTTCCGGCACGCCGCGGTGCAGGTCGCCGAGGGCACGGCCGAAAAGGTCGTGATCGCGGCGAAGGACATCGTCACCGTGCTCGGCCAGCCGCGTTTCGAAGGCGAGATCGCCCAGCGCACCAGCATTCCGGGCGTGGCCACCGGCCTTGCCTGGACGCCGGTCGGCGGCGACATCCTGTTCATCGAGGCGTCAAAGGTGCCCGGCAAGGGCGGCATGATCCTGACCGGCCAGCTCGGCGACGTCATGCGCGAGAGCGTGCAGGCTGCGATGACGCTGGTGAAGAGCCGCGCCTCGCAGCTCGGCATCGATCCGCAAGCGTTCGAGAAGAGCGACATCCACGTTCACGTCCCGGCGGGAGCAACCCCGAAGGACGGGCCCAGCGCGGGCGTTGCGATGTTCACGGCGCTGACGTCCCTGCTCACCAACCGCACCGTGCGCAGCGACACCGCCATGACCGGCGAGATCTCGCTGCGCGGCCTGGTGCTGCCGGTGGGCGGCATCAAGGAGAAGGTGGTCGCAGCCGCGGCCGCCGGCCTGAAGCGGGTGATGCTGCCGGCGCGCAACAAGCGGGACTACGACGACATCCCGAAGAGCGCACGGGACAACCTCGAATTCATCTGGCTGGAGCGCGTCGACGAAGCCATCGCCGCGGCGCTCGAACCGGTCGAAGCTCAGGTCAACGCGAAGGTCGAAGCGGCGGAGTGAGGCGATGAAGAAATTGCTGGAGAAAGCAAAGGGATCGCGGAAGACGCAGCGGCTGCGCCAAATGCTCGATCGCGCGATCGACCGGCTTCGCGATGCGCTGGCGGCGCCGGGGCCGCAGCTTCAACCCGTTCCGGTCAGGGTGAAGCGCCGCAAGGGTTGAGCCCTCCGTCTCAAGTCCTCGCGGCTGCCCCAAACAAAAGGCCCCCTTATCCGAGGGGGCCTTGCGTCGTTAGCCCACGGCGTCCTTGGCCGCCTTGACCGGGCGGGCGCGGACGATCTTGCGGGCCGGCTTGGCCTTGAACATCATCTCTTCACCCGTGAACGGGTTGGTGCCCTTGCGTGCCTTGGTCGCCGGCTTCTTGATCACGACGAACTTGGCGAAGCCCGGCACCAGGAACAGGCCGTTCTTCTTGAGCTCCTTGTGACCGACGTCGGTCAGCGTCTCCATGACGTTCTTGACGTCGCGCTTGGAAAGCTCTGTGGCGGTCGCAATCTTTTCGATCAACTGCGATTTGGACATTTGGGTGGCCATCGTGTCTCCTCTGATTCGTGACGGCTGCATATTAGACCAACCGGCGAAGGCCTATAGCCTTCTGCACAGTTTTGTCGCGGTTTTACGGGCTTTTTTGGCCCCATGTGACAAAAAACCCTGCATTTTAGCCACTTCCAGTGCGGAAGAAGCCTTGAGCAGCGGATTTTGCCTTGTTTCAAAGGCCCGCACGACATCTTGCTAGAACTGATTCGCCGCTTTCGACAAGCGACGACCGGCCTCTTTCTGACGGGAAGCGCGCGATTCACCCTGAAAAATAAGGGCTGGATCGATATCGCCGGTCTTCCTCCCCGTAAAAGCAGGGAGAAAGTGACGGGCGATCGGCTAGACGCGCTCGATGATGATGGCGGGCGCCATGCCGCCGGCGGCGCACATGGTGACGAGACCGCGCTTGAGATCGCGCCGTTCGAGCTCGTCGAGCACGGTGCCGATCAGGATCGAGCCGGTGGCGCCGATGGGATGACCGAGCGCGATCGAGCCGCCGTTGACGTTGACCTTGGCACGATCGAGTTCGAGGTCGCGGATGTATTTTTCCGCCACCACCGCGAACGCCTCGTTGATCTCGAACAGGTCGATGTCGTCGACGGTCAAGCCCGCCTTCGCCAGCACCTTGCGCGTGGCCGGCACCGGCGCGTTCAGCATCAGCGTCGGCGAGTCCCCCATATTCGCCATCGCCACCACGCGGGCGCGGGCTTTGAGGCCGTGCGCCTTGGCGTAAGCGGGCGAGGCCAGCAGGATCGCCGCGGCGCCGTCGACGACGCCGGACGAGTTGCCGGCATGGTGCACGAAGTTGATCTCGAGATCAGGATATTCCTGCAGGATCAGTCCGCGATAGGTCGTGCCCTTGTCGTCGAGCGCATAGTCGGCGATCGCCGGGAATGCCGGTTTCAGGCTGCTCAGCCCCTCCATCGTGGTCTGCGGCCGCGGATATTCCTCGTGGTCGAGTGCAAGGCTGCCGTCCTCGCGATGGACCGGCACGAGGCTCTTCTTGAAGTAGCCGTTCGCGATCGCGTGCGCGGCCCGTTTCTGACTCTCCAGCCCGAGCGCGTCGACATCCCCTCGGGTAATGCCTTCCAGCGTCGCGATCGCATCCGCGCAGACGCCCTGATGCGACTGCGGATGCCGCGCGCGGAGCCGCAGATTGCCGTTGTCCATCATCATCGGGCCACTGCCGCGCCGGCCCTCCATCGACATCATCTCGCAGCCGCCGGCGATGACGAGGTCTTCCGCGCCGGCCATGATCGAGGATGCGGCCATGTTGACGCTGGTGATGCCGCTTCCGCAAAAACGATCCAGCGTCACGGCGCTGGCGCGCACGTCGTAGCCGGCATCGAGCGCCGACATCCGGCCGAGATCGCCGCTTTGCGTCGCGACCTGCGCGCTGCAGCCCCAGACGATGTCGTCGACGTCGGCGGTGTCGATGCCGGTGCGCTCGGCGAGCGCGCGCAGAACGGTAGCGCCCAGTTGCTGCGGATGAATGCCCGAGAGTGCCCCCTTGCCGGCCTTGCCGACGCCGCGCGGGGTCCGGCAGGCATCGATGATGAGTGCGTCAGCCATGGGCATGTCCTCTTGTTGTGGTTGTTTGAGGACGGTTCTGAATAAGGCAGATAGGAGAGTCAATGCGGAGCGTCAAACGCCCTCTTCCACCCTCAGCAAATTTTCCGCTGGGCGAAAGCCTCCGCGAGGTCATGGCCGGGCTTGTCCCGGCCATCCACGCGTTGCTCCAAGCTCAAAGAACGTAGATGCCCGGGACAAGCCCGGGCATGACGAGCTCGGCGCGAGGGAGGCGATCACGCCCCCGCCGCGTTCTTCGCGATCACGTTGCGGTAGAAGCTGGCGCTGAGTTTCGGTGTGCGCACCTGGGTATCGAAATTGACGTGGTAAAGTCCGAAGCGCTTGTTCAGCCCGTAGACCCATTCGAAATTGTCCACCAGGCTCCAGAGAAAATAGCCGCGCACCGGCACGCCCTCGGCCGTGGCGCGCTGGAGCTGGGCGAGATAGTTGCGCAGATACATGATGCGATCGGTGTCGTAGATCTTGCCGTCGGGCGTCACGGCGTCGTCGCCAGAGGCGCCGTTCTCGCTGATATAGATCGCATCCGTCTTCCAGATCTTTGCCGCGAGCTTCGGCACCCAGTAGATCGTCTCGGGTCCGACGCGCAGCCAGTCCGAGTTCATATGCGGAAACGATTTCGGAATCGGCAGCGGCATGAAGCCGGCGCCGTGATCGGACGCCACCACATAGTTCTGCGGCGCGTAGATGTTGAGGCCGAGGAAATCGACCGGCGAGGAGATGATCTTCAGCTCCGCATCGGTGTACTTGGGCGCGTCGGCACCGGCGAATTTCAGGAAGGCGTCGGTGTAGCGGCCCGTCATGATAACGTTGAGATAACCGGCGTTCATCTCGCGGAGCGCGATCTCAGCGGCGCGAACGTTTTCCGGCGTGTCGATCGCGGGCGCGCAAGCATCGACGTTCTCGGCCGGCCCGACCCTCGTGCCGCGGCGGCCGTGGGCGCGCACCGCCTGCACCGCGAGCCCGTGGGCCAGCGCACTGTTGTGCCTGATCTGGTTGACGTCGGCTTGCGGCAGCGTCAAGCCCGGCGCGTCGATGCCGATGCCGTAGCCGAAATAGACGAAGCGGCCGCTCTCGTTCAGCGTGAAGACGTTCTTGACGCGATCGGTCAGATGCTTGGAGACATAGGCCGCGTAGTCGCCGAAGATCTTGCAGGTCTCCGTCGAGCGCCAGCCGCCGAAGCGATCCTCAAGCGATTGCGGCAGGTCCCAATGATAGAGCGTCAGCCACGGCTCGATGCCGTTCTTCAGAAGCTCGTCAATGAGCCGGTTGTAGAAGTCGAGCCCCTTTGGATTGGGCTTGCCGTCGCCGTCCGGAAACAGCCGCGGCCAGGCCACCGAGAAGCGGTAGGCCTTGCAGCCGAGTTCCTTGATGAGGGCAATGTCCTGCTTGTAGCGGTGATAGTGCTCATTGGCGCGGTCGCCAGTGGTGCCGTCCTCGATCTTGCCGGGGATGCGCACGAACTTGTCCCAGATCGAGGCCCCTCTCCCATCCTCGTTGACTGCGCCCTCGACCTGGTAGGACGAGGTCGCTGTTCCCCAGACGAAGCCGGCCGGAAAGCCGGCGCGCGGCGCTGCCGGTCTCGCTTCGGCTGCATCGAGCGAACCGGTCAGGCCGGTCGCGGACAGCCCCGCGAGTTTCGCGAAACGGCGACGCGAGACCTTGTCCGACATTGATGCTTCTCCGCTTCCAATCCTGTTGCGGGCGCACAATGGCGAGTCCAGGGCGGTTTGAGAAGCAAGCTTTGGGAGAAACCGG